>NZ_JAENMQ010000002.1:0-497145 GCF_016771845.1 Lelliottia jeotgali | reverse complement strand
GTGAAACGCCGTAGCGCCGATGGTAGTGTGGGGTCTCCCCATGTGAGAGTAGGGAACTGCCAGGCATCAATTAAGTGAAGAGGTCATCCGGAAGGATGGCCTTTTTGCGTTTTTGTCCTTTCTCAAAAATCCTCCAAACATACTGATCTCATTAAAACTCAGCGCAGAATACTGCTCCTGTCATAGCTTTTATAGCTTCTGGAACGTACAGATCAGGTGATTTAAAGGAGGAATGTTGGCAATGCTCAGGCAAGAAGAGTGGATATTTTACGTTGGTGGGGGCGGCCAAAACTACCGAATCCCCAAAAGCAAGAAACCAGCCCGTAGGCTGGTTTCTTTAAATAGTGGTGCCCGGACTCGGAATCGAACCAAGGACACGGGGATTTTCAATCCCCTGCTCTACCGACTGAGCTATCCGGGCAACGGAGCGCATTAAACCCTAATCCCGTTTGCCCGTCAACCCTAATTCGGGAAAAGCTGTTCAACTGCTTAACTTTACGGCAATCTGTCGGTTCCCGCAGCGAAATTGCACAAATCTTCCAGACAAAGGTCGTGCGAAACAGCAATGCTGGCAGTTGAGAGGAGGGCGGTATGGCGAACGACTGGCTTGAGCTACGTCAGCATGCAGATACAGGTATTGAAACCATTAAAGCGCACTTTGAAGGCCATGCCTTCGACCCGCACTGGCACGACAGCTATCTGGTGGGCATCACGCTTTCTGGCACCCAGCAGTTCCATTGCCGTCGCGAACGTCACCGGAGCCATCCGGGTGATGCCTTTTTGCTTGAACCCGGTGAAATCCACGATGGCGATGCACCGGTCGATGGTGGCTTTACCTATCTGACGTTCTACCTTGACGAGCAGTGGCTGAACAACACGCTACACGGGCTATATGAATCGACCCCCGGTAGTTATTCCCTGCATTTTGCGCAAACACTAACGCGCGAGCCGCAGCTGGTTCGTTCCATCGGTGAGACATTTAACTCATTGCATCAGGATGAAATGAAAATCGTCCAGCAGAGTACGATGGATAACTTACTGGCGCAGATCACCTCCCATTGCCACTGGCGGAAAAAGTTGCCCTCGCAGCTGCAAAGCGCGGCGGTGGCACATCGGGCACGCGATTACCTGTATGCCCATATGGGCGAAAATCTTGGGCTGTCAGATCTGGCGCGCGAGACGGGAACCGACCGCTTTACCCTGACCCGCTGTTTTAAACGCGAGTTCCACCTGGCACCGCACGCCTGGCTAATTCAGCTTCGACTGGCGAAAGCCCGTCAGATGCTGGCGCGTGGAGATCAGCCTGTGGCGGTAGCCGCATCGCTCGGTTTTGCCGACCAGAGCCATCTTGGGCGCTGGTTTCAGCGGGCCTATCGCATCACTCCTGCCCATTACCGAAAGTTGTGCACAAACCTTCCAGACGTTTCCAATAAATAGCGGCACAGTCAGAGCTCCAAAAATAAGGAGCTACCTGTGAATCTGATGCCGTTTCTGCTGTTTGCTTTTGTCGCCTCGATAACGCCAGGCCCGACCAACATCCTCATTCTGACCAATAGCCAGCACTATGGCGTGAAGGCGACCCTTCCCGCCCTTGTGAGCGGCTGTGTTGCAGCCAGCGCCATCGTGCTGGTCTCCGGTGCAGGTGCCGGAGAAATCCTGCGCCAGTACCCTCTGATTCGTCAAATGATGAGCTGGGCGGGTGTGCTGTGGTTAAGCTGGATGAGCTGGCAGCTGTTCAGTGCGCCAGCGGCAAATCTGACCAACGGTTCGTATCATCGTTTTACGGCGCGTGCGGCCGCGCTATTACAGGTGGTCAACCCAAAGACATGGATGATGGCACTGGCAGTGGTGAGCCTGTTTGCGCCGGTGGGAGATCATACGTTGCGGGATGTCGCGCTGATGGCGCTGTGGTTCTTAGTGATTTCGATTGGATGTCTGATGTGCTGGGCGTGGCTGGGGAAGGCGGTGAACCGCGTGTTTCGCACCACCGTGGCGATGGTGCGATTTCAACGCGTAATGGCCCTGTGCTTGCTTGTTTCTGCGTGGGCTGGGATGCTGGCTTAAGTCAGTGCGCCACCCATGCGGCACTGGGCAAAACGCAGAATATCTTCCGCCAGACGGTGTGCTGTTTCGACGTCAGTCAGACTGCGGTTGACCAGCATACGGCTCAGGCAGCCTTCCAGCACCAGTTCCATCTGTTTGGCCACCATCGCCGGATCGTCGACTTCTAGCGTCGTGAGCAGCTCGTGCGTAAAGTCGTGAGCGGCGCTTTTCTGCTGATCAGCCAACTGATGGATTGGATGGCCCGGATCGGGATAAAAAGTACAGGCAGCGATAAACAGGCAGCCCGGATAGCGATTATTACGAACGCAATCCGCCAGCGCAGTGTAGCGCGCCAACACTTTCTGCTCTGCCGTCAGCTCTTCGTTCAGCATCAGCTGTCTGCGCCAGATGTCCACCTGCTGGCTAAGGTAACGCAGGGCGTCGTAAAGCAGCGCCTCTTTGTCGGGCCAGAAGCGCCTAAGTTCATCCAGAGGATAATCGATGCGTTCGGCGACCATCTCAAGCGTGGTATTGGCGATCCCTTGTACTTCAAGTAATTGCAGGGCTTGCCCCAGTACGTCTTCACGTTGCACGGTTTTCTCCTCCCAATGCTAACGGTTTCTCCCGTTAACAGTGTCGTTTACGGCTGGCGATCGCGCAAATGTGCGCTGAATGCGGTTGCGTCCATAAATCCGGTCACACGCCCGGCGGGCTGCTCTTTGCCCTGTTCATTAAAGAACAGAATAGTCGGCAGGCCGAGCACGTTGAGTTCCTTCAGCAAGGCCTTGTCCTGCGCATTATTGGCCGTTACGTTAGCCTGCAACAGAACGGTCTCTTTCAGCGCGTTTTGCACCTGCGGATCGCTGAAAGTGTATTTTTCGAACTCTTTACAGGCCACGCACCAGTCGGCGTACAGATCGAGCATCACTGGTTTGCCTTTAGCCTGTGCCAGCGCGGTATTCAGCTCATCAACGCTGCTGATTTGCGTGAAGTTAAGATGTGCCTGTGTTTGTGCTGTCGTCGCGCCAAACGCCCAGTCCTGAAGCGGACGCGCACTTACCAGCGCAGCGGCAAGCAGAACAATCTGCACCATCCGCATCCACGGCTTTTGCGCGGACAGGCTAGTGATAAATGCCCAAGCGAAGAACGCAACGCCAAGAATGGCCCACAAACGCATCCCCCAGATATCGCCAATCACACGCTCCAGCAAGAATACCGGCAGGGCAAGAATCACAAAACCGAACGCCGTTTTCACCGTCTCCATCCACGGACCGCTTTTCGGCAACAGGCGATTGCCGAACACGGTGACCAAAATCAGCGGCAAGCCCATGCCCAGCGCATAGAGATAGAGTGTCCCGCCGCCGAACCACATATTCCCGCTCTGGGCGATGTACAGCAGGATGGCGCTCAGCGGTGCGGTGGTGCAGGGTGAGCAGATCAACCCAGCGATCGCCCCCATCACGAACACGCCGCCAGCAGAACCGCCCTGTTGACGATTGCTCATCAGCGTTAAGCGCGTCTGCAGGGACGACGGCAATTGCAGCGTGAACAGCCCAAACATCGACAGTGCCAGCAGGGTAAAGACTACTGACAGCCCGATGAGCACGTAAGGATGCTGAAGTGCGGCCTGAAACTGAAGCCCTGCAGCAGCCACCACAAGGCCAAGTGCGGTATAGGTCAGCGCCATTCCTTGCACATAGATAAAGGCCAGCAGCAGCGCACGGGCGGTGGATAAACGCTGTTTACCGCCGAGAACGATACCGGAGATAAGCGGGTACATTGGCAATACGCATGGCGTAAAGGCGATGCCGATCCCGATCAATAACGCCCAGAACGCAGAGAAAGGGAGTTCCGCGCTCTTTTCACTCGGTTCCTGAGAAGGGGGCGCAGAAGGCGCCGCCACGACTTCACTCAGCGGCACCACTTTGGTTTCCGGCGGATAACAGAATCCTGCATCAGCGCAGCCCTGGTACGTCACCGTCAGCGTCGCCCCCTGGCTTGCCTGACTTACCGTAAGCGGCACACTCAACTGATGACGGTAGATTTCGCTTTTGCCGTAGAACTCATCTTCGTGCCACTCGCCCGCAGGCAGCTGAGGCTCGCCAATCGTCGCATTCGCTGGGGTGATACTGACCTGCTTGCGATACAGGTAGTACCCGTCTTTGACCTGCCAGTTCAAATTCAGATCGTGCTGGTTTTGCTGGAAGTCGAAAACAAACGCCTGGTCGGCAGGGATGAAAGTAGAGCGGCCGGGCGCGTCAAACAATCCGGCAAAAACTGACGTGCTGCACAGCAGCAAGATCAGCGTAAAGAAGCGTTGAGCCATGAGAGATAATCGTTATCGCCGTGGACGACTGGCAGCACCAGCAGTTCCGGGGTTTGGTAAGGATGATGAGATTTGAGGCAATCAAGAAGCGCCTGTTGATGCGCGACGTTGGTTTTCAGCAGCATCTGGACTTCATACTCCTGTTCCAGCTTGCCTTCCCAGTAGTACATCGAGGTGGCACCGGGAAGAATAGTCACGCAGGCCGCGAGCTGTTCTGCCAGCACTTTGGCGGCAAGCTCCTGGGCAGTGGCTTCATCGGGTGCGGTACAGAGTACAACGACAGCGTCAGGTGTATTCACTACTCGACCTCCTCATCGTGAAAAAAATACTATATCACGCTGGGCCAAGGGGTATGAATGAATCGGGCCGCTAAGCGGCCCGATGATAACTATTTCTACATCTACAGTATTTTAGAGAATAAAACTGCCAATGACGAAGCCGAAGCAGACAGAGAACACCACGCCCATCGTGCCCGGAATAAAGAACGGATGGTTAAACACGAAGCGCCCGATACGGGTGGTGCCGGTATCATCCATCTGCACCGCCGCGACCAGCGTCGGGTAGGTTGGCAGAATAAACAGGCCGGAAACGGCGGCAAAGGAAGCAACCGCCGTCAGTGGAGAGACGTTCAGCGCCAGCGCCATCGGCATCAGCGCCTTGGCGGTTGCAGCCTGAGAGTACAACAGCGCGGAGGCCACAAAGAAAATGACTGCCAGCAACCACGGATGACCCTGAATGACCGAGCCCGCTGTCTCTTTAATCCAGTCGATATTGTTAGAAACGAAGGTATCGCCGAGCCATGCCACGCCGAGGATACAGATACAGGCACTCATCCCCGCTTTAAAGGTACTTGAGCTGAGAATGCTGTCCGTTTCCACACCGCACAGCACGGTGGTTAGCGTCGCAACGCTCAGCATAATAATCAGGATTGCGTTAGTCGTGTTCATCAGCGGTGTTGCGACCAGGCCGAGGCTTGGGCTGTTGACGATGGCATAAATCACCACGCACACCACGCCGAGCAGGAACAGCAGTACCGACAGTTTGGCGCGCGGTTTGATCTCCACTTTGTTTTCGCCGCGCAGCTCAATTAAACCTTCTTCAAGACGTTTCAGGTATACCGGATCGTCGGAAAGTTTAGAGTTAAACATCATGGTGACCAGGAACGACATCAGCAGCACGGCCAGCAGCGTCGATGGGATCACCACGGAGAGCAGATGGATGTAGCTCACGCCGTGGCCTTCCATCACGGATGACATGTAAACCACCGCAGCGGAAATCGGCGAGGCAGTGATCGCAATCTGCGCGGACACGACGGCGGTCGACAGCGGACGGCACGGTTTGATGCCTTGCTCTTTCGCCACTTCGGCAATAACCGGGAGTGTTGCGAGGGAGATGTTGCCGGTACCGGCAAAAATAGTCAGGAAGTAGGTGACAATTGGCGCAAGGATCGTGATGTACTTAGGGTTTTTGCGCAGTAACTTTTCGGTTTGGTTAACCAGATAATCCAGGCCACCCGCGATCTGCATCGCCGAGATCGCTGCAATCACCGCCATGATGATGGAGATAACGTCAAACGGGATTTTCCCCGGTGCGACACCAATGGCTGCGAGTACCAGCACGCCGAGCCCGCCAGCATAACCGATACCAATCCCCCCTAGTCTGGCGCCGAGAAAAATCGCGGCCAAAACGATAATCAGCTCAATGACAATCATAATCGCTTCCTTGAATGTTAGATGTTGGATACATAAATGTTATTTTTGTGATGTCCTATAAAAGCAAAAAGGCACGTCACAAGTGACGTGCCTTTCGGAAGTTTAACCCGAACTGTTATTGTTCGCTTTCATCGGTATAACGTTTCGCTTTGTAGGCCGGGTGCATCAGGTTTTGCGCCGAGAAGATATCATCCAACTCAGCTTCTGTCAGCAGTCCACGCTCAAGCACGACTTCGCGCACGCTCTTACCGGTTTCAGCACAAATCTTCCCGACGATATCGCCGTTGTGGTGGCCAATGAACGGGTTCAGATAAGTGACGATGCCGATAGAGTTATAGACGAAGCTTTCGCACACTTCTTTGTTTGCCGTAATACCGTTGATGCATTTTTCCAGCAGGTTGTAGCACGCGTTGGTCAAGATATGGATGGACTCAAACATTGCCTGGCCAATCACCGGTTCCATAACGTTCAGCTGCAGCTGACCCGCCTCGGAGGCCATGGTCACGGTAATGTCGTTCCCGATGACTTTGAAGCACACCTGGTTCACCACTTCTGGCACTACCGGGTTCACTTTGGCTGGCATGATGGACGAACCGGCCTGCAACTCTGGCAGGTTGATTTCGTTCAGGCCAGCGCGTGGACCGGAAGAGAGCAGGCGCAGGTCATTACAGATTTTGGAGAGTTTAACCGCCAGACGTTTCAGCGCACTGTGCACCATGACGTAAGCGCCACAGTCGGAAGTTGCTTCGATCAGGTCTTCCGCTGGCACAACCGCCAGATTAGACACTTCTGCCAGTTTCTGCACTGCCAGCTGTTGGTAACCGTCTGGGGTGTTCAGGCGAGTCCCGATGGCGGTCGCGCCAAGGTTGACTTCCAGCAGCAGCTCGGAGGTGCGCAGGATGTTGCGGGTCTCTTCGTTCAGCAGCACGTTGAACGCGTGGAACTCCTGGCCGAGGGTCATCGGCACCGCATCCTGCAACTGGGTACGGCCCATTTTCAGAATGTCCTGGAACTCAACGGCTTTACGCTGGAAGCCATCGCCCAGCTGGTTAATCGCGTCAATCAGTTTCACCACGGAGGCATAAACGGCGATACGGAAACCGGTCGGATAGGCGTCGTTGGTGGACTGGCACTTGTTAACGTGGTCGTTTGGATTGAGGTACTGGTACTCACCTTTCTGGTGGCCCATCAGTTCAAGACCGATGTTAGCCAGAACCTCGTTGGTATTCATGTTCACGGATGTGCCCGCGCCGCCCTGATAGACGTCAACCGGGAACTGGTCCATGCATTTGCCGTTGTTCAGCACTTCATCGCAGGCGGCGATAATGGCATTTGCAGCGCTTTTCGGAATGGTTTGCAGCTCTTTGTTTGCCAGGGCTGCGGCTTTCTTCACCATCACCATGCCACGCACAAACTCAGGGATGTCACTGATTTTGTTGTTGCTGATGTAAAAGTTTTCAATCGCTCTCAGAGTGTGAATACCGTAGTAGGCATCCGCTGGAACTTCCCTGGTACCCAACAAATCTTCTTCGATACGAATGTTGTTTAACATGTGAACCTTCTTTTAAAGCGGCCGATGGATTGTACTAAACACACAGTAGATATGTGGTTTTCAATATTTGCTGACCGACGATTATTCCCTCAATCAGCCAGATACTCGAGATCATATGCTGATGATAGCGAATTGCCGTAATCTGGATCACTTATTATCGCCCTCATCTCATGATAATTATTAATCTGTGAAATGAATCACCGCCTGAATATTTCCAGAAAAAATATCCGTGCAAACCGATTGAAATTTGGCTAACCGTCTCCATTTCAGAAAGACGCGAATCGCAAACCCATTCGGACAGAGGCCAGAGGCGTCTGCCACACAGGAGAAACCAGTGCGCTGGATACCTTTTATTGCCATTTTTCTCTATGTTTACATTGAGATTTCTATTTTTATCCAGGTCGCCCACGTGCTGGGTGTCTTGCTGACCCTGATCCTGGTGATATTCACGTCGGTGATAGGTATGTCGCTGGTGCGTAATCAGGGTTTCAAAAATTTCCTGTTAATGCAGCAAAAGATGGCGGCGGGAGAGAGTCCTGCGGCGGAGATGATCAAAAGCGTGTCGCTGATTCTTGCCGGTCTGCTGCTGATTCTGCCGGGCTTCTTCACCGATTTCATTGGTCTGTTACTGCTGTTGCCGCCGGTGCAAAAACTGCTGACCATGCGACTGTTGCCGCATCTGCGCTTTAACCGAATGCCTGGCGGGGGATTTAGCACCGGTCCGGGGAACGGGGAAACCTTTGACGGAGAGTACCAGCGCAAGGACGATCAGCACGACCGTATCGATCATAAAGACGACCGTTGATATGTGTTGCCCGGTGGCACTGCGCTTACCGGGCCTACGGTTTGTGCTCTTGTAGGCAGGATAAGGCGCAGCCGCCATCCGGCAATTAAACCGCACCACGCTTCGGCAAGAACCCCCACAGCCCCGCCAGCATCACGATGGCATACAAACTCTTCCAGCCAATCATTACCAGCAGCAGTAAACACAGTACCCCGCCGATGACCGCCAAAACGTTAAAGCGTCCTTTCAGTAATCGACACCCTGCCAGCATGCACAGCAGATAAATCATGATGAAAATGCCGTTGGCGTAAACGATAAGCGCGTCCAGATTGATGTTCAGCCAGTAGATACCCAACGTGCTCAGCACGCAGCAGCCCAGCACCGCGTTCAGTGCATTCAGCGGCAATTGACGTTTTGACAGGCGCGACAGTCGACTCTCCGGTTTGTACTGCGCCTGGGACCAGACCAGGCGGGCGAAACTCTGAATATAGATGTTCAGGCTGGCGAAGCAGGCGAGATAACCAATCACGCAGGCAATCCACAGAGCTTTGACACCAAACAACTGCACCACAATACCAGGTAGCGAAGCCGCCGCAGCCGCCTCAGCGCTGTAAGCGTTGAAATGCAGCACCAGCACCGTACAGGCCCAGTAAACCGTGCCCGCCAGCAGCAGGCCAATCATCAGGGCGCGGGGGAAATCGCGCTCCGGCTGTTTGAATTCCGACGCCAGATGAGCAAACGCCTCCAGCCCGACAAAACACCAGAACATCACCGAGAGTGCGGCGAAGAGCTGAGAATGATCGACGTCGGTGATGGCCGGGAAGGGAATTTCGCCGACATGGATGTCGCCTGCCCACCAGATGGCAGCAATCAGCGCGACGATCAGCACCGCAACCAGCGTTTGCAGATTGGCGCTGGAGCTGGCGCCGCGCGATCCCACCCACCAGACGATCGCCAACGTACCCAGCTCGGCAAACAGCAGCTGTTCGTCGTGCCAGCCAAACAGCGCCTGACCAAAACCGGTTGCAATATGCAGGGCGGCAGGAAGACCAACAGGAATGACCGACAGAAACAGCCAGCCGGTGACGCGCTCCAGCCGTGGGCCAAACGCCATGCCGACAAAATGCGCCACGCCGCCGGCGCTGGGGAAATGTCGCCCGAGCGTCGCAAAGACAATTGCAATCGGGAACACCAGCACAATCAACACTGGCCACGCCCACAGACTGTCATTGCCCGCCACCAGTGCCGCCAGCGCAGGCACGGCAAATACTCCGGTTCCTAACAAGGAGGTGGAGAGCAAACCAACACCCTGCGCCAGCCCTAGCTCCTGTTTGAGTCCACTCATCGACGTCGTCCTGCCACCATCAAAAGAGAGGCGATGGTAACACTTTCACAAATTTTTTTTCGCCTGCCCCTTGAAGGGGCAAAATCCGACCCCCATCTCTCAGGGCACCAGTCGGTAAACCTTTTACGGCCCGGCGTCTTCCATAACTGATAATGACTTTCTCAAAGGAGAGCTATCAATGAGTATTCGTCCGTTACATGATCGTGTGATCGTCAAACGTAAAGAAGTTGAAACCAAATCTGCGGGCGGCATCGTTCTGACCGGTTCTGCAGCAGCCAAATCAACTCGTGGCGAAATCATCGCTGTCGGTAAGGGCCGCATCCTGGAAAACGGTACAGTGCAGCCGCTGGACGTTAAAGTTGGCGACATCGTGATTTTCAACGATGGCTACGGCGTGAAATCCGAGAAGATCGACAATGAAGAAGTGTTGATCATGTCCGAAAGCGACATCCTGGCAATTGTTGAAGCGTAATCCGCGAAACGATACTGAACGAATTTGAGGAAATAAGAACATGGCAGCTAAAGACGTAAAATTCGGTAACGACGCTCGTGTGAAAATGCTGCGCGGCGTAAACGTACTGGCAGATGCAGTAAAAGTGACCCTGGGCCCGAAAGGCCGTAACGTGGTGCTGGATAAATCCTTCGGCGCACCAACCATCACTAAAGATGGCGTTTCCGTTGCACGTGAAATCGAACTGGAAGACAAATTCGAAAACATGGGCGCGCAGATGGTGAAAGAAGTTGCCTCTAAAGCGAACGACGCTGCAGGCGACGGTACCACCACCGCGACCGTGCTGGCTCAGGCGATCATCGCTGAAGGCCTGAAAGCTGTTGCTGCGGGCATGAACCCAATGGACCTGAAGCGCGGTATCGACAAAGCGGTTATCGCCGCTGTTGAAGAGCTGAAAGCCCTGTCCGTTCCATGCTCCGACTCTAAAGCGATTGCTCAGGTTGGTACCATCTCCGCTAACTCCGACGAAACCGTAGGTAAACTGATCGCTGAAGCGATGGACAAAGTCGGCAAAGAAGGCGTGATCACCGTTGAAGACGGTACCGGTCTGGAAGACGAACTGGACGTGGTTGAAGGTATGCAGTTCGACCGCGGTTACCTGTCCCCATACTTCATCAACAAACCAGAAACGGGTGCTGTTGAGCTGGAAAGCCCGTTCATCCTGCTGGCTGACAAAAAAATCTCCAACATCCGCGAAATGCTGCCTGTTCTGGAAGCCGTTGCGAAAGCAGGCAAACCACTGGTTATCATCGCTGAAGACGTTGAAGGCGAAGCGCTGGCGACTCTGGTGGTTAACACCATGCGTGGCATCGTGAAAGTGGCTGCGGTTAAAGCACCTGGCTTCGGCGATCGCCGTAAAGCTATGCTGCAGGACATCGCAACTCTGACCGGTGGTACCGTGATTTCTGAAGAAATCGGTATGGAACTGGAAAAAGCGACCCTGGAAGATCTGGGTCAGGCGAAACGCGTTGTGATCAACAAAGACACCACCACCATCATCGATGGCGTGGGTGACGAAGGCGCAATCCAGGGCCGTGTAACTCAGATTCGCAAGCAGATCGAAGAAGCAACTTCTGACTACGACCGTGAAAAACTGCAGGAGCGCGTAGCGAAACTGGCAGGCGGCGTTGCAGTGATCAAAGTCGGTGCTGCTACCGAAGTTGAAATGAAAGAGAAGAAAGCTCGCGTTGATGATGCCCTGCACGCAACTCGTGCTGCGGTAGAAGAAGGCGTTGTTGCTGGTGGTGGTGTGGCGCTGGTTCGCGTTGCCGCTAAACTGGCTGGCCTGACTGCTCAGAACGAAGATCAGAACGTGGGTATCAAAGTTGCGCTGCGCGCAATGGAAGCGCCACTGCGTCAGATCGTGTCCAACGCCGGTGAAGAGCCATCTGTTGTGACCAACAACGTGAAAGCAGGCGAAGGTAACTACGGTTACAACGCAGCAACTGAAGAATACGGCAACATGATCGACTTCGGTATTCTGGACCCAACGAAAGTGACCCGTTCTGCTCTGCAGTACGCGGCCTCTGTAGCGGGTCTGATGATCACCACCGAATGCATGGTCACCGACCTGCCAAAAGGCGATGCTCCTGACTTAGGCGCAGGCGGCATGGGCGGTATGGGTGGTATGGGCGGCATGATGTAATTTGCCCCACGCCCTGCATCCTTCAGGCTGCAGATGCGTTGGCTGCGTTCGTGAACCCCAGTCACTTACTAGAGTAAGCTCCTGGGGATTCACTCACTTGCCGCCTTCCTGCAACCAGAATGATTTGGGCGTTCGTGCTCCCAGAATTGAAAAACCCTCAGGCAGAAATGTCTGGGGGTTTTTCTTTTGGTCATCTTTTTAGTATAAGGTTTACACACGGACAACTCTTGTCCAGCTTATTGAAAACGGGGAATAACATGCGCGTTAAAGTCTGTGCAGGGATCGTAGGGGCAGCATTGCTGCTGGCGGGATGTAGCTCCAGTAATGAGCTCTCTTCGGCGGGACAGGGCGTTCGCTTTGCGGAAGATAAGCCGGGCAGCGAGTGCCAGCTGTTAGGCTCGGCAACCGGTGAGCAGAGCAACTGGCTGTCGGGTCAGCATGGCGAAGAAGGCGGCTCTATGCGCGGTGCGGCGAATGCCCTGCGTAATCAGGCGGCGGCAATGGGTGGCAACGTGATTTATGGTGTAAGCAGCCCAACACAAGGAATGTTGTCGAGCTTTGCGCCAACGGCCAGCTCAATGAACGGTCAGGTTTATAAGTGCCCGAACTGAGATAAGTGCGGGCTGATGCCCTCACCCCGACTCTCTCCCAAGGGAGAGGGCGCAAACATTAAAAACGGCAACGGGCGTTGCCGTTTTACTTTGACCTCTGCCACCTGCCTTTTTAGTTCTGACGCAGCTGCAAATCAAGCGGTGTTTTGCTCGGTTCACCGCCAATCTCGCGCGCCAGCTTCGGCACCATATATCCTGAGACCAGCGTCAGCAGCTCGCGCATAATCTGCCGGGCCTCTTCATCACTCACCATGAAATGCGCTGCACCCTGAACTCTGTCCAGCACGTGCAGATAGTAAGGCATGACCGAGGCATCAAACAGCGCATTGCTCAGGTCGGCGAGCGCCCGCGCGTTATCGTTGACTCCACGCAGCAGTACGCTCTGGTTCAGTAGTGTCACACCCACTTTACGCAACTGCGCCATCGCAGCGCGAAACGCGTCGTCGATTTCTCTGGCGTGGTTAATATGATTCACCAGCAAGACCTGCAGCCGCGACTGTTCGAAGCGTGCAACCAGCGTATCGGTGATCCGCGCCGGAATCACAATCGGCAGACGGCTGTGAATGCGCAAGCGTTTGATATGCGGGATCGCTTCGAGCTGAGTGAGCAGCCAGTCCAGCTCATGATCTTTCGCCATCAGCGGATCGCCGCCGGAGAAAATGATCTCATCCAGCTCAGAATGAGCCGCAATATAGTCCAGCGCCACCTGCCAGTTGCGCTTATTGCCCTGGTTTTCGGCATACGGGAAGTGACGACGGAAGCAGTAGCGGCAATTTACCGCACATCCGCCCTTCACCAGCAGTAGCGCGCGGTTCTGGTATTTATGCAGCAGGCCAGGCACCACACTGTTTTGTTCTTCCAGCGGATCGGTGCTAAAACCAGGCGCAGTAACGAACTCATCCTGTGAGGTAAGTACCTGTTTCAGCAGCGGATCGTCGGAGTTGCCTTTCTCCATACGTGCGACAAATGCACGCGGGACGCGCAGCGCAAAAAGGCGTTTTGCCTCACGGCCAGCGAGCAGGTTTTCATCAGTGTCTATATTCAATAGACGCAGCAGTTCATCAGGACTGGTGATTACATCGGCAAGTTGCGATAACCAATCTTCTCTGGACGGGGTATTTAGGGTTACAATATGCGCCATTTTGTGGCTTAGCTACCAGTTAACAATTTTCAGAGGGCCTTATGGCGACTTACTATAGCAACGATTTTCGTGCTGGTCTTAAAATCATGATGGATGGCGAACCGTATGCGGTTGAAGCGAGCGAATTCGTTAAACCAGGTAAAGGCCAGGCATTCGCGCGCGTTAAACTGCGTCGCCTGCTGACCGGTACCCGCGTTGAGAAAACCTTCAAATCTACCGACTCCGCTGAAGGCGCTGACGTTGTCGATATGAACCTGACCTTCCTGTACAACGACGGCGAGTTCTATCACTTCATGAACAACGAAACTTTCGAGCAGCTGGCAGCTGATGAGAAAGCCGTTGGTGATAACGCGAAATGGCTGCTGGACCAGGCTGAATGCATCGTGACCCTGTGGAACGGTCAGCCTATCTCCGTGACTCCGCCTAACTTCGTTGAGCTGGAAATCATTGAAACTGACCCAGGCCTGAAAGGTGACACCGCAGGTACTGGCGGCAAACCAGCGACGCTGTCTACTGGCGCAGTGGTTAAAGTTCCACTGTTCGTACAGATTGGCGAAGTGATCAAAGTAGATACCCGCTCTGGCGAATACGTATCTCGCGTGAAGTAATTCATGTTTACCCTAAATAATTCGAGTTGCAGGAAGGCGGCAAGCCTGAGAATCCCCAGGAGCTTACTTAAGTAAGTGACTGGGGTGAGCAGGCGCAGCCAACGCACATGCAACTTGAAGTAAGACGGGTAATGATTTGAGGCGCAGCGCCTGCTGCGCCTGATTGATTCAGGCAGGGATGATGAAACGTACCGTTAAAATTCTGCTGCTGCTGGCACTCTCCAGCGCGATTCTTTCCGGCTGCAACACCGCGCGTGGCGTCGGTGAAGATATTAAAGACCTCGGCCATGCTATTTCCCACGCTGCCAGTTAATCACGTCTAATACTCCGAAAAATTCTTCCTTTTCCGTCAACCGGCGGGATCTTGTCTATCCTTAAGTGGCTATACACAAATAACATTGGCTATAAAAGGAAGATATTATGGTTAAGAAAACAATTGCAGCGATCTTTTCTGTACTGGTGCTTTCTTCAGTATTAACCGCCTGTAATACCACGCGTGGCGTGGGTGAAGATATCTCAAGCGGCGGTAGCGCGATTTCTGGTGCAGCGACGAAAGCGCAGAATTAAAGCAGTGTTATCAGGACGGTACGGAACGGGTCTACCGCCGTACCGTCAGCTTTCGACTTCCTGAAGGGTCAAAAACGGTGAAAAACGGGTATCCATATGCAGCTTCATACGGATATTACGTTTGTAGGTATACACCGTCTTACTGTTAATACTGAGTTTGCTGGCAATTTTCTGATTGCTGGCGCCTTCCATCCACAGCGTTAATACTTTTCCTTCCTGACGAGTCAGCAGCGGCGCCGCAATTTGCGGTATCTCATAGCTGGCGCAAGAGCTCAGCGCGTCATTAATTACCGCCGCCAGCGTTTCAAGCCCGGTGCTTTTGCTCAGGGATGCCCAGAGTGGGAACTGTTGAATATAGTCCGACATATCCAGTTTCTCGCTGGACTGTAACAGAATAAAAGGCCGTGTCTCGCTGGCAATCAGCACCGAGGACAGCTGCTGGATATCATTCATATCCTGCATAAAACTGTTGAGATCAGCGATGACCAGCGTCGGTTTCCATTGCAGGATGTGCTCCCTGGCAAGGAACAGGTTGTTCAGACCGGTGACCATAAATGAGCCCGGGAACAGACCTGAATGATTGAGCCAAGCTTCAAACCCGGAGCGGGTGAAGTGACAACGGTCAATCAAGAGAATTTTAAACATGTTTTTTTTCGCATCAGGCAAAGGGTTTGGCTTGCTGCCATCAGAAAGCACACCATCATAGGGAAGTCGGATGAGTGATAAAGGACTGAACTCCGTTGCATACTGAGGCTATTTCAGGCTTTAACCGACTTTTCGCAAATGGATTGAAATAAAATCAGTTTGTGGGGAAAATAGGCGCTTCACTTATGCCTTGCTGGACGACCTGCAAGCGCTTCGACCACCGGGGACGGCCCCAGACTGTTATTTAAGTTAAGGAGCCCGATATGTCCTGGATTATTCTTTTGATCGCCGGTTTACTGGAAGTTGTGTGGGCCATTGGCCTGAAATACACCCACGGTTTCACCCGCCTGACCCCCAGTATCATTACCATTACCGCCATGATCGTCAGCATTGCGCTGCTCTCCTGGGCGATGCGCACGCTGCCCGTTGGCACCGCGTATGCCGTCTGGACAGGGATTGGCGCAGTAGGTGCAGCCATCACTGGCATTCTGCTGCTAGGGGAATCCGCGAGCCTGGCGCGTATCGCCAGCCTCGGGTTAATCGTCGCGGGAATTATTGGGCTAAAACTCAGCACTCATTAATGAGGCTGTTCCACCCAAATTAATTTCGACACATCAAACCCCTGCCGGGTCGCGATATCGAGCATTTGCTGTTTCATTTCGGCTGAAATGGTCGGCGTGCGCGAGAGAATCCACAGATAATCGCGATCCGGCCCGCATACCAGCGCATGGCGGTATTCCCGGTCCAGCGCAATCACGTTATAGCCGCCGTAGAACGGGCCAAAGAACGACACTTTCAGCGCGGCTCTGCTCGGGTCACCGGTAAAGTACGCTTTGCCGATCGACTGTTGCCACATGCCACGCTCTGGGTTGTATCCCTTGTTAATCACCTGAATGCCGCCGTCATCCATCGTGCTATAGGTGGCGGTGACGCGCTGAAGTCCACGCTCAAAGCGGTGATCGAGACGGGCGATTTCATACCAGGTACCAAGATAACGCTGTGCATCAAAATTGTTGACGACGGTAACGCCATTTGGCGGGGTAGGGGAACTACAGGCCACCACTAAAAACGCGGCTGTCACTGCGGCGATAACAGGCAAAATGCGCATAGAAGTTTCCTTGCTGTTTTTTTGTTAAGTGTAGATGACAGCAAGGAAAATGCGGGACAAAAGGTTATTTGAGCGCGTCCAGAATTTGATACGCAGCGTCTACACGAGCCGGGTTGGGATAGCTTTTATTCGCCAGCATCACGATGCCAAGATTCTTTTCCGGAATAAAGGCGACATAACTGCCAAATCCGCCGGTGGATCCGGTTTTGTGCACCCATGAGGCTTTCACGGCTGGCGCTGGTGGATTGACTGCCACTGCGGTTGTCGGGGCGAGCGCGATTTTATTATCGCTGCCGTCGACGATAGTTTTGGCTTTCACCGGCCAGTTCAGGATTTCCCAGCCTAAGCCCTGATACATCTCGCCGATACGCCAGTAGCGCGACTGTGCAAGCGTAATGCCCTGCTGCAGTTTTTCATCTTTAACGCTTGCCGGGTTCATGTTGGCCTGCACCCAGCTCGCCATATCTTCAATTGTGGTTTTGACGCCGTAAGCTTCGGCATCCAGCATCCCCGGCGAAACGTGAACCGCTTTGCCGTCGCGATAGCCCCAGGCATAGTTTTTCGCTTCCGCAGCCGGAACATTGAGCCAGGTGTGATTCAGTTTCAGCGGCTGGAATACACGCGTGGTCATCGCCTGTTCAAAGCTCATGCCCGAAGGTTTAACGGCGAGGGCGCCAAACAATCCAATGCTGGCGTTCGCGTAAAGGCGTTTTTCGCCAGGTGCCCACTGCGGCTGCCAGTGTTGATAGAACTTCAGCAGGGCCGCCTGGTCGGTGACTTCATCCGGCACCTGGAGCGGCAAACCGCCCGCCGTATAAGTCGCCAGATGCAGAAGATTGATATGTTCCCATTGTTTGCCCGTCAGCTCCGGCCAGTATTTTGTCACCGGGTCGCTGAGTTTAATCTCGCCGCGCGCAATAATGTCACCGCCGAGTACCCCAGTGAAGGTTTTGCTCACGGACCCCAGCTCAAACAGGGTTTGTTGAGTGACGGGTTTATTCCCGTCGATATCGGCTTTACCCCAGGTGAAATAGTGAGGTTTACCCTGATAAATGACCGCGACGGCCATACCGGGGATAGCCTGTTCCTGCATAAGTGGGGCGATGGTGCGATTGACGATGTCGGCAAGCTGTTTGTCTGTTGCCGGTGCCGCCAGCGTTGAGAATGACGTGCTGAGCAGTAAGGCACAGCAAAGTGATTTTTTCATCTGAGCATCTTCCATAAAAAAGCCCGCCGGAAGGGCGGGCCGGATGAAGACGCACAATATCAAATTGTGACGATAGCAACCAGGGTCACAACCGTCAGAATGGTCGCCAGACCGTAGAACACCCATTTGCCGTTTGGCACGTGGATTTTCAGGTCATGCATGGCGTGGTGGATGCGATGCAGCCCCAGCCAGAGCGGCAGAACAATCATCAGGAAGATAAACACGCGGCCAATGAAGCTACTGGCGAAGGCCAGCACGCGGTCGTAGCCCAGCGCATCACCGGGGAAAAGCCCCAGCGGCAGCAAAATCGCCACCAGCAGGATAATGACCGGTGCCACGATGGCGCTCCACATGCCGCCTGCGCCGAACAAGCCCCAGAATACCGGCTCGTCAGAACGTTTTGGGTTGGGATTAATCACTCAGGCCTCCTTACCAGAACAGTGCCACAAACAGAACGACCACAGTCACGACTGCAGTCACCGCCCAAAGCCCTTTAATGACTGGCTCTGGCCCCATTTTCTCGCCTTTCACGATGATGTTTGCAGCTTTCGGCGCCAGCTCAAACCAGGTTTTGGTATGCAGCAGCGCAGCGGCCAGCACGATCAGGTTCAGGATCACCACGATCGGGTTTTGCAGGAAGCCCACAAAACTGGCCCAGGTTTCCGGGCCGTGCTTCAGCGCGAAAACACCGTACATCAGCTCAAGGCTGAACCACACCGCCGGAACCGCCGTGCCTTCACGCAGCATATAGAAGCGATAAAACGGCAGTTTTTTCCACCAGGTAGCCGGCATTGGCCGCACGTAGGCTTTGCGTTTAGTCGTCATCATGCACTCCTTAGCGTGGTTTCAGGGTAGCGATAAGAAAGTCTTTCGAGCTTTCCACTTTACCCTGCTGAATAGCGGCGGCCGGGTCAACATGCTTCGGACACACTTCCGAGCAATAGCCCACGAAGGTGCAGCTCCACACGCCATTCTGGCTGTTCAACTGCGCCATACGTTCTTTCTTCCCGTGGTCGCGGCTGTCTTCGTTGTAACGATGTGCCAGAGTAATGGCCGCCGGGCCGATGAACTCCGGATTCAGACCAAACTGTGGGCATGCGGCGTAGCACAGGCCGCAGTTGATGCAGCCGGAGAACTGATGGTATTTCGCCATCTGCGCCGGGGTCTGGGTGTTTGGACCCTGATCCGGCGTGCGTGGGTTGCCGATGATGTACGGCTTAATTGCTTCCAGACTTTCGATAAAGTGGGTCATGTCGACCACCAGATCGCGCTCGATCGGGAAGTTGCCCAGCGCTTCGACCTTCATGCCTTTGGTGTACTCGCGCAGGAAGGTTTTACAGGCCAGCTTCGGCACTTTGTTGACCATCATGCCGCAGGAGCCGCAGATCGCCATGCGGCAGGACCAGCGATAGCTCAGGTCTGGTGCCAGGTTATCTTTGATGTACCCGAGCGCATCCAACAGGGAAGTTTGCTCATCAAAAGGCACATCGTAGAAAGCGCTGTGCGGTGCGGCGTCCACTTCCGGGTTGTAGCGCACCACTTCAATTTTCAACGTCTGCATCTCAGCCATTCGCCTTCTCCTTCTTATCGGCGGCTTCCGCTTCTGCCCCATAAACACGTTTCGCTGGTGGCAGCGTGGTGATCTTCACGTCGCTGTAGTCCAGACGGGTGGTGCCGTCCGCGTCGCGGTAAGCGAGGGTGTGCTTGAGGAAATTCACGTCGTCGCGTTCGGTACAGCCTTCGTCCAGACGCTGGTGCGCGCCGCGCGACTCTTTACGCGCCAGAGCGGAGTGCGCCATACATTCGGCAACGTTCAGGCCGTGGCCCAGTTCGATGGTGTAGAGTAGGTCGGTGTTGAACACGCTGGAGGTATCGGTAATGCGCACGCGCTTGAAGCGCTCCTGCAGCTCCGCCAGCTTATCGACGGTTTTCTGCATCAGTTCCGGCGTACGGTAGATCCCGCAGCCTTCTTCCATAGAAAGCCCCATTTCGTCGCGGATTTTCGACCAGTTTTCGGTACCTTCCTGGTTAACCAGCGCTTTCAGGCGTTTTTCGACATCCACCACTTGCGCGTCCAGCGCGGCGCTGTTGGCTTCACCGGCCGTTGCGGCGCGTTCCATCGCGCGTTCACCCGCCATGCGGCCAAACACCACCAGCTCGGCCAGCGAGTTGGAGCCGAGACGGTTCGCTCCGTGCAGGCCGACGGAAGAACATTCTCCAACGGCAAACAGCCCTTTAATACGGCTTTCGCACTGCTGATCGGTTTCGATTCCGCCCATAGTGTAATGCGCGGTTGGACGTACCGGGATCGGCTCTTTCACCGGATCGACACCGACGTAGGCTTTCGCCAGTTCGCAGATGAACGGCAGACGTTCCAGCAATTTCTTCTCACCCAGATGGCGCAGGTCGAGATAGACCACATCGCCGCGCGGAGTAGAGATAGTGTTGCCTTTGCGCCATTCGTGCCAGAACGCCTGGGAGACTTTGTCGCGCGGACCGAGTTCCATATATTTGTTTTTCGGCTCGCCGAGCGGCGTTTCCGGGCCCATGCCGTAATCCTGCAGATAGCGATAGCCGTCTTTGTTGACCAGGATACCGCCTTCACCACGGCAGCCTTCCGTCATCAGAATGCCAGAACCCGGCAGGCCGGTTGGATGATACTGAACAAATTCCATGTCGCGCAGCGGAATACCGTGGTTGAGCGCCATGCCCATGCCATCGCCGGTGACGATCCCGCCGTTAGTGTTGTAGCGATACACGCGGCCAGCACCGCCCGTGGCCATTACCACCGCATTGGCACGGATCTGCATCAACGTGCCTTCCATCATGTTCATTGCCACCAGGCCACGCGCATGACCGTCGTCGACCAGAATGTCGAGGACGAAGTGCTCATCGAAGCGTTGAATTTGTGGGAACTGGAGGGAAGTCTGGAACAGGGTATGCAGCATGTGGAAGCCGGTTTTATCGGCGGCAAACCAGGTGCGTTCGATCTTCATCCCGCCGAAACGGCGCACGTTAACGCTGCCATCCTCACGGCGACTCCACGGGCAACCCCACTGCTCCAGCTGGGTCATTTCCGTCGGGCAATGATGGACGAAGTAATCAACAACATCCTGTTCGCAAAGCCAGTCGCCCCCGGCAACCGTGTCGTGGAAATGATATTCGAAGCTGTCATGATCCTGCGCTACGGCGGCGGACCCTCCTTCTGCGGCAACTGTGTGGCTGCGCATGGGATAGACTTTTGAAATCAGTGCGATTTTAGCGCTTGGATTTGCTTGTGCTGCAGCGATCGCAGCCCGTAATCCTGCGCCGCCTGCACCTATAACGACAAGATCGGCTTGAAAAGTGTGCACGACATTCCTCCAGATTTTTGTTTTTTCGCAACGCGATAACCAACAGGTTTCGTTTGCCACAGGGGCGGTTGCGAATGCGTTTCCACTGCTCCTTTATGGGTAAAACAGTATAGCCTTATGGATGTGAGGGAAATTTGACGCGTTCGATTTTTTTGCTGTTAAGTCCGGCGATTTATCACGGCGTTTGATGAATTGCGTCACGGAATCGCACTGCCTGCTGAATCGAGAAAATTTACTGCGCAAAATTTGTCTCTCTTCCCGCTAACGAGTAGACTTCGTGCCCTTGTCTGAAACCGGAGAAATTCCCATGAGCGAAACGGCCACCTGGCAGCCGAGCGCAACCATCCCTAACCTGTTAAAACGTGCAGCAATTATGGCAGAAATCCGCCGTTTCTTTGCTGACCGTGGTGTACTTGAGGTGGAAACGCCGTGCATGAGTCAGGCGACGGTGACCGATATTCATCTGGTCCCGTTTGAAACCCGTTTTGTCGGCCCAGGTCATTCTCAGGGAATGAATCTGTACCTGATGACCAGCCCGGAATATCACATGAAGCGCCTGTTGGCAGCGGGGTGTGGCCCGGTGTATCAGCTGTGCCGCAGCTTCCGCAATGAAGAGATGGGACGTCACCACAACCCGGAATTCACCATGCTGGAGTGGTACCGCCCGCATTACGATATGTACCGCCTGATGAACGAAGTGGACGATCTGCTGCAACAGGTGCTGGAGTGCGCCGGAGCCGAAACGCTCTCTTATCAGCAGGCTTTCCAGCGTCATCTGGAAATCGACCCGCTGTCGGCAGACAAAACACAGCTGCGTGAAGTGGCGGCGAAGCTGGATCTGAGCAACGTGGCGGATACCGAAGAAGATCGCGATACTCTTCTGCAACTGCTGTTCGCCTTTGGCGTTGAGCCGCAGATTGGCAAAGATCGTCCGACGTTTGTCTATCATTTCCCAGCAAGCCAGGCGTCTTTGGCGCAGATAAGCACCGAAGATCACCGCGTTGCCGAGCGTTTTGAGGTCTACTACAAAGGTATTGAGCTGGCGAATGGTTTCCACGAGTTGACCGATGCCCGCGAACAGCAGCAACGTTTCGAGCAGGATAACCGTAAGCGTACCGCGCGCGGTCTGCCGCAGCAGCCAATTGATACCAACTTACTGGAAGCACTAAAAGCCGGTCTGCCGGACTGCTCCGGCGTGGCATTGGGTGTAGATCGTCTGGTGATGCTGGCGCTTGGCGCCGAGCAGCTTGGTGATGTGATTGCCTTTACGGTGGATCGCGCCTGAGGCGGGTTTTCCCCTCACCCTAGCCCTCTCCCAAAAGGAGAGGGGACTGTTCGGAGCTGCTTCTCCCTCTCGCAAAGGGAACTGTTCGGAGCTGCTTTCTCCTTCTCGCAAAGGGGACTGCTCGGATCTGCTTTCTCCCTCTCGCAAAGGGGACTGCTCGGAGCTGCTTTCTCCCTCTCCCTGTGGGAGAGGGCCGGGGTGAGGGCATCTGGCCGCACCAACCCACACCTTACCTTACAAACTCCCCGCCGGCCTTTTCCGCGCCGCAGACGTCAACGTTCTTCCCGTTTTGCGCCCATCCAGAGTTTCCAGACGCATCTGGAACGGAGGGAATGGCATATCAATACCGTGCTCCCTGAACCCGGCCAGAATCAGCTGGTGGATCTCATGACGCAGCGGCATACGATGCCCCATCTCGGCGGCGTAGATACGCAGCTCGAAAATCTGAATCCCCTGCTGCAAATCGACCAGGAACACTTCCGGTGCCGGGTTGTCGATCACCAGAGAACAGCGTTCAGCGGCGGTATACAGAATCTGCGTGACCTCTTCGCTGTTCGCATCCGACGGTGCCGGAACGGTCAGCACCACACGTGTCACAGAGTCCGACAGCGACCAGTTAATAAACTGCTCAGTGATGAACGCCTTGTTCGGGACAATGATCTCTTTGCGATCCCAGTCGCTGATGGTGGTGGCGCGGGTGTTGATCTTGGTGATACTCCCGGTCAGATCACGGATCGTCACGGTATCGCCAATGCGGATCGGTTTTTCGAACAGAATGATCAGGCCAGAGATGAAGTTGGCGAAGATCTCCTGCAAACCAAAGCCCAGACCGACACCGAGAGCCGCGACCAGCCATTGCAGCTTGGACCACTCGATCCCAATCATCGAGAAACCGACCAGTCCACCAAACAACAGGATCAGGTATTTGGTAATCGTGGTGATGGCGTATCCCGTGCCAGGCGTTAAATCCAGGTGCTGCAACAGCGCCAGTTCCAGCAGAGCAGGGAAATTACGCACCAGCTGCGTGGTAATAATCAGCACCAGAATCGCAATCAGCACCGCACCCAGGGTTATCGGCTCAAGGCTTTCGACACCCTGCACCGTCGAGGTGGCATCCCACAGGGAGATGTTTTCGAGGAAGCCAAACGCCGAATGAATTTCCGACCACAGCACGATCACTGACAGCAGCGCGATAAGCATCAAAATGGATCGCACCAGTCGCAGGGACTGGGTACTGATCGCATCCAGATCCAGCTCGACTTCATCCACTTCTGTCGTGCCTTCGGTGCTGCTGGTGCTGTGCGGATCGTCTTCTCCGCGCGCGCGCTGGGCAAGGATTTCGGCGCGACGATGCTTGGCGCGATCAAACGCCAGTCGACGGCGCTGAATTAGCATCCATCGGCGGATAATGTGATACACCACCAGCAGCAGGAACCAGATCGCGACCGAAGTTTCCAGGCGGGCCAGCAGGGCCATCGAGGTCGCCAGATAGCCGACCGCTGCCGCCAGAATCGCCGCCAGCGGCGCGCTGAGCAGCAGGTTCCACAGCATGCGGTTAACCATGTTTTCGCCGCTGCCGGTTTTATCGACATACAGCGGGATACCGGCGCGTTTCAGGCTCAGCGTGACCATCGCCAGCGCGCCGCAAATCAGCATAAAGCACAGCCGTCCGAGCGAGCCAGAAAACTCACGGTCATTAAGATTATCGAACATAATCAGTGCCATAATCAGCGGCACAATCAGTCCGATACTCATCAGGTAATAGCGCATCGCCCGCGTCACGCGCTGGCGCGGCCACGCGAAGTGGGCGATAAACAGCCCATTCGGACGCGAGAACGTGGCGCAGATCATTACCACCCACAACAGCGGCACCGTGGCGGTAACGCCATCGCCAATCGCCACGGCGAGCGGATAAGGCCAGGCTTCACGCAAACCATAGCCCAGTGTCATCCACAGCAGAGGCAGGGGAGAGGCCACTAGAATTGACCAGAACACGGTGCGCAGCGTTAGCCAGAAGTGGTCCTGTGTCACTTTGCCCACTCGAGCGCTGGAACGTTCCAGAAAACGGGTGAAGTGTCGGCGCGAGTAAATACTAAAACCAACCAGAATTAATGCGCCGAGCAGCGGGAAAATCGTCTCTTTGCTGGTCAGGATCATGACCCCGGCTTTCCCCACCTGACCAAAGGTATCCAGCGAGATCAGACGACGTAGATCCTGAACTAAATCCAGCGGCCAGGAGATGCCCATTGGTCGTACATCGGATGTCCAGAACAGGTAACGATGCGTGGCTTCGTTGACCTCTTTCAGCGCATCTTCAAGCTGGCTGTTGGACACTTTCAGCTTGGTCAATTCCAGAATCAACGTGTCGCCGCCCTGCAACAGGGAATTGAGCAACTCGCGCTGCGTACGCAGCTGGGCTTCGAGAATCCGATTTTCTTCGCTGGTTAACGGCTCACCGTCCGCCTGATGCTGCTGGCGGATTTGCGGCTGCTTGTTAAGCAGGTCTTCATAACGCAGGCGCTGGACGCGCAGCTGCGCCATTTCGGTATCTAGCTGCTGCGGTTTCGGCATTTCCGGCAGACGCGCGACCTGCGCACGTAACGCCTCACCCAGCAGATTCGACGACCCCAGCCACTGAGACTGCTCGCGCAGAGTATTCAGGGCCTGGCGCACCTGTAATGTCTGATTGGTGGCCTGACGCTGCTGAGAGGCCACCAGATCCATACGCTGGGCCTGCTGGTTAAGGGCGGCTGACAATTCACGGTTGACCTTGAACTGAGCCACAATCCCGGCCGGGAGATTTTCGCTGTTTTCTGCCAGCAGTTCGGTGCTTTCCAGCGCGCGTTCGGCTTCACGCTGACGTTGGCTGTTTAGCTGATTGCGCAGGGCTTGCAGATACGTATCGAGCTGCTGGCCCTGTTTTTGCGCCAGCTCAGAGCGCATGCGCGCCAGCTCCTGGCGGTTATTGGCAGACAGCTGGGCCAGTTCAAGCTCATCAACCTGGGCTTTGAGTTTGGCGGATTCGGCCTGCAGGCTGAGATTTTGCGGGCTGTTAGCGGGCTGCGTGCCTATGCGGCGCTCGACTTCGCTGAGCTGGCGGCGAGCATCGGTTTGCTGTTGTGGCAGTTGGCTGAGGGAATCAGCGATTTCGCGGGCGCGTTCTTGCTCCTGCTGGGCCTGACGGCTCTTTTCAAGCAACTGGCTGCTGACCTGTAAGATTTCCTGATTCAGGGCATCGGAGGTCATGCCCGACGGCACGTCGCGCGGTTCATCGCGCAGATTATTTAGCTGCGAACGGAGTGTTTGGGAGAGTTTGGGGAAGTTATCGATAACCTGTTGATATTGCTGCACGCGCTCAAGGGAACCTTTACGTTCCTCAAGCGCGTTCAGCGCAGCCTGGAGCTGCTCAACGGCTTCCGGCTGGGCGGGTTTTGCCGCTTTTGCCTGCTCCAGTTCTTGGGATATCTGTTTGGCATCAGGGGCTGTCGCTGCGTACGCCCCTGTACTGAGGCACCAGGCCATCAGAAAAATGATAATCGGGCGCACTTCAGTAACCCCTTTGGTTAGACCTGGTCTTTCTTATTGTCAACCAGCGGACTGGCGTCGTGTTCGGCTTCGATCTCTTCTTCTGCCAACGGAGCTGGCTCAGCTTCCGGTGTCACGAGGGTTTCAGTAGAAACCGCCAGCGGCTGACCGATTTTGGTCACCGACAGGCTGGAAAGCGTTTCGACCAGATTCACTTTGCCCGGTGCGAACAGGTTGATAACCGTTGAACCCAGCTTGAAGCGGCCCATTTCCTGACCTTTCAGCAGGGCAATTGAGCCTTCGCTTTCGCCAGCCGGCCAGGTCCAGCGTTTGATCACGCCTTCGCGCGGTGGGGTGATGGTCCCGGCCCACACGGTTTCGATGCTGCCTACAATGGTAGCACCGACCAGAATCTGCGCCATTGGGCCAAATTCAGTATCAAACAGGCAGATGACGCGCTCGTTACGGGCAAACAGGTTCGGAACGTTTTGCGCCGTCAGATGGTTCACCGAGAACAGATCGCCCGGCACGTAGATCATTTCACGCAGGATACCGTTGCACGGCATGTGGACGCGGTGATAGTCGCGCGGAGACAGGTAGGTGGTGACAAACGAACCGTTGCGGAACAGGTCCGCCATCAGATAGTTACCCGCCAGCAGGGCTTCCATGCTGTAGTCGTGGCCTTTGGCCTGCAGGATTTTGTCTTCTTCAATTTTGCCGAGCTGGCTGATCACGCCGTCAGCAGGCATCACCAGTACGGCTGGATCGGTATTCAGCGGACGAACGTCATCGCGCAACGGGCGGACGAAGAAATCGTTAAAGGTGCGATAGCTGGCGGTGTCCGGCTTCTGCGCCTCTTTCATGTCGACCTTGTAGTATTTAACGAACAGATCGATAACCAGCTTAGTCAGCCAGCCCGCTCGTTTGCTCGCGCCCCAGCCCGCCAGGCGGGTGAGCCATAGTTTTGGCAGAATGTATTGAAGCGAAAGTTTAAATGAGTTTAACAAGGTAGCCTCCAGGCCATTGTTTTGTCGTTCCTGATCCGGCCAAAGGGAGCCGGAACCTGAAAAAAGGGGACGATTTTAGCGACGCTTAGCTTAGTTGTCAGTTATCAGAATCAGAAAAGTTTTTACGCGTTTTTACCTGGTCCATGCTTTCGAGGATGTGGTGATAGTTATAAAAACGGGTTTCGGCAATTTTCCCGTTTTCAACCGCTTCACGAATGGCGCAGCCAGGGTCTTTGTCGTGTTTACAGTCGCGATATTTGCAAGCACCTAAATATTCATGGAATTCGACAAATCCATTGAAGATTTGTTCCGGCTCAAGGTGCCAAAGTCCAAATTCGCGCACCCCAGGGGAGTCAATCACATCACCGCCGTGCGGGAAGTGGTACAGGCGCGAGGCGGTGGTGGTGTGCTGTCCAAGCCCTGAGTTATCAGATACGTCATTGGTCAGGATCTCTTTCTGCAGGCCCAGCAGATTGTTTAACAGGCTGGATTTGCCCACGCCAGACTGGCCAGCGAAAATACTGATACGGTCAGTGAGCGCCTCTTCAAGCGGTTTCAGGCCATCTTTCTTATGGCTGGAAACCATCAGAACGCGATAGCCAATATCACGATAGATATCCATCTGCTCGTTCACGAACGCCATACCTTCGTCATCCAGCAGATCGATTTTGTTCAGAACGATCAGCGGCTCGACTTCCAGCGTTTCGCAGGCGACGAGATAGCGATCGATAATATTGAGCGAAAGCTCGGGTAAGATTGCCGACACAATCACGATCTGATTGATGTTGGCGGCGATCGGTTTGACGCCATCGTAGAAGTCGGGGCGTGTCAGAACGGACGTGCGCTCATGAACCGCTTCGACGATCCCTTTTACGTTGACACCTTCGGATGCCGCTTTGCCCGGACGCCATACCACACGGTCACCTGTCACCAGTGAACGGATGGTACGACGAATGTTGCAGCGGTGAACACCACCGTCGGCTGCTTCCACATCGGCGTGCATACCGAAACGGCTAATCACCATGCCTTCGGTCGTTTCGCCAAACAGGTTGTCGTCGTAATCGGGTTTCTCCGAAGTGGTCTTAAGACGGCGCTGATGGTTGGCACTCACACGGCGCTGT
The DNA here is from genome assembly GCF_016771845.1 of Lelliottia jeotgali. NCBI lineage: Bacteria > Pseudomonadati > Pseudomonadota > Gammaproteobacteria > Enterobacterales > Enterobacteriaceae > Lelliottia > Lelliottia jeotgali. The sequence goes on along the minus strand of NZ_JAENMQ010000002.1, from coordinate 469,049 downwards.
TGCCCTTTGGAGAGTTTATTTTTACTCAATCGTGCTGACTCCTGGTCGCCCGTATCGGGCAAAACCTCTATGATACACACTAATTAATACTAGTTAACCTGCTACAGCCGGTTATGCGAGAAGGGTGGAAAATAACATGAGCGCAGACGAAAACAACCTGATTTGGATCGATCTTGAAATGACCGGGCTAGATCCCGAGCGCGATCGCATCATTGAGATCGCCACGCTGGTGACCGATGCCAACCTGAACATTCTGGCGGAAGGTCCGACGATTGCCGTGCATCAGTCTGACGAACAGTTAGCGCTGATGGATGACTGGAACGTACGCACCCATACCGGCAGCGGGCTGGTGGAACGCGTGAAATCCAGCACTCAGGGCGACCGTGACGCCGAGCTGGCGACCATTGAGTTCCTGAAGCAGTGGGTTCCTGCGGGCAAATCGCCGATCTGCGGTAACAGCATCGGCCAGGACCGCCGTTTCCTGTTTAAGTACATGCCGGAGCTGGAAGCCTATTTCCACTACCGTTATCTGGACGTGAGCACCCTGAAAGAGCTGGCTCGTCGCTGGAAACCGGAAATTCTCGATGGCTTTAAGAAACAGGGCACCCATCAGGCGATGGATGATATCCGTGAGTCGGTGGCAGAACTGGCGTATTACCGCGAACACTTTATTCAGCTCTGATTTCAGATGGTTGCCGGGTGGCGGCTTCGCCTTACCCGGCTTACTCGGCCTGTTTTTGGTGTAAAAACACGCAAAGCGACGAATAATCCATCACTTGAACTGAATTTCGAAAAAATCGCTTTAAGGGGGGTTGCAGCTAAAAGGATTTCTCGTATAATGCGCCTCCCGTAACGACAGAGAATTACACGTTACGACAGCGCAAATTTTTGCGGGAATAGCTCAGTTGGTAGAGCACGACCTTGCCAAGGTCGGGGTCGCGAGTTCGAGTCTCGTTTCCCGCTCCAAAATTTGTTCTGTGGAAGTTATACGCACCACCCAATCGCAGGATTTCAAGTTGCAACAAGGCGGCAACTGAACGAATCCTTAGGAGCTTACTTAAGTAGGTGACTGAGGTGAGTGAAGGCAGCCAACGCAGTGGCGGCTTGAAAGACGAAGATTAAGCGGGAATAGCTCAGTTGGTAGAGCACGACCTTGCCAAGGTCGGGGTCGCGAGTTCGAGTCTCGTTTCCCGCTCCAAAATTTGAAAGTATCGCAAGATACGCACAGCATCATGATCACCCAAGCGGGAATAGCTCAGTTGGTAGAGCACGACCTTGCCAAGGTCGGGGTCGCGAGTTCGAGTCTCGTTTCCCGCTCCAAATTCTTCTTCATACCCAGTTTATCCACAGCGAAGTTCTTCGTTGGGGACATTTTCTTTTGCCTCTGACAAACTCTTGTAAACAGAGTTATCCACAGATCCGGCTATTATTCCTGAATCGCAAAAACCTTCGCACGGTGAACGGTATATCTGTAACCTATTGAAGTTGATATATAAAATTTGATTTCAAAATGTTATTGAGATCACTTGACCTCTCTGCAAAGCCTGATGGTTCCTGACTTCATGATTTTATTCACAGGCTGTGAATAGTTCAGGCATCGCGCGGAAGCCCTTTTTCGACCACCCGAACCAGACGCTGTTTCTTCGGCAACTGCACCTCAACGACACAGGCGTTTCGCTTCTCGATTTGCTGCGCAATCGCCCACTCTATGTGTTCGTCGAGAAGTGGGTGCTCACCTCGACGTGTTTCAAGCGCCTGAATATTCGCTTCGTCCCAGGGCGCATTTCCCAGCGCAACGGCGATATTTCTCAGCCAGCGCAGATGCCCAATGCGGCGAATCGCCGAACCTTCGGTAATTTTCAGGAAATAGTTTTCGTCCCAGGCAAACAATTCTGTCAGCTTCGGAGCGTGCAGCGCCTTACGCGGACTGAAATCGTCTTCCTCGGTGAGCTGTGAATAGCGATTCCACGGGCAGATCAGCTGACAGTCGTCACATCCGTAAATTCGATTGCCAATCAGCGGGCGGAACTCTTCCGGGATCGCCCCTTCGAGTTCAATCGTGAGATACGAGATGCAGCGGCGTGCATCTACGGTGTAAGGCTCGACAATCGCGCCCGTTGGGCAGATGGTCATGCAGGCCACGCAGCGCCCGCAGCCCTCTTCAACCGGACCGTCCACTGGCAGCGGCAAATCAATCAGTAATTCACCGAGAAAGAAGAATGAGCCTGCATCGCGGCTCAAGATAAGTGAGTGCTTACCTGTCCAGCCAAGCCCTGCTTTTTCAGCGATTGGGCGCTCAAGAATAGGCGCGGAATCGACAAAAGGTCTAAAATTCAGCGAACCACAGTGCTGCTGGATGGTTTCGCCGAGTTTTTTTAAGCGGTTACGCAGAAGTTTATGATAATCACGTCCAAGGGCATAACGGCTGACGTAACCCAGTGACGGGTCTTTCAGCGTGCGGGCAAACGCCGCGTTAGCGGGAAGGTAGTTCATGCGAACGCTAATGACGCGCAGGGTCCCCGGCAATAGTTCATGGGGCCGGGCGCGCATCATGCCGTGACGCGCCATCCACTCCATTTCGCCGTGGTATTGTTTGTCCAGCCAGGCCTGCAGTTTTGGCTCGCTCGCGGAAAGGTCAGTATCCGTGATACCGACTTTCTGAAAGCCAAGCTCAGCGCCCCACTGTTTAATGTTTTGCGCTAACTGATTGAGATCGAGGGGCTGTGACATGACGGACCATACGGTGAAGAAAATCCCCGCAAGTATACCACATTCCATTTGGCCTGCGGACGCCCTGCGTCGCGCAGAAAAAGAGGCCGCCGACAGTCTGGGTATCACCCTTTACGAGTTGATGCTCCGTGCGGGCGATGCGGCGTTTAGCGTCGCACGAGAAGCGTATCCACTCGCCACTCACTGGCTCATCCTGTGCGGGCACGGCAATAACGGCGGCGATGGTTATGTCGTCGCCCGGCTTGCCGCCGCAGCGGGGATGAATGTTACGCTCCTGGCCCTGGAGAGTGACAAGCCGTTGCCAGAAGAGGCGAACGAGGCCCGTGACGCCTGGTTGAACGCCGGGGGCGTGATCCACGCGGCGGATATCGTCTGGCCAGAGGATATCGATCTTATTGTGGATGGGCTGCTCGGCACCGGGCTGAAACAGGCTCCACGCGAGAACGTCGCCAATCTTATTGAACAGGCGAACGCGCATCCCGCGCCCGTTATCGCGCTGGATATTCCCTCGGGACTGGTCGCGCAAACGGGCGCGACGCCGGGGGCGGTGATCAATGCCGCTGCCACAGTGACTTTTATTGCCCTCAAACCTGGCCTGTTGACAGGCAAAGCACGTGATGTGGTCGGAAAACTTCATCATCATGCGCTCGGCCTGGATATCTGGCTTGCGGGTCAGGAAACAAATATCTCCCGTTTTGACGCCTCGCAGCTTGCGCAATGGCTGCCAGCGCGCCGTCCGACATCCCATAAAGGCGACCACGGAAAACTGGTCATTATCGGTGGCGATCACGGCACTGCGGGGGCAATACGCATGACCGGCGAAGCCGCTCTGCGGGCGGGCGCAGGTCTTGTGCGAGTACTCACTCGCGTCGAAAACATTCCACCGATAATCACCGCGCGCCCGGAGCTAATGATGCATGAACTCACGCCACAATCCCTAGAAGAGAGCCTGGTATGGGCGGACGTGGTGGCGATTGGCCCAGGATTGGGTCAACAGGAGTGGGGCAAAAAAGCGCTGCAAAAAGTCGAGAACTGCCGTAAACCGATGCTGTGGGATGCCGACGCGCTGAACCTTCTGGCAATCAATCCTGATAAACGTCACAATCGCATTCTGACGCCACACCCCGGCGAGGCCGCGCGGCTGCTTAACTGCAGCGTCGCAGAAATTGAAAGCGATCGCTTACTTTCTGCGCAGCGTCTGGTAAAACGTTACGGAGGTGTTGCGGTTCTGAAAGGGGCAGGCACCATTGTGGCTTGTGAATCTGGCGCGTTGGGCATTATCGACGCAGGCAATGCGGGGATGGCAAGTGGCGGAATGGGCGACGTGCTCTCCGGCATTATCAGCGCATTGCTCGGACAGAAACTTACCCCTTATGATGCAGCTATTGCAGGCTGCGTGGCGCACGGCGCGGCTGCCGACAGACTGGCAGCGCAGTATGGAACGCGCGGCATGCTGGCCACCGATCTTTTTGACGCGCTACGGCGTGTTGTTAACCCGGATGTGATTGACGTAGAAAATGACTAATCGAGTGATTGCTTTACCCGACGAGCAGGCAACTTTGGATCTTGGTAAAAACCTGGCGCTAGCCTGCGAGGGCGCGACCGTGATTTATTTATACGGTGATTTGGGTGCGGGTAAAACCACCTTCAGTCGCGGATTTTTGCAGGCGCTGGGGCATAAAGGGAACGTGAAAAGCCCGACCTATACCCTGGTGGAGCCTTACGAGCTCGAAAATGTGAGGGTGTATCACTTCGATCTCTACCGTCTTGCGGACCCAGAGGAGCTGGAATTTATGGGTATCCGCGATTATTTTGCCAACGACGCCATTTGCCTGGTGGAGTGGCCACAACAAGGTGCGGGTGTGTTGCCTGACCCGGATGTCGAAATTCACCTGGATTATCAGGCGCAAGGGCGTGAGGCACGCATCAGTGCAGTTTCCTCATCAGGCTGTTCCTTGCTGGCTCGTTTGGCCAGCTGAATGAAGGGATAACGGGATGATTAATCGCGTTAAAGGTTGGTTGTTGGCCGCAACGGTGCTGCTGTGCGCGCAGGCCGGAGCGGCGAGCTTATCGGACATTCAGGTGTCCAACGGTGATTCGCAGGCGCGCATCACCTTCAGTTTCATGGGCGATCCCGATTACGCCTTCTCACAGGTCGATAAACGTAGCGTTGCGCTGGATATCAAACAGACCGGGGTGATTCAGGGTCTGCCGCTGCAATTTAGCGGCAACAATCTGGTCAAAAGCATTCGTTCCGGGACGGCAACAGACGCGCAATCCCTGCGCCTGGTGGTTGATCTGACGCAGAATGGTAAAACCCGCGCGGTGAAGCAGCAAAACGGTGCGAATTACACTGTCGTCTTCACCATTAATGCCGATGTTCCTCCGCCACCACCTCCGCCGCCTGCGCCTGTCGTGGCACAACGCGTGGAGCAGCCGGTGGTTGCACCGCGGCCGTCTGAACCGGCGCGTAATCCGTTCAAGGCGCAAAACGATCGCATCACTAGCGTGACCAGCAGCAACACCGTCACGCGCCCAGCGGCACGTGCGCGAGCAGTGTCGTCCGACGAGAAAGTGATCATCGCCATTGACGCCGGTCACGGCGGGCAGGACCCTGGCGCGATTGGGCCAGGCGGCACGCAGGAGAAAAACGTTACTATTTCTATTGCGCGTAAACTGCGTGCTTTGCTGAACGACGATCCGATGTTTAAAGGCGTCATGACCCGTGACGGCGACTATTTCATCTCGGTGATGGGGCGTTCCGACGTGGCGCGTAAGCAAAATGCGAACTTCCTGGTATCGATTCATGCGGATGCCGCACCGAACCGCAGCGCAACTGGGGCCTCGGTCTGGGTTCTGTCGAACCGCCGCGCGAACAGCGAAATGGCGAACTGGCTCGAAGAGCATGAGAAGCAGTCTGAACTCCTTGGTGGAGCGGGGGATGTACTGGCGAACAGTCAGTCCGATCCGTATCTCAGCCAGGCGGTGCTGGATTTACAATTCGGTCATTCTCAGCGCGTCGGGTATGATGTGGCGACTAACGTGATTAGCCAGCTTCAGCGCGTCGGCGCGATCCACAAACGCCGCCCTGAGCACGCGAGTTTAGGTGTGCTGCGCTCCCCGGATATCCCGTCGATTCTGGTCGAAACCGGTTTTATCACCAATAACGGCGAAGAGCGCCTGCTTGGTAGCGACAGCTATCAGCAGCAAATTGCCGATGCGATTTATAACGGTCTGCGCAATTACTTTGCTGCGCATCCGCTGCAGTCAGCGCCGCAAGGGGGCGCGGGTCAAACCGCCAGCGCAGTCCTGCCAGGCGAGATGAGCGCGACCCACTAAGGAGAAGTCATGCCGATTCAGGTTCTGCCGCCGCAGCTTGCGAACCAAATCGCCGCCGGCGAGGTGGTGGAGCGTCCTGCATCGGTCGTGAAAGAACTGGTTGAGAACAGTCTGGATGCGGGGGCGACCCGCATCGATATTGATATCGAACGCGGTGGCGCAAAGCTTATCCGCATTCGCGATAACGGCTGTGGTATCAAAAAAGACGAGCTGGCGCTGGCGCTGGCGCGTCACGCCACCAGTAAAATTGCCTCACTCGACGATCTGGAAGCGATTATCAGCCTCGGTTTTCGCGGCGAAGCGCTGGCCAGTATCAGCTCCGTTTCCCGTCTGACGCTCACCTCCCGCACTGCCGAACAGCAGGAAGCCTGGCAGGCGTATGCGGAAGGGCGTGACATGGACGTGACTGTTAAACCTGCCGCCCATCCTGTGGGTACCACGCTGGAAGTGCTGGATTTGTTCTACAACACGCCGGCGCGGCGTAAGTTTATGCGCACCGAGAAAACCGAATTCAGCCATATCGACGAGATTATTCGCCGCATCGCATTGGCGCGTTTTGACGTCGCCATCAATCTGAGCCATAACGGCAAAGTGATGCGTCAGTATCGAGCGGTGGCTGAAGGCGGGCAGAAAGAGCGTCGGTTAGGCGCGATCTGCGGAACCGGGTTCCTGGAACAGGCGCTGGCGATAGAGTGGCAGCACGGTGATTTAGCGATGCGCGGTTGGGTGGCCGATCCGAAAGCCATGAACGCGGCACTGGCTGAAATTCAGTATTGCTACGTCAATGGCCGCATGATGCGCGATCGCCTGATCAACCATGCGATCCGCCAGGCTTGCGAAGATAAACTCGGCGCGGATCAGCAGCCTGCGTTTGTGCTGTATCTGGAAATCGATCCACATCAGGTGGACGTTAACGTCCATCCGGCTAAGCATGAAGTGCGCTTCCACCAGTCGCGTCTGGTGCATGATTTTATCTATCAGGGCGTGCTGAGCGTTTTGCAGCAACAGGCTGAGCCGACGCTGCCGCTGGCTGAAGAGGTTATCGCGCCGCGTCCGATTCCTGAAAACCGCATCGCAGCGGGGCGCAATCAGTTTACTGAGCCTGCTGTTGCTCGCGAGCCGGAAGCTCCGCGTTATTCTTCAGGCAGTAGCGCACCGCGACCGGTCGGGGCAAACTATCCCCATGCGCCGGGATATCAAAAACAGCAGGGTGCGCTGTACAGCAAATTGCTGGATACTCCAGCCGTCGAGCGTAAAGAGAACGTGGCGCAATCGGCCCCGGCGCTGGAAGGACACAGCCAAAGCTTTGGCCGGGTGTTAACGATTATTGCACCGGAAACGGCGTTGCTGGAACGCGACGGTAAATTGGCCTTGCTGGCGTTACCTGTTGCAGAGCGCTGGTTGAAGCAGGCACAGCTGACGCCAGGCGCAAACGCGGCCTGCGCACAGCCGCTGTTGATTCCCGTGCGGCTCAAAATTTCAGCGGACGAAACCACCCTTTTGAACCGTGCTAAAGCGCTGTTGGCGGAAATGGGCATTGAATTTGTCTTAGAGTCTCATCATGTGACGATTCGCGCGGTGCCTTTACCCTTACGCCAACAAAATTTACAAAACTTGATTCCTGAACTGATAGGCTACCTGGCGCAGCAAACGACGTTAGATGCGACCAATACCGCGCAGTGGCTTGCCCGCCATTTGGCGAGCGACCATCATCCGTGGAGCATGGCGCAAGCCATCACCGTATTGGCAGAAGTTGAACGTCTTTGTCCTCATTTGGTCAAAGCACCGCCGGGTGGTTTATTACAACGTGTTGATTTAGATTCGGCGATGAATGCCCTGAAAAATGAGTGATGTGAGTAAGGTGAGCCTGCCTAAGGCGATTTTTTTAATGGGCCCAACGGCCTCTGGCAAAACCGCGTTAGCCATTGAGTTACGTAAAGTTTTGCCAGTAGAGTTGATTAGCGTCGATTCCGCCCTTATTTATCAAGGGATGGATATCGGTACGGCGAAGCCAGACGCAGACGAATTGCGCGCGGCCCCGCATCGGTTGCTGGATATTCTCGACCCGGCCCAGGCGTACTCAGCCGCGGATTTTCGCCGCGATGCGCTGGCGCAAATGGCTGAGATAACCGCAGCAGGCCGGATACCGCTGCTTGTTGGCGGAACCATGCTCTATTTCAAGGCGTTGCTGGAAGGATTATCACCCTTGCCATCAGCGAGCCCTGAAGTGAGAGCCAGAATTGAGCAGCAGGCGGCAGAGCAAGGATGGGGCGCGTTGCACAAGCAACTGGAAGAAGTTGACCCGGTTGCCGCAGCACGGATTCATCCAAATGATCCGCAAAGGCTTTCCCGGGCACTGGAAGTTTTTTTCATTTCGGGTAAAACTTTAACGGAACTGACGCAAACGTCAGGAGAGGCTCTGCCGTATCAGGTGCATCAGTTCGCCATCGCCCCGGCGAGCCGTGAACTGCTCCATCAACGAATTGAGCAGCGTTTTCATCAGATGTTAGCTTCAGGATTTGAAGCAGAAGTACGAGCGCTATTTGCTCGCGGAGATTTGCATACGGACATGCCTTCCATTCGTTGTGTCGGATACCGCCAGATGTGGTCATACATTGAAGGCGAGATCTCATACGATGAAATGGTTTATCGAGGTGTTTGCGCCACGAGACAGTTAGCGAAACGCCAGATGACCTGGTTGCGCGGTTGGGACGGTATTCACTGGTTAGACAGTGAGAAGCCAGACCAGGCGTACAGCGAAGTTTTACAGGTTGTGGGTGCTATCGCAGACTGAATGTGTACAATTAAGTCGTACCGTGCGCAATTTTTCAGAATCGCAAGGTTCTAAGTACATAACAAGCATACATATAAGGAAAAGATAGAATGGCTAAGGGGCAATCTTTACAAGATCCGTTCTTGAACGCATTGCGTCGTGAACGTGTTCCAGTTTCTATTTATTTGGTGAATGGTATTAAGCTGCAAGGCCAGATTGAGTCTTTCGATCAGTTCGTGATTCTGTTGAAAAACACGGTCAGCCAGATGGTGTATAAGCACGCTATTTCTACTGTTGTTCCGTCCCGTCCAGTATCTCATCACAGCAACAACGCTGGCGGCGGCACCGGTAGTAATTTCCATCATGGCAGCAACGCACAGGGCTCTTCTGCACCTGCGCAGGACAGCGAAGAAACCGAGTAAGGTAACGGGCTGTTTTTCCACACGGGGAGCCAGGTTTTCTGCGTTCCCCGCTGATTTATTTTGAGGATAATACGCTTGTTTGACCGTTATGATGCTGGTGAGCACGCGGTACTGGTACACATCTATTTTACGCAAGACAAAGATATGGAAGACCTCCAGGAGTTTGAAGCTCTGGTCTCTTCCGCCGGTGTCGAAGCATTGCAGGTGATTACCGGTAGTCGTAAAGCACCGCACCCAAAGTTTTTTGTTGGTGAAGGTAAAGCAATCGAAATTGCGGAAGCCGTAAAAGCAACTGGCGCGTCAGTCGTGCTCTTTGACCATGCGCTATCTCCGGCTCAAGAGCGTAACCTGGAAGCTCTGTGCGAATGTCGTGTTATCGATCGTACAGGACTGATATTAGATATTTTTGCTCAGCGTGCACGTACCCACGAGGGGAAATTGCAGGTTGAGCTGGCGCAATTGCGTCATCTTGCCACACGCCTTGTGCGTGGCTGGACCCACCTTGAAAGGCAAAAAGGCGGGATTGGTTTGCGCGGTCCGGGTGAAACCCAGCTCGAAACCGACCGTCGACTGCTGCGTGGCCGTATTACCCAGATCCTCTCACGTCTGGCAAGAGTTGAAAAACAGCGTGAGCAAGGACGTCGTTCGCGAACCAAAGCTGACATCCCAACGGTGTCGCTGGTGGGGTATACCAACGCCGGTAAATCCACCCTGTTTAACCAGATTACTGAGGCCAAGGTTTATGCCGCAGACCAGTTGTTTGCGACCCTTGATCCTACGCTGCGTCGCATTGATGTCGCAGATGTCGGTGAAACAGTGCTGGCGGATACCGTAGGGTTTATTCGTCATTTGCCGCACGACCTGGTGGCTGCGTTTAAAGCAACCTTGCAGGAGACGCGTCAGGCGACGCTGCTGCTGCACATTATCGATGCTGCGGATGTACGCGTGCAGGAGAACATCGACGCGGTCAATACCGTGCTTGAAGAGATCGAAGCGCATGAAATCCCTACGCTTCTGGTGATGAATAAAATCGATATGCTGGAAGATTTTGAACCACGTATCGACCGAGATGAAGAGAACAAACCGATTCGGGTCTGGCTTTCTGCCCAGACCGGGGCCGGTGTGCCACTGCTTTTCCAGGCTTTGACAGAACGTCTTTCTGGTGAGGTGGCTCAGCATACGCTGCGTCTGCCGCCACAGGAAGGCAGGCTGCGCAGCCGGTTTTATCAGCTTCAGGCGATAGAAAAAGAGTGGATGGAGGAGGACGGCAGCGTGGGGATGCAGGTGCGTATGCCGATCGTTGACTGGCGTCGCCTCTGTAAACAAGAACCTGCGCTGGTGGACTACGTCGTCTAACCAGGTAAAGGTGCACGAGCCTGAAAATTCGCCCTTGCATAACAAATATGGAGCATATACATGGCGTGGAATCAGCCCGGTAATAACGGACAAGACCGCGACCCGTGGGGAAGCAGCAATAATCAAGGCGGCAACTCTGGGGGAAATGGCAACAAAGGTGGTCGCGAGCAGGGTCCTCCTGATCTGGACGATATCTTTCGCAAACTGAGCAAAAAGCTGGGTGGTTTTGGCGGAGGTAAAGGTTCTGGCTCGGGTGGGAATTCCACTCCAGGGCCGCGCCCGCACATGGGTGGTCGCGTAGTGAGCATTGTTGCCGCTGCCGTGGTCATCATTTGGGCTGCCAGCGGGTTCTACACCATTAAAGAAGCCGAGCGCGGTGTGGTCACTCGTTTCGGTAAGTTTAGCCATCTGGTTGAGCCAGGTCTGAACTGGAAGCCAACCTTCGTCGACAACGTGACGGCCGTTAACGTCGAATCGGTACGTGAACTGGCAGCGTCCGGTGTGATGCTGACTTCTGACGAGAACGTAGTGCGCGTTGAGATGAACGTCCAGTACCGCGTGACCGATCCGGAACACTATTTGTTTAGCGTCACCAGCGCCGATGACAGTCTTCGTCAGGCAACCGACAGCGCCCTGCGTGGTGTGATCGGTAAATACACCATGGACCGTATTCTGACTGAAGGTCGTACCGTTATCCGTAGCGATACCCAGCGCGAGCTGGAAGAGACCATTCGTCCATACAACATGGGTATTACTTTGCTGGACGTCAACTTCCAGGCCGCTCGTCCGCCAGAAGAAGTGAAAGCCGCATTTGATGATGCGATTGCCGCGCGTGAAAACGAACAGCAATACATCCGTGAAGCCGAAGCCTACACCAACGAAGTTCAGCCACGTGCTAACGGCCAGGCGCAGCGTATTCTCGAAGAGGCGCGTGCGTATAAGACACAGACCATCCTGGAAGCACAGGGTGAAGTTGCTCGCTTTGCGAAGCTCCTGCCGGAATATAAAGCCGCACCGGAAATCACCCGTGAGCGTCTGTATATCGAGACTATGGAGAAAGTGCTGAGCCACACCCGTAAAGTGCTGGTGAACGACAGCAAAGGCGGCAATCTGATGGTGCTGCCACTGGACCAGATGCTGAAAGGCGGTAATGCGCCTGCGGCAAAACAGGATACCAGCGGAGCAAACAATCTGCTGCGTCTACCACCGGCATCCAGCAGCAATTCCAGCGCCAATACCACGTCTTCTTCAAACGATGGTGACATCATGGACCAACGCCGTGCCAACGCACAGCGTAACGACAGCCAGCGTCAGGGGGAATAACGATGCGTAAGTCAGTTATTGCGATTATCATCATCGCGCTGGTCGTACTTTATACCTCCATCTTTGTGGTGAAAGAGGGCGAGCGCGGGATCACCATGCGCTTCGGTAAAGTTCTGCGTGACGATGAAAACAAACCACTGGTCTTCGAGCCGGGCCTGCACTTTAAGCTCCCGATGATTGAATCAGTGAAAATGCTCGACGCCCGTATCCAGACTATGGATAACCAGGCCGATCGTTTCGTTACCAAAGAGAAAAAAGACCTGATCGTTGATTCCTACATCAAATGGCGTATCAGTGACTTCAGCCGTTACTATCTGGCGACCGGCGGCGGTGATGTCTCCCAGGCAGAAGTGCTGCTGAAACGTAAGTTCTCTGACCGTCTGCGTTCTGAAATTGGTCGTCTGGATGTGAAAGACATCGTGACCGATTCCCGCGGTCGTCTGACTCTTGAAGTGCGTGATGCGCTGAACTCCGGTACAGCGGGCACGGAAGATGAAGTCGCCACGCCAGCAGCGGACGATGCAATCGCTAAAGCGGCTGAACGCGTTCAGGCTGAAACCAACGGCAAAGTGCCGGTGATGAACCCGAACAGTATGGCTGCGTTAGGTATCGAAGTGGTCGATGTGCGTATCAAGCAGATCAACCTGCCTGCCGAAGTGTCTGAAGCGATTTATAGCCGTATGCGCGCTGAGCGTGAAGCGGTTGCTCGTCGCCACCGTTCACAAGGTCAGGAAGAGGCTGAAAAGCTGCGCGCGACAGCAGATTACGAAGTGACAAAAACGCTGGCAGAATCTGAACGTCAAGGCCGCATTATGCGCGGTGAAGGCGATGCAGAAGCGGCGAAACTGTTTGCCGATGCCTTCAGCCAGGACCCGGATTTCTACGCCTTTATTCGTAGCCTGCGTGCGTACGAAAACAGCTTCCAGAGCAATCAGGATGTGATGGTGCTCAGCCCTGACAGCGATTTCTTCCGTTATATGAAGACGCCAGGCAACGCCACGCGATAAACTCATTCTCGTTTGAGTTATCAAACCACCGCTCTCAACGGAGCGGTGGTTTTCTTTTATAGGGAGCTAAAATGAATTCCACTATCTTGCTAGCATTAGCCTTGGTTTTGGTGCTCGAAGGGTTGGGGCCAATGCTTTATCCACGCGCCTGGCGTCGAATGATCGCCACCATGACCCAACTGCCGGATAATATTTTACGTCGTTTTGGCGGGGGTCTAGTGGTTGCTGGAGTGGTGATCTACTACATGTTGAGGAAAACGATTGGCTGATCAAAAAGTGGTCGGATTTGCCTTATATTGAGGCCAAAAAGTGCTGTAACTCTGAAAAAGCGGTGGTAGAATCCATTTTTAAGCAATCGGTGATTTTTAAAATGGGTAACAACGTTGTCGTACTGGGCACCCAATGGGGTGACGAAGGTAAAGGGAAGATCGTCGATCTTCTGACTGAACGTGCTAAATATGTTGTACGCTATCAGGGTGGTCATAACGCTGGCCATACTCTCGTAATCAACGGTGAAAAGACCGTCCTCCATCTTATTCCATCAGGTATTCTTCGTGATAATGTGACCAGCATCATCGGTAACGGTGTTGTGCTGTCTCCTGCTGCGCTGATGAAAGAGATGAAAGGCCTGGAAGACCGTGGTATCCCGGTTCGTGAGCGTCTGCTGCTCTCCGAAGCCTGCCCGCTGATCCTCGACTATCACGTCGCACTGGACGTAGCGCGCGAAAAAGCACGCGGTGCAAAAGCTATCGGCACCACCGGCCGTGGCATCGGCCCTGCTTACGAAGATAAAGTTGCTCGTCGCGGTCTGCGCGTTGGCGACTTGTTCGACAAAGCCACCTTCGCTGAAAAACTGAAAGAAGTGATGGAATATCACAACTTCCAGCTGGTGAATTTCTACAAAGCTGACGCCGTTGACTACCAGAAAGTGCTGGATGATGTCATGGCGGTAGCGGATATCCTGACCGGTATGGTTGTGGATGTGTCCGACCTGCTGGACCAGGCGCGCAAACGTGGCGATTTCGTCATGTTCGAAGGCGCACAGGGTACGCTGCTGGATATCGACCACGGTACCTATCCGTACGTGACTTCCTCTAACACCACCGCGGGTGGCGTGGCAACGGGCTCCGGCCTGGGTCCACGTTATGTGGATTACGTTCTGGGTATCATCAAAGCTTACTCCACTCGCGTGGGTGCAGGTCCATTCCCTACCGAACTGTTTGATGACATCGGTGAGTTCCTGTGCAAACAAGGTAACGAGTTTGGCGCGACCACTGGTCGTCGTCGTCGTACCGGTTGGCTGGATGCTGTTGCTGTGCGTCGTGCAGTGCAGATTAACTCCCTGTCTGGCTTCTGCCTGACCAAGCTGGACGTGCTGGACGGCCTGAAAGAAGTGAAAATCTGCGTCGGTTACCGTATGCCAGATGGCCGCGAAGTGACCACCACTCCGCTGGCAGCTGACGACTGGGAAGGTATCGAGCCGATTTACGAATCCATGCCTGGCTGGTCCGAAACCACCTTTGGTGTGAAAGAGCGTAGCGGTCTGCCGAAAGCCGCGCTGGACTACATCAAGCGTATCGAAGAACTGACCGAAGTGCCGATCGACATTATCTCTACCGGCCCTGACCGTACTGAAACCATGATCCTGCGCGACCCGTTCGACGCATAATTCAGGTTTTGCCCGGCGGCGCTACGCTTGCCGGGCCTACAAAACACTTCTTAAGCCGGATAAGCAACGTGTATCCGGCTTTTTAGTTCCTCTTTCCCCCTTTCAGTCAAATAAATTAGCCGCTAAGTATCTGGCTGGTTTATCATCAATAGTGAATATCTCTGCGGTTTGACCGCGTTTTTCCCTTTTCCTGAGGTTGATGTGCAGTTAACGAGTTTCACCGATTACGGTTTGCGTGCGCTGATTTACATGGCGTCGTTGCCACAAGGACAGATGACCAGTATCTCTGAGGTGACAGAGGTCTACGGCGTGTCCCGTAATCATATGGTCAAAATAATCAATCAACTTAGCCGTGCGGGATACGTGACTGCCGTCCGCGGGAAAAACGGGGGGATTCGTCTCGGTAAACCAGCGCAGAGTATTCGTGTTGGGGATGTGGTACGTGAACTGGAGCCGCTGACTCTGGTGAATTGCAGCAGCGAGTTCTGCCACATCACTCCCGCTTGCCGCCTGAAACAGGCGCTTTCTAAGGCTGTGCAAAGTTTTCTCAAGGAACTGGATAACTACACGCTGGCCGATTTGGTTGAAGAGAATCAACCGCTGTATAAATTATTGCTGGTGGAATGAAGAAAATTTCCACCGGAGCTGACAACGGAGGAACCGACATGTCACATGATCCTTTCCAGGAACGCGAAGCAGAAAAGTACGCGAATCCTATCCCAAGCCGCGAGTTCATCATCGAACACTTAACTAAACGCGAAAAGCCCGCTAATCGTGAAGAACTTGCCGTTGAATTAAACATTGAAGGCGAAGAGCAAATTGAAGCCCTTCGCCGCCGCCTGCGCGCTATGGAGCGCGACGGCCAGCTGGTCTTTACCCGCCGCCAGTGCTATGCCCTGCCGGAACGTCTCGACCTGCTGAAAGGCATCGTTATCGGTCATCGCGATGGCTACGGCTTCCTGCGCGTCGAAGGACGCAAGGATGACCTGTACCTGTCATCCGAACAGATGAAAATGTGCATCCACGGCGATCAGATCCTGGCGCAGCCGTTAGGGGCTGACCGCAAGGGCCGCCGTGAGGCACGCGTGGTTCGCGTACTGGTGCCGAAAACCAGCCAGATTGTCGGGCGTTACTTCACCGACGCGGGCGTTGGCTTTGTGGTGCCGGACGACAGCCGTCTTAGCTTCGACATCCTGATCCCGCCGGAAGAAGTGATGGGCGCGCGCATGGGCTTCGTGGTGGTGGTTGAACTCACCCAGCGTCCAACGCGTCGCACCAAAGCGATTGGTAAGATCGTGGAAGTGCTGGGCGATAACATGGGTACCAGCATGGCCGTGGATATGGCGTTGCGTACGCATGAAATTCCACACGTCTGGCCAACCGCTGTTGAAGAGCAGGTCAAAGACCTGAAAGAACAGGTGCCGGAAGAGGCCAAAGTGGGCCGCGTGGATCTGCGCGATCTGCCGCTGGTCACTATCGATGGCGAAGATGCCCGCGACTTTGATGACGCCGTCTTCTGCGAGAAAAAACGCGGCGGCGGCTGGCGTTTGTGGGTGGCGATTGCGGACGTGAGCTATTACGTGCGCACTAACACCCCGCTGGACAGTGAAGCCCGCAGCCGTGGTACGTCGGTGTACTTCCCGTCGCAGGTGGTCCCAATGCTGCCAGAAGTGCTCTCCAACGGCCTCTGCTCCCTGAACCCACAGGTCGATCGCCTGTGTATGGTCTGCGAAATGACCATCTCCACCAAAGGGCGTTTAACCGGCTACAAATTCTATGAAGCGGTGATGAGCTCGCATGCGCGCCTGACGTACACCAAAGTCTGGCACATGCTGCAGGGCGATCAGGAACTGCGCGAGCAGTACGCGCCGCTGGTGAAACACATTGAAGAGCTGCATAGCCTCTACAAAGTGCTGGATCAGGCGCGCGAAGAGCGCGGCGGGATCTCCTTTGAGAGCGAAGAAGCGAAGTTTATCTTCAACGCCGAGCGCCGCATCGAACGTATCGAGCAGACGCAGCGTAACGATGCGCACAAACTGATTGAAGAGTGCATGATCCTGGCGAACATTTCGGCGGCGCGTTTCGTTGAGAAAGCCAAAGAGCCTGCGCTGTTCCGTATTCATGATAAACCAACCACCGAAGCGATCACCGCATTCCGTTCTGTGCTGGCGGAGCTGGGTCTGGAACTGCCGGGCGGCAGCAAACCAGAACCGCGCGACTACGCCGAGCTGCTGGAATCGATTGGCGATCGCCCTGACGCAGAAATGCTGCAAACCATGCTTCTGCGCTCGATGAAACAGGCGATTTACGACCCAGAAAACCGTGGTCACTTCGGCCTGGCGCTACAGTCTTACGCGCACTTTACCTCTCCGATCCGTCGTTACCCGGATCTGTCACTGCACCGCGCCATTAAGTATCTGTTGGCACAAGAGCAGGGGCACAAAGGAAATACCACCGAAACCGGCGGCTACCATTATTCTATGGAAGAGATGCTCCAGCTCGGTCAGCACTGTTCGATGGCGGAGCGTCGTGCAGACGAAGCGACGCGTGACGTGGCTGACTGGCTGAAGTGTGATTTCATGCTGGATCAGGTGGGCAACGTCTTTAAAGGCGTCATTGCCAGCGTCACCGGCTTTGGTTTCTTCGTGCGTCTCGACGAGCTGTTCATCGACGGTCTGGTTCACGTCTCGTCTCTGGACAACGATTACTATCGCTACGACCAGGTCGGACAGCGTCTGACGGGTGAATCCGGTGGCCAGACTTACCGTCTGGGCGATCGTGTGGAAGTCAAAGTTGAAGCCGTCAACATGGACGAGCGTAAGATTGATTTCAGCCTGATCTCCAGCGAACGTGCGCCGCGTAACGTCGGTAAAACCGAACGTGAAAAGGCCAGAAAAGGGCCGAACGGTAAAACCAGCGGCAAACGTCGCCAGGCAGGTAAGAAGGTGAACTTCGAGCCAGATGCCGCTTTCCGTGGTGATAAAGGCAAACCAGCGCCGAAACCACCGAAAGCCAAGAAAGAGAAAGGCGCGAAAAAACCGTCGGCTAAGACTCAGAAAATAGCGGCCGCGACTAAAGCGAAGCGTGCGGCGAAGAAAAAAGTGGCGGAGTGATTTCCCCTCACCCTGACCCTCTCCCCATTGGGGAGAGGGGAAAAAGCAAAAGCAATTAACGAGAACCATCAATGAGTGAAATGATTTACGGCATCCATGCGGTGCAGGCCCTGCTGGAGCGCGCACCGGAGCGTTTTCAGGAAGTTTATATTCTGAAAGGGCGTGAGGATAAACGTCTGCTGCCGCTGATCCATGCTCTGGAAGCCCAGGGCGTGGTGATTCAGCTGGCGAGCCGCCAGTTCCTCGACGAGAAAAGCGAGGGTGCCGTTCACCAGGGGATTATCGCCCGTGCGAAGCCGGGTCGTCAGTATCAGGAAAACGATCTGCCGGATCTGATTGCCCAACTGGATAACCCGTTCTTCCTGATCCTCGACGGCGTGACCGATCCACACAACCTCGGCGCATGCCTGCGTAGCGCAGATGCGGCAGGTGTTCATGCGGTGATTGTGCCGCGTGACCGTTCTGCACAGCTGAACGCCACGGCGAAGAAAGTGGCCTGCGGCGCGGCGGAAAACGTACCGCTGATCCGCGTGACCAACCTGGCGCGCACCATGCGTCAGCTACAGGAAGAGAACATCTGGATCGTCGGCACCGCTGGCGAAGCCGATCACACCCTGTACCAGAGCAAAATGACCGGCCGTATGGCGCTGGTGATGGGTGCAGAAGGCGAAGGGATGCGTCGCCTGACGCGTGAGCATTGCGACGAGCTGATCAGCATTCCGATGGCGGGCAGCGTTTCGTCTCTGAACGTGTCTGTGGCAACGGGCATCTGCCTGTTCGAAGCGGTGCGTCAGCGCGGGTAATAAACAGCAAGGCCTTCCGCAGGAAGGCCTTTAGTGTTTTCTCCCTCTCCCGTGGGAGAGGGCCGGGGTGAGGGCATCAGACGGTGAAGGACTGAAGCGCCACCGGGCGCAAAGGCTACTCCTCCAGCGACCGAAGATGGTCGTCTTTCTTGAGCGTCATCAGCGCGACAATACTCACCACCGCCGTCGCCATTACGTAATACGCCGGAATATCCAGATTCCCGGTCTGCTTAATCAACCCCGTAATAATCAAACCCGCGCAGCCTGAGAAGATCGCGTTCGACAGCGAATAGGCCAGCCCAAGGCCGGTGTAACGAACACGCGTCGGGAACATCTCCGACAGCATCGCCGGGCCAGGACCCGCCAGCATTCCCACCAGACCGCCCGCAATCAACACTACAATCGCTTTGACCGCCAGCGTGCTGGATTCCGCCTGCAAAATCTTCAGTAAAGGCAGGGCGAGGATCAGCAGCAGCGCAGTCGCAATCACCATTACCGTACGCCGCCCGATGCGGTCGCTCAGTATCCCCGACGGGATAATCGTCAGCGCAAAGCCAATATTTGAAATCACCGCAATCAGCAGCGCCTGGTTAAAACCGGTGTGCAGTGCGGATTGTAAATAGGTCGGCATAATCACCAGATAGGTATACCCGGCGGCAGACCACACCATTACGCGGGCAATCCCCATCACAATCGCCTTGAGGGTGGCAGCGGTTTGCGCCTGGGCGACGACTGGCTTTTCCTTTTGCTGCACAAAGCTCGGCGTCTCTTCCATGCTCACCCGCAACCACAGGGCGACCACACCCATCGGTAGGGCGAGGAAGAACGGGATGCGCCAGCCCCAGTCATGTAGCGCTTCTGGCGTTAGCACGGCGGAGAGCAAAGCGACAATCCCTGCGCCTGCCAGCAGGCCGAGCGCAACGGTAAAGGATTGCCACGCGCCGTACAGACCGCGTTTCCCGCGTGGGGCAAACTCGGTCATCAGCGACACCGCACCGCCATATTCCCCCCCGGCAAACAAGCCCTGCAGAATGCGCAGCCCGGTGATGATCAGCGGTGCCGCAATGCCGATACTGGCGTAGACCGGCACGATACCAATGGCAGCAGTGGCGAGCGTCATCAGCACCAGCACAATAATCAGCGTTGGCTTGCGACCGATTCGGTCGCCAATGCGTCCGAAGACAACCGCGCCAAGCGGACGGAAGAAAAAAGCCACGGCAAATGAGGCGTAGGTGAGGATCAGGCTGGTCATCCCGGCTTCGCCTTCAAGCTGGAAAAAGTTCTTCGCAATGACGGTCGCCATAAACCCGTACACCGCGAATTCATACCATTCGATGAAGTTACCAATCGAGCCTGCAATTAAAGCGCGCTTGTGCGCGTCCGGCGCACGTTGGGAAGAGTGCATAATGATTCTCTCATGGGATGTGAGAATAAATTATTCAACAGAATGGTCCGTGTGAAATAGTTTATTCTTATGTTGTGTGACCTGATTCACGAATGATTTCAGTTAGTTTGCCACCTTGTGACCCGACTCCCATGCAGCGCTCGCGTGCGCTGTCCATACTTACCTTCATTGCCATTGAAGGAGGGACACACATGCACTGGCAGACACACACGGTTTTTAATCAGCCTGTACCGCTGTCGAACAGTAATCTGTTTTTGTCCGATTGCGCCTTGCACGAGGCAGTGGCGCGTGAAGGGGCCGACTGGGACAGCGAATTTCTCGCCAGCATTGGTCAGCAGCTTGGCACGGCAGAATCCCTGGAGCTGGGGCGTCTCGCCAACACCAATCCACCGGAGTTGTTGCGTTACGATCCGCGAGGAGAACGACTTGATGATGTGAGATTCCATCCAGCCTGGCATTTGCTGATGCAGGGACTGTGCGCTAACCGAGTCCATAATCTGCCCTGGGAAGATGAGGCCCGCAAAGGTTCGTTTGTCGCTCGCGCTGCGCGATTTGTGCTCCATGCGCAGGTAGAAGCGGGAACACTTTGCCCAATAACAATGACGTTCGCCGCCACGCCGCTACTACAGCAGGCGCTTCCCAAACTTTTCCATGACTGGCTTACGCCTCTGCTGAGCGATCGCTACGATCCACATCTGGCACCCGGCGTGCAAAAGCGTGGGCTGCTGATCGGCATGGGAATGACTGAAAAGCAGGGGGGCTCGGACGTGCTGAGTAACACCACACGGGCGGAAAAATGTAATGACGGGAGCTATCGACTGATTGGGCATAAATGGTTTTTCTCCGTGCCGCAAAGCGATGCCCATCTGGTGCTGGCGCAGGCCAAAGGGGGATTATCATGCTTTTTCCTCCCGCGTATTCTCCCTGATGGGCAGCGTAATAGCGTCCGACTGGAACGCCTGAAAGACAAGCTCGGCAACCGCTCGAACGCCAGCAGCGAAGTCGAATTGATGAATGCCTCAGGCTGGCTGCTGGGTGAAGAGGGCGAGGGTGTAAGACAGATCCTGAAAATGGGCGGACTGACGCGCTTTGATTGTGCGTTAGGTAGCCACGGGCTGATGCGCCGCGCGCTGTCCGTCGCGCTGTACCATGCATATCAGCGCCAGACGTTTGGTAAAAATCTGGTCGACCAGCCGCTAATGCGCGAAGTATTAAGCCGGATGGCGCTGCAGCTCGAAGGACAAACCGCGCTGCTGTTCCGTCTGGCGCGTGCATGGGATCGGCGCGACGATCCGCAAGAATCTGCCTGGGCGCGGCTCTTTACCCCTGCGGCTAAATACAGCGTGTGCAAAGGGGGGATGCCGTTTGTCGCCGAAGCAATGGAAGTGCTTGGGGGCGTCGGTTATTGCGAAGAGAGCGAGCTGCCTCGCATCTACCGTGAGATGCCGGTGAACAGTATCTGGGAAGGCTCGGGCAATATCATGTGCCTGGATGTCCTGCGGGTGCTGGCGAAACATTCTGGAATTATTGATGTTTTGCATGAAGACTTCGCGCAGGTGAAAGGTCAGGATCGCCATTTTGATCGTGGCTGGCGGCAGTTGCAGCAAAAATTACGCAAACCGCAGGAAGCGCAGGGCAGGGAGATCGCTTCGCAACTCTATTTATTGGGAGCCGGTGCGCAAATGTTGCGACACGCATCGCCTCCTGTGGCGCAGGCGTGGTGTCGCATGATGCTGGACCCCCGTGGCGGCTCGCTGTTGAGCGAACAGGTGCAAAACGACCTGCTGCTGCGCGCCACAGGGCGAGTGGGCTAGTTCTTCAGACGGAACAGGCTAACAAGCTCAGTCAGGTGTGAGCCTTTCTCGCGCAGCGTGTGTGCTGTTTGCTCGCTGCGCGAAACCCGGTCGGCGTTGATATGCGACGCTTCACCGATGTGCGACATCGCCAGATTGACCTGACGAATCCCCGCCGACTGTTCGTGCGAGGCATGGTTAATCTCTGTGACCAGTTGGTTGATGTTATCGATGTGAACAATTATCGAGTCCATCGCCTGCCGGGTTTGCTCGGAAAGCTGGTGGCCTTCGGTGACTTTCTTCAGCGTGTCGCCGATGAGTTGTTCGATCTCCTTCACGGCATTTGCACTGCGCGCGGCCAGCGCCCGAACTTCCTGAGCGACCACAGCAAAACCTTTGCCGTGCTCACCTGCGCGCGCGGCTTCGACCGCGGCGTTCAGCGCCAGGATATTGGTCTGGAAAGCGATTGACTCAATCACGCGGGTGATGTCTTCAATACGTTTCGATGCGTCGCGAATATCATCCATCGTCGCGACAGCATTACCGACCGTTTCCCCGCCGTGATGTACCGCGCGAGATGTTTCCCCGACGAGCTGCTGGGTTTGCTGCATGTTCGCTGCATTTTGCGCCACGGAGGCGGCAAGCTGCTCCATACTCGCGGAGGTTTCTTCGACGCTGCTGGCCTGTTTGTTGATCTGCCCGGAGATTTCACCGGTATCGGACGCCAGTGCGTTAGTACCAAGGTGGATTTCACCCGCGGCTTCACGCACCTGCTGAACGATTTTCTGCAGCCCACCGCCGATGCCGTTAATCGCGTCAATCAGCTGGCCCACTTCATCCTGGCGGTTAACAGGCAGCTCTGCGCGAAGATCTCCTGCGGCGTATTGACGGGCAAGATGGATAACATCGCGCAGTGGGCGGGTTAACCAGCGACGAATAATGATAACGAACATGGCTGCGAACAGAATCGACAACACAATGCCCGCCAGCAGGAAGCGATCGCGTAAGGCGTTGACGTGCGCCAACAGTACCGATTTATCCACCTCACCAATAATTGTCCAGTTCCAGCCCGGCAGCGGGGTATAGGCCATTTTGAGTGTGCGTCCATCATCACTGACACGCTCGACGGTGCCCTCTTTGCCGCTCAGCAATTGCTGCTGGAGTGCGCTATCCCATTTCGGCTGCTGCCCCTCTTCGCTGGCATGGAACAGATATTGCCCGCGTGTTTTGCCATTACTGCGATCCAGCACGTAGAAATGACCGCTTTCACCCAAGCGGCGATTGAGGATCTTATCGCGCATCACGTTCCAGGAATGTCCAATGTCGATACCGACAAAAATGATCGCAATCACCTGCCCACTTGCATCTTTCACCGGCTGATACTGCGTGATGTAGCGCTTACCAAACAGCAGAGCCAGGCCGCGATAAACCTCGCCTTTACTGACGGTGCCGAAGGCGGCGCTGGTGTTGTCGAGAACGGTGCCCATCGCTCGTTCACCGTTTTCTTTGCGCAGGGATGTGGCGACGCGGATAAAGTCGTTGCCGCTGCGTACAAACAGAGTCGAGATTGCTCCGGTACGATTCAGAAAATCATCGGAGAAAGTGTTGTTTTCGTGGAGCTCGGTATCGCCGCCTTTCAACAGTGGAGCGTTTTGACCGTTGATTGCGCGGATTTGGCGGGTATCAATATTCAGCGGTTGTGGCAGAAACGTGCTGAAGAGTTTGGTGTAGCTTTCGACTTCTTCGCCAAGGCTGGTATTAAACATCTGCACCATATCCACGACACCAGTGGACTGGTTGTGAAGATCCTCTACCGCCAGTGCTTCTAGCTGTTGGCTGGCTTTGTGACTCAGGAGGAAAGTGAACAGCAGAAACAGTGTTGCGACACTCACGCCGGTCAGTAGCGATAACTTAGCGCCAAGACCTGCACGGCGGAAAAAATTGATCATAAATTGCTCATTGTTGAAAAGGTATGGCTGTTCAACGGCAGAGCGAGGCTAACATTTATCAACTTTATGTAACTAAATGTTACATAACTGTGTCGAGTTAGTAGCGTTAAGGATAATCGATTTGTAAAAAGACAAAAGCCACTAACATTAAGTGGCTTTTATAGGAGGACTATCAGGCGTAGAGAATAGCTTGTACACGCCATTGGTCGGCGTATCGGTCTTCCTGCATCTGGACGATTCGATACCAAGATGCTCCCTGCTCATCCGCTTTTAAGGCAATGACACGTTCAACGTCTTGCGGGCTCCCTGAAATATTATTCACAGAGATTAGGCCAATTTCGTTTAAGCCTGTGACGCAATCAGCACTGGCAAACTCTGCTGACTGTGCGGTTGTGCTCATCAGCCCAGCTGAGAGCAGCAGTGAGGTCAAAGCAAGAGATCGTTTCATTGTCAGCTCCATTTCACATGTCTCCGGTATCCGCCGGGCAATCCTTCGCAAATAAACTCACTTCCATTGTCACAGGCATGGAGTTTATTGTGGACAGGAAAACGTCTATGGACGCAAAGCAGTGTAAATGTCGTTTAAATGCTGACAGTTATTTGCGATACAAAATGGCCTGCGAGTACCACTGTCCGGTAATGATGGTTTCATCCACCATAATAATGACGTAGTAATCTGCTTTTGCGGCGACGGCTTTTGCTCTTATGTCATCCTCTGCATCCGCCGGTGAGCCACGAACTAACGTGCTGACGGTACCCATTCGTTGTAATCCTTCGGTTTGATTACGGCGAATTTCCTGAGGATGATTGGTGGCCGGTGGAGCGGGCTGAGGTGTTCCTTCCAGCACGCTACAGCTTGTTACCAGCAACACCAGCAATAAAGCAGCTAACCTGCGCATAACCATATCTCGTTTCCTGATAGCCATAGTGTAGATGTCTGCGAATTTAGTTTTGGGGGAATGTTCCCAAACTGTTATCTGTGACGTCATTTTCGAATGAAAATAGCGTGAAAGCGTAATCCAGTTCTCAACATTATGAATCACCCATTAGAAAGAGGATCGGCAATGATTGAACTAAAGACGCAGCAGCTTGGTGAGCATGAAATTCTACACGCTTTCCCGGCTGGATTGAGTGAGCATCCATTGCCACTTGTGATTTTTTATCATGGGTTTACCTCATCTAAACTGGTTTACAGCTACTTTGCGGTCGCGCTGGCGCAGGCAGGATTTCGTGTGGTGATGCCCGATGCGCCCGATCACGGTTCGCGTTTTTCGGGTGATGAGCAGACGCGTTTGGGCCAGTTCTGGCAAATCTTACAGGGCAGCCTGGGCGAGTTTTCCGGGCTAAGAGATGCGCTCTATCAGGCGGGGCTGGTGGCCGATGAACGTCTCGCTGTAGCAGGTGCGTCGATGGGGGGAATGACCGCACTCGGGGTTATGGCACGCCATCCGGAAGTGAAGTGCGTGGCGAGCTTAATGGGGTCGGGCTATTTTTCGACGCTTTCTCAGACGCTATTTCCGCCCAAGGCGCAGGATGTCGACGCGGTTCTCGCCTCGCTCGCTGACTGGGACGTGACTCACGCGCTGCCGCGTTTGGCCGACCGCCCACTGTTGCTGTGGCACGGCGAGGCCGATGATATCGTGCCTGCCGCCGAAACGTTGCGTTTGCAGCAGGCGCTTGTGCGAGAGGGGCTGGATAATAACCTGACCTGCCTGTGGGAAGCGGGCGTGCGGCATCGCATTACACCCACGGCGCTGGATGCCACCACTGATTTTTTCCGTAAAAACCTTTAAACGCGCAGGATTTTGACGCCCAGATCCTCAAGTTTTTGCAGGATCTGCGGATTAGCACTTTTACCGGTGATCACCATGTCGATCTGCTCGGCGCGGCTGAACAGCATTCCGGCACGTTCGCCCACTTTGCTGCTGTCGACCAGCACCACCAGTTTCCCGACGACGTTCAGCATATTTTGTTCCGCCATCGCCGTGAGCATATCAGTTTTGTAAAGCCCATCGGCGGTCAGCCCTTTGCCGCTGGTGAACATCCAGTGCCCGGCGTACAGGCTGTTTTCGCTGTCCTGTGGGCTGAGGGTGATGGACTGGCTCTTGTTGTACTGGCCGCCCATGATCACCACGCTTTCGTGCTCCTGGTCGATCAGATAGTTGGCCAGTGGCAAATAGTTTGTGATGATTTGTACCGGTTTTCCGCACATTTCACGGCCCAGTAAAAAAGCCGTCGAACCGCAGTTGATCACCACGCTTTCACCGGGATTCACCAGTTGCGAAGCGGCGCGGGCGATACGCACTTTCTCATCGTGATTCTGCGCCTGATGAATATTCATTGGCGTCCAGCGTGGGCGTTGCTGGCTAATGGCTTCCGCGCCATTGCGCACTTTCTTGAGCTTACCGCTCTCATCGAGCTTATTGATATCGCGGCGCGCCGTGGCAGGGGATATTTCAAGACGATCAATCACTTGTTCGACGGTGACAAAACCTTTTTGTGCCAGGAGTTCCAGTAAGATTTGATGCCGTTGCGCTTCCGTCATGAGCTATTCCGAAAAAAATTGATTTTAAAAGATGATATTTGAAATAGCCTGAAAATACTAAGCAAAAGAGAAAATCGCCAGGCGCACTGGCCTGGCGAAAGCTGTTCTTTGGTTACAGGAACGATTTAAACGGTAGATCCGGCTCAATGGTGAAGCAATCATCAAAGCCACGCGGATAGTGATATTCGAAATTATCTTTATCCAGCGGCCAGGTAAATTTGCCGCCCACCTGCCAGATAAACGGCTTGAATCCGTACTTAAGACGATCTTTTTTCATCTCCCACAGGACCCGAATTTCCTGTGGATCGGCCTGGAAGTTTGACCAGATATCGTGATGGAACGGAATCACCACTTTGGTGTTGAGCGCTTCCGCCATACGCAGCATATCGGCGCTGGTCATTTTATCGGTAATACCGCGCGGGTTCTCTCCGTATGAGCCGAGCGCGACGTCGATCTTGTGTTCGTTGCCGTGCTTAGCATAGTAGTTGGAATAGTGAGAGTCGCCGCTGTGATAAAGCGATCCGCCCGGTGTTTTGAACAGATAATTTACCGCACGTTGGTCCATGCCATCCGGCAGAATACCTGCGGCTTTTTGGTCGGCTGGGAGGGTTATCAATGCGGTACGATCGAACGCATCAAGCGCATGAATTTCCACGTCTTTGATTTTCACCACGTCGCCCGGTTTCATGACGATGCAGCGATCTTTCGGCACGCCCCAGCCAATCCAGAGGTCGACGCAAGTTTGTGGCCCAATAAACGGCACATCGTCCGCGCAGTTTTGCATGACCGCTGCGGCCACGTTGACGTCGATATGATCGTTATGATCGTGAGTCGAGAGCACCGCATCGATTTGACGAATGGCGAACGGATCCAGCACAAACGGCGTGGTGCGCAGGTTTGGCTGTAGTTTTTTGACGCCTGCCATGCGCTGCATCTGATGGCCTGCTTTCATCAGCGGATTACCGTGGCTCTGTTTGCCGGTGCCGCACCAGAAATCGACGCAGATATTGGCACTGCCTTCTGATTTCAGCCAAATACCGGTACAGCCAAGCCACCACATTGCAAAAGTGCCTGTCGCGACCTGCTCTTGTTCAATCTCTTCATTCAGCCAGCTGCCCCATTCCGGGAAGGTGCTCAGAATCCATGATTCACGGGTGATGGATTTCACTTTACTCATTGTTCAACTCCCTTTTTTAATCATAAATAATCATTTGGTGATTTGTTATGATTTATGTTGTCACCATTAAATCAGCATTGCAACGACGATTTTGCAGAATCATTGATGTAACACATCGAAGTAATAGGAAGTGAAGAATGCGATTCTTCTTTCTGGGTTTGTGTTAATTATCTAAATTAAAAGAATAAATTATGATTCATGCGTATGGAATGAAAATCATTATGAAGTGCAGGGAAATAATTTGCGTGACGCGTCACAAATAATCAAATTCAATCTTGTGGTGATTATTTGTGATTACTAGAGTGAGGGCACTTCTCTTACGCAGTTTGTCCTTTGTGCCCTCACTTTCTGGAGTGTGTTATGGAAATCCTCTACAGCGTCTTTACCGTCTTCTTCAATCAGGTAATGACCAACGCGCCGCTGTTGCTGGGTATTGTGACCTGTCTCGGCTATATCCTGTTGCGTAAAAGCGCGAGTGTGATCGTCAAAGGCACCATCAAAACGATTATCGGTTTTATGCTGTTGCAGGCGGGATCGGGTATTTTGACCAGCACGTTTAAGCCCGTTGTCGCCAAAATGTCAGAAGTTTACGGCATTAACGGTGCGATTTCGGATACCTACGCGTCGATGATGGCGACCATAGAACGCATGGGTGATGCTTACAGCTGGGTTGGGTATGCGGTGCTGCTCGCGCTGGCGTTGAATATCACTTACGTGCTGCTGCGCCGGATCACGGGCATTCGTACCATCATGCTGACGGGACATATCATGTTCCAGCAGGCCGGGCTGATTGCCGTCTTTTTCTTTATCTTTGGCTACCCGATGTGGACCACCATTATCTGCACGGCGGTGTTGGTGTCGCTCTACTGGGGCATCACCTCCAACATGATGTACAAGCCGACGCAGGAAGTGACCGACGGCTGCGGTTTTTCCATCGGACATCAGCAGCAATTTGCCTCGTGGATCGCCTATAAAGTCGCGCCATACCTCGGAAAGAAAGAGGAGAGCGTGGAAGACCTCAAACTCCCCGGTTGGCTGAACATTTTCCACGATAACATCGTCTCCACGGCGATTGTCATGACCATTTTCTTCGGCGCGATTCTGCTCTCTTTTGGCATTGACGTGGTGCAGGCGATGGCCGGGAAAACCCACTGGACTATCTACATTCTGCAGACAGGCTTCCAGTTCGCGGTGGCGATTTTCATCATCACTCAGGGCGTGCGCATGTTTGTCGCTGAGCTTTCCGAAGCATTCAACGGTATCTCCCAGCGACTGATTCCCGGTGCCGTTCTGGCCATTGACTGTGCGGCTATCTACAGCTTTGCGCCGAATGCGGTGGTGTGGGGCTTTATGTGGGGCACTATCGGCCAGCTGATTGCGGTTGGCATTCTGGTCGGCTGTGGCTCTTCCATTCTGATCATCCCTGGCTTCATCCCAATGTTCTTCTCTAACGCCACTATTGGTGTCTTTGCTAACCACTTCGGCGGCTGGCGCGCGGCTGTCAAAATTTGCCTGGTGATGGGGATGATAGAAATCTTTGGCTGCGTGTGGGCGGTCAAACTCACCGGTATGAGCGCGTGGATGGGCATGGCTGACTGGTCGATTCTGGCACCACCGATGATGCAGGGCTTCGCCTCTGTCGGCCTGGCCTTTATGGCCGTCATTATCTTGATTGCACTGGTTTATATGGTCTTCGCTGGGCGCACACTGCGCGCTGAAGAAGACGCAGAGAAACAGCTGGCAGAGCACTCTGCCTAACAAGGAGTTTTGATTATGACCGTACGTATTCTGGCAGTGTGTGGTAACGGACAGGGCAGCTCCATGATCATGAAAATGAAAGTGGACCAGTTTCTCACCGGGGAAGGTGTGAGCCACACGGTGAACAGCTGCGCCGTAGGCGAGTACAAAAGCGAGCTAAGCGGGGCGGATATCATTATTGCCTCAACGCATATCGCAGGCGAAATCACGGTGACGGGCAATAAATATGTGGTGGGCGTGCGCAATATGCTCTCTGCCGCCGATTTCGGTCCAAAGCTGATGGACGTCATCAAAGAGCACTTCCCCGGCGACATCAAATAAGGACGCGACATGAAATTACGTGATTCGCTGGCGGAAAACCGTTCCATCCAGCTGCAGGCCGAGGCCAGCACCTGGCAGGAGGCTGTCAAACTGGGCGTTGATTTGCTGGTTAAGGCCGATGTGGTTGAGCCGCGCTACTACCAGGCGATTCTCGACGGCGTGGCGCAGCACGGCCCGTACTTCGTCATTGCGCCGGGCCTTGCCATGCCGCACGGTCGCCCGGAAGAGGGCGTCAAAAAAACTGGCTTCGCGCTGGTGACGTTGAAAACACCGCTGGTGTTTAACCACGAAGACAACGACCCGGTCGATATTCTGATAACGATGGCGGCAGTTGATGCCACCACCCATCAGGAAGTGGGCATCATGCAGATCGTGAATCTGTTTGATGATGAAGCCAATTTCGACCGCCTACGCGCCTGTCGTACCGAGCAGGACGTTCTGGAATTAATCGATAGCGCCAATGCGGCGACAGTTTAAGAGGGAATTGAAAATGTCATTACCAATGTTGCAGGTGGCTCTGGATAACCAAACGATGGCTCACGCGTACGAAACAACGCGTCTGATTGCAGAAGAAGTCGACATCATCGAAGTCGGCACTATTCTTTGCGTCGGGGAGGGGGTGCGCGCGGTGCGTGACCTGAAAGCACTGTATCCGCACAAAATTGTGCTGGCCGATGCCAAAATTGCCGATGCGGGGAAAATTCTCTCCCGTATGTGTTTTGAAGCCAACGCCGACTGGGTGACGGTGATCTGCTGCGCGGATATCAACACCACCAAAGGCGCGCTGGAAGTGGCAAAAGAGTTCAACGGCGATGTGCAGATTGAACTGACCGGCTACTGGACCTGGGAACAGGCGAAAGAGTGGCACGACGCGGGTATTCAGCAGGTGGTTTATCACCGCAGCCGCGACGCGCAGGCCGCCGGTGTTGCCTGGGGCGACGCGGACATCAGCGCCATCAAACGTCTTTCGGATATGGGCTTTAAAGTGACGGTGACGGGCGGTCTGGCGCTGGAAGACTTACCGCTGTTTAAAGGGATTCCAATCCACGTCTTTATTGCCGGTCGCAGCATTCGCGATGCCGCGTCTCCGGTTGAAGCCGCGCGTCAGTTCAAACGCTCCATCGCCCAGCTGTGGGGATAAGGAGCGGGTATGTTGTCTACACAAGCTCCGCTCGGTATCTATGAAAAAGCCCTTCCCGCCGGTGAGTGCTGGCTTGAGCGCTTACAGCTTGCGCAAAAACTGGGATTCGATTTTGTTGAAATGTCCGTGGATGAAACAGATCTACGCCTTTCTCGTCTCGACTGGAGTCGTGAAGAGCGTCTGAAGCTAGTCAACGCGGTGGCGGAAACCGGCGTGCGGGTGCCGTCAATGTGCCTGAGTGCCCATCGTCGTTTTCCACTCGGTAGTGAAGACGATCTGATTCGCGACCAGGGGCTGGAGATCATGCGCAAAGCCATCACGTTTGCGCAGGATGTTGGAATTCGTGTGATCCAGCTGGCAGGCTATGACGTCTATTATCAGAAAGCGAATGATGAAACTCGCCGTCGTTTTCGTGAGGGACTGAAAGAGAGCGTCGACATGGCCAGCCGTGCGCAGGTGACGCTGGCGATGGAGATCATGGATTACCCGCTGATGAACTCGATAAGCAAAGCGCTTGGCTATGCACACTACCTCAATAATCCGTGGTTCCAGCTTTATCCTGATATCGGCAATCTGTCGGCGTGGGATAACGACGTACAAATGGAGTTGCAGGCAGGTCGCGGGCATATCGTGGCGGTTCACGTCAAAGACACACTTCCTGGCGTATTCAAAAATGTCCCGTTCGGCACCGGGGTTGTGGATTTCGAACAATGCTTCCGGACGCTTAAACAGAGTGGCTATTGTGGGCCGTACCTAATTGAGATGTGGAGTGAAACGTCAGACGACCCGCTCGCCGAAGTGGCGAAAGCCCGCGACTGGGTACGCGAGCGGATGGCGCGGGCCGGATTGCTGGAGGCGTCTCATGCAACAGCTTAAACAGCAAGTGTTTGACGCCAATATGGATCTCCCGCGCTACGGTCTGGTGACGTTTACCTGGGGTAATGTGAGCGCGATCGATCGTGAACGCGGGTGGGTGGCGATCAAACCCAGCGGTGTGGCATATGACGTCATGCAGCCAGAGGATATGGTGGTGGTAGATTTGGACGGCAACGTTATCGACGGGAAATGGAACCCCTCTTCGGATACTGCCACCCATCTGGCGCTTTATCGCCGTTATCCTTCCCTCGGCGGCGTGGTGCATACCCATTCGACCCATGCAACGGCTTGGGCGCAGGCGGGGCTGGCCATCCCGGCGCTTGGCACCACGCACGCTGACTATTTCTTTGGTGACATCCCCTGTACCCGCGCGTTAACCGAAGAAGAAGTGCAGGGCGAATATGAGCTAAATACCGGGAAAGTCATCATCGAGACGGTAGGTGAGCGCGAACCGCTACATACGCCGGGAATTGTCGTCTGGCAGCACGGTCCATTCTCGTGGGGCAAAAATGCGCACGATGCGGTGCACAATGCGGTAGTGATGGAAGAGGTGGCGAAAATGGCGTGGATTGCGCGCGGTATCAATCCACAGCTTCAGCCCATCGACAGCTATCTGATGAACAAGCACTATCTGCGCAAACATGGTCTAAATGCCTACTACGGGCAGAAATAAAAAAAGCCCCCGGGCAGGGGGCAAGTCAAACTATGGCTATATTTTCGTTGTTGGCTTTCCTGGTGCTAGCGTCAAAGTCTTATCGATAGATATCTGCGCTGGCGTGCATATTGCCGTTGCTACCGGGCTCGCGGGTCAAAATGACGTGGTAGTACTTTGCGCCCTGTGCATCGGTCTCTTCATTCAGCGCCTGATCTGCTTCACTTTCGGTGGCGAAGTTATGATTGATGTAAATTACGCCCAAGCTCTGCACATCATCCATATTTCTGGCCTGTCGACCGTCGATCTTGATGGCTGCCATCGCGTTTGCACTAAGCAAAAGCGCAGCCAGAATGGCAATTACGATGTTTTTCATGATATGCGCTCCACGACTGCGTGCTGTGTGACGGTTTGTACCTCTCCTGTGCTGTTCGGATGGGGTCTGATTAAAGTGTAATCGTTAATATTGTGGGGAATGGCGACCATTTCTGATGCTGTTGTTCAAAAAAGTAGCGCTACCCGATGTGACTAATTTTAAATCATCTACTTAGACCGGCTTCACGCTTTGTGCGAATTATTTGTGCAATCAGCTTGAGTTTTTTAGGGTTCGCAATTAGAATGACGCGTCAATTTTTCGGCCGCCCTTTAACACGTTCCTTGCCTCCATGGGCCGCGGCTGACCCAGACAGGAGGCTGAATAATCCGTAAGGAGCAATTCGATGCGTCATTACGAAATCGTTTTTATGGTCCATCCTGACCAGAGCGAACAGGTTCCGGGTATGATCGAACGTTACACTGGTGCAATCACTGCAGCAGAAGGTACGATCCACCGTCTGGAAGACTGGGGCCGCCGTCAGCTGGCTTATCCGATCAACAAACTGCACAAAGCTCACTACGTTCTGCTGAACGTTGAAGCTCCGCAGGAAGCGATCGATGAGCTGGAAACTAACTTCCGCTTCAACGACGCCGTTATCCGCAGCATGGTAATGCGTACTAAGAACGCAGTTACCGAAGCATCTCCGATGGTTAAAGCGAAAGACGAGCGCCGTGAGCGTCGCGATGATTTCGCAAACGAAACCGCAGATGATTCTGATGCTGGGGATTCTGAAGAGTAATTTCTGATGACCAACCGTCTGGTGTTGTCCGGTACCGTGTGCAGGACCCCCCTTCGTAAGGTCAGCCCATCAGGAATTCCTCATTGCCAGTTCGTGCTTGAGCATCGTTCTGTGCAGGAGGAAGCCGGGTTTCACCGGCAGGCGTGGTGCCAAATGCCCGTTATTATTAGCGGACACGAAAACCAGGCCATTACTCACAGTATAACGGTCGGTAGCGCAGTAATCGTTCAGGGGTTCATTTCTTGCCACAAGGCAAAGAACGGCCTGAGCAAAATGGTTCTGCATGCCGAGCAGATTGATTTGATAGATTCTGGAGACTAGCCATATGGCACGTTATTTCCGTCGTCGCAAGTTCTGCCGTTTCACAGCGGAAGGCGTTCAAGAGATCGACTATAAAGATATCGCAACGCTGAAAAACTACATCACCGAAAGCGGTAAGATTGTCCCAAGCCGTATCACCGGTACTCGTGCAAAATATCAGCGTCAGCTGGCTCGCGCTATCAAACGCGCTCGCTACCTGTCTCTGCTGCCGTACACTGATCGTCATCAGTAATCGGGCACGGTCCATTAATACGACTTTAAGAGGATAAGGTAATGCAAGTTATTCTGCTTGATAAAGTAGCAAACCTGGGCAGCCTGGGTGATCAGGTTAACGTTAAAGCGGGCTACGCTCGTAACTTCCTGGTTCCACAGGGCAAAGCTGTTCCTGCTACTAAGAAAAACGTTGAGTTTTTCGAAACCCGTCGTGCTGAACTGGAAGCCAAACTGGCTGACGTTCTGGCGGCTGCTAATGCTCGTGCTGAAGCAATCAATGCACTGGGCACCGTTACCATCGCGTCTAAATCAGGCGACGAAGGTAAACTGTTCGGTTCTATCGGTACTCGCGACATCGCTGACGCTGTAACTGCAGCTGGCGTTGAAGTGGCTAAGAGCGAAGTTCGTATGCCGAACGGCGTTCTGCGTACCACTGGTGAGCACGAAGTGGACTTCCAGGTTCACAGCGAAGTGTTCGCTAAACTGGTTGTTAACGTTGTAGCTGAGTAATTTTTTACTCTGTTAGCGTTTAAGCGCCGGCCTTGTGCCGGCGTTTTGTTTTTTTAAGCCCCGCCAAAATCACACCCTGCGTCTTGTATGGTAGCTATTCCTCTCGCATTCCCTGATAATAATTGAAACGCAATTTTATCTTTGAGATTTGCTATGGAAGCCTCTCCTTCAGTCCCCGTTTTCGCCCGAAAGAATATCGCCTACGCAAGCGCTACACTGTGTTGTTTGCTATGGGGTAGCTCTTATCCGGCGATCAAAAGTGGCTATGAACTATTCCAGATTGCTACCGACGATATTCCCTCGAAAGTGGTCTTTGCCGGTTACCGTTTTCTCTTCGCCGGTATGCTGTTGCTGATGTTTGCGCTGGCCCAGCGCAAACCCATTGCCCGGCTCACGCCACGGCAGTTTGGACAGCTGACGTTGTTGGGTCTGACACAAACCACCATCCAGTACACGTTTTTCTATATCGGCCTCGCGTATACGACCGGCGTCAAAGGCTCGATAATGAACGCGACCGGGACTTTCTTCAGCGTGCTGCTGGCGCACTTTATCTATCAGAACGACAAGCTTAGCTATAACAAAACCATCGGCTGTGTTCTCGGTTTTGCAGGCGTGATGCTGGTGAACTTCAACAGTGGATTGATGGATTTTAGCTTTGTCTGGAAGGGTGATGGTTTTGTGGTACTGGCTGCGTTTATCCTTTCTGCTGCCACGCTGTACGGTAAACGTATTTCGCAAACCGTCGATCCAACGGTGATGACCGGCTGGCAGCTGGGGATTGGCGGTGCTGTTCTGGTGGCCGGTGGCTATGCGACGGGCGGAACGCTGGAAGTACACAGTATGGCGGCGGTGGCCGTGCTCGGCTATCTGACCCTGCTGTCGTCCGTGGCCTTTGCCCTGTGGAGTATGCTGCTGAAAGTAAACCGCGTGAGCATGATTGCTCCGTTCAACTTTGTCATCCCCGTCGCGGGGACGGTGCTGTCGGCCATTTTCCTTGGGGAAAACATTCTGGATATCAAATACGCGATCGCGCTGGTGCTGGTTTGCTCGGGGATTTGGTGGGTGAATAAGGCGAAAAAAGCGGTCTGATATGAACGCCCGGCCGGCACGACCGGGCATCTCGGTTATTTCACTCGCATAAAGCTGCCGTTTTGTTCACGCATAAACAGCACCTGCTGGCCGTTGCCGGTATCAATCGTCAGGCCCGTCACCACGCCGCTGGCGTTCTGGCGAATCTGCACCATCTGCCCGTTCTGTAAGTTACTCAGAGGTTTTCCTTCGCCTTCGACCTGCGCCATCGCATAGACATCGGTCGGTGGCAGATTATGGTCGCGGAACAGCTGCGCCATCGTTTTGCCCGGCTCGACGCGATACGCGCGCCACTGCTGATCAATACCTGGCGGCTGTTGCGCCTGCGACCGAACGGGCGCGGCTGCCTGTTCCTGCGGTTGCTCTTCCTGAACGGGCTCCGGCGAGACCGGTGCTACCAGGCCTGGATCGTTAGACGGTGTGACCAGCTGCGTTTGCATCGGTTGTTGATCGGGCTGTGGCCGTGACTGCGACTGAATATCCAGCTGAGCGTTGCGGCTCACGGGCTGCACATCACTGCTGTCATCGCCTGAAGGAAGCAGGAATCCGATCACTACCACCAGCGCCGCAATAATAATGCCTCGGCGGTGCAGCGGCGGCAGCGGGTCCATGATGCGAAAATTGTCCGGCGCGTGCCAGATTTTCGCCAGGGTAGGTTTCAGTTCAAATCGCCCGGGCATGGCTCTCCTCCTGCTCCGCATCATTATAATCCTGTCCTGAGAAGTATAGTCTGCTAACTGCCTGAATGGCGTAGTAAACCCGACTCGTGTGACTCATGTTTAGGAAAACACCTGGTCGCCCCTATTGTTTCTGTTTCGCCGCTGTTTGTCATCTTTACTTCAGACAAAGTTTTACCCATAAGGGCGTGGCTGATATGCTGCCCGCTACTTTAAATGTGATGGAAGGAAAACCCATGACCACCCCGACTTTTGACACTATCGAAGCGCAGGCAAGCTACGGTATCGGTTTGCAGGTAGGACAGCAGCTGAGCGAATCCGGCCTGGAAGGACTGTTACCTGAAGCACTGGTGGCGGGCATCGCTGATGCGCTGGAAGGCAAACACCCGGCTGTACCGGTAGACGTTGTACATCGCGCACTGCGCGAAGTTCACGAGCGTGCGGATGCCGTTCGTCGTGAGCGTTTCGAAGAAATGGCCGCTGAAGGCGTGAAATACCTGGAAGAAAACCGCGAGAAAGAAGGTGTTAACAGCACCGAATCTGGCCTGCAATTCCGCGTGATCACTCAGGGCGAAGGCGCGATTCCTGCGCGCACCAACCATGTACGCGTGCATTACACCGGCAAACTGATCGACGGTACTGTGTTCGACAGCTCCGTTGCGCGCGGCGAACCGGCTGAATTCCCGGTCAACGGCGTGATCCCTGGCTGGATCGAAGCGCTGACGCTGATGCCAGTTGGTTCCAAATGGGAACTGACTATCCCACAGAACCTGGCCTACGGCGAGCGTGGCGCTGGCGCGTCTATCCCGCCATTCAGCACCCTGGTATTTGAAGTCGAGCTGCTGGAAATCCTGTAATCGGCACACGTATTTCCTCTCCCGCTGCGGGGGAGGAAATAGTGAGAAAACCTATAGTTACGCCGATATCAATATTTAATCTTGCAAACAGCCGAGTTGCGTGTATTTTTGTGAGCTGTTTCGCGTTGTATGAGTGATATGACACTCACTTTAAACATATTATTAACATAATATCTATTTCATAGTATTCATCCCGCCGATTCTTACCTACTATCGATGAGTCCTTTTACGGGACCGTCTTTTTTTGACGTATTTAAAGGCCAGAAGAGCCTAACAACACAGACAGGCACAAACAGGAAAAAATCACATGGTAGATCAGGTAAAAGTCGTTGCCGACGAAGAGGCATCGTCTGAACAGTCGCTACGGCGCAATCTCACAAACCGTCACATTCAGCTTATCGCCATCGGCGGTGCCATCGGCACAGGGCTGTTCATGGGGTCAGGTAAAACCATCAGTCTTGCCGGACCGTCGATCATCTTCGTGTATATGATCATCGGTTTTATGCTGTTCTTCGTGATGCGTGCAATGGGTGAATTGCTGCTCTCGAATCTCGAATACAAATCCTTTAGCGACTTCGCCTCCGACCTGCTCGGCCCGTGGGCGGGATACTTTACCGGCTGGACCTACTGGTTCTGCTGGGTGGTCACCGGCATGGCGGACGTCGTCGCCATAACGGCCTACGCACAATTCTGGTTCCCCGGCCTTTCCGACTGGGTGGCATCGCTGGCGGTAATCGTTCTGCTGCTGAGCCTTAACCTCGCCACCGTCAAAATGTTCGGTGAGATGGAGTTCTGGTTCGCGATGATCAAAATCGTCGCTATCGTTGGGCTGATTGTGGTCGGTCTGGTGATGATCCTGACGCACTTCCAGTCGCCGACCGGTGTGCAGGCATCCTTTACGCACCTGTGGAATGACGGCGGTTGGTTCCCGAAAGGGCTGAGCGGCTTCTTCGCGGGCTTCCAGATTGCGGTGTTCGCCTTCGTGGGTATTGAACTGGTGGGCACCACCGCTGCGGAAACCAAAGATCCGGAGAAATCCCTGCCACGTGCGATCAACTCGATTCCGATTCGTATCATCATGTTCTACGTCTTCGCGCTGATCGTGATTATGTCCGTGACGCCGTGGGGCTCCGTTGTCCCAACCAAGAGCCCGTTTGTTGAGCTGTTTGTTCTGGTGGGTCTGCCAGCTGCGGCCAGCCTGATTAACTTCGTGGTACTGACCTCGGCGGCCTCTTCGGCGAACAGCGGTGTGTTCTCCACCAGCCGTATGCTGTTCGGTCTAGCGCAGGAAGGCGTCGCGCCGAGTGCGTTCGCCAAGCTGTCCAAACGCGCGGTTCCGGCGAAAGGGCTGACCTTCTCCTGCATCTGCCTGCTGGGCGGTGTGGTGATGCTGTACGTCAACCCGAGCGTGATTGGCGCATTCACCATGATTACCACGGTGTCCGCGATTCTGTTCATGTTTGTCTGGACGATTATTCTGTGCTCGTACCTGGTGTACCGCAAACAGCGTCCGCAGTTGCATGAAAAATCAATCTACAAAATGCCGCTTGGCAAGCTGATGTGCTGGGTTTGCATGGCGTTCTTCGTGTTTGTACTGGTTCTGCTGACGCTGGAAGATGACACCCGTCAGGCGCTGATCGTCACGCCGCTGTGGTTCATCGCGCTGGGGTTAGGCTGGCTGTTTATCGGTAAGAAACGTATGGCAGGCGTGCGTTAAGTCTGTTGCCGGATGGCGCTAGCGCTTATCCGGCCTACGAAGACAAAAAATGCACGAAATGTAGGCCCGGTAAGGCGAAGCCGCCACCGGGCTTTTTTTATTCCCCGGATAGGGCGCGCGGGAACAGGACGTTGTTTTCCAGACTGATGTGTTCCATCAAATCGTCGATCAATACGTTGATCCCGTTGTACATCGCTTTCCAGGTGGTGCAAGCATCCGCCGGTGGCGTGACGTTATTGGTGGTGTGTTTGATCACTTCCAGCAGCTCGCCCGCGTCGTCGTGCTCACTTTCCATGACGCTGATCGGCCCCATCGCCTGGCTGCCCATGCCTTGTTTGATCATCGGGAACAGGATCTGCTCCTCTTTCATCATGTGGCTTGAAAGCTCTTGATGCAGCATGGTCAGGTATTTCGCCAGGCCGCGCGGTACGGAGGCCTTATCCGCATGTACGCGCTCGACTTTCGTCGCCTGAAGAATTAATTCCGGCAGCTGTTCACGGTGGCGATCGTGATAACGCACGATGATGTGGTCAATGATTTCTGCCAGCGCCACGCTGCGCCAGTCTTTCTCTATCGGTTGCTCGGCCAGTTGCGCCAGTTCGGCTTCAATCGCGTCAACATCCAACTCTTTACGCAGAGCCGCACGCGCCAGCGTTTGCTTCCCGCCACAGCAGTAATCCATATCGTATTTACGAAACAGCGCAGATGCGCGTGGAATGGAGAGCGCCAGCTCGCCTAAAGGTTGGTCGCGAAAGGCCATAGCAGTTACCTCATCATGAAGAATATAAGATGCATTTTAAATGCATCTTTAAGGCGAAGCTATAACCCTTTAGTGGCAACGGTAAAAACGAGAGGTGCGTCACAATTATTTTGAAGTTTTAAGCTGCTGAATGGCTTTAATAAATTCCGAAAATGACACGCTTATGCCCGTCCCTACGTTAAACAACCCCGCGC
This sequence comes from Lelliottia jeotgali, assembly GCF_016771845.1. Lineage (NCBI taxonomy): Bacteria > Pseudomonadati > Pseudomonadota > Gammaproteobacteria > Enterobacterales > Enterobacteriaceae > Lelliottia > Lelliottia jeotgali. The sequence continues at coordinate 429,444 of NZ_JAENMQ010000002.1, read as the reverse complement.
GTCTGCCGATAGATACACGTCAAACACTATCCTGCATATAACTAAAGGCATCGCATGTTTAAACGTATAAAAGTCATTACCCTATTGATCTCGGTGTTGCTCGGGCTGGGCGCAGTCCAGCTGATCTCCGCCGGGGTGTTCATCAATGCTCTGAATAACGACAAAGATAACTTTACCGTCTCCCAGCTTTCCAGCCAGAACGTGGCTGAATTTACTGACGCCTGGATCAGCCTCAACCAGGCACGTGTCACGCTCAACCGTGGCATGCTCCGTTTGCAGAGCAGCGTCGCAAGCCAGATTAACGGCGGACAGCTGAACGAGTTGGTCGCCACGGCCAAAAATCTGCTGGCCGAAGCGCAAGGTCATTACGATAAATACTACGCTTTGCCAGAAACACCGGGGATGGACGAGAACCTGTCCAAAGAGCTGGAAGAACAATATCGCGTTTATTCATCCACACTGACGCAAATGAACACCTTGCTGGCGCAGGGTAATCTGGAAGATATGTTCAAGCAAAATGCCGAGCAGAAGCAGACTGGGATGCAAAAGGTGTATCGCGAGTGGCGCGAGGCGCAGGCGAAACTGACCAGCAGAGGCATTCAGGACAATGAAAGCGACTACAACCGCATCCTCTGGATCCTCTCCGCCATTATGCTGGTGGTTTTGGCGGTGATTATCACCAGTTGGATTGCGATGCGCCGCGTGCTGTTGCTGCCGCTGCATGACGTGATCAGCCATATCCGCGCGATTGCGGCGGGCGACCTGACGCAGCCGATCGATGCCCAGGGCAAGAACGAAATGGCGGTTCTGGCGCGTAACGTGCAGGAGATGCAAACCGCATTGGCAAACACCGTTGGTGTGGTGCGTGAAGGGGCTGACACTATTTATACCGGCGCGGGCGAAATTTCTGCCGGCAGCAACGATCTCTCCTCCCGTACCGAGCAGCAGGCCGCATCGCTGGAAGAGACCGCCGCAAGCATGGAACAGCTGACCGCGACCGTGAAGCAAAACGCCGACAACGCCCGTCAGGCGTCCCGTCTGGCGCTGGACGCTTCGACTACCGCCAAAAAAGGCGGCAGCGTGGTGGAAGGCGTGGTGCGCACAATGGATGAAATCGCCACCAGCTCCAGCAAAATTGCCCAGATAACCAATGTGATTGACGGCATTGCGTTCCAGACCAATATTCTGGCGCTGAACGCAGCGGTAGAAGCCGCGCGCGCAGGCGAGCAAGGCCGTGGCTTTGCCGTGGTGGCTGGCGAAGTTCGCACGCTGGCGCAGCGCAGCGCCCAGGCGGCGAAAGAGATCAAAGGGCTGATTGATGATTCGGGCGATCGCGTCAACGCCGGTTCGGCGCTGGTCAATCAGGCCGGGGAAACGATGGCCGAAATCGTTAACGCCGTAACGCGCGTGACCGACATCATGGGCGAAATCGCCTCGGCGTCCGATGAGCAGAGCCGCGGTATCGACCAGGTCGGCCAGGCGGTGGCGGAGATGGATCGTGTGACGCAGCAAAACGCCTCGCTGGTAGAAGAATCCGCCGCAGCGGCAGCCGCGCTGGAAGATCAGGCCGCGCGCCTGAACGAAGCGGTCGCAGCGTTTAAAATCACCCGCGGCCAAGCGGTAAAAGCGGCTCCGGTAAAAACGTACGCAGCGAAGGCTAAGCCAGCGGCGACGGTCAACGAAGCTCACTGGGAAACCTTCTGACAGATGCCGGATGGCGCTTGCGCTTATCCGGCCTACATAAACCGCGCCGGATGGTGCAAATTCATCATTGTGGTTTTGTAGGCCCGGTAAGCGCAGCGCCACCGGGCTTTTTTTTACATTTAGGCTACCGGAACCACCGTCGGTTTTTCCGGTTTCGCTCTGACAGCAATCACCACCCCCACCACCAGCAGCGCGATTCCACACCCTGTTAACAGCGGCGGCACGCTCTGGCGCATCAGGAAGGTATAAAGCAATCCGGCCAGAGTTTCGAAGACAATCAGTGGCCCCAGAATCACCGTTGGCAATTTTTGGCTGGCGATATTCCAGCACAGCGCTCCCACCCACGAGCACAGCACCGCAATTGCCACCATCAGGCCGACAAACACCCACGGACGCGGGCCGAACGGCAGGGCAAATTCGGGCTGTTGCAGATCCAGCCACCAGCAAGATGCCGCATACCCCAGCAGCGAAACCGGCAGCGTCACCAGCGCCTGGGCGGTCGCCCACATCATCGGATGCTTATCCGGATTCTCCCGCAGCCAGCGGGCGTTGCGCAGGGCATACCACGCCCAGCAGACGACGGAAACCGACGCCAGCAAAATTCCCGACCCGTAGCGCCATCCGTCAAACTCGCCAACGCCCGCGTGGTGTAATTCAGCAATGTTCACCAACGCCAGGCCGATGGCGATACACACCAGCGCAGGGACCATTTTTGACCACGCCAGTTTGCCGTCGCGCTGGCTATACAGCAGGTTAGCAAATACCGGAATGACCACTGGCAACGTCCCGATAATCATCGTCGAGACTGGCGCACCGGTGCGCTGAATGGCACTTGCCAAACACACGTAATAGATAATATTGCCCATCATGGTCAGCGCCAGTGCGGTTTTCCAGTCATGGTGAGTGAGTTGGCGAAGGCGTGCGCGGCCCAGCCACGCCAGCGGCAGGGCGATCAGCCCCAGCGCCAGATAGCGCCCCATCGACTGCAACACCGCCGGGTATTCTGGAACCATTAACGGGCCGACAAAAATCAGTCCCCACATCAAACCCGCCAGCAGAGCATACAACACGCCGATAATCATTTTGCCATCCACATCAAAGAAACCTGCGTGCAGTGTAGAAAAGCAATGGGAGGGAATATTGTATGAGGTTGCGCATTAGCGCCGGACGACCTGCTTTTGATAGCGAACGGGCGTAATGCCGTAGCGATGAGTAAAGGCGCGGGTGAGATGCGACTGATCGGTCAGGCCGGTGGCGGCGGCCACTTCGGCGGCGGGCATACCGAGGGTCAGAAAGGCTTTGGCACGCCACAGGCGGATCGCCATCAGCATCTGATGCGGCGTGACGTGAAAGTGAGCTTTAAACTGGCGCTGGAAATGGTAAGGACTGAGCGACACCACACGCGCCAGTTCGTCCAGCGTCACTGGATGCATATAGTTGTCGTGCAGATACTCGCGCGCCCGCTCGAAGCGATGTGCCCCTTCCTGAATCACCGGTGCATGGCGCGCCAGCGGTTGAAAAGTGTCGATCAAATCCAGCAGCAACCCCTTCTGCGCCAGCGGATCGTCCGTATGCCACAGACCATAAATCAGCTGACAGATCTGCTGCGAGCGCAGCGGGTCGTGGCGCGTTACATCGCTAAACCACCAGTGGCGAATGCCAGTGACGTCTTCGAGCAGGTCGGGATCGAGATACACCATCCGGTAGCGCCAGCCGTCGTCGGTTGCGGCTTCGCCGGTGTGCAGCTCGTCAGGATTCATGGTGACAACAGAATGGACGGGAGCGACGTACTGGGTGCCGCGATAGCGAAAGCGCTCGGCACCGGCTTCGATTGCGCCGATCCCGAAGGCTTCGTGGGTATGTGGTTCAAAGGCGTAGCGTGAGATATGCGCGTGATACAGTTCGACGCCCGGCACTTGCGCCAGATGGCGAAAGCGCGCGCTGTCTCTCTCATCGATGAACTGTTCGGGTACGCCTTGCACGGTGAGCCTCCGGGTGGGTCATCTTTTCATTATCAGAGATGACCCACGGGGATGCCACAAAAATTAACCACCGCGTAACCGTTACAGAATGCCTTTTACGCTTTCAGCCAGCGGCGTGGTTGGGCGACCAATCAGTTTGCTTAAGGTATGGCTGTCGTCGAACAAACCGCCTTTGGACGCGCCCGTATCGGAGTCAGCCAGCATGTCTGCCAGCCCGGCCGGTAAGCCCACGCCTTTCAGTGCGGCGGCGAAATCGGCTTCGCTCAGATTCTGGTACGTCACCGGTTTTCCGCTCTGTTTGCTCAGCTCGGCGGCCAGCTCGCTCAGCGTCCAGGCGTTGTCGCCCGCCAGTTCGTACACTTTGCCCGCATGACCTTCTCCGGCGACAACGATAGCCGCTGCCGCCGCGTAATCTTCGCGCGTGGCCGAGGCGATTTTGCCTTCACCCGCCGCGCCAATAAACACGCCGTGCTCAATTGCAGGTGGTGCACTGGCGAGATAGTTTTCCGTGTACCAGCCGTTACGCAGCAGGGCGTAAGGAATGCCAGAATCGGCCAGCGCTTTTTCAGTCTGAACGTGTTCAACGTGCAGGCCAAGCGGGGATTTATCCGCATGCAGCAGGCTGGTGTAAGCAATGAATTTCACGCCTGCCGCTTTGGCCGCGTCAATGACGTTTTGATGTTGAGTGGCACGTTGGCCGACTTCGCTGGAGGAGATCAGCAGCAGTTTATCCACGCCGCTTAAGGCAGCGGTGAACGCCGCCCGATCGGTGTAATCGGCCTGACGCACAACAATACCTTGCTGGCTTAGGGCGTCGGCTTTCGCCGGATTGCGCACAATTGCCACGATCTGGCTGGCAGGAACGGTTTTCAGCAGATTTTCGATAACGTGTTGGCCAAGCTGGCCGGTAGCGCCGGTAATTGCGATCATCAGGGAACTCCTTCGTGTTTGTCTGGTGTTGTAAAACACTAACACCTAAGCTTACTTTTAGTAAGTACGTACAAAAAGGTAAGTATTAAATCATTCATTCCGGCTCACTTCCTGACTCAACAACCGGGCTTCTTGTGCCGAAATCGTGGCTGCCGATTTAAAAGCTATAAACACCAGCAGGGCGCAGGCGATAAACCCCCACCAGAAATGACCGTTCAACAGTAGCAGACTGGCCACAGCGACATACGACACCGCCGTCACGGCGCTGACGAGCGCGACTTTAATGGCAATTTCTTCATTACGTTTGAGGGATGTGCCGATGAGTACCGCGATTAAAATCATGCCGATCGCGGCACCGATAACCGGAAGGGCGCAAATCATGGCGGCAACCAGGAAAATTAACGTCTGGTATTTACGTAAACCGGGATGATGCGCAAAGAAATCAGTTTCAAAGACCGTTTGCGTGGAGCGGTTAAATATCCGCACCAGGCAATTTTTCCTGAAAAGCAGGTGCAGGTGCTGTCCTGTTTCCAGTTGAGACAGAACCCGTGCAGGGATCGCAATAGTGTCTTTCGTGTCACCCCGTTTCAGGACAATAGAATTCCATGAGATGCGTTCAATCTGACCTGCCAGTAGTTTCTTTTCCATTTGTCATCATCGTTGAGTGACTGGATAACAGAGGCGCATCTTAGACTACGCGGAGTTAAGTAGTGTAAAGTTGGCTGCTGACTCAATAAGGTATTGTACAGATTGTTAAAGTGCAGATTATTGGACGAGGATTTTTCTGCTGCTTGTCTCTCGACGTTTCTTTACAGCACGCCGCGATTTTTGCCGCTAAGATAACCTCCTGAACTTTATCGAGGCGTTTATGATCCCCCGTCAGCGGAAAGCTTTTCTTCTTGTCGCTCTGGCATGTCTGGTAGTGCTTGTTTGCACCACGCAGCGCATGGCGGGGCTGCACGCGCTGCTGATGAACGTCTCGCCTGTTGCTCAGCAAACGGTACAGCAAAGCGGTGAAGCCGACGCTCCGGTCACACCCTGCGAGCTGAGCGCCAAATCTCTGCTGGCGACACCGCCGATCATGTTTGAAGGCGCGCTATTTGCCATCACGCTGATACTGGCTGTGCTGGCCGTTGTGCCGCCTCGTCCGGTGCGCCGTTGGCCGCCTCGCGTTATCTCTCCGCCCCGATTGCGGGTGCATCTGCGACTCTGCGTCTTCCGTGAATGATTGATTGCCTGGGAATTTAGGTTAATCAATTATTTATGGAGAAAATAAATGCATGCATTTTTAAGGCAGCTTGTGCTCTGCCTGTTTTGGCTATGGCTGCCCGTCAGTCAGGCCGCCGACAGCGGCTGGCTCCGCGCTGCGGATAACAATCACGCCAGCGTTCGCCTGCGGGCAGACGCTCAGGAAAAGGGTGATACGCGCCTGCGGGCAGACGCTCAGGAAAAGGGTGATACGCGCCTGCTGCTGGACGTTACGCTGGAGAAAGGCTGGAAAACCTACTGGCGATCGCCGGGAGAAGGCGGTATTGCGCCCGCCATCAAATGGCAAACCCCGCTGGAGATGGACTGGCGCTGGCCCGTGCCGCAGCGTTTCGAAGTAGCAGGCATCACCACGCAGGGTTATGACGGCAAGGTGTCGTTCCCGATAACCCTACGCGGTCAACTGCCGGGTAAACTGGCGGGTGTGCTGACGCTCTCCACCTGCAGCAACGTCTGCATCCTGACGGACTATCCCTTTGCGCTGGATCTCAGTGCGCCCGCCGATCCGCAGTTCAACTACGACTTCAGCCGCGCGCTGGGCACACTGCCGCTTTCTGAAGGGCTGACTTCCCAGATCACAGCCGGTTTCGGCGCAGAAAAGCTAACTGTCACCGCCACCCGCGAGGCGGGCTGGCAAAACCCCGAGCTGTTTATCGACACTTTGGCAGACACAGATTTTGGCAAACCGGTTTACCAGGTTGACGGCCAAACCCTGACCGCCAGCGTGCCTGTCAGCGACGGCTGGGGAGAAGCGGCTCCGGATCTGCGGGGCAAAACCCTGTCGCTGGTGCTGGCAGATAAGGGGCAGGCGCAGGAAAGCCGGGTGATAGTGGGGGAAACTCAATCCAGCGACGCGCCGCTCTCGCTTGGCTGGATCATACTGATGGCACTGGTCGGAGGGCTGATCCTCAACGTCATGCCGTGCGTGCTCCCGGTGCTGGCGATGAAACTGGGCAGCATCGTACAGACCTCTTCGGTCAACCGCCGTAGCGTTCGCCAGCAATTTATGGCCTCGGCCGCCGGGATCGTAACCTCCTTCCTCGCCCTGGCCCTGATGATGACCGTACTGCGCCTCGGCAATCAGGCACTCGGCTGGGGCATTCAGTTCCAGAACCCGTGGTTTATCGCCGCGATGGCGCTGGTGATGGTGATATTCAGCGCCAGTCTGCTGGGTCTGTTTGAAATCCGGCTCTCCTCGGGGCTGTCGACGTTTCTCGCCACGCGGGGTGGCAATGGACTGCTCGGGCATTTTTGTCAGGGCGCTTTTGCAACGCTGCTGGCGACACCCTGTACCGCGCCGTTTCTTGGCACGGCGGTTTCTGTCGCACTGGTCGCGCCCTTGCCGCTGCTGTGGGGAATCTTCCTGATGATGGGGGTTGGCATGAGTTTGCCGTGGCTGTTGATCGCCGCCTGGCCGGGACTGGCATTGCACATGCCGCGTCCAGGGCGCTGGATGAACGTAGTGCGGGTGATTCTGGGGCTGATGATGCTCGCTTCGGCGCTGTGGCTGAGTAGCCTGCTCGCGGTGCATATCGGGCCAATCCCAACGCTGACGTTGACCGCCTTCATCATCATTGGGCTATTGCTTGCGACGTTATGGCGCTGGGGCTGGCGGACAGCTTTATCCTGGGCAGTGGCTGCGACAGTAGCGCTTGCCATTCTCTTTTCGCTCTTACGTCCCGGCAGCGCTGCGCTGGTGGAGGATCGCGTTGCCTGGCAACCGCTCAGCGAAGAGGCCATCACCGCTGCCCTTGCTCAGAATAAGCGGGTATTTGTGGATGTCACCGCCGACTGGTGCGTGACCTGTAAAGCGAACAAATACAACGTGCTGCTCCGCGATGAGGTGCAAGACGCCCTGAGTGCGCCGGACGTGATAGCACTGCGCGGCGACTGGAGCCGTCCGTCCACGACGATTAGCCAGTTCCTCCACGCTCGCCAGAGCGCCGCCGTCCCCTTCAATCAAATTTATGGCCCAGGGCTTGATCAAGGCCGCGTATTGCCGCCATTGCTGGAAAGAGACTCTCTCCTTCAGACCCTGAACGACGCCAAAGGAAAATAACGATGCGTATTATGACTTTCATTATGCTGATGTGCTTTTCAGCCCTGAGCTTCGCCGCTGAACCCGATCTGGAAAATTTACTGTGGAACGATCCAAATACCCCGGCGATGGGGGCAGAAAAACCGCGCCTGACGCTGGTGTCATTTACTGATTACAACTGCCCGTACTGCAAACAATTCGACCCGGAGCTGGAAAAAATCGTGCAAAAGTATCCGGACGTCAAACTGGTGGTGAAACTCCTGCCGTTTCGCAGTGAAAGCTCTGCCCATTCAGCGCGTATCGCGATGACCGCGTGGCGACAGCAGCCTCAGCAGTTCTGGGATTTGCACCATCGGCTGATGTCGAAGAAGGGCTATCATGACGATGCCTCTATCCTGGCTGCTCAGCAGAAAACGGGTACTGCGGCCATCAAAGCGGACGAGAAAAGCGGCGAAACGCTGCAGATGAATTTGATTCTCTCGCAGGTGTTGGGTGTGCAAGGTACTCCGGCAACGCTTGTTGGCAAAACAATGGTGGCGGGCGCCATTCCTTACGACGAACTTGAGGCGCTGGTAAAGCAAGAGCTGGCGAATCCTAATGCGCAGTAAATACATGCGCTGGCTGCGCGAAGGTATCGTCTGGCTGCTGATTGCGGCAGCCACTGTGCTGGTTGTGGATCAGTTTCGCAAACCGGCGCTCCCGGCGACATTTATCAGCACGCCGTTGCAGACGCTGGACGGCGAATCGGTTGATCTGGCGCAGAAGAGCCACGAACGACCGCTGCTGGTTTACGTCTGGGCAACCTGGTGCGGCGTGTGCCGGTACACCACTCCCTCGGTGGCAGAAATGGCGGAGGAGGGGAAAAACGTCATCACCGTTGCGCTGCGATCCGGCGAAGACCCAGCTCTAAGCCAGTGGCTGGCGAAAAAGGGTTATGCGATGCCGACGGTCAATGATCCTCAGGGCCTGCTCGCGAGGAGCTGGCAAGTGCAGGTCACGCCGACGGTACTGATTGTGTCGCAGGGAGAAGTGAAATCCATCACCACGGGTTACACCAGCGGCTGGGGCATGAAGCTGCGGCTCTGGTGGGCGGGGGTGTGATGTGGCACACTGGAGCTAACTTTTAGTAAGTACCGTCAGAAAGGTGAGTATGAAAACGTCAATTCCGACGCTCAGTGAGCAAATGCGCGACGGCAATCTGTTTGCCGAACAGTGTCCGTCCAGAGACGTGCTCAAGCACGTGACCAGCCGCTGGGGCGTGCTGATTCTGGTGGCGCTGCGTCAGGGGACACATCGTTTTAGCGACCTGCGCCGCAAAATGGGTGGCGTCAGCGAGAAAATGCTGGCTCAGTCGTTGCAGGCGCTGGAGCAGGACGGCTTTGTCGATCGCGTTTCATATCCGGTGGTACCACCGCACGTGGAGTACAGCTTAACGCCGCTGGGCGTTCAGGTGAGCGAGAAGGTGGCCGATCTGGCGGACTGGATTGAGGTGAATACGCCGCAGGTGTTGGCCCATCGGGACGACCGTGCGGCGTGATGATTTGCCGGGTGGCGCTGACGCTTACCCGGCCTACAGTTTCGGTGCGATTTGCGGGTTTTGTAGGCCGGGTAAGGCGTAGCCGCCACCCGGCACAACCACGCTACTTACTCAAATCCACCTGATAAATCGCGAACCCAATGTCATCACTTCCGACGTTTTTCATCGGATACTGCGCTTTGTCTTTGATAAACGCCGCCGCTTTTGCAGACGGTGACGTTTCAAAGCGAATATCCAGTTTGGTGTCGCTCTGAATCGGGGCCAGACGCCAGTTATTGTCTGCCGCCGGATGCACTGCTCCGGCCTTTTTAGACTGCTCACCAATCCACGCCGCCAGCACCGAGCGGTTCTCGTCCGGTGATGCAAACGCGATATGGCTATCGCCAGTTCCGGCAAATTTACCGCCGTAGGCGCGATAGTTATTGGTTGCCACCAGGAACACCGCGTTCGGATCGATCGGCTTACCGTTAAAAGTCAGGTTTTTAATGCGTTCAGCCTGCGGATTTACCGTCTGGCATTCGCCGTCATATTTCGCGGGCTGCGACACATCAATCTGATAATCCACGCCGTCGATCACGTCGAAGTTATAGGTGCGGAAACCGTCCCAGTTAATCAGCGACTGCGGTTTACTGCTGTGAACGTCGATTTGGTTAAACTGACCGGCAGAACACTCCAGCCACTCTTTCACCTCTTTGCCCGTCGCTTTCACCACCACCAGCGTGTTCGGGTAGAGATAAAGATCCGCCGCGTTGCGGAAGGTGAGCTGGCCTTTTTCCACTTCGACATAGCTTGCCGGGTCGTTCTTGCGCCCACCCACTTTGAACGGGGCCGCAGCAGACAGGACCGGCAGTTTTGCGAGGTCTGGATCGCCCTGAATAAAGCGCTCGACGTAGGCTTTCTGCGCCATGTTGACGATCTGCACCGTCGGATCGTCCTGCACCAACGCCAGGAAGCTGTACATATTGTCGGAGGATTTCCCGACCGGCTTGCTGACAAATTCGCGGGTCGCGTCGTGATCGTGTTTCAGTACGTTCAGAATGTTTTTATCTTCTGCTGCCAGCGATTTTTTGGCTGCCGCGTCGTAAATCGGACGCGCTTCGGCTTTCGACTGCGTGACCTGCCATTTCCCGCCGTCGTTGTTCAGCACCAAATCTACCACGCCCAGATGATCGCCCCACATGCCCGGCATCACCGACGGTACGCCGTTCAGCGTGCCTTTCTCGATATCCGCGCCCTTGATGCTGGCGAAATCTTTGCCTGGGAACACCGCGTGCGCGTGGCCAAACAGAATGGCGTCGACGCCCGGCACTTCACTAAGATAGTAAACGGAGTTCTCGGCCATCGCCTGATACGGATCGGCAGACAGACCGGAGTGTGCGACCACCACCACCAGATCGGCGCCTTTCTCACGCATTTCCGGCACGTATTTGCGCGCCGTTTCGGTGATGTCGTTGACGGTCACTTTGCCGGAGAGATTCGCTTTGTCCCAGGTCATGATCTGCGGCGGCACAAAACCGATATAGCCGATTTTAAGCGTCTGCTTTTTACCGTCCTTATCGACCACCTCAGTCTCTTTAATCAGATATGGCGTAAACAGCGGCTTTTGCGTCTTAACGTCGATGATATTGGCGTTAACGTACGGGAATTTTGCCCCGGAAAGGGCCATGTGGAGATAATCCAGGCCGTAGTTAAATTCATGATTTCCAAGGTTGCCGACGGCGTAATCCAGGGTATTCAACGCCTTGTAGACCGGGTGGATATCACCCTTTTTCAGCCCTTTCGCCGCCATGTAGTCGCCGAGCGGACTACCCTGAATTAAGTCGCCGTTATCGACCAGCACGCTATTTTTCACTTCGCCACGCGCGGCGTTAATCAAACTGGCGGTGCGCACCAGCCCGAATTTTTCGGTTGGGGTATCTTTGTAGTAATCGAAATCCATCATATTGCTGTGCAGGTCAGTCGTTTCCAGAATACGGAGATCGACCGTTGCTGCCTGAACGCTCGCGGCAATCAGCGTCGCCAGAAGCGTTGCGCTAAACTTAATCATCAGAGGAGTCCTTTTTACGATCCAAGCCACAAAAGAATATGTATGTATATTTTGTTGCTTACAGAAGTGTGAATCCTGCCAGAAAAAAGTGTCGTGAAACCAGAATTGCCTCACAGATAGCGGAATTGTTTACAATACGATATAACTAAAACAAATACTTATGCCCACTGCGTTAACAAAGAGGTGGAGAATGTTAGATAAAATTTGTCAGCTCGCACGGGATGCGGGTGATGCCATTATGCAGGTGTACGATGGCGCGAAGCCGATGGATGTTGTCAGTAAAGCAGACGACTCCCCGGTAACAGCGGCCGATCTCGCGGCCCACGAGGTGATCCTCAAAGGGTTGCAGACCCTGACGCCGGAGATTCCGGTGCTGTCTGAAGAGGACCCACAGAGCTGGGATGTTCGCCAGCACTGGCAGCGCTACTGGCTGGTAGATCCGCTGGACGGCACCAAAGAGTTCATCAAGCGTAACGGTGAGTTCACCGTCAACATCGCGCTGATTGAGAAAGGCAAAGCAGTGCTGGGCGTGGTCTATGCCCCGGTGCTGAAAGTGATGTACAGCGCGGCGGAAGGCAAAGCCTGGAAAGAAGAGTGCGGGACGCGGAAGCAAATTCTGGTGCGCGACGCGCGGCCACCGCTGGTGGTGATCAGCCGCTCGCACAGCGATTCCGAATTGCAGGAATATCTGCAACAGCTGGGTGAACACCAGACGACGTCGATTGGATCGTCGCTGAAATTCTGTCTGGTGGCAGAAGGACAGGCGCAGCTGTATCCGCGCTTTGGGCCGACCAACGTCTGGGATACGGCGGCAGGCCATGCGGTGGCATCAGCGGCGGGCGCACACGTTCACGACTGGCAGGGTAAGCCGCTGGACTATACCCCGCGTGAGTCGTTCTTAAATCCGGGCTTTCGGGTCTCGATTTACTGACCGAGTAATTTATGCAGCAGGGCGACCACCTGCTGCACCTCTTCCTGCGTCAATGCACCGTCTTTCGCCCATTGCACGCGCCCCTCTTTATCCAGCACCACAATCGCGGAACTCTCCTCTTCCAGCCCCCAGGCTTTGCGCGTCACGCCGTCGCTGTCGACAATAAACTGCGACCACGGATAGAGTTTTTTGTTGCTCTCAAGGCTTGAGCGCACAAACATGCCGGAGCCTGGAATCGCATCGTCGGTGTTCACAATGGTGGTGGTCTGATAGCGGTCATGAGGGAATTTTGCGGACTTGATCGCTTCAACAAGAGTGGCATTTTTCTCTTTTGCCGAGGTACGACCGGCAATATGTTGCACCACTCGCACTTTGCCCGCGAGCTGCGCGCTATTCCAGGGTTTATAGCTAAACTTATCATTGTCGAGAATCAATTCTCCCCGATCGGCAATACCGATCGGTGGCACACGCTGTCCATTTTCAATGTTATGTGCGCTGGCCATCATCGGCAGTAACAGGCAGGCTACGGCCAGGATGTTACGAAGGGTCATGGTGTTTCCTTATCATTATCGTTGCAGGTGATCCGACCACTTGGTCTTACGGTTTAAGCATAAGTGCGATCGTCAGGCTTTTCCCGCAATCCGAATGCCAGTTTGCGGGCGAACGCACATATCCGTAAAAAAACGAAGGCTTATACTGTTTTCAGAAACGCTATGCAAAGAATGTTCTGAATAATTGTAATCAAACGGTAAATAAACTTATGCATACTGGGTATCAACGTTTTTCTGGTCTATAGTCATTGAGCAATAAATTTGCGCTCAGGACAGTCGGCCCGATTGTGGCGCCGCAAGAGCGTATGATTCGCAGGAGATACAAGAATGAAAATTTTCCAACGCTACAACCCGCTTCAGGTGGCGAAGTACGTGAAGATCCTGTTCCGAGGACGGTTGTACATCAAGGACGTTGGCGCTTTCGAATTTGATAAGGGCAAAATTCTTATCCCGAAAGTGAAGGACAAACAGCACTATTCTGTGATGTCCGAAGTCAACCGACAGGTTATGCGTCTGCAAACTGAGATGGCTTAACTGCGTGCTATGCAGTAATTAAAGCAGTATAAAAAAACGGCTCCCAAGGGAGCCGTTGATGTTTGTGCAGCGCTTACGCTGACACTTTTTCTTCCGCGTCTGGTAGTTTTGGCACCAGCACTGTCGGTTTGTTATCAATGCGCGTCACCAGCAGCTGGTCGATGCGGTAGTTATCGATATCTACGACTTCAAACTTGTAGCCGGAGAACTTCACCGAGTCGGTCCGTTTCGGGATTTTACGCAGCATAAACATCATGAAGCCGCCAATGGTCTCGTAGTTGCCTGACTGCGGGAATTCATCGATATCCAGCACGCGCATCACGTCTTCAATCGGCGTGCCGCCGTCCACCAGCCATGAGTTCTCATCGCGCGCCACAATCTGCTCTTCCAGACCCTGACCGACCAGATCGCCCATCAGGGTGGTCATCACGTCGTTCAGTGTGATGATGCCCACCACCAGCGCGTATTCATTCATGATCACCGCGAAGTCTTCACCGGCGGTTTTGAAACTTTCCAGCGCTTCAGAGAGCGTTAGGGTGTCCGGCACAATCAGCGTATTGCGGATCTGCACGCCGCTGTTCAGCGCCAGGCTTTGGTTCGCCAGCACGCGGTTCAGCAGGTCTTTAGAATCGACGTAACCGATGATGTGGTCGATATCTTCGTTACACACCAGGAACTTGGAGTGCGGATGCTCGGCCACTTTGTTTTTCAGGCTCTGCTCGTCTTCGTGCAGGTCGAACCAAATCACGTTTTCACGTCCGGTCATGGAGGACGGCACGGTACGGGATTCGAGTTCAAACACGTTCTCGATCAGTTCATGTTCCTGCTTACGCAGCACACCCGCCAGCGCACCGGCCTCAAACACGGCGTAAATATCATCGGAAGTGATGTCGTCTTTACGCACCATCGGCAGTTTGAACAGACGGAAAATGGTATTCGCCAGGCCGTTAAAGAACCAGACCAGCGGGCGGAACACGTACAGACAGAAGCGCATCGGGTTGATGATGCGCAAAGCCACAGCTTCTGGCGCAATCATACCGATGCGTTTCGGGGTTAAATCTGCGAACAGAATGAACAGACCCGTGACCAGCGAGAAGGAGAGAATAAAGCTCAGCTGCTCGGACAGTTCAGGCGCGAAGTACTTTGAAAACAGGCTGTAAAAGGCCGGAGAAAAGGCCGCGTCGCCCACGATACCGCCGAGAATGGCGACCGCGTTAAGACCGATTTGCACCACGGTAAAGAACATACCGGGATTTTCCTGCATTTTCAGGATGCGTTGGGCGTTGAGGTTGCCATCGTCGGCAAGCAGTTTAAGTTTGATCTTGCGGGAGGCGGCCAGCGAAATCTCTGATATCGAGAAAAATGCACTGACAGCAATAAGGCAAAGTATTACTAAAATACTGTTTAACATAGTTTATCCGGCCTAACGCCAGATCCTCGGAAGGGAGTTGATTTCATTCGTGTGAAGACACATTGAACATCGGCTCGTAGCGTTGAGCCGATTATTTCAGCGGGTAGTATAGCGTAAACGAGTGTAAATCCGCC
Organism: Lelliottia jeotgali; assembly: GCF_016771845.1. NCBI lineage: Bacteria > Pseudomonadati > Pseudomonadota > Gammaproteobacteria > Enterobacterales > Enterobacteriaceae > Lelliottia > Lelliottia jeotgali. Next base: position 414,379 of record NZ_JAENMQ010000002.1, on the reverse strand, counting down.
AGAGGTCACATTTTTACTAAAAAAAGGGCGGGCAGAGGCGCGCCACGCGGCTCGCGTGGCGCGGGAGAGATAATCAGGCCAGCTGTGGCGGCAGGCAAACGCCGATTCCGCCGATACCGCAATAGCCGTACGGGTTTTTGTGCAGATACTGCTGGTGGTCGTCTTCCGCATAGTAGAACGGTGTTGCGGTGGCGATTTCGGTGGTGACCTGGCGTGTATCGCCCGCGGCCTGCATCGCCTCCTGGAAGCGGGTCAGGCTGGCGCGCGCGGCGGCGTCCTGCTCTGGCGTCAGCGGATAAATGGCGGAACGATACTGAGTTCCGTGATCGTTACCCTGCTGCATGCCCTGGGCCGGGTCGTGGTTTTCCCAGAAAACCTGCAATAATTGTTCGTAGCTGATGACCGCCGGATCGTAGACCACGCGCACGGCTTCCGCATGACCAGTGTCACCCGAGCACACTTCGCGATAGGTTGGGTTAGGCGTGTAACCGCCGGTATAACCCGCAGCCGTGCTGTAGACGCCCGGTAATTGCCAGAAGAGGCGTTCGACGCCCCAGAAGCATCCCATCGCGAACAGGGCGATCTCCATCCCGTCCGGGACATTGGTCATCGAATGATCGTTAACGGCGTGTAATGTGGCGACCGGCATTGGCGTATTACGTCCCGGCAGTGCATCTGCTTGAGAAACAAGATGCTTTTTGTCGAATAAACTCACGGTTGGGCCTCCGGGGCAGCGATGTTTCAGTTAAGGTTGTCATGGAGCGTTTAATTGAACACAATAAATACGCTGAATGAGTCTAGATTTAAACATAAGAAATATTAGGCCTGTCGGCCATTTTTCAACCCAGTGAATGGGTTTTGGGCTTTTATGCCGTGAAACGCCGCGGAGCGGCACTTCAATTGCTTCCAGGGGTGGAAACAAGGATATTCAGGAGAGAACGTGCCAAAGATCCGCCAGTTATGTTTGGTCAGTTTATTGCTGACAAGCGGAGTCGCCAGCGCGGCGAATGTCCGTTTGCAGGTTGAGGGGTTATCCGGGACGCTGGAAAAAAACGTGCGTGCACAGCTTTCAACGATTGAGAGTGATGAAGTGACGCCGGACCGGCGCTTTCGCGCACGCGTGGATGATGCGATCCGCGAAGGGCTGAAAGCGCTCGGTTATTACGAACCTACCATTGATTTCGATTTACGTCCGCCTCCGGCCAAAGGTCGTCAGGTGCTGATTGCTCGTGTATCCAAAGGCGAGCCGGTGCTGATCGGCGGCACCAACGTGGTGCTGCGCGGCGGTGCGCGTACTGACCGCGATTATCTGGATCTGCTGGGCACGCGCCCAAAGGTCGGCACTGTGCTGAATCACGGTGACTACGACCACTTCAAAAAAGAGCTCACCAGCGTTGCGCTGCGTAAGGGCTATTTCGACAGTCAGTTCAACAAAAGCCAGCTCGGGGTTGCCCTCGACCGCCGTCAGGCGTTCTGGGATATCGATTACGACAGCGGCGAGCGCTATCGTTTTGGTGATGTCACCTTCGAAGGCTCGCAAATCCGTGGCGAGTATCTGCAAAACCTGATCCCTTTCAAAGAGGGCGACTATTACCAGTCAAAAGATTTGGCCGAGCTGAACCGTCGTCTGTCGGCAACCGGCTGGTTTAACTCCGTCGTCGTGGCACCCGAATTTGACAAGGCGCGCAAAACCAAAGTCTTACCGCTGCACGGCGTCGTTTCGCCGCGCACCGAAAACACCATCGAAACCGGTGTGGGTTACTCAACGGACGTCGGTCCGCGCGTGAAAGCAACGTGGAAAAAGCCGTGGATGAACTCCTACGGCCACAGTCTCACCACCAGCGCCAGTATCTCCGCGCCGGAACAGCAGCTCGATTTCAGCTACAAAATGCCGTTGCTGAAGAACCCGCTGGAGCAGTATTACCTGGTGCAGGGCGGCTTTAAGCGCACCGACTTGAACGATACGGAATCCGACTCCACCACGCTTGCCCTGTCGCGCTTCTGGGACCTTTCCAGCGGCTGGCAGCGGGCGATTAATCTGCGCTGGAGCCTCGACCACTTTACCCAGGCTAACGTTACCAACACCACCATGCTGCTCTATCCGGGCGTGATGATCAGCCGCACCCGCTCGCGCGGCGGCCTGATGCCAACCTGGGGCGATTCCCAGCGCTATTCCATTGATTACTCCAACACCGCCTGGGGCTCGGACGTCGATTTCTCGGTGGTGCAGGCGCAAAACGTCTGGATTCGTACCCTTTACGACAAACACCGCTTCGTGACGCGCGGCAACCTCGGCTGGATTGAAACCGGCGACTTTGAACGCGTGCCTCCGGACCTGCGTTTCTTCGCGGGCGGCGACCGCAGTATTCGCGGCTATAAGTACAAATCGATCTCCCCGAAAAATGACAAAGGCCAGCTGATGGGGGCCTCTAAACTGGCGACCGGATCGCTGGAGTACCAGTACAACGTCAGCGGAAAATGGTGGGGCGCGGTGTTCGTGGACGGCGGCGAAGCGGTGAGTGATATCCGCAAAAGTGATTTCAAAACAGGCGCAGGCGTCGGCGTGCGCTGGCAGTCACCGGTCGGGCCGATCAAGCTCGACTTCGCCGTTCCTGTCGGCGATAAAGACGAACACGGTTTACAGTTTTACATCGGTCTGGGGCCTGAATTATGAGTTTATGGAAGAAGATAAGCCTCGGCGTGTTGATTTTTATCGTGCTGCTGCTCGGCACGGTAGCGTTCCTGGTGGGGACCACCACAGGTCTGCATCTGCTGTTTAACGCGGCGAACCGCTGGGTGCCAGGGCTTGAGATCGGCCAGGTGACGGGCGGCTGGCGCGATTTGCGCCTCAAGAATATCCGCTATCAACAGCCTGGCGTGGCGGTGAACGCGGGCGAGTTCCACCTGGCGGTGAAGCTTAGCTGCCTGCGCGACAGCAGCCTGTGCGTCAACGATCTGTCGTTAACCGACGTGAACGTGGCGATTGATTCGAAGAAAATGCCGAAATCTGCGCCGGTGGAGGAAGAGGAGAGCGGTCCGCTCAATCTCTCTACGCCTTATCCGATCGCGCTGTACCGCGTGGCGCTCAACAACGTCAATATCAAAATCGACGACACCACCGTTTCGGTGATGGATTTCACCTCCGGCCTGCGCTGGCAGGAGAAGAACCTGACCCTGACGCCAACTTCCCTGCAGGGGCTGCTGATTGCCCTGCCGAAAGTCGCCAAAGTGGCGCAGGAAGAGATCGTCGAACCGAAAATTCAGAACCCACAGCCGGAAGAAAAACCGCTCGGCGAGACGCTGAAAGACTTGTTCTCGAAGCCGGTGCTGCCGGAGATGACCGACGTTCATCTGCCGCTTAACCTCAACATCGAAGAGTTCAAAGGCGAACAGCTGCGCCTGACGGGCGACACAGATTTGACCGTGTTCAACATGCTGCTGAAAGTGAGCAGTATCGACGGCACCATGAAGCTCGACGCGCTGGATATTGATACCAACCAGGGGAGCGTTAACGCGACCGGACAGGCGCTGCTGCGCGACAACTGGCCGGTGGATATTACCCTCAACAGCGCCCTCAACATCGACCCGCTGAAAGGCGAGAAAATGAAGGTCAAAGTGGGCGGCGCGCTGCGCGAGCAACTGGAGTTCGGCGTCAATCTCTCCGGCCCGGTGGATATGGTGCTGCGCGGGCAGACAAAGTTAGCGGAAGCGGGTTTACCGCTGAATCTGGAGCTAGTGAGCGAACAGCTTTACTGGCCGTTTACCGGCGAAAAACAGTTCCAGGCCGATAAGCTGAAGCTCAAGCTGAGCGGCAAAATGACCGATTACACCCTGTCGTTCCGCACCTCGGTGAAGGGCGAAGGCCTGCCGCCAGCGGATATTACCCTCGATGCGAAGGGTAACGAGCAGCAGATTAATCTCGATAAACTCACCGTGGCGGCGCTGGAAGGTAAAACTGAACTGACCGCGCTGCTCGACTGGCAGAAAGCGATCAGCTGGCGCGGCGAGCTGAACCTGAAAGGGATCAACACAGCGAAAGAGGTGCCTGACTGGCCGTCGAAGCTCGACGGAACCATCAAAACGCGCGGCAGTCTGTACGGCGAAAGCTGGCAGATGGACGTGCCGGAGATCAAACTCACCGGCAACGTGAAGCAGAACAAAGTCAATGTCGAAGGCTCCCTGCGCGGGAACAGTTATTTACAGTGGATCATCCCGCATCTGCACGTGGCCCTGGGGCGCAATACGGCGGATATCAAAGGTGAGCTGGGGGTGAAGGATCTCAATCTGGATGCCACCATCGATGCGCCGAATCTCGACAACGCCCTGCCGGGTCTCGGCGGAACGGCGAAAGGCTTAGTGAAAATTCGCGGAACCGTTGACGCACCGCAGCTGCTGGCGGATATCACCGCCAACAATCTGCGCTGGCAGGAGCTGTCCGTCGCACGCGTGCTGGTGAAAGGTGACGTCAAATCCACCGACCAAATCGCGGGCAACTTAAATCTGCGCGTTGAGCGTATTTCCCAGCCGGACGTGAACATCAGCCTCGTGACGCTGGATGCCAAAGGCAGCGAGAAGCAGCACGATCTCCAGCTGCGCGTGCAGGGCGAGCCGGTTTCTGGTCAGCTGCATCTGACGGGCAGTTTCGACCGCAAAGAGGAGCGCTGGAAAGGGGTTCTGGATAATACCCGCTTCACCACGCCGGTGGGGCCGCTTACGCTCTCCCGTTCCATCGCGCTGGATTACCGCAACGCCGAGCAGAAAATCAGCATCGGGCCGCACTGCTGGACCAACCCGAACGCCGAGCTGTGCGTGCCGCAGACTATTGATGCGGGCGCGGAAGGGCGCGCGGTGGTGAATCTCAACCGCTTCGATCTGGCGATGCTGAAACCGTTTATGCCGGAGACCACCGAAGCCAGCGGCGTCTTCAGCGGTAAAGCCGATGTATCGTGGGACACCACCAAAGAAGGGCTTCCGCAGGGCAACGTCACGCTCTCTGGACGTAACGTAAAAGTGACCCAGACGGTGAACGACGCGCCGCTGCCGGTAGCGTTCGAGACCCTGAATCTGACGGCGGATCTGCATAACAACCGGGCAGAGCTAGGCTGGCTGATTCGTCTGGCCAACAACGGTCAGTTCGACGGCCAGGTGCAGGTTACCGATCCGCAAGGGCGACGTAATCTGGGCGGCAACGTCAATATCCGCAATATGAACCTGGCGATGGTCAACCCAATCTTCTCGCGCGGTGAAAAGGCAGCCGGGATGCTCAGCGCTAATCTGCGTCTGGGTGGCAATGCCCAAAGCCCGCAGCTGTTTGGTCAGATGCAGCTCAACGGCGTGGATATCGACGGCAACTTTATGCCATTTGATATGCAGCCGAGCCAGATTTCTATGAACTTCAACGGCATGAGTTCGACGCTCGCGGGCGTGGTGCGTACCCAGCAGGGGCAGATCAACCTGAGCGGCGACGCAGACTGGAGTCAGATTGATAACTGGCGCGCGCGCGTGGCGGCGAAAGGTAGCCGGGTGCGCATCACCGTGCCGCCGATGGTGCGCCTCGACGTTTCCCCGGATGTGGTCTTCGAAGCGACACCAAGCCTGTTTACCCTCGATGGCCGCGTCGATGTGCCGTGGGCGCGCATCGTGGTTCATGACGTGCCGGAAAGCGCCGTTGGTGTCTCCAGCGATGAGGTGATGCTTAATAATGATCTGAAGCCGGTCGAGACTAAAAGCGCTGGGATTCCGATTAACAGTAATCTGACTATTCACGTCGGCAACAACGTGCGGCTTGACGCGTTTGGTCTGAAAGCGCGACTGACCGGCGACCTGAAAGTAGCGCAGGACCAGCAGGGGCTGGGCCTGAACGGACAGATCAATATACCGGAAGGGCGCTTCCACGCTTACGGGCAGGATCTGATTGTGCGTAAAGGCGAGTTGCTGTTCTCCGGCCCGCCGGATCAGCCGCTGTTGAATATCGAAGCGATTCGTAACCCTGAATCCACCGAAAACGACGTGATTGCCGGGGTACGCGTCACCGGAACAGCCGACGAGCCGAAAGCGGAAATCTTCTCCGATCCGGCGATGTCGCAGCAGGAAGCGCTTTCTTATCTGCTGCGCGGGCAGGGTCTGGACAGCCAGCAGAGCGATAGTGCGGCGATGACGTCAATGTTAGTTGGCCTGGGGGTTGCACAAAGTGGGCAGGTTGTGGGTAAAATCGGCGAGACGTTTGGCGTAAGCAATCTGGCGCTGGACACCCAGGGAGTCGGTGACTCTTCGCAAGTGGTGGTCAGCGGCTATGTACTGCCAGGTCTACAGGTGAAATACGGCGTGGGGATCTTTGACTCACTGGCAACTCTCACGTTACGCTATCGGCTGATGCCTAAGCTATATCTGGAAGCGGTGTCTGGCGTAGACCAGGCGCTCGATCTGCTCTATCAGTTTGAGTTTTAGCAATGCGAATATTTGTATACGGCAGTTTACGAACCAGGCAGGGCAACAGTCACTGGATGACCAACGCCCAGTTACTGGGAAATTACAATATCGAGAACTACCAGTTGTACAGTCTGGGCCACTATCCAGGCGCGGTTCCGGGGAACGGAACGGTACAGGGTGAAGTTTATCGTATTGATAACGCGACGCTTGCCGAACTTGATGCCTTGCGCACCAGGGGCGGGGAATATGCACGCCAGTTGATCCAGACCCCGTATGGCAGTGCATGGATGTACGTGTACCAGCGTCCGGTCGATGGATTGAAACTGATTGAAAGCGGTAACTGGTTAGACAGAGACCAGTACTGATATGAACAACGCCACCTTCGGGTGGCGTTGTTTTTTGCGAGATGCTACGCATTCTGTTCTGCAATTATGCTGAACAGCTGCCGGCTGGCGCTACGCTTATCCGGCCTACGGTTTTGTAGGCCCGTGCAAACGAAGTGCCGCCGGGCGGTTTCCTGGCAGCATGCTGTCAGCTATTAGAAGCGCAGAATTAAAACTCAATCCTTGCCCCAAGATTGTATCGACGTCCTTCGAGCTGCCCGTAATCGCCCCACGAGGTGGTGCGTTTCGGGTCTGCATCAAACAGGTTATAAATTCCCGCCAACAGTTGGGTGTTTTTATTCAGCTTATAGCGCGCGCCGATATCGACCAGCGTGTAAGCCTCATATTCCGTGCCGCTGTTGCTGTCACGGTTGCTGCTGCGGTAGTTCGCGTTACTCCACAGGTCCAGAGACTGCGTGGTTGCCCAGGTCAGTGACACGTTCGCCATGTGACGTGGGAAATCATTCAGCGCGTAACCCTTATCCACGCCGGATTTCTGCTCGCTGTGGTTATAGGTGTAGTTCGCGTTCGCTTTCAGGTCGGCGGTAATCTGCCAGTCGCCATTCAGCTCGATACCGTAAACGTCGGCTTTGCTGACGTTAAAATATTTATCCACGGAATCCGCTTTGTAGCCGTTCACTTCGCACTGGTGAGTGGACGTGGTTTCGCAGATGGTCTGCTCGGAGATTTTGTCCTTGAACTGGGTATAGAAGACGGTGCCGTCCAGCGACACGGATTCTCCGGTCCAGTACAGGCCCGTTTCGGCGTTGATGCTTTTCTCAGGTTTCAGATCGTCGTTACCCACGGTCAGGAACGGATACGGCGGCGTTGACCCGTGCGGGGTGACGAATTGATCCGAGGTAGCGCGCAGCTCCGGTTTTTTATAGCCCGCCGAGAGGCCGCCTTTCAGCGCCCAGGCATCGGTGATTGCCCAGTTACCGTACAGTTTTGGCGTTACGTGCGCGCCGAAGTAGCTGTCGTAATCGCCACGCGCGGAAGTGGTCAGGGTAAAATCATTGATCGTCCACGCATCTTCTGCAAACAGCGCCCAGCCGTTACGCGTCACTTTGGTTACCGGCTCCACGCCCGGCAGGGTTTTGCCCGACTCGTAGAAATGGTCGTTTAACTCTTCGCGCGTAAAGTTGGCCCCGACGGTGAGCTTGTGGTTATCCAACGTGAACGTAGTTTGCGAGTTGGCAACGGTGTTTTCCGTCTGCACATATTCGGGCGAGGTGTTGTCCAGCAGATACTTCGAACGCCCTTTTTCGTAATTGATGTAGTTGGTTGTGGCAATGGTGTCATCTGCATACCAGCCGGTATGCGTGAGGGTCACCGCGTCGCGATCGAATTTCCACATCCACGGCGTACCGCGTTTTTTGGTGCGATTTTTTTCCTGCTCGCCCACAACCACATTCAGATCGAAGAGGTTATTTTCGCTGGCCTTCAGGCCGAGCGTGGCATCCACCGATTTGCGGTTGTGCTTGCCGAAGTAATTCTGGCGCTCGTCGTCGCGGCGATCCAATCCGTCAGCGGCAATGCTTAAACCCAGTTTGTCCTGAATGAGTGGCCCCATCGCAAACAGGTTCAGCTGGCTGGTGTTGCCGAGATCTTTATGTTCCTGCAGCCAGGTGTTGGCGGCGATAGCGCCGGTCCAGTCTGCTACGCCGTAGGGTTTTTTGGTGATCACGTTGACCACCCCGCCGATGGCATCAGAGCCGTACAGGGAGGACATCGGGCCGCGAATCACTTCGATGCGCTCGATGGCTTCCATCGGCGGTAAAAAGCCCGCTTCTGCACCGATATCCTGGCCGTAAGGCCGCGATTCGCTGGTGTTTTGCTTTACGCTGTTGACCATAAACGCCGTATAGCTTGAGTCCATCCCGCGCATCATAATGCTGCCGTTGGCCATATCGCTGCCGCCGTTAGAGACCGATACGCCGGGGATATTTTTAATCGCATCGCCGATGGTCTGGTCGGGCTGAATATCCAGTGTTTTGCGATCGATACTGGAAATCGTGGCGGGGGCTTCTTTTTTCTGCTGTGCAAAGCCGGTCGCGGTGACCACCATTTCATCATCCGCCTGTGCGGGTAAAACCAGTGTGCCGGTTAACGCCACCATGCCTGTGAACGTAATTAATTGACGCGTTTTCATAGCCATAAACCCAAAAGGAAAAATAAAAAACACCCGACGGTCTTACGCCGCAGGGTGTGGTTGGTGAAGGAATCAGAGCTTATCGAGGGCGATTCTGATGACGTAATCCGGCTTCTCTTTGGCCTCTTTCTCGTCTTGTTTAACGCTGGCGTACAGCACGTTACCGTCGGTAGAGAGGGCGAGACTGTTCGGCATTGCGCTGGTCGCGATGCTGTTTTTCACCTGATACGTTTTGCTGTCGATAATGCTGATGAGTTTTCCGTTGCGGTGCGTGACGTAAATCTCGTTACGCTTTTCGTTGTAAAGCACCGCCAGAGAATTGGTGACGTCGATATGATCAAGCACTTTGCCGGTCGTGATATCCACCACCAGAACGTTCGGTAAATCCGGATCAGTCAGGAAAGCGCGGTTATTTTTGCTGTCCAGCGCGATGTTCAGGAAGAAGTGTTTTTTCTCTGGTTCGACGTTGAAGCGGCTGACGATTTTGTCGGTTTGGGTATCCACGACAATCAGCCCATTTTTGCCGTTAACCACATACAGACGATTTTTCTCAGCGTCTACCGCCAGCCCGGTCGGGTATTCGCCCATGTCAGTCAGGGTGTTAACCCGCTGGCGCTTTTCGGTGTCGATCACCCAGACAATGCCTTTCTCCACCACGGCGGTGACGTACAGGCGGTGATGCTGTTTATCGAGCACCATTTCGCGGGTGTGGGCGATATCTTTCGGGTTGCTGGTGTCGGCGAGCTGGATAACCGCCAGCTCTTTGCCGGTCTGGGTATCGATGACGGTGACGGAGCCTTCCAGCGTGTTGCCCACGTAGAGAAGGTGATTTTCTTCGTCAAGCGCGGTGGCGAACGCGCGGCGCGTGGTTTCAATCACGCCCGTTCCCGTCAGGTCTTCCAGGTCCAGCTTGTAAATTTTGCCTGTGGTTTTGTCTTTATCAAACGAAGGGGCGCTGGCGGCGAACAGCACTTTCGCCTGTCCGTCGTAGGCCAGTTCATAAACACCGTGGCCCACGGGCTGGGTGACAAAGTCTTTCTCCGGCAGCGGGGTCGCGTAACCAGACACGCTGGTCAGCATGAAAGCCGCAGCAACGGCGAGTGCGAGGGAGGCTTTAAGGGTCTTCACATTGTGTAGGGTCATTGACGTTTATTCACAGTTATTTACGAAGTGCAAATGATAATGATATCTACTCTCATTATCAAATGAGTAATGTGAACTGCGACTACCTTTTCTGGTAGGTCAATAACCGGTCAGATATTAAGGGGATACAGAATGACAGACACAAAAAAGCCCCGACTCGCGGGGCTTAGCATAGGGCGTAAGAATTACTTCTTAGCGGCGCGCTCGAAGGACGCAACGATTTCAGCTTTCGCTGCTTCAGCGTTGTCCCAGCCGTCAACTTTAACCCATTTGCCTTTTTCGAGATCTTTATAGTGCTCGAAGAAGTGAGTGATCTGCGCTTTCAGCAGTTCTGGCAGGTCGTTCACATCTTTGATGTGATCGTACTCTTTGCTCAGTTTGGTGTGCGGAACGGCAACCAGTTTCGCATCTTCACCGGCTTCGTCGGTCATTTTCAGTACGCCAACCGGACGGCAGCGAACCACAGAACCTGGGGCCAGTGGGTACGGAGTTGGGACCAGAACGTCTACCGGGTCACCGTCCAGAGACAGGGTGTGGTTGATGTAACCGTAGTTGCACGGATAGAACATCGCGGTGGACATGAAACGGTCAACGAACAGCGCACCGGTGTCTTTGTCGATTTCGTATTTGATAGGATCTGCGTTGGCCGGGATTTCGATAACAACGTAGATGTCTTCCGGCAGTTCTTTACCCGCAGGGACGTTGAGTAAGCTCATGTGAGTGTCCTATGTGTATGCTAAACAAGTGGCGAGTATTATAGCCAACTCGCGCTGAAAGTCTCCGCCTGTTTTCATTCTCATCCGCATCCCCGCGCCATTTTCAGAACCTTTCCATGACAGGAAAATCCATAAACTCAGCCGCATATTTAATGGGCGAATGAAAGCGATTACAAACTTGTGATTAACGTTTTATTCACTTTTCCGAAGTGTGATGTAACGCAATCCGTTACATATTCCATTGGCTATAGTTTTTTCGCAGAACATCTTTTGACCAACAATAACCTGGGCTACGAGGGCATCATTATGTGGAAGCGCTTACTTCTTGTCACAGCAGTTTCGGCAGCCATGTCGTCTATGGCGATGGCCGCACCATTAACCGTCGGTTTTTCACAGGTCGGATCGGAATCTGGCTGGCGAGCGGCTGAAACCAACGTCGCGAAAAGCGAGGCCCAAAAGCGCGGCATCACGCTGAAAATCGCCGATGGCCAGCAAAAACAGGAAAACCAAATCAAAGCGGTGCGTTCGTTTATCGCCCAGGGCGTTGACGCCATTTTCATCGCGCCGGTGGTGGCGACAGGCTGGGAACCGGTGCTGAAAGAAGCCAAAGACGCTGAAATTCCGGTGTTCCTGCTCGACCGTTCCATTGATGTGAAAGACAAATCTCTCTATATGACCACCGTCACCGCAAACAACGTGCTCGAAGGGCAGCTGATCGGTGACTGGCTGATTAAGCAGGTCGATGGCAAGCCGTGTAACGTTGTGGAGCTGCAGGGCACCGTCGGCGCGAGCGTGGCAATCGACCGTAAGAAAGGCTTTGCGGAAGCCATCGCCAAAGCGCCAAACATCAAAATCATCCGTTCTCAGTCCGGTGACTTTACCCGCAGCAAAGGTAAAGAGGTTATGGAGAGCTTCATCAAGGCTGAAAACAACGGCAAAAATATCTGCATGGTTTATGCCCATAACGACGACATGGTGATCGGTGCGATTCAGGCGATCAAAGAAGCGGGCCTGAAACCGGGCAAAGATATCCTCACCGGCTCTATCGACGGCGTGCCGGATATCTATAAAGCGATGATCGACGGCGAAGCGAACGCCAGTGTCGAGCTAACGCCAAACATGGCCGGTCCGGCGTTTGATGCTCTTGAGAAATTCAAGAAAGACGGCACCAAACCTGAACAGCTGACTATCACTAAATCCACCCTCTACCTGCCAGACACGGCGAAAGAAGAGTTAGAGAAGAAGAAAAACATGGGCTACTAAGGCCTCTCAGCCAGGAAAAATGCCGGGTGGCGCTGCGCTTACCCGGCCTACAGTACGCATTTTTGTAGGCCGGATAAGCGTAGCGCCATCCGGCGTGATGCAGGGGGAATCATGACTCAAGAACAACACCAGGAAATCCTCCGAACCGAAGGATTAAGCAAATTCTTCCCCGGCGTGAAAGCGCTGGATAACGTCGATTTCAGCTTGCGTCGCGGTGAAATTATGGCGCTGCTCGGTGAAAATGGCGCCGGGAAATCGACGCTGATCAAAGCGTTAACCGGCGTGTACCACGCCGATCGCGGCACCATTTTTCTTGAAGGCAACGCCATCTCCCCGAAAAATACCGCCCACGCCCAACAGTTGGGCATCGGGACGGTTTACCAGGAAGTAAACCTGCTGCCAAACATGTCGGTGGCGGATAATCTGTTTATTGGTCGTGAGCCGCGTCGCTTCGGCCTGCTGCGCCGAAAAGAGATGGAGGTGCGCGCCACCAAACTGATGGAATCCTACGGTTTTTCCCTCGACGTGCGCGAGCCGCTGAACCGCTTTTCGGTGGCGATGCAGCAGATTGTCGCCATTTGCCGGGCGATCGATCTCTCTGCCAAAGTACTGATCCTCGACGAACCCACCGCCAGCCTCGATACCCAGGAAGTGGAAATGCTGTTCACTCTGATGCGCCAGTTGCGCGATCAGGGCGTTAGTCTGATTTTCGTCACCCACTTCCTCGATCAGGTTTATCAGGTCAGCGATCGCATTACGGTTCTGCGCAACGGCAGTTTTGTCGGCTGTCGCGAAACCCGCGAGCTGCCGCAGATCGAGCTGGTCAAAATGATGCTGGGCCGCGAGCTGGACACCCATGCGCTCCAGCGGGCGGGCCGGACGCTGTTGAGCGACAAACCCGTCGCCGCGTTCAAAGATTTTGGCAAAAAAGGCATCATCACCCCGTTCAACCTGGAGGTGCGCCCAGGCGAAATCGTCGGTCTGGCGGGTCTGTTAGGATCGGGACGTACTGAAACCGCCGAGGTGATTTTTGGCATCAAACCAGCCGACAGCGGCAGTGCGATGATCAAAGGTAAACCGCAAACGCTGAGTTCTCCCCATCGGGCCTCCTGTCTGGGAATTGGTTTTTGCCCGGAGGACAGGAAAACCGACGGCATCATTGCCGCCGCCTCGGTGCGCGAAAATATCGTGCTGGCGTTACAGGCCCAGCGCGGCTGGCTGCGGCCAATCCCTAAGCGCGAGCAAGTCGCCATCGCCGAGCGTTTTATTCGCCAGCTCGGCATTCGCACCCCAAGCACCGAGCAGCCGATTGAGTTCCTCTCCGGTGGCAACCAGCAAAAAGTGCTGCTCTCCCGCTGGCTGCTAACCAAACCGCAGTTTCTGATCCTCGATGAGCCGACACGCGGCATCGACGTTGGCGCGCACGCCGAAATTATTCGCCTGATCGAAACGCTGTGCGCTGACGGTCTGGCGCTACTGGTCATCTCCTCCGAGCTTGAAGAGCTGGTGGGATACGCCGATCGCGTGATCATCATGCGCGATCGTAAGCAGGTGGCAGAGATCCCGCTGGATGAACTCTCGGTTCCGGCGATCATGAATGCTATCGCGGCATAAGGAGTCAATCGTGATGCCCCGTTCTCTTCCCCAGCCAGGCGAATCCAGGCGCCGCGTTAACTGGCCCACCGGCACGCCGCAGATCGTGGCACTGCTGCTGGTGCTGGTGGTGGATAGCCTCGTTGCGCCGCATTTCTTCCAGATTATTTTGCAGGATGGCCGCCTGTTCGGTAGCCCTATCGATATTCTAAACCGCGCCGCACCGGTGGCGCTGTTGGCAATTGGCATGACGCTGGTGATTGCTACTGGCGGGATCGATTTGTCCGTCGGCGCGACGATGGCCATCGCGGGCGCGACAGCCGCCTCGATGACGGTTGCCGGACACAGTCTGCCGGTTGTGATTTTAGCGGCACTAGGGACCGGCGTACTGGCGGGCCTGTGGAATGGAATTCTGGTCTCGCTTCTGAAGATCCAGCCGTTCGTCGCCACCTTAATTCTGATGGTGGCCGGACGCGGCGTGGCGCAGTTGATTACCTCCGGGCAGATCGTCACCTTCGACTCTCCGCAGCTAGCGTGGTTCGGTAGCGGCAGGCTGCTGCTGTTTCCGACGCCGGTGATCATTGCCCTGGTGACGCTTGTCGTGTTCTGGCTGTTCACCCGTAAAACGGCGCTGGGGATGTTTATTGAAGCGGTGGGGATCAACATTCGCGCCGCGAAAAATGCGGGGGTCAGCACCCGGATGGTGGTGATGCTGACCTACGTCCTGAGCGGGGTCTGCGCGGCCATTGCCGGGATTATTGTCGCCGCTGATATTCGCGGTGCCGATGCCAATAATGCCGGATTGTGGCTAGAGCTGGACGCGATTCTGGCGGTGGTGATTGGCGGTGGATCGCTGATGGGCGGGCGCTTTAACCTGCTGCTGTCGGTGATTGGCGCGCTGATTATCCAGGGAATGAACACCGGTATTTTGCTCTCTGGCTTCCAGCCGGAGCTGAATCAGGTGGTCAAAGCGGTGGTTGTGCTCTGCGTACTGATTGTCCAGTCGTCGCGCTTTATTAGCATCATCAAGGGGATACGCGGCCATGATAAAACGTAACTTACCGCTCATGATCACCCTGGGCGTCTTTGTGCTGGGCTATCTCTACTGCCTGACGCAATTCCCCGGTTTCGCCTCGACGCGTGTGATTTGCAACATTCTGACTGATAACGCCTTTCTGGGGATTATCGCCGTCGGCATGACCTTCGTGATCCTTTCCGGCGGGATCGATCTCTCCGTCGGGTCGGTGATCGCCTTTACCGGCGTGTTCCTCGCCAAAGCGATTGGATTCTGGGGGATCTCGCCGCTGCTGGCTTTCCCGCTGGTGCTGGTGATGGGCTGCGCGTTTGGTGCGTTTATGGGCCTGCTGATTGATGCTCTGAAAATCCCGGCGTTTATCATTACCCTCGCCGGGATGTTTTTCCTGCGTGGGGTGAGTTATCTGGTATCGGAAGAGTCGATCCCAATCAACCATCCGATCTACGACACCCTCTCCAGCCTGGCGTGGAAAATCCCTGGCGGCGGTCGTCTGAGCGCGATGGGCCTGCTGATGCTCGGCGTGGTGGTGATCGGCATGTTCCTTGCGCACCGCTCCCGTTTTGGCAACCAGGTCTACGCTATCGGCGGCAGCGCGACATCGGCAAATCTGATGGGGATCTCCACCCGCAGCACCACGATCCGCATCTACATGCTATCAACAGGGCTGGCGACCCTGGCGGGAATTGTCTTCTCGATCTACACCCAAGCGGGCTATGCGCTGGCGGGCGTGGGCGTTGAACTGGACGCGATTGCCTCGGTGGTGATTGGCGGTACGCTCTTGAGCGGCGGCGTTGGAACGGTACTCGGCACGCTGTTTGGTGTGGCGATCCAGGGGCTGATTCAGACCTACATTAACTTCGACGGGACGCTCAGCTCCTGGTGGACCAAAATCGCGATTGGCGTTTTGCTGTTCATCTTTATCGCGCTCCAGCGTGGTCTGACGGTACTGTGGGAAAATCGCCTCAGCTCGCCGGTGACGCGGGTGAGCACCACAACGCTCAACAGATAACGTCCTGAATTTGCTTAAAGTGTAAACTTTTTCCGGTAGCGGTCGATAACCTTTATTTCTGTCCAGAAATATCTCGCTACCGGAAATAACATCATGCTGAAAACGCTATCGATTCGTACCGGCTTGCTTTCGTTACTGGCCGTTATGACCCTTCTGCTGCTGATTGTCAGCGGCATTGGCATTTATGCCCTCACACAGAGTTCCTCTTCTTTACAGCGCATTAATCACCTTCAGGGTGAGCAGATGGTGCAGCTCAACGCGGGTTACACCCTGATTTTGCGCGCCCGTAACGAAGCGGGTCAGGCCGTTCGACTCATGGAAATCGGTATGCTAGACGATGCCGCCAAATCCGTGCAGAACATCAATCGCGAAGTCGCTCAGGCGCAAAAAACGCTGAAAGGCGTGATCGACGGCGGCATTGAGAACCCGAAAGGGCAGCAACTGCTGGACAAAGTGGCGGCAAGTTTTGCCACCTATAACGCCGAAGGGATCACTCCGATGGTGGCCGCGCTGAACCAACAGAGCGCCGATACCTATTACGATCTGCTGGAGAATAAGCTGATCCCGGTCGCGCGTCAGTTTGATAACGACATGCAAGCGTTCCAGTCGTGGAGCGAAAAGCGCGGGAAATCGGAAGTGAAAGCGGTGCAGTCGAGCAAAAACCGGGTGATGATGCTGATCGTGATTGCCGCCCTGCTCACCGCCGGGATCATCGTTCTGGCCTGGCTTTCTCTGCGCAATATGCTGCTTAAACCGCTTCTGGCGTCGATTGCTCAGCTGGAACACGTGGCGGCAGGCGATCTGACACACAGCCTGAACGAACCGACCAGCCAGGAATTTAACCGCCTGAATGCGGCGATCGAAGAGATGCGCCAGTCGCTGATGGGCTCGGTCATGCGCGTGCGCGATGCCAGCTCGCAAATTGATACAGGCAGCCGCGAGTTGACCGCCGGAAACATGAATCTGGCCCAGCGCACGGAATCCACGGCGACCTCCCTTGAGCAGACGGCAGCGAGTATGGAAGAGATCACCGCCACCGTGAAGCAGAACGCCGATAACGCCGAACAGGCGCACCAGATGGCGAAAAGCGTCTCGGATACCGCCGATCACGGCAGCGAAATGGTGTGCTACGTAATTGAAAAAATGCGCGATATCTCAGGCAGCTCGGCGCGCATCGCAGACATCCTGAGCGTGATTGACGGCATTGCTTTCCAGACGAACATTCTGGCGCTCAATGCTTCGGTCGAAGCAGCGCGCGCGGGAGAGCAGGGGCGTGGGTTTGCGGTGGTCGCCGGAGAAGTGCGTAACCTCGCCAGTCGCAGCGCCGATGCGGCGAAAGAGATTCGTACGCTAATCAGTGATTCCCAGACTCACGTCAACGAAGGCAGCGAGCTGGCGCAGCAGGCTGGCGAAACGATGGATGAAATCGCCACCGAAGTGCTGCGCATGACCAAACTGATGCGTGAGATCGCCAACGCGTCTCTGGAGCAGAGCCGTGGTATTGAGCAGGTGAATATCGCGGTCAATCAGATGGACGAAACCGCGCAGCAAAATGCTGCGCTGGTACAACAATCTTCCGCCGCGACGCGCTCTCTGGAAGAGCAATCGCGCGAGCTGATTGAAGCCATGTCGTCGTTTAAATTATCGGCCCAAACGGCCTGACTAAAATAAGCCCTGACGCATAATGCGTCGGGGTTTATACTTCCGCAGTATTCACCGCACCAATATTTTGATGAATATCCGCCATTAAATTTTCCAGCGAATTTGTCAGCTGTAATGCTTTTTGCGTGGGCTCAAGATATAAACCTTTACGAATAAATAACGGCTCATCAAAAAGTTGATTAAAACGTTTTAACGCCAGGCTCACCGCCGGGCGCGACATGTCCAGACGCACGGAGGCTTTCGCCATGCTACCGCAGCGGACAATCTCAATAAAAACAGGAATAAGATTTAAATCGATACCGGTGTTTGCACGAGAATAATTTTGCATCGTGACGGTCACTCCTCTGAATAAAATTTAACTGTTCAGAATAATGCGTGAGTGGCCGGGAAGATTAAAGCGCCATTTTTATATTCATTTATACGGTAAAATATATAAATGAAAAGAGGGAGCGATGCTCCCTCAGAGTAAAAGCGTTACGCGTCCGGGTATTCGCGGATCAAACGTTCAACGTCTTCGACCATGTGATTGTTGCCAACAAAGAACGAACGGCGCTGGTGCAGGCTGTTCGGGATAATATCCAGAATACGTTCTTTACCATCGCTGGCCTTGCCGCCAGCCTGTTCAGCCAGGAACGCCATCGGGTTGCATTCATACAGCAGGCGCAGTTTCCCTTCCGGGTGGCTGGCGGTGCTTGGATAAAGATAAATGCCGCCTTTCAGCAGGTTACGGTGGAAATCCGCGACCAGAGAACCGATGTAGCGCGAGGTATAAGGGCGCTGGGTCAACTTATCTTCTTCCTGGCAGAATTTGATGTATTTCTTCACGCCGTTCGGGAATTTGATGTAGTTGCCTTCGTTGATGGAGTAAGTGGTGCCTTTTTCCGGGAAGCGCATGCGCTCCTGGCTCAGGCAGAATACGCCCAGCGAAGGATCGTAGGTAAAGGCATGAACGCCGCAGCCGGTGGTGTACACCAGCATGGTGGATGACCCGTAAACCACATATCCGGCAGCCACTTGCTTGCTGCCCGGCTGCAGGAAATCTTCTTCAGTGACCGGGGTACCGACGGGCGTAACGCGGCGATAAATGGAGAAAATCGTGCCGACAGAAACGTTCACGTCGATATTGGAGGAACCGTCCAGCGGGTCCATCAGAACGACGTATTTGGCGTGCTCGCAGCCTTCGAAAACAACGATTTCATCTTCTTCTTCGGACGCAATTCCCGCGACGATATCGCGTGCGCGCAGTGCGGCTTTCAATTTCTCATTGGCGAACAGATCGAGTTTTTGCTGCACCTCGCCCTGCACGTTTTCGGCACCGCTGGCACCCAGGATATCGACCAAACCGGCCTTGTTGATATCGCGGTGGATGATCTTCGCGCCGAGCTTTATTGCCGACAGCAAAGCAGTGAGCTCACCAGTAGCATGAGAGAACTCGTGCTGCTTTTCGACAATAAATTCACCTAACGTTTTCATAACACTTTCCCTGCATCGTATGTGAGTAAAGCGATCGTATGTTGCGTATAAAGCCTGAAGCCCAACAATCTTAACAAACATTCAAATATTAGCGCAGAGGTGAATCGCGCCAGCAAAATACGGATTTACCTGAAATGCGTTTCTCTGACGCTGACATGTGAGTAAAATGTGCGCCACACAGAAGAGGGATAGTGACGTATGCGCATTCATATATTGGGGATTTGTGGCACTTTCATGGGCGGACTGGCGATGCTGGCGCGCTCTTTAGGCCATGAGGTGACGGGTTCGGACGCCAATGTGTATCCGCCAATGAGCACATTGCTCGAGAAACAGGGCATCGATCTGATTTCGGGATATGACGCCAGCCAACTGGACGATGAGCCGGATTTAGTGATTATCGGCAACGCCATGACCCGTGGTAATCCGTGTGTGGAAGCGGTGCTGGAACGCAACATTCCGTTCATGTCTGGCCCACAGTGGCTGCATGATTTCGTGCTGCGCGATCGCTGGGTGCTGGCCGTGGCCGGTACGCACGGCAAAACCACCACCGCCGGAATGGCGACCTGGATTTTAGAGGCTTGCGGCTACAAGCCGGGCTTTGTGGTCGGCGGCGTACCGGGGAATTTTGATGTTTCCGCGCGTTTGGGCGACAGCCCGTTCTTCGTGATTGAAGCGGATGAATATGACTGCGCGTTCTTCGACAAGCGTTCCAAATTCGTGCATTACTGCCCGCGCACGCTGATCCTCAATAACCTTGAGTTTGATCACGCAGACATTTTTGACGATCTGAAAGCGATTCAGAAACAGTTCCACCACCTGGTGCGCATTGTGCCGGGCCAGGGGCGCATCATCTACCCGGAAAACGACATCAATCTGAAACAGACGATGGCGATGGGCTGCTGGAGCGAACAGGAACTGGTGGGCGAGCAGGGCCACTGGCAGGCGAAGAAACTGACCACCGACGCCTCCGAATGGGAAGTGTGGCTGGACGGTGAGAAAGTCGGCGAAGTGAAGTGGGCGCTGGTCGGCGAACACAACATGCATAACGGTCTGATGGCGATTGCTGCCGCGCGTCACGTGGGCGTCCTGCCTGCCGATGCGGCGAATGCGCTTAACACGTTCATCAACGCCCGTCGTCGTCTCGAACTGCGCGGTGAAGCCAACGGCGTGACCGTGTACGACGATTTCGCCCATCACCCAACGGCGATCCTCGCGACGCTGGCTGCCCTGCGTGGCAAAGTGGGCGGCACGGCGCGGATTCTGGCAGTGCTGGAACCGCGCTCGAATACCATGAAAATGGGGCTCAGTAAGGACGATCTCGCACCGTCGTTAGGCCGTGCGGATGAAGTCTTCCTCCTGCAACCGCAGCATATCCCGTGGCAGGTAGCGGAAGTGGCGGAAGCGTGCATTCAGCCTGCGCACTGGCATGCGGACGTAGACACATTAGCGGATATGATCGTCAAAACGGCGCAGCCGGGCGATCACATTCTGGTGATGAGTAACGGCGGTTTTGGTGGGATTCATCAGAAACTGCTGGACGGTCTGGCGAAGAAAGCACAAGCGGTAGAGTAGCTGTTGTGCCCGGTGGCGCTTTGCTTACCGGGCCTACAGAATCGTTGGGCGGATAACCATCCGGGCCGACAACATCGTAGGCCGGATAAGCGCAGCGCCATCCGGCAAAAATCTTAACCTTCGTTCTCAGCCAGCTCGCGCAGATACTGGAAAATCAGGCGCGCAGATTTCGGCGGCTTATTCCCTTCTTTCTCTTTCTTCGCGTTACGGATAAGCGAACGTAACTGCTGGCGGTCAGCGTCCGGCCACAGGTTCAATACTTCTGCGACGGCATCGTCACCGTTATCGACCAGACGGTCGCGGATCTGCTCAAGCTTATGGAACAGCGCAACCTGCTGGTTGTGACGATTCTTCAGCTTATCCAGCGCCTGGCGGATCGGTTCTACGTCACGCTGGCGCAGCATTTTACCAATCAGCTGAAGCTGACGGCGACGGCCTTCTTTTTTGATTCGTTGGGCCAGTTCAATGGCACCGCGCAGATCCGGGTCGAGCGGGAGTTTATCCAGCGCGTTTTTACCCAGTTCTACCATTTCCGCACCAAGTTGTTTTAACTCTTCGGCGTCGCGTTTAATTTCACTTTTACTGACCCAGATGATTTCATCATCTTCGTCTTCGATGTCATCACCGGGAACGTCGTCGAGCCAGTCTTCGGGCTGCTTAGTCATGTCAGGCTCCTTAAAAAAGAGGCTAATGTTACCAGTTAAGACGCGCACTGAAAAACGGTTCTCTGTTAGACTTCAGATAACTCCCTCTTACAGTATGGCATTTGCGATGAAAGTAACCTCACAAGTTGAAGCGCAGCGTAAGATTCTTGAAGAAGCGGTATCCACAGCACTGATGCTGGCCTCAGGCCAATCCGACGGCGCAGAAGTGGCGGTCAGCAAGACCACGGGCATTAGCGTCAGCACCCGCTTTGGCGAAGTGGAAAACGTTGAATTTAACAGTGACGGCGCGCTGGGGATTACGGTTTATCACCAGAATCGCAAAGGCAGCGCCTCTTCGACCGATCTCAGCCCGGATGCCATTGCCCGTACCGTGCAGGCCGCGCTGGATATTGCGCGCTACACCTCGCCAGACCCGTACGCGGGCGTGGCAGACAAAGAGCTGCTGGCGTTTGACGCCCCGGATCTGGACCTGTTCCACCCGGCTGAAGTCACACCGGACGAAGCCATCGAGCTGGCGGCGCGCGCAGAACAGGCGTCGCTTAAAGCCGATAAACGCATCACCAATACCGAGGGCGGCAGCTTCAACAGCCACTACGGAATCAAGGTATTCGGCAACAGCCACGGCATGTTGCAGGGCTATTGCTCAACACGTCACTCTCTCTCCAGCTGCGTTATCGCCGAAGAAAACGGCGATATGGAACGTGATTACGCCTACACCATTGGCCGCGCGATGGGCGATTTGCAGTCTCCTGAGTGGGTCGGTGAAGATTGTGCAAGACGCACTCTTTCGCGTCTGTCTCCGCGCAAACTGTCGACCATGAAAGCGCCAGTTATTTTTGCCAATGAAGTGGCAACCGGTCTGTTTGGCCATCTGGTCGGCGCGATTGCGGGTGGGGCGGTGTATCGTAAATCCACCTTCCTGCTCGACGCGCTGGGCACCCAAATTCTGCCAGAATGGCTGACCATCGAAGAACATCCGCACCTGCTGAAAGGGCTGGCGTCCACGCCGTTCGACAGCGAAGGCGTGCGCACCGAACGTCGTGACATTATCAAAGACGGCGTGCTGACCCAGTGGCTGCTGACTAACTATTCTGCGCGCAAACTGGGGCTGAAAAGTACCGGTCACGCGGGCGGCATTCACAACTGGCGCATCGAAGGCCAGGGCCTGAACTTTGAACAGATGCTCAAGCAGATGGGTACCGGCCTGGTGGTCACCGAGCTGATGGGCCAGGGCGTGAGCGGCATCACCGGCGATTACTCGCGCGGTGCGGCGGGCTTCTGGGTCGAAAACGGTGAAATTCAGTACCCGGTGAGCGAAATTACCATCGCCGGTAACTTAAAAGATATGTGGCGCAATATTGTTACGGTCGGTAACGATATTGAAACGCGCAGCAATATACAGTGTGGTTCAGTGCTGTTACCGGAGATGAAAATCGCCGGCCAGTAATACCCGTCATACTTCGAGCTGCAGGTGCGTTGGCTGCGCGTGCTCACCCCAGTCACTTACTTTAGTAAGCTCCTGAGGACTCGCGCACTTGCCGCGTGACTCGGCCAGTGGCCTCGCCCTTCGGGGCCAGCGCATGCGCTGTTCAAAACGCTGTGCGTTTTGTCCTGCAACTCGAATTATTTGGGTATTCTTTTCATAATAAAAAAGGAAGTGAGCAATGTATAAAAGCCTGTTAGCCGTCGTCGTCGCTTCAACCCTGGTCATGAGTTCGGCTGCGTTTTCCGCCGATCTTGAAGACAATATGGATACCCTCAGCGCCAATCTGAAAGTGGTGCAAAAAACCGATAATGCGACGGAAATGAAAGACGCATTAACCAAAATGCGTGCCGCCGCGCTCGATGCGCAAAAAGCGACGCCGCCGAAGCTGGAAAACGCGGCGCCAGACAGCGCGGAGATGAAAGATTTCCGTCACGGTTTTGACGTGCTGGTCGGGCAGATCGACGGTGCGCTGAAGCTCGCCAACGAAGGCAAGGTCAAAGAAGCGCAGGCCGCTGCTGACGGCTTCGTCACCACGCGCAACGAGTATCACAAAAAGTATCGTTAAATGGGTGCCTGAGCTGTACGCCTGGTCTCGTGATGCGGAGGCATACTCCCTGCCTCCGCGTGTTAGCTCCTTACTTCCCGGAGCGGCAGTCCATCCGCGCAACTAACTCCAGCGAACCCTGACGAAAACGGAGCTCGCAAAGCGTTTTGCGGTTTACCAGAGATAAGATGATTAGTGTCAAAGCAATAATCATCAGAGCCCTGATAATCGGTTTCTGCTGCTTCATGGATGCCTCCTTGGCAGCGGGTAAGGCATTACTTCACGTGTCTAGACGTGTTGTTTCAGCCCCGACCCTGATTTAAATTCAGGTAGGGGCTTTCCACTTTCCGTCCCATGCATGAGACAGTTAGTCTCAAGCACCCACGCGCACTCTATCGAATCCCCATAAGAAAACCTTATCCACGTCACATTTCTACGAGCCCACTCGTAAACTTTTTCGTTCTCGTTCCCGCCGTTTGACCCTCGAATAGCGTGATATTCATCACGTGAATCCAGCTGATAATTCATATTTACCGCAATTATGTGGCACAGATCACTGGTGCCGCTTTCCTTTCCACTTCGAAGTGGAAAACAACTCGCTACAAACATTTCACAGCCAGCGTTAGTTTGAACCCAGAGCCATTAACGGGGTAAGACGAGTGATTAACGGAGCGGTAATGAACGACGTTGGGGAACAGGCAGCGCAAACGCAAAAGCTCGCCGACACCATGCTGGAGCAGGTTTTCACCCTGCTTGCCCATAACAACATCATTCCCAATGACGTCCAGGTGCAAATGCTGACTTCACACGTTCGTGCGATGGCGCACCGGTCTGTGACCGGCGAGCCGCTGCCGGAGGTAGAAGCCGACCTGTTTGACGAAATTTCTGCAGATTCAATGCGACTTGCCCGCGAAGTGGTGGCGCAGTTCGGCAATCTTCCTGATGAAGAAGCCTGGCTGCTCTCCGTTCACTTCGAAGTCGCGAAAGACAACCTTTAAGGAGCAATACCATGGAACAAATTACTGTAGTCATCGGCGATCGTCTGGGCAAAGGCCAGAAAGTGGCCCTCGGCGTTGAAAAAGCGGGCGGTCGTGCGGTTGTCGTGCCGGGTGTCGCGGCGGATATGAAACTGGGCGACGTGATGAAAGCGGAAAACGCTACTTTCGGCATCTCTTTCTGCGGGAGCGGCGGCGCTGGCGCTATCACCGCGCAGACCAAATATGGCTACAAAGCCAAATACGGCATGCGTTCAGTGGAAGAGGGTGTTACCGCCATCAACGAAGGCTGCAACGTGCTGGGCTTTGGCTTTATGGATAAAGAAGAGCTGGGCGAACGTCTGGTGCAGGCGTGGCAGAAGAAGCACGGCGCATAAGCATGAAAGAACAATTCACCACCACGGTGAGAGTGAAAGGCAAAGGCGAGATGAAATCCCGCGCCTTTGCCGACGCACTAAACCATGTACAGGCGACGGTGATGAAAGCCTCGCCGCATATCTTACTGCGTATTGAGCCACAGGATGTGCAGGTTGTTCAGGCGCAAGAAGCGGTGCGTAAGGAAGCTTTTCTGTACTTCTTTTTGCGCCGGGAAAGACGCACTTACAGCGTGGAGCTGGATGTGACCGTCAACGTGACTGCCATCAATCTCGACAAGGTGGACTTTGTCACGCAACGCTGATTCTTACTAATAGGGCAGACTAATGTTCCTGATAATTTTAATAAAATCGCTCATCATCGGCGGCCTGGTTGGCGTCGGCGTGGGCGCCGGAGCGGCACGCATGTTTCATGCGCCTACCACACAAGGTATGGGCGCGTTTCGTACGTTGGGGGAACTGAACTCCTGTGAAGGGGACCCGGCGTCTCACTTCTCCTTTGGTCTGGGGTTCTTCTTTAACGCCTGGGCATCGTCAGTGGCTGCGGGGGCATTCACTCAGGACGTTGACCATCGCATCATCCCTAACTGGGGTGCGGCGGCGCTGATGCTGAAAAACCGCAACGTCGGTGAAACCCTGCACGACCCGCGCAAAATGGCGATTGCCTGCGGCATCATCGGCATGTTCGTGGTCACCTTCCTTAACCTCACCGCCTCGTCCGTTCCGGCAGCCCTTCAGGTTACTGCTGTGAAGGTGCTGGTTCCGGCAGCCAACCTGCTGGTCAATACCGTAATGCCGGTAATTTTCTGGCTGGCGGCCATTGATGCGGGCAAAAAATCGGGTTTCTGGGCAACCGTGTTTGGCGGCGCAGCGCAGCTGATCATGGGTAACGCCGTACCGGGTCTGGTGCTGGGTATTCTGATCGGTAAAGGCGTCGAAGAGAGCGGCTGGAACCACGTCACCAAAGTGATGATGGTGGCTATCGTTCTGCTGTTCGTCCTGAGCGGATTCTTCCGTGGCTTCGACATGAAGATGATCGAATCCTTCCATCTGACCGTGCCGAACTGGCTCGATCTGATCCACAGCTCGCTCAGCGGCAAATAACAGGAGCCTCTAAATGGAACAGAATAAAGGTTTTTGGTATGCCGACTGGTCGTTCCCGATCTTCGTTGGCCTGCTCTCCTCCGGCGTCTTCGCCGGGACGCACATGTACTACCTGTACGGCATCGGCGCGTTTAACGAAGTGGCCTTCGTGGCGATGTTGAAAGCAGGCATCGACACCGGCGTGTACGGCGCGGTGGCGGCGTTCGGCGCAAGCTTCCTGTTCGCCCGTATCATCGAAGGTTCCCTGGTGGGGATTCTGGATATCGGCGGCGCGATTCAGACCGGCGTCGGCCTCGGCGTTCCGGCGCTGCTGCTGGGCGCGGGGATCATGTTCCCGGTGACCAACTTCATCGCCTCGCTGGCGACCGGCCTGGTGATTGGTCTGGCGATTGGTTACGTCATCATTCTGGCGCGTAAATTCACCATCAATCAGAGCAACTCCACCTACGGGGCTGACGTGATGATGGGCGCGGGTAACGCCTCTGGCCGCTTCCTCGGGCCGTTGATTATCCTCAGCGCCATGACCGCCTCCATTCCGATTGGTATCGGCTCCCTGGTCGGCGCGCTGCTGTTCTACCTCTGGCAGAAGCCGATTACCGGCGGCGCGATCCTCGGCGCCATGATTTTAGGCTCGCTGTTCCCGGTAGCCCTTTAACACCCACGGGCGCTCAGGCGCCCGTCCTTTCAGGAGATACGCATGTTTGATTTACTCCTGCGCCGTGCGCGCCTCACCGACGATACCCTGACCGATATCGCCATCCAGGACGGTAAAATCGCAGCGCTGGGCGAGATTTCCACTCCCGCACACAAAACCATCGAGCTGAACGGCGAAGTGTTCGTCAGCGCCGGCTGGATTGATTCCCACGTTCATTGCTACCCGAATTCCCCGATCTACCACGATGAGCCCGACAGCGTCGGCATCGCCACGGGCGTGACCTCGGTGGTGGATGCAGGCAGCACCGGTGCGGATGACGTGGACGACTTCTACGACATCACCCGCAAAGCGTCTACGGACGTTTTTGCCCTGCTGAACATCTCCCGCGTCGGGCTGATCGCCCAGAACGAACTGGCGAACATGGCTAATATCGACGCTGATGCGGTGAAACAGGCCGTTGCACGCCACCCGGATTTCATCGTTGGCCTGAAAGCGCGCATGAGCAGCAGCGTGGTGGGCGAAAACGGCATCACGCCGCTGGAACGCGCGAAAGCGATTCAGAAAGAGAACGGCGATCTGCCGCTGATGGTCCACATCGGCAATAACCCGCCGAATCTCGATGAGATCGCTGATTTGCTCAGCTCCGGCGACATCATCACCCACTGCTACAACGGCAAACCGAACCGTATTCTGACGCCAGAAGGCGAGCTGCGCGCTTCCGTCACCCGTGCGCTGAAGCGCGGCGTGCGTCTGGACGTCGGCCACGGTACCGCGAGCTTTAGCTTTGAAGTGGCGAAACGCGCCATCGCGATGGGCATTCTGCCGCACACCATCAGCTCGGACATCTACTGCCGCAACCGCATCAACGGTCCGGTGGGCAGTCTGGCCAGCGTGATGTCGAAATTCCTCGCCATTGGCATGTCGCTCCCGCAGGTGATCGAGTGTGTCACCGCCAACGCCGCCGATGGCCTGCGTCTGGCCCATAAAGGCCGCCTTCAGCCGGGTCTGGACGCCGACCTGACGCTGTTCACCGTCAAACGCCAGCCAACGCTGCTGGTGGATGCGGAAAACGACAGCCTGCAGGCTGAACATATTCTGGTGCCGCTTGCCGCGATCCGCGCGGGCAAGGGCTATATGACCGAACAAGGGAGTACGGAAAATGCCTTCGATTTATGAGAAATACGGTTTAAAACAAGTGATCAACACGTCTGGCCGCATGACCGCGCTGGGCGTATCCACGCCGCGCCCGGAAGTGGTGCAGGCGGCGATGGACGGCATGAACCAGTACTTCGAGATGAAAGATCTGGTGAATAAAACCGGGGAATACATCGCGAAGCTGCTGGACGTGGAAGGGGCGACGGTCGTCTCCTGTGCGTCGGCGGGGATTGCCCAGTCCGTCGCGGCGGTGCTGGTGAAAGACAGCGACTGGCTGCTGGAAAACCTGCACGTCACGCCGATCGAGAACAACGAAATTGTGCTGCCGAAAGGCCACAACGTTAACTTTGGTGCACCGGTCGGTACGATGGTGGCGCTCGGCGGCGGTAAACTGGTGGAAGCCGGGTACGCCAACGAATGCTCTGCCGATCAGCTGGCAGCGGCGATCACCCCACGCACGGCGGCGATCCTCTACATCAAATCGCACCACTGCGTGCAGAAAAGTATGCTCAGCGTTGAGCAGGCGGCAGTGGTGGCGCGTAAACACGATCTGCCGCTGATCGTCGATGCGGCCGCCGAAGAAGATCTTCACACCTATTATCGCTCTGGCGCGGATCTGGTGATCTACAGCGGCGCGAAGGCGATTGAAGGGCCAACCAGCGGGCTGGTGATCGGCAAAACGCAGTACGTCGAGTGGGTGAAACGCCAGACGGCGGGCATTGGTCGCGCAATGAAAGTGGGCAAAGAGGGGATTCTCGGCCTGACCTGCGCCATCGAACATTATCTGACGGCAACCAAAGAGAGCGGGGCAGAGATGGTGGCGAAGATGACGCCATTTATTGATTCCCTGAATACGCTTAACGGCGTCTCTGCCCGCGTGGTGTGGGACAGTGCCGGTCGCGATATCGCGCGCACCGAAATTAAATTCGACGAAGCCACCACCGGCGTCGGCACCGGCGATCTGGTATCGCAGCTTAAACAGGGTGAATACGCGATCTATTTCCGTGGCTACAAGGCCAACGAAGGGATTATCGAAGCGGACGTGCGCAGCGTCAGCGCCGATCAGCTGAACATTGTTTATCGCCGCATCCGCGAAGTCTTAAGCCAGGAGAAACAAGCATGAAACTGACCCCCAATTTTTACCGTGACCGCGTGTGTCTGAACGTGCTGGCCGGTTCCAAAGCTAACGCCAGTGCGATCTATGAAGCCGCAGAAGGTCATGTCCTGGTGGGCGTGCTCTCCAAAAACTATCCAGATGTGGCGAGCGCCGTTGCGGATATGCGTGAATACGCTGCGCTTATCGACAACGCGCTCTCCGTTGGGCTGGGCGCGGGCGACCCGAACCAGTCGGCGATGGTGAGCGAGATTTCTCGCCAAGTGCAGCCGCAGCACATCAACCAGGTGTTTACTGGCGTGGCGACCAGCCGCGCGCTGCTCGGGCAGAACGAGTCCGTGGTCAACGGTCTGGTGTCACCAACGGGTACCGTTGGGATGGTCAAAATCTCCACCGGCCCGCTGAGCAGCAAAGCGCCGGACGGTATCGTCCCGGTGGAAACGGCGATTGCCCTGCTGAAAGATTTCGGCGGCAGCTCGATCAAATACTTCCCGATGGGCGGCCTTGAATGCCGTGAAGAATACAAAGCCGTCGCCGAAGCCTGCGCCCGTCACGATTTCTGGCTGGAGCCGACCGGCGGTATTGATCTGGGTAACTTCGAGGAGATCCTGCAGATCGCCCTCGATGCAGGCGTGAGCAAAATCATTCCGCATATCTACAGTTCAATCATCGACAAAGCCAGCGGTGACACCCGTCCTGACGACGTGCGCACGCTGCTGGAGATGACGAAGAAGTTGGTTAAGTAGTTTCAGCCTGACCCCTCACCCTAACCCTCTCCCAAAGGAAGAGGGGACTAAACCTCCTTCTCCCTGTGGGAAAGGGGACTAAAACATCCTTCTTCCTGTGGGAAAGGGAACGCTTATCCCCCTCTCCCTGTGGGAGAGGGCCGGGGTGAGGGCACCAAACCGCACAAAGCCAGGAGCCACCATGCACACCCATCACCTGCTCGTTGCTTCACTCTCTATGCTCGCCACCGCCGCCATCGCCCAGCCCCAGTACGCCTGGGTCGGCACCTACAACCCGAACGGCGAGGGGCTGTACCGTTTTACTCTCGATCCGCAAACCGGCGCGCTCGGTAATAAAAAATTGGTCAGCCAACTGCCCAACGCCGCGCAGCTCACCGTCTCGCACGATGGCAAAACCCTCTATCTGGCGAGCGAAGCCGAGAAAGGGGTGATTCAGGCGCTGCGCATCGGTGCAGAGGGTGAACTGACCGAGCTCAATCAGGTGGCGTCCGGTGGAGCGGGGCCAGTGTATGTTTCGCTTACGCCGGAAGGGCGACATCTGCTGGTGGCGAACTACGTCAGCGGTTCGATTGCGGTGCTGCCGGTGAAAGCAGACGGCAGTCTGGCTGAGGCAACGGACACACATCAGGATCAGGGCGAACCCGGCGCAGCGAAACCGGAAGCAGCAGTGGAAGGGAGTTTCGCCGCCAGCGATCATAACGGCCCACACGCCCATATGATCGCCGCCGATCCGAGCGGGAAATTTGTCTTTTCGACGGATCTCGGCCTGGATCGCATTTATCAGTACCGCTTTGACGGTCAAAGCGGAAAACTCACCCCGAACGATCCGCCATTTATCAGCGCTTCGTCGAAAGGCGCGGGGCCCCGGCATTTCGTCTTTACCCCGAAAGGTGACGGCCTGTGGCTGATCAACGAGGAGTCCTCAACCCTGACCTGGTATGCACTGGATAAGACTTCCGGCACTCTGAAAGCAGGCAAAACGATTTCGTCACTGCCGAAGGAGTACAAAGGCACCAGTTTTGCCGCCGGGCTGGCGTTGAGCGCCGACGGCCAGCAGCTTTACGTCGCGAACCGTTTGCATAACAGCATCGCGCACTTTAGGGTAACGGCGGACGGCACGCTGGTGCATCAGGATGATGTCTGGACGCGCGGGGATTATCCGCGCTCGCTGACCCTGGATCAGCAGGGTCGCTGGCTGTACGTTATGAATCAACGCAGCGATAACATCACCCGTTTTCGCGTAGCGCCCGATGGCACACTAAGCTTTGAACCGGACTACACGCCGGTCGGCAGTCCATCACAGATGGTCATTTCAACCGGGCCATGAGCCGTAAGAGGACAAAGACGTGCGATTTCCGAACCAACGTTTAGCGCAACTGTTTGATCTGTTGCAAAACGAGACGCTGCCGCAGGATGAACTGGCGCAGCGGTTGTCGGTATCCACGCGTACCGTACGGGCGGATATCACCGCCCTCAACGCGCTGCTGGCTGGCCACGGCGCGCAGTTTATTCTCAGCCGCGGCAACGGCTATCAGCTTAAAATTGACGATGCCTCGCGCTATCAGTCGTTGCAGGATTCCCGTCCGCGTGCGCTGCGTATTCCGCGCACCGGTCAGGAGCGTGTGCATTATCTGGTGGTGCGTTTTCTCACCTCCGCCTTTTCCTTAAAACTGGAAGATTTGGCTGATGAATGGTTTGTCAGCCGCGCCACGTTACAAAGTGACATGGCAGAAGTGCGAGAGTGGTTCCAGCGTTATTCTTTGACCCTGGAAACGCGCCCGCGCCACGGCATGAAACTGTTCGGCAGTGAGATGTCGATTCGCGCCTGCCTGACGGATTTGCTGTGGGAACTGGCGCAGCAGGACAGCCTCAATCCGCTGGTGACGGAAGTCGCCCTCAATGCGGGTGTGCCGGAGCAACTGGTGGTGGTGCTGCACGACACCCTTACGCGCCATCACATTCGTCTCACGGATGAAGGCGAGCTGTTTGTCCGTCTGTATTGCGCCGTGTCGGTGCGGCGTATCAGCGAAGGCTATCCGCTGCCGGAATTCCACGCCGAAGATGTGGAAGAGAATGTACGCAATGCCGCGCGTGATATCGCCGTCGCCATTGCGCACCTTGCCGACAAAGTACTCGCCCCGTCGGAGGAAAACTGGCTCTGCGTCCACATCGCCGCGCGTCAAATTCAGGAGATCGCCCCGAGTGCGATTAACGCCGACGACGACGAAGCGTTGGTGAATTACATTCTGCACTACATCAACAGCCACTATAACTACAACCTGCTGAACGACGCCCAGCTGCATGCGGATTTGCTGACGCATATCAAAACCATGATCACCCGCGTGCGCTACCAAATCATGATCCCCAACCCGCTGCTGGATAACATCAAGCAGCACTACCCGATGGCGTGGGACATGACCCTGGCGGCGGTCTCTGGCTGGGGGAAATACACCCCGTATGTGATCAGCGAAAACGAAATTGGTTTTCTGGTGCTGCACATCGGTGTCGGTCTGGAGCGGCACTACAACGTCGGGTATCAGCGCCAGCCGCGCGTCCTGCTGGTGTGCGACGCCGGAAACGCGATGGCACGTATGATTGAGGCGGTGCTGCAACGTAAATACCCGCAGGTGGAAGTGACGCGCACCGTCACGTTGCGTGAGTACGAACTGGCGGAAAGTATTAGCGAGGATTTCGTTATCTCCACTGCGCGTATCAGCGAAAAAGCCAAACCGGTGGTACAAATCGCCCCGTTCCCAACCGACTATCAGCTGGAGCAGATCGGCAAGCTGGTGCTGGTGGACCGCACCCGTCCGTGGATGCTGGAAAAATACTTCGACGCCGAGCATTTCCGGGTGATTGATTCAAGTATCGATCAGCAAACTTTGTTCCAGGAACTGTGCGGGCAATTGCGTCAGGAAGGGTTTGTCGACGCGGAGTTTCTTGATTCGGTGGTGGAACGTGAAGCCATCGTCAGCACCATGCTCGGTGACGGCATCGCGCTCCCGCACTCCCTCGGTCTGCTGGCGCAAAAAACCGTGGTCTACACTGTGCTGGCCCCCCAGGGCATCAAATGGGGCGACGAAACGGCGCACGTGATTTTCCTGCTGGCGATCAGCAAAAGCGAGTACGAAGAGGCGATGGCTATCTACGATATTTTCGTCACCTTCCTGCGTGAACGGGCCATGACGCGCCTGTGCGGCTGCCGCGATTTTGCGGAGTTCAAAACAGTGGCGATGGAGAGTTTGAGTCGATTTTAAGACGATGGGCGGAGAAGGTATCCGCCCATCGATTAACGTAAATGATGCACAACCTGGTTGCTGCTACCGCGCCAGATAAGCGCCGGGTCTTTCAAATCCTGCACAAACTTGCCGTCGACCAGGACGTTAATCAGGTCGACGATTTCCATTTGCGCATCGTTCAGCTCATCCAGCTTGTAGCCGGTCCACACCCAAATGTCTTTCCCCGCGCACTCTTTGTGAATGCGCTTCACCAGTTTCAGAATGTGCGGCACGTTCTGTGGGTGAAGCGGGTCGCCACCGGAGAGTGAAATCCCCTGGCGTGGAATGCGCGTGTCGTTCAGATCGCTGATGATCCGGTTTTCCATTTCGTCGTCAAACGGCAGGCCCGAGTTCAGCCGCCAGGTGCTTTTGTTGTAGCAGCCGGGGCATTCGTGAACGCACCCTGAAACAAACAGGGTGCAGCGGGTGCCGGGGCCATTGACGATGTCGACGGGGTAATATTGGTGGTAATTCATTTCTGTTTCCCAATGAGCACGCTGATGCCCTCACCCCGGCCCTCTCCCACAGGGAGAGGGAGTTCAAGTCCCCTCTCCCTTGAGGGAGAGGGCTAGGGTGAGGGGGAAAATTCCGCGACGAATTACCCGATCTGCCCATTCCCTAAATGCTTCACGCGGCGTTTCACTTCTTCCTGCTTGCCGGCGTTGAACGGACGCGCGTCCGGGCTGCCGAGATAACCGCACACGCGGCGGGTCACGGAGACACGGGCCGCGTCGTGGTTACCGCATTTCGGACAGGTAAAGCCCTTGCTGGTACATTCAAACTCACCGGTAAAGCCACACTCGTAGCATTCGTCGATCGGCGTGTTGGTCCCGTAATACGGCACGTGCTGATAGCTGTAATCCCACACGTCTTCCAGCGCTTTCAGGTTGTGCTGAATGTTCGGGTACTCGCCGTAACAGATGAAACCGCCGTTGGCGACTGGCGGATAGGCCGCTTCAAAGTCGATCTTGTCGTACGGATTGACCTTTTTCTCGACGTCGAGGTGGAAGCTGTTGGTGTAGTAGCCTTTGTCGGTCACGCCGTTCACCACGCCAAACTCGGCGGTGTCGAGGCGGCAGAAACGGTCGCAGAGGTTCTCGCTCGGTGTGCTGTAGAGGCTAAAGCCGTAGCCGGTTTCGTCTTTCCACAGATCCACCGCATCGCGCAGACGCTGGACGATAGCCACGCCTTTCTCACGCAGGGCCTCGCTGTCATACATATGCTGATTGCCGAACAGCGCGTTGATGGTTTCGTGAATGCCGATATAACCCAGAGAAATCGACGCGCGACCGTTCTTGAAGATTTCAGACACGTCGTCGTCTGCTTTCAGACGGACACCGCAGGCGCCTTCCATATACAGGATCGGTGCCACGCGGGCTTTAACCCCTTCCAGACGGGCGATGCGGGTCATCAGCGCTTTACGTGCCAGCTGCAGACGCTCGTCAAGCAGCGTCCAGAACGCGGCTTCATCCCCCTTCGCTTCCAGCGCGATGCGCGGCAGGTTGAGGCTGATCACGCCGATATTGTTACGGCCTTCATGGATCTGCTCGCCGTGTTCATTTTCATACACGCCGAGGAAGCTGCGGCAGCCCATCGGGGTTTTGAACGAACCGGTGACTTTCACCACCTGGTCGTAGTTCAGAATATCCGGGTACATGCGCTTGCTCGCGCATTCCAGCGCCAGCTGTTTGATGTCGTAGTTCGCATCGCCAAACTTATGGTTCAGGCCATCGCGAATGGCGAAGACCAGTTTCGGGAACACCGCGGTTTTGCGGTTTTTGCCGAGGCCAGAGATACGGTTGCGCAGAATCGACTGCTGAATCAGACGCGATTCCCAGCTGGTTCCCAGACCAAAACCGAAGGTAACAAACGGCGTCTGGCCGTTGGCGGTGTGCAGGGTGTTCACTTCATATTCGAGAGACTGGAACGCGTCGTAGCACTCTTTCTCGGTACGAGAATGCGCATAACCGTCGGCATCAGGAATATTCCACTCCTGCGCCACTTTACGATGCTTGTTGAAGCTCTCGGTGACGAACGGGGCCAGCACTTCGTCGATGCGGTTGATGGTGGTGCCGCCGTAGATGTGGCTGGCGACCTGGGCGATGATCTGCGCCGTCACCGCCGTGGCGGTAGAGATGGATTTTGGTGGCTCAATCTCGGCGTTACCCATTTTAAAGCCGTGGGTCAGCATGCCTTTCAGGTCGATCAGCATGCAGTTGAACATCGGGAAGAACGGCGAGTAGTCGAGATCGTGGTAGTGGATCTCACCGCGCTCATGCGCCTGCACCACGTCGCGCGGCAGCAGGTGCTGACGGGCATAGTGCTTGGCGACGATACCGGCCAGCAGGTCGCGCTGGGTCGGGATCACCTTGCTGTCTTTATTGGCGTTTTCATTGAGCAGCGCCGAGTTGGTCTGCTCGACCAGTCCGCGAATCTCCTGATTCAGGCGACCGCGCTTTTCACGCTGGATGTCACGGTCGTGACGATACTCAATGTAGGCGCGCGCCAGCTGCTTGTACGGACCGGACATCAGCTGGTTTTCTACCGCAGTCTGGATCTCATTGATATCCACCTGACTGCGTTCATTCATCTGGCTACAGACGATTTCTGCGACGGTGGCGCAGTAATCTGCGTCATCGACTCCCGCTGCTTTAGCTGCACGCAGAATGGCTTCTTTGATGCGCTCTGACTTAAACGGCACTTTACAGCCATCACGTTTCATCACATGCGGTGTCATGATCACTCCATTAAAAACAGGTTATCCACAGAGGTGGGGAAGTATGCTCTGGACGCAAGTCCCGATGTCTCAGTCACTTCCCTCGTTCCCGACGCTTGTTATCCACAATTCCGGCCAGCGTTGACGCCGTTGTCTTGTTGGAATAGTAGACGATAAATACAATATGTTGGGTCGGCGTGCATTTTAAGTTCTATATGTAGTGATTTGCATCAAACATGTTTGCGATTTTTTTGATTCAGAACAAAGTAAAAAGACGAGAGTACAAATGGCGGGCACTGTAGCGTTTGTAAAGGCCAGGCAGGAAAATTCTGATTAATTATTCAACAAAAACAGTAAGGTATTGCCGGGAAAACGTAGCGCTGCCCAGACAACTTTGCCCGGCGGCACTTCGTTTGCGCGGGCCTACAACACCATAAAGATTGTGGGTTTGTAGGCCGGGTAAGCGAAGCGCCACCCGGCAAACACGTTCATCTACTCCTGCATCCACCACACCGCTTCAAACGGGCGCAGCGTCATCGCCGTCGGTTTCGCGGCCACTTCGGCGTAGTTGCTGATGACCACGCGCCAGTCGCCACTCACAGCATCCGGCTGCCATTCCTGGCATTCGCGACTCAGGTTCGCGACCACCATCAACGTCTGCCCTTGCCACTGGCGACGATAGCACCACAGGGAAGGGTGCAACGGCAGCAGATCCTGATAGTCACCCCAGGTCAGCAGCGGAAGTGATTTACGCAGCGCAATCAGCGACTGGTAGGTATAAAACACCGAATCGGGATCGTTGAGCGCCGCGTCCACATTGATGGTTTCGACGTTATCGCACAGATCGATCCACGGCTCACCGGTGGTAAATCCGCCGTTCGGCGTGGCATCCCACTGCATCGGTGTGCGGCCGTTGTCGCGGGATTTACTCGCCAGAATTGCCAGAAGTTCGTCAGCATCGCGGCCTGTTGCCCGCAGTTCAGCGAACATGTTGTGGCTTTCCACATCGCGGTAATCGGTGATGCGCGCGAAATGCGGGTTGGTCATCCCGATCTCTTCGCCCTGATAGATGTACGGCGTGCCCTGCATCCCGTGCAGCACCATCGCCAGCATTTTGGCGGAGGTGGCGCGGTACTCGCCCTCGTCGCCAAAACGTGAAACGATGCGCGGCTGGTCGTGGTTACACCAGAACAGGGCGTTCCAGGCAACACCATGCATCCCCTGCTGCCAGTGGCTGAACAGCGTTTTCAGCGCCACGTAATCGGGCTTCGCGAGCGTCCATTTTTCGCCGTTCGGATAATCGACTTTCAGGTGGTGGAAGTTAAAGGTCATCGACAGTTCGCGCCCGTCGAGAGCGGCGTATTGCTGGCAGTTTTCCAGCGACGTCGAGGACATCTCGCCCACGGTCATCAGGTTGCGCGGGGTGAAGACGTCCCGGCTCATCTCCTGGAGATATTCATGGGCGCGCGGGCCGTCGGTGTAGAAACGGCGGCCATCGCCCAGCGGATCGTTCGGGAAATCCTGGTCCTTGGAGATCAGGTTAATTACGTCGAGACGCAGGCCGTCCAAGCCGCGATCGGCCCAGAACTCGCACACTTTTTTCAGCTCGCTGCGCACGTCCGGGTTTTCCCAGTTCAGATCCGCCTGCTCCGGGGCGAACAGGTGCAGATAATACTGCTCGCTCTCAGCATGCCAGCGCCAGGCGTTGCCGCCAAATTTGGAGCGCCAGTTGTTCGGAAGCTGGTCCGGCGTGCTATCGCGCCAGATATAGAACTCACGGTACGGACTTTCTTTATTCAGCGATTCGCGGAACCACGCGTGCTGCGTGGAGGTGTGGTTGAGCACCATGTCGAGCACCAGACGGATGCCGCGCGCGTGGGCCTGCGCCACCAGCTCATCAAAATCATCCAGCGTGCCGTAGGCCGGATCGATGGCGGTATAGTTCGCCACATCGTAGCCGTTGTCCACCTGCGGGGAAATGTAGAAAGGGGTCAGCCAGATGGCGTCCACGCCAAGGGTTTTTAGGTAGTCCAGACGCTGCGTTACACCGCGTAAATCACCGGTGCCACGACCGGTCGTGTCCTGAAAACTCTTTGGGTAAATCTGATAGATGACGCCGTTTTGCCACCAGTGCGGAAGGGTATTCATAATGCGTTCCTGCAAATGCGAAGGGGCGCAATTGCGCCCCGAAAGAAGAAGTTAAACAATCTGCAGCGTGCCCTGACGGAACTTGCGCTGATAGATAACGGTCGTCAGCGCCATCGGGACGATAATCGCCACCGCCATCGCCAGAGCAAACACCTGCCAGTAGGTCGGCTGAATCGAGAGGATGCCCGGCAGGCCACCCACGCCGATGCCGTTCGCCATCACGCCGTTCAGACCACACAGCAGCCCTGCCAGCCCCGAACCGATCATCGCGCACAGCATCGGGAAGCGGTATTTCAGGTTGATGCCGTACATCGCCGGTTCGGTGACGCCGAGGTAGGCGGAGATCGCCGCCGGAACGGAAATTTCACGCTCGTTGTGTTTGCGGCTGACCAAAATAATGCCGGTGACAGCAGAGGCCTGCGCAATGTTCGACAGGGCGATAATCGGCCAGACCGGCGTGCCGCCGAGGCTCTGAATCATCTGCATGTCGATAGCCAGCGTGGTCTGATGCACGCCGGTAATCACCAGCGGCGCATAGAGGAAGCCAAACAGCGCGGCGCCAATCGGAGCGAAGCTGCCGGTCATCAGGTGACGGACCGCGAAGGCCACGCCGTCGCCAATCATGCGGCCAAACGGGCCGATAAAGGCGTGGGCGAGGAACACAGCCAGAATCAACGAACAGACCGGAACCACCACCAGATAGAGGTAATCCGGCACGATGCGTTTCAGGCGCGTCTCAATAAAGCCCAGCGCCAGACCGGCCAGCAGAGCGGGGATAACCTGCGCCTGATAACCCACTTTAGCGATAGTAAACAGGCCGAAGTTCCACACTTCTGGCACCTGCTGCCCAAGTAAGTAAGCGTTCATTAACTGCGGAGAGACCAGCGTCACGCCGAGCACGATACCGAGGATCGGCGTTCCGCCCATTTTACGCACCGCCGACCAGCAGATCCCGACAGGCAGATAGAAGAAGATCGCCTCGCCAATCAGCCACAGGAAGTCATAGATGCTTTGCAGCGCCGGATACATCTGCGCCAGGGTTTTGCCGTCGCTCATCGGCACGTCGCCGATCACGTTGCGGAAGCCGAGGATTAAGCCTCCGCTTATCAGCGCCGGCAGCAGCGGGAAGAAGATCTCCGCGAAGTGGGAGATCAGCTGCTCGTGCCATTTCATATTCTGGCGCGCCGCTTTCTTGGCCTGCTCTTTGTCCGCCGTCGAATGCCCGGTTGTCGACAGCAGGGCCTGATAGTAATCGCCCACTTCGGTACCAATCACTACCTGGAACTGCCCGGCGTTGGTGAAGCAACCTTTGACCATCGACAGTTCCTCGATGGCCTTCGGATTGGCTTTGGCCGGATCGTTCAGCACAAAACGCAGACGGGTAATGCAGTGGCTGACGGTGGCGATATTTTCGCGGCCCCCAACCAGAACGATCAGCTGGTCGATATCAGTTTGTTTAACTTTGCTCATCATGAAGCCTCATGACAGATGTGGAGGGTAATGACCTGGACGCAAGCCTACTCTTTGAGCGACACGGTGAAAATGGGAACGTTCCCGAAATCGGGCGAGGATCACAATAATCCGTTTTAAAGGGTTAAGAGAGGTGGGCTGGAATGACGATCTGACGGGGTTCGCTGCGCCCGTTTATCTGCTCAATAAGCTGCACAGCCGCCTGGCGGCCCGCTTCAGCGTAGCCCGGATCGACGGTGACAATCTCAGGATGGAGGAACTTCATCAGCGGTGTGCTGCCCACGCTGGCGAGCTGGACGGTGTCGATGCGCTGCTCCTGCAAATATTTGCTGGCTCCCAGCGCGAGGGTATCGGTCGCGCAAATCAGCGCGGTGGTTTGCGGGGTCAACACGCTTGCCACCTGATCGTAGCCCTGTTTCATTGCCAGACCGGGCAGCGAGGCAACCGCCGGAAGATTGTGCTGTTTGCAAAATGCGAGATAGGCTTCGTGGCGACGCTTACCGGTGGTGACGTCACTGTGCGGCACGCCGAGGAAGCTAATATGGCGATGGCCCTGCTCGTACAGACGCTGCATCAGGGTGAGGATCGCGCCTTCGTCGTCGTAACAAACAGAGGCAAACCCGCTGGCGTCGCGCGCCAGCAGCACCAGCGAGGACTGCCAGGGTTTCAGCGTTTCATCCTTAATGCCGGTAAAACCAAACAGCACCACGCCGTCGATATTACGTCGTTGCAGCATCCCAAGATGCTCCTCCACCAGCAGAGGCGAGAACTGGCTCTCCATCATGATCGGATCGTAGCCTTGTTCGTAAAACGCAGGCAGCATGGTTTGCACCGCCAGATTTTCAGACAGGGAATCGAGACGCGAGACGATAATAGCGACCACTTTGTCGCTCTGCCCGCGCATGGCACGCGCGGAGCGGGAAGGGGAAAAACCGTGCTGATTCATGACCGCCTCGACGCGTTCGCGCGTGCGTTCGCTGACGCCACTTTCGTTGTTCAGTACGCGCGACACGGTGGATTTCCCTACGCCGCTTAAACGGGCGATGTCTTTAATGGTCAGGCGGTTCTGCATCCTTTATTCCCTGTAACGGCGGCAAGTCGTCAATTGAGACTAATGCTTACGATTTAATTAGCAATGAGCAAAGTCTGGTATATGTACGGTTTAAATCTGCGGGCGTATCATACCGCCCGAATCGCTACTAAAGGTATGGTTAAAACACGATACTGCGCCGCGATTAACCCTTTTTTTCACTTACCGGAGGCCGTATGGATCCCGATCCCACACCTCTCCAGCAATGGAGTTTAAGTACTTTCCGGTAAGCCAGTCGTCTTCTAACTGTCTCGCCGGTGATGTGAGGCAGTGACATCTCAATGTTCCTGCTATAAAAATTTAAGTGCCATTCAGGTACCGCATTGTTGCGCCTGAAGGTAACACTGCGTCCGCCTTTGCGGATGTGGGGGACTTTTTATGCTGAAAAATATCACCCAGCAGCTGCTCGCTCAGCTGAACCGCCACCTGCCGCGCCGTCTTGTCCAGCGCGATCCGCTGCCGAACGCCAAAAATCTGGCTGGGGCCGCTATTCCGCCCACGCTGACGGAACATTGCCTCAAAGCCGCCGCGATGGACGAAAACGAAGTCTGGCGCGCCTTCGGCGGTCACCCGGAAGGGTTGAACGCGGCGGAAGTGGAAAAAACACGCGCCGAGCACGGCGACAACCAAATCCCGGCGCAAAAACCGGCTCCGTGGTTTGTCCATCTCTGGCTTTGCTACCGCAACCCGTTCAACCTGCTGTTGACCGTTCTGGCGATTATTTCCTACGCCACCGAAGATCTGTTTGCCGCAGGCGTGATAGCCCTGATGGTAGCGATCTCCACCATGCTCAACTTCATTCAGGAAGCGCGTTCCACCCGTGCGGCGGACGCCCTGAAAGCGATGGTCAGCAATACTGCCACCGTCCAGCGCGTGATCAATGAGAAGGGCGAAAGCGCCTGGCTGGAACTGCCGATCGATCAGCTGGTGGTGGGCGACATCATTAAGCTGGCGGCGGGGGACATGATCCCGGCGGACCTGCGCGTGGTGCAGGCCCGCGATCTGTTCGTCGCCCAGGCGTCCCTGACCGGTGAATCCCTGCCGGTCGAGAAAGTGGCGCGTAGCCGCAACCCGCAGCAAACCAACCCGCTCGAAAGCGATACTCTGTGCTTCATGGGCACTACCGTGGTGAGCGGCACCGCGCAGGCGATCGTCATTGCCACCGGCGGCAACACCTGGTTTGGACAGCTGGCCGGGCGCGTCAGCGAGCAGGAAAGCGAGCCGAATGCGTTCCAGAAAGGCATCGGTCGCGTCAGCATGTTGCTGATCCGCTTCATGATGGTGATGACGCCTATCGTGCTGCTCATCAACGGCTACACCAAAGGCGACTGGTGGGAAGCGGCGCTGTTTGCCCTGTCCGTGGCGGTCGGTTTAACGCCGGAAATGCTGCCGATGATTGTCACCTCCACGCTGGCGCGCGGGGCGGTGAAGCTCTCTAAACAGAAAGTGATTGTGAAACACCTCGACGCCATTCAGAACTTTGGCGCGATGGATATTCTTTGCACCGATAAAACCGGCACCCTGACGCAGGATAAAATTGTGCTGGAGAATCATACGGATGTCTCTGGCAAAGTCAGCGAACGCGTGCTGCAAACCGCGTGGCTGAACAGCCACTACCAGACCGGGCTGAAAAACCTGCTGGACGTTGCGGTGCTGGAAGGGGTGGACGAAGATTCTGCGCGCACGCTCTCAACGCGCTGGCAAAAAGTGGATGAGATCCCATTCGACTTCGAGCGTCGCCGTATGTCGGTGGTGGTCAGCGAGCAAGCGGATGTCCATCAGCTGATCTGCAAAGGGGCGCTGCAGGAGATCCTCAATGTCTCTACCCAGGTGCGTCATAACGGTGAAATCGTGCCGCTCGACGACACCATGCTGCGTCGCATTAAACGCGTGACCGACAGCCTGAACCGTCAGGGGCTGCGCGTGGTGGCGGTCGCCAGCAAATTCTTGCCGGGCCGCGAAGGGGATTATCATCGTGTCGATGAGTCGGATCTGATCCTCGAAGGTTACATCGCCTTCCTCGATCCACCGAAAGAGACCACAGCACCGGCGCTGAAGGCGCTGAAAGCCTCCGGTATCACCGTAAAAATCCTTACCGGCGACAGCGAGCTGGTAGCAGCGAAAGTGTGTCACGAAGTGGGGCTGGATGCGGGCGAGGTGGTGACGGGGAGCGATATCGAAACGCTTTCCGATGACGAACTGGCTGCGCTTGCCAAAACTACTACCCTGTTCGCACGCCTGACGCCAATGCATAAAGAACGCATCGTCACCCTGCTGCGCCGCGAAGGGCACGTGGTCGGCTTTATGGGCGACGGCATCAACGATGCCCCGGCGCTGCGCGCGGCGGATATCGGGATTTCCGTTGACGGGGCGGTCGATATTGCCCGTGAAGCGGCCGATATCATCCTGCTGGAAAAGAGCCTGATGGTGCTGGAGCAGGGCGTGATCGAAGGACGTCGTACCTTCGCCAACATGCTGAAATACATCAAAATGACCGCCAGCTCTAACTTCGGTAACGTCTTCAGCGTACTGGTGGCGAGCGCCTTCCTGCCGTTCCTGCCGATGCTGCCGCTGCACCTGCTGATTCAGAACCTGATGTACGATGTCTCTCAGGTGGCGATCCCGTTTGATAACGTTGATGACGAGCAGATCCAAAAACCGCAGCGCTGGAACCCGTCGGATCTCGGTCGCTTCATGCTGTTCTTTGGCCCAATCAGCTCTATCTTCGACATTCTTACCTTCTGCCTGATGTGGTTCGTGTTCCACGCTAACACGCCAGAACATCAAACCCTGTTCCAGTCCGGCTGGTTCGTGGTCGGGCTGCTGTCGCAAACGCTGATTGTGCATATGATCCGTACGCGCCGCATTCCGTTCATCCAGAGCCGCGCCGCCTGGCCGCTGATTATTATGACCGGCGTCGTCATGGTACTGGGTATCGCGCTGCCGTTCTCACCGCTGGCGAGCTACCTGAACCTGCAGGCGCTGCCGCTGAGCTACTTCCCTTGGCTGGTGGCGATTCTGGCGGGCTACATGGTTCTGACCCAGATGGTGAAAGGGTTCTACAGCCGTCGGTACGGTTGGCAGTAAGTTTTTCCCCTCACCCTAACCCTCTCCCAAAGGGAGAGGGGACTTGGACTCCCTCTCCCTGTGGGAGAGGGCCGGGGTGAGGGGACTTTGACACCCTCTCCCGTGGGAGAGGGTCGGGGTGAGGGCATCAGGCCGCACAACCCTAAACCGCCACCCAACAAAATAGCCTTTCTCCCAAATTCCCCAACCTGTGATCCCCGTCATGCGCTGTGCTTGACGACAATTTGTACGCATGTTAACAAAATGTTTTGTCTGTTTTTGGCCCGTCAAAT
This sequence comes from Lelliottia jeotgali, assembly GCF_016771845.1. Taxonomy (NCBI): domain Bacteria; kingdom Pseudomonadati; phylum Pseudomonadota; class Gammaproteobacteria; order Enterobacterales; family Enterobacteriaceae; genus Lelliottia; species Lelliottia jeotgali. Next base: position 371,049 of record NZ_JAENMQ010000002.1, on the reverse strand, counting down.
TCTGATAAGGAACATTATGTTACGTCTTAGCCTCATCACCGCCGGGCTGTTGCTCGGCACCTCTGCGCTGGCGGCTCCCGCAGGCGATCTGCCGTTAATGCCGTGGCCCGCGCACGTTGAACGTCCCGCAAAGCAGGGCGCACTGATCCTCAGCGATAACATCTCCGTCAGCGTTAGCGGTGACGATCTGGGTGATGCCGCAAACCGTTTGCGCCAGCGAATCGCGCAGCAAACCGGCTGGACGTTACAACCCCAGGCCGACAAACCCGAAAAGCCGACCATTACGATTTCTATCGCCAAAAAAGTGAAGCCGCAGCCATTGCCGGACAGCGATGAAAGCTACACACTCACCGTGGATGCCAACGGCGTGAACATCACCGCCAACACGCGCTTCGGTGCGCTGCGCGGGATGGAAACCCTGCTCCAGCTGATTCAAAACGGTGCTGAAAACACCTCGATTCCGTGGGTGTCGATTGACGACTCACCGCGCTTCCCGTGGCGCGGGCTACTGCTCGATTCGGCGCGCCATTTCGTCCCGCTGGAGGATATCAAACGCCAGATCGATGGCATGGCGGCGGCGAAGCTCAACGTCCTGCACTGGCATCTGACGGACGATCAGGGCTGGCGGTTTACCTCGAAGCGCTACCCTAAACTGACGCAGCTCGCCAGCGACGGGCTATTCTACACGCCAGAGCAGATGCGCGACGTGGTGCGCTACGCCACCGCGCGTGGTATTCGCGTGGTGCCGGAGATCGACATGCCGGGTCACGCGTCGGCGATTGCCGTGGCCTATCCGGAGCTGATGAGCGCGCCGGGACCCTATGAGATGGAGCGCCACTGGGGCGTGTTAAAACCGGTTCTTGATCCGACCAAAGACGCGACCTACACCTTCGCCGACGCGATGGTCAGCGAACTGGCGGCGATCTTCCCTGATCCTTACCTGCACATCGGCGGGGATGAAGTTGACGATACCCAGTGGAAAAGCAACTCCGCCATCCAGCAGTTTATGCGCGACAACAAACTCGCCGACAGCCATGCGCTGCAGGCGTATTTCAACCGCAAACTGGAAACCATTCTTGAGAAACACCACCGGCAGATGGTCGGCTGGGACGAGATCTATCATCCGGACCTGCCGAAAAGCATTCTGATTCAGTCCTGGCAAGGGCAGGACGCCCTCGGTGAAGTGGCGAAGCACGGTTACAAAGGCATTCTCTCCACCGGATTTTACCTCGACCAGCCGCAGTCCACGGCCTATCACTACCGCAACGAGATCGTGCCTCAGGGTTTAAACGGCTTGGACATCATTGCCGATTCCGACAGCGCCCAGAGCTGGACTTTCACCATGCCGCGCCTGAAAGGCAAACCGGTGGAGGGCAGTTTCACCCTGGTGAAAGGGGTTTCCGGCTGGCGTGGATTTATCGATTTCAGCGGCAAATCCCGTCGCGCGGTGGACAACATCGAATGGCGTGACGACAACCAGGTGAGCTTCACCGTCGACACCTGGATGGGCGAAACGCGCCCGGTGGTGAATGTGTCGGACGACAAACTCACCGGCTATTTCCTGGTGGGCAACGCCCGCTACCCGATTACTGGCGCGCGTCTCAATGAGGTGCCGGAAGGTATACCGCCGACGGTGCCGGATGCCGATCAGCAGGCTAATCTGCTCGGCGGCGAAGCGGCGCTGTGGGCGGAAAACGTGATTGCCCCGGTTCTGGATATCAAACTCTGGCCGCGTGCGTTTGCGGTGGCGGAGTGTCTGTGGTCGGCGCAGGATGTGAACGATATCGACAACATGTACACCCGTTTGCAGGCGATGGACAGCTGGACGACGGTGTCGGTCGGGCTTCAACAGCACAGCCAGCAGCAGGCGCAGTTCACCCGTCTGGCGAATAACGCCGATACGGTGCCGCTGCAGATCCTCGCTCAGGCCGTGGAGCCCGCGCAGTACTACACCCGTCAGCACCTGAAATTCCAGGCCGGGAATTATCATCAGTTTGAGCCGCTAAACCGCTACGCCGACGCACTGACCGCCGAGAGCGCCACGGTCCGTCAGATGGATAAGTGGGTCGAGCGGCTAATCAGCGACGCAGAAGATACGGAAAGCGCGGAAGCGCTGCGCCATGTCTTTACCCGCTGGCAGAACAACACCAGCGATGCGCTGGCGCTGAGTGAGAGCAACTATCAGCTGAAAGCCATCAAACCGGTGATCCAGGAGGTGGACAAACTGGCGTCGATTGGCCTGCGTCTGACGGATCTGGTGGCGCGTCAGGGGACGCTGGATGATAAGGAGATCGCCTCGATTCAGAGCGAGCTGGATAACGCGGCGAAGATTCAGGATGAGGTGGTGATTGCGGCGGTTTATCCGCTGGAGAAGTTGCTTAGGGCGACGCGGAATCAATAGGGAGCTGTGAGTGATTTGCCGGGTGGCGCTACGCTTACCAGGCCTACAAAGAATGAGTAATATCAATGGTTTTGTAGGCATGTGCAAACGAAGTGCCGCCAGGCGATTATCAAGGACAACATTTTCCCAGCGGTATGGGCTTGTCCTGTAGATGTACTTTGTGACAGGACTTGCACTGAGGGAGGTTCTTTATATCACTACCGATTTTTAAAAGGCTGTCGCATTTATGGACATATCCACATTCCCACCAAATCCTATGCGGTAAGTTTTTTTATCATTTTCTTTAAGAGTTATGCCGACTTCTTTTAGACCTGCGACACAAATGCTTGTCTGTTTTGCACTTAAAACATGTTCCCCGGGTCGAGCATAGAATATCACTTTCTCCCGTGTGTCTAATTCCGCTATCGCTTTACCGTCAAGATAAACAACAATGTTGCATCCGCTGCCAGTAAAGCCAGAGTCACGCTTCACGATCAGGGTTGCATCGCCTGGATTTTTAGTTTGTGCAAATTTTGAAATGATACGCTCAGCAGGTACATTTTTAGCATCATCAGTGCTGACCGCAGTTGTAGCACAGCCGTTTAACAGAAGGATGCTGACCAAAAGGTAGGCTTCCCAACTGAACATGTTAAAGCGCATACAATACCCCATTAATAATAGTTAAACGCAGAAGCTGTACTTCAAAAATATGTTTGAGAACAAGGTGCATATATTCCCGTCCATTACGTACGGCCAATCATACTCTTGTGGATAAAAAAACAGTGCTTTGAAGATGGGGTAAATTGGGGAAATGCGAAGGCGCTTCAGAGAAAAATGCAGGGGAATGAAAACGTTGCAGGGAAGGGGAAACACCAGAAACAGCCCCCTCCGCAGCGGAGAGGGCAAACAGATTAGCGACGAACCGCAATCGCCTCAATCTCAATCTTCACGTCTTTCGGCAGACGCGCTACTTCCACACAAGAACGCGCCGGGAAGGTCGCTTCGTGCTCGTTGAAGAACGCTTCGTAAGTGGCGTTAACGGTCGCGAAATCATTCAGATCTTTCACGAACACGGTCGTTTTCACGATATCGCCCACTTTCAGGCCCGCAGATTCAACGATCGCTTTCACGTTTTCCAGTGACTGACGCGCCTGCGCCGCCACATCGTCTGGCACTTCGCCGGTTTTCGGGTTCACCGGGATCTGGCCAGAAGTTATAATCATGCTGCCCAGGTCAACGCCCTGAACGTAAGGACCGATAGCCGCTGGTGCATTTTCCGTCGCAAGTACTTTGCTCATGTTTTCTCCAGGATAACAGCGTTAAAAAGTTCCCGGCCATTATACACATCATCCTTCACGCCGCCTCTTCGTTGGCTGCGTCCTCATACCCCGGTCACATAGTTTCCTATGCTCCCGGGGATATTCGGACTTGCCGCCTCGATGCGACGCGAATGATTTCGTGTAACCGGAGTCCAGGAATTCATTACCAACCTCAATTAGTTGGCCAGCACCACATAATGAGAAAACTCTTTTTCGCAGTATTTGCATTTGAGTGCGATGTCATTCGCCCGTTTTTTCACTGCAAAACTGGACGAAACCGGCTCAGCATGACTGATGCAGTTGCTGTTCGGGCAGACCAGTACGTGCTCAATGCGTTCCGGTAAGTTCGGGCGCGATTTGCCCACCACTTCGTAATCGTCGATGCGATTCACCGTCGCGTCCGGGGCGTACAGGGACAGCTGGTTAACCTGCTCGTCGGTCAGGAAGGTGTTCTCGATTTTGATCAGGTCTTTGCGGCCCATCTCGCCGGACGGCAGGTTCAGGCCGATGGTGATGCGCTGGTCGGTTTCGGTCAGCTTGAACAGCGTCAGCAGCTTAAAGCCCACCATCGCCGGGATATGGTCAATCACGGTGCCACGTTTGATGGCTTCAACCTGGAGTTTATTATCATGTGTCATTGTCATTTCCCCTTACAGAGCGAATTCGCGATTCAGAACCAGTGCCAGTAACGCCTGGCGAGCGAAGATGCCGTTCCCGGCCTGCTGGAAGTACCAGGCGTGCGGCGTTTTGTCGACGTCGGTGGCGATTTCGTCGATGCGCGGCAGCGGGTGCAGCACTTTCATGTTCGTACGCGCACCTTCAAGGTCACTGGCGCGCAGGATGAACTGGGCTTTGACGTTGGCGTACTCGGACGGGTCCAGACGCTCTTTCTGCACGCGGGTCATGTACAGAATATCCACTTCACCCATCACCTCTTCGATGCTGGCGTGCTGGCTCCACTGGATGCCTTTTTCGTCGAGCATATCGAGAATGTACTGCGGCATCGCCAGCGCGGCCGGGGCGATAAAGTAGAAGCGGTTGCCGTTAAATTTCGCCAGCGCCTGGGCCAGTGAGTGGACGGTGCGGCCATATTTCAGGTCCCCGACCATCGCGATGTGCAGGTTTTCCAGGCGGCCCTGAGTCTCCTGGATGGTGAACAGATCCAGCAGGGTTTGCGTCGGATGCTGGTTCGCACCATCACCGGCGTTCAGCACTGGAATGCCGCCGGAGAACTCGGTCGCCAGACGCGCGGCGCCTTCCTGCGGGTGGCGCATTACAATCGCGTCCACGTAGGTGCTGATGACGGAGATAGTGTCCGCCAGCGTCTCGCCTTTTTTGCCGAGCGATGTGTTGCTGCCGTCGGAGAAACCGACCACGCTCGCGCCGAGGCGGTGCATGGACGTCTCGAACGACAGACGGGTGCGGGTGGAGGCTTCAAAGAAGCAGCTCGCGATCACTTTGTGCTTGAGCAGCTCGGGCTGCGGGTTGGCCTTCAGTTTTGCCGCGGTATCGAGAACCAGTTCCAGCTCTTCGCGGCTGAGGTCATTGATGGAAATGATGTGTTTTTGATAAAGCGGATTCATGTTTATCTCCTGACGCCGGGCAAAAAAAAGCCCCTCAAATGAGGGGCTCTGGGAATAGGGTTATCAACGGGAAGAAAAAAGGCAGGCCAGCGTCTGTTTTCAGACGCGGTATGACTGTATGTCGTACACGCTTGACCATGACTTCCTCCCGGCAAATTGTCGGGCATTATACTCAGCTCGATGTTCTGATCAAGCGATTAATGCACACTTTACTCAGTGCAAACGGTTCTATTTGAATATTAATGCGTTCTGAGTAAATAATTAATTTGCTTGTGAACCAGCGCCGTGCGCTTCACCACGCGGGGCGCGACCCAGACAATACTGCTTCCGGCCACCACACCTAAAATCTCCGGTAACTGGTGATAATCCAGAATTCGCGCCACGGCGCGGCCATATCCGGCGACGGTATGGATAAGGATAAATTCGCTGTTGTGCTCCACGCTGACCACCATTTCGGAGATCGAACGGGCCGCGTCGGGGGCGGGGCGTAACTGCGGATTCATCGAATAAATCTTTTGTCCTTTGGCATTTCGAATTTTTATGACACCCAGCAATTTCAGCAGCCGGGAGACGCTTGACTGGCTGATGCTATCAAACCCGCGTTCCTGCAGGTCTCGGCGGATCTCTTCCTGGGAAAGGTAGCTGTTCTCGCTAATCAGGCTCTGGCATACCGCGAGCTGAAGTTGTTCTTTTGGGGAGTATTCTCCATATTCCATCATCTGGTTCCCATCTCTGTTGCCAACAAAAAATTCCCGGTGGCGCTGCGCTTACCGGGCCTACAAAAAGATTACCGTAGGCCGGATAAGCGCAGCGCCATCCGGCAAATCAGATAAGCGCACCCAGGCTTAACGTCGCCATAATCAGCACCGTCAAAATCCCCAGCAGCGGGGCGACCCACTTGAGATAACGCACGTACGGCACGCGCGCGATCGCCAGTCCCCCCATCACCACGGCGGACGTCGGGGTGACCAGATTGACAATTCCGGAAGCTGACTGGTACGCCGTCACGACCAGGTCGCGGTTGACGTTAGCGAAATCGGCGAGCGGTGCCATGATCGGCATCGTCAGAACGGCAAGCCCGGAGGAAGAAGGCACCAGAAATGACAGCACCACTTCGAGCCAGTACATCACGTTAATGAACGCCACCGTCGACAATCCTGTGACCATGTCTTCCGCACTGTGCAAAATCGTGTGCGTAATCATGCCCTTATCCATGATGACTACGATACCGCGCGCAATCCCAATAATCAGCGCGACGCCCAGCAAATCCCGCGCCCCGTTGATAAATGTTGAGGTCAGCTCTTCTTCGCTCATGCGGGCAATCAGCCCGACGATTATCGCGCTGGCGAGAAACACCGCAGAAATCTCCGCCATCCACCAGCCGAGCACTGCCACGCCGTAGATCATCACCGCGAAGGCGAGGGCGAAAATCACCAGAATCACTTTGCGCACCGGGGTAAATTCCAGCGACTGTTCGCCCTTATCACCGAGGAAATGCGCGCGGTTCTCTGCCTCTTTGTCGGCGACGATCGACAGAGACGGATCCTGGCGCACCTTGCGGGCGTAGCGCATGACCCACCACACGCAGATCACCCAGCCGATCGCCAGCAGCGCCACGCGGAGCATGATTCCGTTGGTGAACGGGATCCCGGCGGCGTTGGCGGCGATCACCGTGGCGAACGGGTTAATGGTCGATCCGAGCGTGCCGATCCCCGCCCCGAGCAGCACGGTAGACGCGGCGACCACCGGATCAAAACGGGCGGCGAGCATCACCGGGACGAGCAGCGTGTAGAACGGCAGCGACTCTTCGGCCATACCGTAGATGGTCCCGCCCGCGGCGAACAGTGCCATCAGGATCGGGATCATCCACTCTTCGCGGCCCCGCAGGCGGGTGGTGACGCGTTCGATCCCGGCGTCAATCGCCCCGGTTTTGGTGACGATCCCCAGAAAGCCACCGATGATCAGAATAAACAGCGCGACGTCGATCGCGCCCGCCTGCCCCGATTCCGGATCGTACAGTCCGGCAATAGGGGCCATCAGCACCGAGACGATCCCCTGCGGATGCGCGGCGACGTGTGCGTAAGTTCCGGCAATGGGCACTTCTTTGCCGAGCGTGGCGTTCATCGCCATCTGGTATTGCCCGGCTGGAACAATCCAGCTCAGGGCGGCGACCACGGCGATCAGGAAAAAGAGAATGGTGTAAGCGGAAGGAAATTTGAACTTGCCCATGATGTTCTCCATGCCCCGGCGCAGCCTGTGGCCGCGCCGGGCGGTGATTAGTCGCCGAGTGTCGCCACCATGACCGCTTTAATGGTGTGCATGCGGTTTTCTGCTTCGTCGAAGACGATAGAGTTCGGGGATTCGAAGACCTCTTCCGTCACTTCCAGCCCTTTCAGGCCGTATGCCATTTCGATTTCGCGGCCCACTTTGGTGTGTTCGTTGTGGAACGCCGGCAGGCAGTGCATGAATTTCACGTTCGGATTGCCGGTGGCTTTCATGACGTCGCAGTTGATTTGGTACGGTTTCATCAGGCTGACGCGCTCGGCCCAGGCTTCTTTCGGTTCGCCCATCGACACCCAGACGTCGGTGTAGAGGAAATCAGTGCCGTGGACGCCTTCATTCACGTCGTCAGTCAGAGTGATGCGCGCCCCGGTCTCTTTGGCGATGGCGCGGCACTGCTCGACCAGTCCGGCTTCTGGCCAGAAGGACTTCGGGGCCACCAGGCGGATATCCATGCCCATTTTCGCCGCGCCGACCATCAGCGAGTTGCCCATGTTGTTTCGCGCGTCGCCCAGATAGGCGAAGCTCAGCTCCGGCAGGGTTTTGCCCGGCGCGTGTTCGAGCATGGTCATCAGGTCGGCGAGGATTTGCGTTGGGTGGAATTCGTTGGTCAGGCCGTTCCAGACCGGCACGCCCGCGAACTCACCCAGCTCTTCGACGATCTCCTGGCCGTAGCCGCGATACTCGATGCCGTCGTACATGCGGCCCAGCACGCGGGCGGTGTCTTTCATTGACTCTTTATGGCCAATCTGCGATCCGCTTGGGCCGAGGTACGTCACCTGCGCGCCCTGGTCGAACGCGCCTACTTCAAAAGCGCAGCGCGTGCGGGTGGAGGTTTTTTCGAAGATCAGGGCGATGTTTTTGCCGACTAAAGTTTGTTTTTCGCGCCCGGCTTTTTTGGCGGCTTTCAGGTCGATGGCGAGATCGATCAGGTACTGGATTTCTGCCGGGGTGTAGTCCAGCAGTTTGAGGAAGTTGCGGTTTTTCAGGTTGATGGTCATGTGGTGATCCTTTTTAAATTTGAGCTGTCTGGTGCCCTCACCCCGGCCCTCTCCCACAGGGAGAGGGGGTATAAGTTCCCTCTCCCCTTGGGAGAGGGTTAGGGTGAGGGGAAAAATACGAATCAATTGCGAATCAACGTCCCTTTATCCCCGGCCAGAATCGCGGCACCGTCGGCCAGTGCGCCAATCCCGGCGATGCCGTTGCACGCCTCGACAAATTCACGGCAGGCGCTCACTTTCGGGCCCATCGAACCGGCGTCAAAGTGCATGGTTTTGAGCACATCCGGCGAAACTTGCGCCAGCGGGCGTTGGGTCGGCGTGCCCCAGTCGAGATACACCGCGTCGGCGTCAGTGAGGATCAGCAGCGCATCGGCTTCAATCTGGCGGGCCAGCAGGGCGGCGGAGAGATCTTTGTCGATCACCGCTTCAATGCCGTGGTAGCCACTGGCGTTTTCCACCACCGGGACACCGCCGCCGCCGTTGCAAATCACCAGATGATCGCGGGCGATAAGGGCGGTGATGGCGTCGCTCTCGACGATGCGTTTCGGCTGTGGCGAAGGCACCACGCGGCGGAAGTAGCTGCCGTCGGCTTTAAACACCCAGCCTTTTTCTGTCTGCAGGGTTTTGGCTTGTTCCTCGCTATAAACCGGGCCGATGTATTTGGTCGGGTTGCGAAACGCGGGGTCAGCGGCGTCCACTTCGACCTGGGTCAACAGGACGCTCACCTCGCGCTGCGGCAGGTTGTTTTTCAGCGCTTGCTGGAGCATGTAGCCGATCATCCCCTGGCTTTCGGCGCCGAGAATGTCCAGCGGGTAGGGCGTGACTTTGTCGTAGGCACTGTTTTGCAACGCCAGCAGCCCGACCTGCGGGCCGTTGCCGTGGACCAGCACCACGCGCCACTGGGCGGTGAGTCCGGCGATCGTGCGGGCGGCCAGCTCAATGTTCTGCCGCTGAATATCCGCTTCCAGCGGCTCGCCGCGTTTGAGCAGCGCATTGCCGCCTAGCGCCACGACCAGAGTGGGTTTTCTTTCCATGATGGCTCCTTTAAATTCCGTCTCGTTCGAGCGGGCAGCTCATGCAGCGTGCGCCGCCGCGACCGCGTCCCAGCTCATCGCCCGGAATCGGCAGCACGGTGATCCCGGCCTTGTCGTATTTCTCGTTGGTCCAGATGTTGCGCTCGTAGCCGATGACCACGCCGGGGCGGATAGTCAGCACGTTGTTGGCGTCATTCCACTGTTCGCGCTCGGCTTCGAAGGCGTCACCGCCGGTGGTGATAAGCCGTACCTGATTAATGCCCAACGCTTTTTCAATCGCATGGAGCAGATCGGTTTCCTGGGTGCGCAGCAGACCGCCGCGTCCGTCCGGGGTGAGCGTCCAGCACTGGGCGTCTTTACGCACCACTTCCGGGTAGACGGAGAAGGTGTCGACGTCGATGTGGGTCATGACGGTATCGAGGTGCATACAGGAGCGGTGTTTCGGCAGTTCAACGGCGATCACACGTTCAGCCTGGCGATGCTGGAACAGGCTTTGCGCGAGGAATTCAACGCCCTGCGGCGTGGTGCGTTCGGACATGCCAATTAATACCGCGCCGCGACCAATGACTAATACATCACCGCCTTCTAAGGTGGCGTGGTCGTAATTAATATTCTCGTCGCCGAAGTATTTAATAAAATCGCCGTCGGCAAAGGCCGGATGCCATCGATATATTGCCCGCAGATTATTGGTTTCGCGCTGACGCGCTGGTTTCGCCATCGGATTAATGGATACGCCGTTATAGATCCAGCATGACGTGTCGCGGGTAAATAAATGGTTTGGCAGCGGCTTCATAATAAAATCATTCGCCGTATGGGTATCGACCACCATATTTTTAATAAATGCGGGAATTTCCCCGTAGGTCAAACCGCCGCTCAGACGGCGTGCCAGTTCGCGGTGCGGCATATCCGCCAGCCAGCCGCGTACGTCGTTGGCAAAGGTTGGGCCGAGGCGATAATCAGAGATTTGTGTTTCCAGAAGCCAGGCTTTAGCGTCTGCAATATCAAGCGTTTGGGTAATCAAATCGGTTAACAGCAGGACTTCCACACCCTGCTCACGCAGCGTGTTTGCGAAGATGTCATGCTCTTCACCTGCCCGCTCAACCGATAACACGTCATCGAATAACAGCTCCTGGCAGTTAGACGGCGTTAAACGTTTCAGACTTAAATTCGGGCGATGCAGCATAACGCTACGCAATTGACCAATTTCAGAACCGACGTAATGCTTTTCCATAATTATTCCTTTAACTGTTTTTTCAGAATAAAGAGGGCTGTGCTATGAATAGTTATTAATTCATAGCCCTTTAAGCTCAATTGATTTCACGGCCAATAGTAGGCGGTTGGAAATTGTATTTTGTGATATTGCTCACGCGGGATTGGATATTATCAGGTTTGTTTTCTATTGCATGACTCGCATCAGATAAACCTTATTTAGTCATTATTGAGTAATGAATGGCTAAGCATTTATTACTGAGGTTATTTGGGGTTGTTATTGTTTTGTAGATTTTCACAATTAGACATAAATAACTAACTATATGATTTATAGCTATAAATATTTTTATCTGGAATGAATATGCATAAATCTGCGTTAACTATTTTTTCCATAAGGTAAATTAATAAATAACTATCCAGAAAATTTGAAATTAAACGGATTGATAAAGTGTGACCCGGCAAGGCGTTTTTTACTTACGTCAGGGTATTCAGAAGGTTATCTTCTTTGGAAATCACGAACTGACCGATGTTATGCATAATCACTGCATAGTTGCCTGGCATGACTTAACAGGCGATTAACACATTTTCCGATAAACATGCGCTGGAGCAAAGAGGGTGCAGAAAGGTCTGGTATGGCAGTCAAAATTCTCGTATAAAAGTTGAAATTGAAACATTGTTTTATATTGAGGGTTTACTCATGATCGTTGGCAATATTCATCACTTACAGTCCTGGCTGCCGGAAGAGTTGCGCCTGGCTATCGAACACGTCAAAGCGCACGTTACCGACGCAACTCCGCTCGGCAAGCATGATATCGACGGTAACAACCTGTTTTTTCTGGTCTCAGAAGACATGACCCAGCCATTCGCTGAGCGCCGCGCGGAGTATCACGCCCGCTATCTGGACATCCAGATCGTGATGAAAGGCCAGGAAGGGATGACATTCAGCACCCTGCCGCACGGCACGCCGGACACCGACTGGCTCGCGGATAAAGACATCGCGTTCCTGCCAGAAGGCGAGCAGGAAAAAACCGTGGTGTTAAGTGAAGGGGATTTTGTGGTGTTCTATCCTGGCGAAGTGCATAAACCGTTGTGTGCGGTGGGCAGCCCGGCGCAGGTGCGTAAAGTGGTTGTGAAGATGCTGGTGGGCTAATGTCTCTCGCCCGGTAACGCCTCGCGTACCGGGCTACAACTTTTCTGCTTCGTTTCATCATTTCGTGATCCAGTCTAAAAAATCGCCCCTTACTGATTTTTCCCGGTTTACCTCTCCGCGCGTCGCGGCATAGTATGAGAGTTAAATTAATGAACGCTGTTCTATAATGTAGAACAAAGTGTATCAGTAAGGAGATCTCATGCAGCAGACCGTGCAGTTCTCGGGGATTATTCCGCCTGTCTCAACTATTTTCACCGCCGACGGACAACTTGATAAACAGGGTACCGCTGCGCTTATCGACGACATGATTAACGCGGGCGTCGACGGACTTTTCTTTTTAGGCAGCGGAGGCGAGTTCTCCCAGCTCAGCGCCGAAGAGCGCAAAGCGATCGCCGAATTTGCTATTGATCATGTGGATCGTCGGGTGCCGGTTTTGATTGGCACCGGCGGTACTAACGCCAGGGAAACCATTGATCTAAGCCAGCACGCACAGCACGCCGGTGCAGATGGCATCGTCGTCATTAATCCTTATTACTGGAAAGTGTCTGAGCAAAACCTGATCCGCTATTTCCAGCAGGTGGCGGACAGCGTCACGCTCCCGGTGATCCTCTATAACTTCCCGGCGCTGACCGGCCAGGATTTGACGCCCGCACTGGTCAAAACGCTGGCCGATTCACGCGGTAATATCGTGGGTATCAAAGACACGATCGACTCCGTTGCCCATCTGCGCAGCATGATCCTGACCGTGAAAGCGGCGCATCCGCACTTTACCGTGCTGTGTGGGTATGACGATCATCTGTTTAACACGTTGCTGTTAGGCGGGGACGGGGCGATCTCCGCCAGCGGCAACTTTGCGCCGCAAGTTTCGGTGAAGCTGTTGCAGGCTTTCCGCGATGGCGATCTGGCGCAGGCCGCCAACTATCACCAGACGATGTTGCAAATCCCGCAGATGTATCAGCTCGATACGCCGTTTGTGAACGTGATTAAAGAGGCGATTGTGTTGTGTGGACGGCCAGTTTCGACCCATGTGTTGCCGCCAGCAAGCCCACTGGATGATGCGCGAAAGGCGCAGTTAAAATCACTGCTGCAACAGCTTAAGCTCTGCTGAACCGGACGGATAAGATGGCGATAGAGACGATTTTTACCCCGCAAGATGACGCGTTTTATTCGGTCATTACCCACGCCGCCGGGCCGCAGGGCGCGCTGCCGCTGACACCGCAAATGCTGATGGAGTCGCCGAGCGGCAACCTGTTCGGCATGACGCAGAACGCCGGTATGGGCTGGGACGCCAATAAACTCACCGGTAAAGAGGTGCTGATTATTGGTACGCAGGGGGGAATCCGCGCGGGCGATGGTCGCCCGATTGCGCTGGGATATCATACCGGACACTGGGAAATCGGCCTGCAAATGCAGGCGGCGGCAAAAGAGATCACCCGCAACGGCGGCATTCCGTTCGCGGCGTTTGTCAGCGATCCTTGTGACGGCCGCTCGCAGGGCACACACGGGATGTTCGATTCTTTGCCGTATCGCAACGATGCCGCCATTGTCTTCCGTCGGCTTATCCGTTCGCTGCCCACGCGGCGCGCGGTAATTGGCGTCGCCACCTGTGACAAAGGGTTGCCTGCGACCATGATTGCGCTGGCTGCCATGCACCATCTGCCGACCATTCTGGTGCCTGGCGGTGCGACATTGCCGCCAACCTTTGGCGAAGATGCTGGCAAGGTACAAACCATTGGCGCGCGTTACGCCAACCATGAACTTTCACTGCAGGAAGCTGCTGAACTGGGCTGTCGCGCCTGCGCTTCGCCGGGCGGCGGCTGTCAATTTTTAGGCACCGCCGGAACCTCTCAGGTGGTGGCCGAAGCACTCGGAATGGCGCTGCCGCACTCGGCGCTGGCACCTTCCGGACAAGATGTATGGCTGGAGATTTCCCGCCAGTCGGCGCGTGCGGTCGCACAGCTGGACGATCGCGGTATTACCACGCGCGATATTCTGACTGACAAAGCCATTGAAAACGCAATGGTTATCCACGCAGCGTTTGGTGGCTCAACGAATTTGTTGCTGCACATTCCCGCTATTGCCCATGCGGCAGGTTGTACTATTCCGGATGTCGATCACTGGACGCGTATCAACCGCAAAGTCCCGCGACTGGTGAGCGTATTGCCGAACGGGCCGGATTATCATCCGACGGTGCGCGCGTTCCTCGCGGGCGGCGTGCCGGAAGTGATGCTCCATTTGCGCGATCTTGGCCTGTTGCATCTGGATGCCATGACGGTGACGGGCCAGACGGTGGGGGAAAACCTCGACTGGTGGCAGGCGTCGGAGCGGCGAGAACGTTTCCGCCAGTGTTTGCGCGAGCAGGATGGCGTCGATCCTGATGACGTGATCCTCCCGCCAGAACGTGCCAAAGCCCGTGGGCTGACCTCAACGGTGGCCTTCCCGGTGGGAAATATTGCGCCGGAAGGATCGGTTATCAAAGCGACGGCTATCGATCCGTCGGTGGTGGGCGAGGACGGTGTGTATCGGCACACGGGCCGGGCGCGCGTGTTTGTCTCCGAAGCGCGGGCGATCAAAGCCATCAAAAACGGCGAAATTGAACGCGGCGATATTATGGTGGTCATCGGCGGTGGCCCGTCTGGCACCGGGATGGAAGAGACCTATCAGCTGACTTCAGCGTTAAAGCATGTCTCCTGGGGAAAGACGGTGTCACTCATCACCGACGCGCGTTTTTCCGGCGTGTCGACCGGTGCCTGTTTTGGTCACGTGGCGCCAGAAGCTCTGGCCGGTGGGCCGATTGGCAAACTGCGCGATAACGACATTATCGAGATCGAGGTGGACCGGCTTTCCTTAACGGGTAGGGTGAATTTCATCGGCACCGCGCAACAGCCGCTCACGCCGGAAGAAGGCGCTGTGGAACTGGCACGCCGTTCACCACACCCGGAACTGCATGCGCATGATTTCCTGCCGGACGATACACGGCTGTGGGCCGCTTTACAGTCTGTTAGCGGCGGTACCTGGAAAGGCTGTATTTATGATACCGATAAAATTATTGAGGTTATTAACGCCGGTAAAAAAGCGCTCGGTATTTAAATAAATAATAAACAACACTGTCTGCGATATTATTTCGTGGGCAGTGTTGTTGTGCTTGTTATATTAATAGTGATAACTTCGTAACTCATTAAAAATAAAAGCCAAAACTATTTTTCAAAATCCCAATATATAACGATGCTTATCACAAAAGCGAAATATCATAATTCACAAATAAGATATGACCATTGCCGGTTATTCGATCGTTTCCTTACACTCTATTAACACCAAATAGTCAAATCAGCACACGAAAAAAGGGTGTATTCCTGACGATGCACCAGGTATTGCTTTTGCCTGGTACAGGACCCTGACGTTTGCACTTTTTC
Source organism: Lelliottia jeotgali (assembly GCF_016771845.1). Taxonomy (NCBI): domain Bacteria; kingdom Pseudomonadati; phylum Pseudomonadota; class Gammaproteobacteria; order Enterobacterales; family Enterobacteriaceae; genus Lelliottia; species Lelliottia jeotgali. Next base: position 355,680 of record NZ_JAENMQ010000002.1, on the reverse strand, counting down.
ACTTCTGCGTTGGGGGTAATAATGCAATTAACCATGAAAGATAAAATTGGCTACGGGCTGGGTGATACCGCCTGCGGCTTCGTCTGGCAGGCCACCATGTTCCTGCTGGCCTATTTTTATACCGATGTGTTTGGCTTATCGGCGGGCATTATGGGGACGCTGTTTTTAGTGTCTCGTATTCTTGATGCCGTGACCGATCCGCTGATGGGGCTGCTGGTCGACCGCACCCGTACCCGCCACGGTCAGTTCCGCCCGTTCCTGCTGTGGGGCGCGATCCCGTTTGGTATCGTCTGCATGCTGACGTTCTACACGCCAGATTTTTCCGCCAACGGTAAAATCATCTACGCCTGCGTGACTTACATTTTGCTGACGCTGGTCTACACCTTCGTCAATGTGCCTTATTGCGCGATGCCTGGCGTCATCACCGCCGATCCGAAAGAGCGTCATGCGCTCCAGTCGTGGCGCTTTTTCCTGGCTGCCGCGGGATCGCTGGCAATCAGTGGGATTGCCCTGCCGCTGGTGGGGATCATCGGCAAAGGGAATGAGCAGCTGGGCTATTTTGGCGCGATGTGCGTGCTGGGGCTGAGCGGCGTGGTGCTGCTGTATGTTTGCTTCTTTACCACCAAAGAACGCTACACCTTTGAGGTGCAGCCGGGTTCATCAGTATCGAAAGATCTGAAGCTGCTGTGGGGTAACAGCCAGTGGCGGATCATGTGTGCGTTCAAAATGATGGCGACCTGTTCCAACGTGGTGCGCGGCGGGGCAACGCTCTATTTTGTGAAATACGTTATGGACCATCCGGAGATGGCGACGCAGTTCTTACTCTACGGCAGCATCGCCACTATGTTTGGTTCGCTCTGTTCGTCCAGACTGTTGGGCCGCTTTGACCGCGTGAAGTCGTTCAAGTGGATTATCGTGGCGTACTCCCTGATCAGCCTGCTGATTTTCATCACCCCGGTGGCGTATATCGGCCTGATCTTCGCCCTGAATATCCTGTTCCTGTTTGTCTTTAACACCACCACGCCGCTGCAATGGCTGATGGCGTCTGACGTTGTCGATTACGAAGAAAGCCGCAGCGGCCGTCGTCTGGACGGACTGGTGTTCTCTACCTATCTGTTCAGCCTGAAAATCGGCCTGGCCATTGGTGGCGCGGTGGTCGGCTGGATCCTTGCGTACGTCAATTACTCCGCCAGCAGCAGCGTGCAGCCGATCGAAGTGCTAACCACCATCAAAATCCTGTTCTGCGTGGTGCCGGTGGTGCTCTACATCGGCATGTTCACCATGCTCTCGCTTTACAAACTCAGCGATGACCGCGTTCAGGCCATCAGCCAGCAACTGCTGAAACACCGTGCGGCGCAGGGCGAGGATCTTCCCGCGGCGGCGACGGCGGCATCCCATTAAGAAGGAGGCTTTATGTACACCATTACTAACCCGATTCTGAGCGGATTCAATCCGGACCCGTCACTGTGTCGCCAGGGCGAGGATTACTACATCGCCACGTCTACCTTTGAGTGGTTCCCCGGCGTGAGGATTTATCACTCCCGCGATTTGAAAAACTGGTCGCTGGTCAGCACGCCGTTGGATCGCGTGTCGATGCTGGATATGAAAGGTAATCCTGATTCCGGCGGCATCTGGGCGCCGTGTCTGAGCTATGCCGACGGGCAGTTCTGGCTGCTGTATACGGACGTGAAAATCGTCGATTCGCCGTGGAAAAATGGTAAGAATTTCCTGGTGACTGCGCCCTCCATCGAAGGGCCGTGGAGCGAGCCGATCCCGATGGGCAACGGTGGGTTTGATCCATCGATGTTCCACGATGACGATGGGCGCAAATACTACATTTATCGTCCGTGGGGCCCACGCCATCACAGCAATCCGCACAATACCATCGTGATGCAGGAGTATTTCCCGCAGACGCAGCAATTATCGCCAGAGCGCAAAACCCTCTTTACCGGTACACCGCTGTGTTACACGGAAGGCGCGCACATTTATCGCAAAGACGGCTGGTATTACCTGATGGTGGCGGAGGGGGGCACCAGCTATGAGCATGCGGTAGTGGTACTGCGGGCGAAAACGCTCGACGGCCCGTATGAACTGCACCCGGACGTGACGATGATGACCAGCTGGCATCTGCCGGAAAATCCGCTGCAAAAGAGCGGGCACGGCTCGCTGCTGGAGACGCACACCGGTGAATGGTACATGGCGTATCTCACCAGCCGACCGCAGCGTTTGTCGGGCGTGCCGTTGCTGGCGTCTGGCGGACGAGGCTATTGCTCACTGGGACGTGAAACGGGGATTGCGCGTATCACCTGGCGCGACGGCTGGCCGTACGTGGAAGGCGGCAAACACGCGCAGGTCAGCGTGCCTGGACCGAAGATGACAGAGAGCCAGACCGTGCCGGCTGCGAACTGGCGCGATGATTTTGATACCTCAACGCTTAACCCGGAACTGCAAACCCTGCGCATTCCGTTTGATGATTCTCTCGGATCGCTAACCGCACGTACGGGCTTTTTACGTCTGTACGGCAATGATTCCTTAAACTCGACCTTTACCCAGTCCACCGTGGCACGGCGCTGGCAGCACTTTGCGTTTCGCGCCGAGACGCGCATGGAGTTTGCCCCGCGACATTTCCAGCAGAGCGCGGGCCTGACCTGCTACTACAACAGCAAAAACTGGAGCTACGTTTTTGTTGATTACGAGGAAGGGAAGGGCAGAACGATCAAAGTGTTGCAGCTTGATCACAACGTCCCGTCGTGGCCGTTGCACGAGCAGCCGATCCCGGTGCCGGACGACGCGCAGAGCGTGTGGCTGCGTGTTGACGTCGAGCATTTAGTGTATCGCTACAGCTATTCGTTTGACGGCGAGCAGTGGCATACCGTGCCTGTCACCTATGAGGCGTGGAAACTGTCGGATGATTATATCGGCGGTCGCGGGTTCTTTACGGGGGCATTTGTCGGGCTGCACTGCGAAGACATCAGTGGCGACGGCTGCTACGCAGATTTTGACTACTTCAGCTATACGCCCGCCACGGCGTAACCCCTCAGGCCGGGTAGCCCAGCGCTCTTGAGAGCTGCAGCCCGGCTTCTTCCAGCATCCCCCGGAAACGGGCGAACTCGTCGTCGTCCACGCGTGAGGTTAAGGTCGACAGGCTGAGGGCCGCAATCACACGGGATTCGTGATTCCACACCGGGACCGATACGCAACGCACGCCCTGTTCGTTCTCTTCGCTGTCCAGGGCGTAACCCTGCGCACGCGTTTGCGCCAGCGCGGCCAGCAGCGCCTCGCGTGAGGTTATCGTTGCGGGCGTGAAAGAGGTGTACTGATAATCTTCAAGCAGAGCGTTGAGGTCAGCATCGCTAAGCCAGGCGATCAACACTTTGCCGATCGCGGTCGCATGGACGGGCAACCGACGGCCAATCCGTGAATAGGCAATCGCTGCCAGCTTGCCTTCAATCTTCTCGATATACACGCCTTCGCGCCCATCGAGAATACCCAGATGCGTGGTCTGCCCGGTGCGCTGCGACAGATCCGTCAGCCAGCCCTTCGCCTTCTGGCGAATATCCATCGAGCTCACCACAAAATGGCCGCGCTCGACGAGCTTCATGCCGAGGCGATATTTACCGTTTTCCGGGTTCTGATCGATATAACCGTGGAGCTGGAGCGTTTTGAGCAGCGAGTGGAGCGTGCTTTTGCTCAGACCCATCTGTTTACTGATGTCAGTGATCTTCAGCTCCGTCGCCTGTTCGTTAAACAGATCGAGGATATGCAGGGCACGTTCAACAGACTGAATAATAGGCATAATTAAGGACCGTCCACGCTGGGGTTCAGGTGAAAAAGTACCTTTTTTTCGCTGAAAAATCAATCGAATGAAGGTAAAAGCAAAACGACAACCAGAGTTGTCTTTTTTGATGTTTATTCCCTCTCCCCGTGGGAGAGGGTCAGGGTGAGGTCGAGGTAAAAGCAAAACGACAACCAGAGTTGTCGTTTTTGATGTTTATTCCCTCTCCCCGTGGGAGAGGGTCTGGGTGAGGTCGAGGTAAAAGCAAAACGATAACCAGAGTTGTCGTTTTTGATGTTTGTTCCCTCTCCCCGTGGGAGAGGGTCAGGGTGAGGGCACCAGACCGCAGAGGACTAAGGCTGCCCCAGCGTTGCCACCATCACCGCCTTAATCGTATGCATCCGGTTTTCCGCCTGGTCAAACACGATGCTCGCGTCTGACTCGAACACTTTGTCAGTCACTTCCATCCCGCCGTGCAAATCAAATTCTTTCGCCATCTGCTTGCCGAGCGTGGTGTGATCGTCGTGGAACGCGGGCAGACAATGCAGGAACTTCACGTTCGGGTTGCCGGTCTGCGCCATCATTTCACAATTCACCTGATAGCTGCGCAGCAGCTCAATCCGCTCCGCCCACTTCTCTTTCGGCTCGCCCATCGACACCCAGACGTCGGTATAGATGAAGTCCGCGCCTTTCACACCGGCGATCACGTCTTCCGTCAGGGTAATCTTACCGCCATTCTGCAACGCCAGCGCGCTGCACTCTGCGACCAGGCTCTCTTCCGGCCAGCAGGCTTTTGGCGCGACCAGACGCAAATCAAGGCCGACCAGCGCCGCCGCTTCGAGCATCGAGTTACCCATGTTGTTGCGCGCATCGCCCGCATACACCAGCGTCATCTGATTAAAGGCTTTCCCCGGCAGATGCTCCTGCATGGTCAGAAGATCTGCCAGCAGCTGGGTCGGGTGGAATTCGTTGGTCAGCCCGTTCCACACCGGCACGCCCGCATATTCCGCCAGGGTTTCGACCACTTCCTGACCGTGGCCGCGATACTGAATTCCGTCGTACATCCGCCCGAGCACGCGGGCGGTATCCTTAATTGACTCTTTATGCCCAATCTGACTGCCGCTTGGCCCGAGATAAGTGACGCGTGCGCCCTGGTCAAATGCGGCAACTTCGAAAGAGCATCGTGTACGAGTTGAGTCTTTTTCGAAGATGAGCGCGATGTTTTTGCCAGTAAGCTTCTGTACTTCTTTGTTATTTTTTTTATCAGCTTTCAGCTGCGCGGCAAGCGACAGCAGAGAATGCAGTTGTGCAGGGCTAAAATCGAGCAATTTCAGGAAGTGCTTTTTATACAGTTCAGACATTTTATCCTCACATGGCAAAGGCCACTTATTGAATTAAAATTCACTTTATATGTATGAATATTCATTTGCAACCCTGTTTCACAAATCTTTCTTACATTAGGTGGAGGCAAACACGTCCGTGTGTGAAAATAGAAGTATCTGCCGAACTTAAAGAGGAACGAGCCATGGCAAACCCAGAACTGCTGGAAGAGCAACGCGAAGAGACGCGCCTGATCATTGAAGAGCTGCTGGAAGACGGCAGCGATCCGGACGCGCTGTACACCATCGAGCACCATTTCTCTGCAGATGACTTTGCGTCGCTGGAGAAACTGGCGGTAGAAGCGTTCAAAATGGGTTACGAAGTGACCGAGCCGGAAGAGCTGGAAGTGGAAGAGGGCGAAACCGTCATCTGCTGCGATATCCTGAGCGAAGGCGCGCTGAACGCGGAGCTTATCGACAAGCAGGTTGAGCAGCTGATGGATCTGGCCGAGAAGTTTGAAGTGGAATACGACGGCTGGGGAACCTACTACGAAGATCCAAACGGCGAAGACGGCGATGACGAAGACGATGAAGATTTCGTCGACGAAGATGACGACGGCGTGCGCCACTAAGTGTTATCTGCGGCAGCTCCGGCTGCCGCTTTGCAAGGTTTCATAATGGACTATCCGCAGATACTCAGCCCCGTTCTTAACTTCCTCCACTGCCCGACCCCGCAAGCCTGGATTGATAAAGCCCGCGACCCGGCTAACCTGCCACTGCTGCTCACCGACCACATGGTGTGCGAACTCAAAGCCGCGCAGACCGCGCTGCTGCTAGTGCGTAAATATGTCGCCGACAAAAGCGGGGCCGACGCGCTGCTCGAGTGGCTCAAACCCTACGAAGCCTTCACCTTCCGCGACGGCCCGGAACCGGATTTTATCGCCCTGCACAAGCAGATCGGCAAAAGCGTGATGCCCAAAACCGACGACCCGTGGGGCCAGGCGTTGATCGACAGCATGGTGCTGCTGATTAAAGAGGAGCTGCACCACTTCTGGCAGGTGCGCGAGGCGATGCTGGCGCGGAGCATTCCGTACGTCAAAATCACCGCCAGCCGCTATGCCAAAGGGATGCTGAAGGAAGTGCGCACTCACGAACCGCTGACGCTGATCGACAAATTGATTTGCGGCGCGTACATCGAAGCCCGCTCTTGCGAGCGTTTCGCTGCGCTGGCGCCGTTCCTCGACGACGACCTGCAAAAGTTCTATCTCTCGCTGCTGCGCTCGGAAGCGCGCCACTATCAGGACTATTTGGCGCTGGCTCAACAGGTCAGTGACAAGGATATCTCTTCTCGCGTACAGCAATTTGGCGAAATTGAAGCCACACTTATCTCGACACCGGACAGTGAGTTCCGTTTTCACAGCGGCGTGCCGGTGTAATCCGACAGATCAAAAGGATGCGAGACGATGAAGAGAGCCTGGAAACCGATTGTGATTGTTGCCGTACTGGCCGCCGCCGTGGCGTGCTGGGTCTACTACGATAAGCAACGCCTGCAACACACCCCCGAACAGCAACTCGACACCACGCTCAACAGCATGCCTGCCTGGCAGGTGCTGAAGGAGCAAGACCCCGCATTCCAGCAACGCATCCGCGAACAGATCCTCGCGATGCAGAAAGAGGGCGATTCCGAGCAGCAAATAATCGATGTGATTCAACCGCAGATCCTGCACCTGCAGATGTCGCGCCTGCAGACCGCGCCGGACGCGAGCGTGGTGGATTATATGAAGGCCAATATGGAACAGACCGCCGCCATCCAGAAGGTGAGCGACGACGCCTGTTTCCGTTTCCTCTACCCGGACGTGAAGGGCGGCATCAACCCGCTGCGGGTGCTGGATAAACCGATGATGCAGCGCCGTATGCAGGCCGATGCCGACATGATGCGCGCAGCCTACGGCAAAGACCGCCACACCGTGACGGCGCAGGAGCGCGACACCGCCGTCGCCGACGTGCGCCCGATCATGAAAGAGCTGGCCGCGAAGTACGGCGAGGATATTCAGCTGTTGCAGGCTCCGGACAAGGCGGTGGGCAAAGAGAAGCTGTCGTGCGATATGGTGCAGGAGATGTGGGCCAAAGTGCTGCAACTGCCTGAAAGCCACGCCGCCGGTGTGATCCGCCTGGCGGTTTCTGAGCTGGAGTAGGCCGTTACGCTGGTTTTTTCAACACTTAGCGCAGGATCAGCGCGCTGCTGCTTGCAAGGCAGCGCGTGACAGGTATAATCCACAACGTTTCCGCATACCCCTTCAGTGCCGAAGTGGCGAAATCGGTAGACGCAGTTGATTCAAAATCAACCGTAGAAATACGTGCCGGTTCGAGTCCGGCCTTCGGCACCATCGGAACATCAATAGACGTCAACGGACGTCTTTTTTTGTGCCTGAAATCCAGTATCCGCAAGGCTTTCCGCCAAATTTCATTCAACAGATGTCAACTGCGTCTATCCACATCAAGTCGCTTGTGAGTATAGAACCGAGTATATATGCTGGTTCGATAATGATTATATACTCACAGCGGTACATGGAAGGAAACCGTTATGGCTCTTACAGATATCAAAGTACGTACAGCAAAACCCGATACAAAGGAATACTCGCTAGCTGATGGCGATGGAATGTCGTTGTTGGTACATCCTAATGGGTCCAAGTACTGGCGCTTTCGTTTTCGCTTTGGTGGAAAGCAGCACCTGATGGCATTTGGTGTTTATCCTGAAACTTCTTTAGCCGATGCTCGTCAGAAGAGAGAAGAGGCGAGAAGGTTAGTTGCTGCCGGTATTGATCCCCGTGAACATAAACGCGCAGTGAAAGAAGAGCAGGCAAAAGAAGTTATCACTTTTGAATTTGTTGCCAGAGATTGGCATGCCAGCAATCAAAAGTGGTCAGAGTCCCACAGTGGGCGTGTCCTTAAAAGCCTGGAAGATAATCTGTTCGATGCGATTGGTAAGCGGAATATCGCTGAGTTAAAAACCAGAGATTTACTTATTCCTATCAAAGCCGTAGAGATGTCTGGACGTCTTGAGGTGGCTGCGCGTTTACAGCAACGAACAACAGCAATTATGCGTTTTGCCGTGCAGAGCGGTTTAATTGACTACAATCCTGCACAAGAGATCGCTGGAGCAGTTGCCACAGCTAAACGACAGCATCGTGCTGCGCTAGAACTTAACCGCATTCCTGAACTACTCCATCGTATCGACACATATACTGGCAGACCACTAACACGCTTAGCTGTGGAGCTGACGTTGTTGGTCTTCATTCGCTCTAGTGAATTACGTTTTGCTCGCTGGTCAGAAGTTGATTTTGATACTGCCATGTGGACGATTCCGGGTGAGCGTGAACCGCTGGAAGGTGTAAAGCATTCACATAGAGGTTCAAAGATGCGGACTCCACATCTTGTGCCTTTATCCCGGCAAGCTCTCGACATACTGGAAAAGATCAAAAGCATGAATGGCAATCGTGAGCTGATCTTTGTTGGCGATCATGATCCACGTAAACCGATGAGTGAAAACACGGTGAACAAGGCGCTGCGGGTTATGGGGTTCGATACGAAAGTTGAAGTCTGCGGGCATGGTTTTAGGACGATGGCGTGTAGTTCGCTGATTGAGTCGGGTTTGTGGTCGAAGGATGCAGTAGAGAGACAGATGAGTCACCAGGAACGTAACTCTGTGCGTGCGGCTTATATTCATAAGGCCGAGCATTTGGGAGAGCGCAGGTTGATGCTGCAATGGTGGGCGGATTATCTGGATATGAACCGGGAGAAAGGGGTTAGTCCGTTTGATTTTGCCAAGATTGCGATAGAAAAGTAACATCATTTTTAATGATAGTTTATTAAGTTTAACAGCTTAACTATCATGGGGTTAATGGATTTTAGATGTCTATTCACTCTTCACGTTTTCAGTTTATCATGTTTGTTTTACATTTTTTCAGTGAAGAGATCATCAATAGTATGAAACATGAGAGCTACCTATTATTTTGAGCGATGATTAAATGCACAAATGAACCGGTAGCTCTCAACAAGCAGTTTCGACTTATACCTGCTAATTATGTATTGGCAATGCCATGTGGCTATATTCCCAATAACCTCAGCCAATATTTTTGGTCGTTTTCCACTATCCTTCTGGCAACATTTTTCGAGAATGCTCTATCTCAAAGCCATCCGGAACAGGTTTAAAGGGCTTGCCTGGCGAACGGTAACTACTTTGAAATTGTCGCAATGCATTTACGTCAATCTCACCAATTACACAATAATCTGTAATACCGCCTTTGACTCGCAGTACATCACGCTTCCAGCTATCTTTGAAGGGGCCTCGGATGCGGCTATCGCCATACTGGCGGTCATTGCATTGTATGATGTAAGCATGGATATCCAGCGCAGCAGATTCGACCAAGGCATTGAAAGTTTCAGTATCCTGATTCCACTCTGGCACAAACAGCGCGTCAACGTTGCCACGCAGTGCTGCGCGATAACTAATATTGGTCAGCTCACTACAAATCAACAAGGCAAAACGAAAATCACCGTGTTGAATGATGGGAGGCGTAGTCCATCTCTTTTCTGGTTTCATTTCTAGCCCTGCTAGTCGTTGTAACTCCTGCTCTTCATGCAGTGCTGGGCGTTGTTTGTCCTGACGGTAAATCATTAGTGAAGGAAAACCCAACCCGTCATGAGACAAGGAAGCCCATACCTGATTGCGCACCCTTGCTTTACTGGCATGTAAATATTCAATACCGGTGACAAGTGAAATCCCGCGACCTTGTAACTTACGGGCAATCCTAATAAACCAGTGCGCAGGGAGTGAGAGCTCCGGCAGAATTAAGTAACGACTGTTATGTGGTTGGGCTATCACACCATCAAGCAAGCGACATAATCGAGTGTAACGGGTGGCATCCTGATCGGCTGAACGCATGACCGCCGCAGTCCAGCTTGACATGGACGTTTTCCAGCTAGAGACGGCAACCCCATATTTTCCAGCAGATTGACCGTCAGGAATTTGCAATACGCCTTGTTTATCGATACAAGGTGTTTTATTACCGAGGACAAAACCGCGAACAGCGAGAACAACAGCTCGCATTTCTTGCCGAGCTGAGGCTGAATAAGCCTCATTGTTTAGAATAAAGAGTTCAGGCAGGCTGAAAGGCCGGGTGGCAAATAAAAGTCCATGTGGAATGATTTTAAATTTGCACCATTCTGCTAAAACCTGATTACCTAAAACGACAATATCAGGCAGTAATTCTGATGCTTCCGCACAATGGCCTACTGTTTTCGGAGCGGGTATGCCCCGTTGAGCAATCATCTCTTTTGGTAGACCAATAAAGCGGAATGGCATGTGTGCTAAGTCTAAAGAGAATAATCTCGACTGCTGTTCTTGGTAGCCCTTTAATGAAAAATCACGACCCAAATATTCTATGTCTAGTCCACACCGGGTGTGCCAGTTTTTTAAATTGTCATTCCAGGTTTGCTTACCTACCTTGGAAATACGCGGAGGAAATGCTGCAACGATAGCTTCAAGCACACTGCTAAAAAGCTGAGCCCTCCATTTACCAATAATCTCTTCTTCAGAAGGGAGGTGATCATCAGGACATGCCTTGATCGCAAGGAGGCAATTTTCTCGTACTTCATTGCAAATATGCTCGAGCGCGAAGATAAGTTTGCGCAGTTCGACAAAGTCCTCACAGGCCGTGGCCAGTCGGATCACTCGGGGTAGGTAGACCGATAAATCAAAAAATTGTGGCAGAACCATTACATGATCAATAAATGCCCGGAAAAAAGCCTGGCGATGGCCTTTCCATGTGCCCGGTTGCAGGTCACGCTCATAGGCTTCAAAGTCGCGTAATTTGATGGCAAACCCCGCTCTACGCATAGTCAGTGCATCTGCTTTACGCAAATTATCAGCGACTTCGCCATTACTTTGAGTTGCTGCAAGCAAGTCAGTACCGACATTGCTGGAGGAGTGAGGTAACCGAGGCATAGCACGCCATTCGCTGGCTCGTTCATAAATCTGATGAGCAATAGCATCAACTAAGGTTTTGCCGGGGTCACCCGCCAAGATAAACACTTTATTCTTCGCATTTGCAAAACGAATCTGGCTGTCATGCAGATAGTTTGGTTGAAAACTGATCTGTTTGTTTTCCTCGCCCTTCACCCAGTCCAATTTGCCGGAAGAACGGGCGAACAACCATTGCCACAGCTCTGCCATGGAACGGAAATTTGCACCATTTTCCATGACCAGCATGATGTCATCTACATACCGTCCGTAATAGATAGGTGCGACTTGCTGCTCAATAACTCGATCCAGCTCGATCAGAGCTACGTTGGCGACAACAGCTGAAGCAGGAAGACCTACAGGTAATCCTTTCTTCAACGGGGTCTCAATTGCCCATGCTTTTAACGCATTAATAAATAATCGATTAAGCTTGCTTTGTTCTGCAGTGAGTTCCAACTCCAAAATATCTTTGACGAAGGTTGGATCAAGCATAAACCCGGGATTCAGCTCGTGATAGAAAGAACTAACATCAGCAGTGAGTGCCACGATTCTTTTGCTGTCACTTAGCGCGCTTCGCATGGCGTTAATGCCATTGTCACGCCAATCACGAAAAGGTCTGAGATAAGGTTGAAAAGAACCAATTGAAAGTGCATTGATGTCCTTTCCATCGAGAGTACGGCGCAGGCGGTTACCATAAGCACAAGTTGATAATTTGGCATCAAAAAGATGCCCGACTTTCAACATCCAAAGAGTCGAGAGAACATGAAAATCCAGGCTGCATTGAGCCATTACTCGAAACTCGGCTTTGATTTTTTTTTGTTCGCTTTTCTCTGCCATTGAGTTACAAGCATACGTCCACTTTTCCGCAGGTGAAGAAAATATGAGACCGTTAGCTTGCGGGTCGCGCTGCTGTTCCCAGCAAGTCATGTCAACAGATTTGGAGGCCAGAAACCAGTTACCGGTAAACTCATTCTCTTCCACCCATGATTCGTCGTCACCTTGTATTTTTCCCTGCAGAACCGTCAGATTCGCGTATAGGGACTCTTCGTATTCCGCAATTGCTTCTAGCGAAACATGGGACGAATAGTACAGATCGACTTTCGCTTTGCGATAGGCAAGGCCAAGGTCTTCAAGGCTAATAATCATGCCAATTCCTCTTTAAAAAATAACTACATTCTCGGCTTATGAATTGCTGTCAGCCGGACGTAAGCCACCGCTTAATTGGCGAGAATGCAGCTGTTCCAATAAAACGAATCATCCATTTTAGATGCCTTCAGAAATAATAGTTTCTAGTATATTTGGAAAGCGAAACTCCTTTGAAAATTACAATTCGGCGTTCCAGTTTCCGAAATATCGCTTAAGTTTTTCAATAGTGTGCCGCCATTTTGGAGTTGTTGGTTTGCAGACCGTGTTTTGATTGCCGAAGAATCCGACCTCGTTCACCGCCTCTTGTTCACTGCGGGTTTCCAGCCATTTCACGGGGACAAAATACTCGGACTTATCGGGGTCATCTGCGTTCCGGTGATAGAGAACGCTATACTTAAGCACATCCATCGCCCGCTTTTCGCCGTCGTCAGTATTGATGGTGAAGCTACTGGCAGGCTCAACGGCGCTCTGTACAATACCGACGCCAACGTAACCCGTTGCAGGTATTTTCACCCAGACGCGATTGCCAGGCTGAAGCTGTTTTAACGTCTGACTATACCAGCTCCCGCCCCCCGCGCTGATAAACCCGTAGCGGCGCGCCTCTTCCCAGACGCGGCTGTTTGAATCGCCAAACGAGACGTAAAACTCACCGTTCCAGGGTTCCTTCGCATTGGCACTTGTAGCAGTGGCCTGTGCGGCATTGGTTTGCGTTTCGCTCGGATCAATAAGCCAGGCACGGCTTAAGAACTGTTCATCACCATGCTGGAATACTTTAAAGAACAGAACGTTAATCGAGATGCCATTCTTACTCAGATAGTCTACGATGCGTTCGGTGGAGGGATCCAGCTCCGCTGCGACAATAATGATTTGATGTGATTTGTTGATGGCATCATCTTCCAGCTCGGCATTGAAGCGTTGTCTGAATGCGTCACCCAAGTTTCCACCACCGGAAAATCTATCGTAAATCTGCGACAGACGTTCGGCACTTAAATCATCCACCCAAGAGGCGTAATCCAGCGCCTGAGCAACCACTTCACGCGGCGTGCGGTCGCGTTTGAGTTCAATCAGGATCAGCGACGCATCCGGTGCAATCGCCAGCAGGTCGATACGCCCTTTATCGAGCGTATTTTCCTGATGGCCGATGATCATCCACTGATCGGAGAGGATAGTCGGGTCGTTTAAAATCATCTTCTCCAGCAGTTGCTCGCTGGCGAGTTTGCTGATGGTTAGTGGCTGTGGATTCTCCCCCACTCGCCAGATAGCATGATGAACCGGCAACGTCTGTTCCTTAGTTTAATGCTGCGTCGGTAAGTGCATCCGCCAGGTGGAGCTGGGTTTGTTGGGCGGATTGCAGGCGGGATTTTAAGGTGTCGCATAACAACATCAATTCTGCGATTCTACTATTAATTCGGCCCTGTTCACTTAACGGTGGCAAAGGAATTTGTAAACCAAATAATTTTTCAGATACAAGTTTACAAGTACCATGTGATGAACGATCGACAAGACCTAATATTTGATGAGACATGCCTTTCATTAAATATAATAAAAAATCCATATTAAACAGGCGACTTGAAATACTTTTCATATCTTGATTTATGGTCACTTCCCTTTGATTTATAGCCACAGGGAATGTATGGGCAAGAATCATGCCTCTTACAACAAACAAAATACTATTATTTGGTATAATACGCACTGAACTATTAGTAACTGCCAGTTCAGAAATATTTAGCTCAGCTGTTGAAATATAATCAATTTTCATATCCTTCGGAGATACCCATGGAATATCGCCTGACCAATACTTTTCATTATTTTTACTTGGTGTTCCCCCACCACTAATTGTACCGATATCACCTAAACGCACCCATTCCCATCCCTTTGGCAACTCAAAAGATTTTTCCTCATCGCTCACTGGCGGCAACGGCTTTTGTTTTTTAATTTTCCCTTCTTTCGCCAGTTGCTCTTTTTCCTGTTCAATGCGTTTAAGCAGTTCAGAAGCGGGTTCATCGTTTGGATCCTGCGGTACCAGCTTACCCATCACAGCCAATTGCAGAATAGTTTGCTTAAGCGTGTCGATACTCGCTTCGGTGGTAAATAGCGTGTCAAAATGCTGGCTGATTCGCGCCCAATTTTCGGTGAGTTCTTCGGCATTCTGGCTATCGGTCAGCGTTGCCAACAGTGTTTCCACCAGTTGCTGATGGGCATCCAGACTGATTAGCGATTGCTGTTCCAGTTGGTCGCAGAGGGACATAAGCTCTGCTGCTTTGTCGTTTATCCTTTCCTGTTCCTTTTGCGGAGGGAATGGAACTAAGAAAGAAGTTACAACTGAAGTATTTAATTCCGCTTGATTTGTTGTGCCAGATAATAATGTATTCGAGTGTTTTGGATCGAAGCGCTGCTGTATCCCATAAGTGGATATATAGTTACTAATAAACTGTCCGTTATCTCTAACTGTTCGAATTAACGTGATATGACTATCGACAACAAGTTTTTCTTTAACTACTGGAAGATAAATAACCCTACCAGCCGTACCACCAGCACCAGTTGAGTTCCAAAGGACATCCCCATCTATTAAAAATCGCTCTTCAGTGTATGAATGAATAGATTCATCCGTTATCCAACGAGATTGTTCTAATTTAAAACCACTCCATTGCACACATTTCTGAGATACAACTTTTACAGAACCATGTTCAGCATACTTTGGACCTTTTCCTCGTTGTATGTACGCACTGATATCACTTAACCGTGTCCATCCCCACCCCTCCGGCAACTCAAACGGCTTCTCATCCTCGCTGATCTCAGGCAAAGACTTCTGCTTTTTAATTTTACCCTGCTTTACAAGTTCTGCTTTCTCGGCAGCGATTCGCTTCAGCAACTCAGACGCCGGTTCATCGTTCGGATCCTGCGGCACCAGTTTACCGCGCACCGCCAGTTCCAGAATCAGCTCGCGCAGTTTCTTGATGCCGTAGAGGTCGATTTTGCCGTTACTGCCCCGCCCGGCGGTGGAGCGGGTTTGTAGGGTAGAGGACCAGATATCGATATGGTCGGTGATCAGCTTCTCAACGGTCATCAGTTGGCCCCCTTGTTACCCGCCAGCGCAGCACCGAGGATATCGCGCAACTGGTTACGCAGCTCGCTGATTTCCGCCTGCTGCGTCTGGTACTGCGCAAGCAGCTCATCCGGATCGTGGCTGATGGTTTCGCCCTGATACGGGTTCTTGATATCAAGGTTGAAGTTACGAGCGATGATGTCGTCGATGCTGACTTTCCACGCCTGATTATTCTCTTCGCGGCTGGCAAAACCATCAGCTTCACAGCCCCACCAGTCGATTTCCGTCTGGAACTCTTCAAACTTCATCGGCTTGGTTTTACTGTAGTTCTTAACGCCGTCCGGGTACGGATGCTCGTAGAACCATACATCTTTGGTTGGCTGACCTTTGGTGAAGAACAGGATATTGGTTTTGATGCCGGTGTACGGGTTAAACACGCCGTTCGGTAACCGCACGATGGTGTGCAGGTTGCACTCTTCGGTGAGCAGTTTTTTGATTTTGGTTTTTACGCCTTCACCAAACAGCGTGCCGTCTGGTAACACCACCGCCGCGCGGCCTTTGTCTGCCAGCACTTCGATAATCAGTTGCAGGAACAGATCGGCGGTTTCACGGGTCTGCATCTCTGCCGGGAAGTTTTTCTCAATGCCGTCTTCTTCTGTGCCGCCAAACGGTGGGTTGGTAACAATTACATCGATCTGCTCATCCCAGGAAGAGAGCGGTTTATTCAGCGTGTTGTCGTGACGGATTTGCACCGGCACTTCAATGCCGTGTAAAAGCATATTGGTCGTACACAGTAGGTGCGGAAGTTGCTTCTTCTCTACGCCATATATCTGCTGTTGTAGGGTTTTATGATCTTCAGTCGTTTTGACGTAATTGTCTTTCACATGGTCGAAGGCGCAAGCGAGGAAGCCGCCGGTGCCGCACGCCGGGTCCATAATCGACTCACCCAGCTTCGGGTCAATGCGGTTGACCATAAAACGTGTCACCGCACGCGGGGTATAGAACTCACCCGCATTACCGGCACTTTGCAGGTCGCGCAGGATCTGTTCGTAGATATCGCCAAACAGATGGCGTTCCTGGCTGCTGCTGAAGTCGATTTCATTGAGCTTGTTGATCACCTGGCGCAGCAGCGTACCGTTCTTCATGTAGTTGTAGGCATCACTGAACGCCTGTTTAACCACAAAACCGCGCGGGTTGGTGTCGATCGGCGCGGTCATGTTTTTTAGTTTTGGAAACAGATCGTCGTTGACGAATTCCAGCAGCGCATCGCCGGTGATGCCTTCGCTGTCGGCCGCCCAGGTGCGCCACAGGTAGCGTTCCGGGATCGGCAGGCGGTAGTCATCCTGCTCCAGTTCCAGCTCTTCTTCTTGGGTATCAAATATCTTCAGGAACAACAGCCATGAAAGCTGCCCCAAACGCTGAGCATCGCCGTCCACACCTGCGTCTTTGCGCATGATGTCCTGCAGGGATTTAATAACTGAGCTAATCGACATGTTTTCTTTCCATTCTTAAAAAAGGATGCCACCGGGGGCCGTCAGCTCCAGGTGGCAGAATAGGGGTTGGGTAATCAGGCAGTGCGTGGTGGCAACTGGTAGATTTCACTTTCCAGTTCGTTCACCGCATCTTCGTAAGCCTGTTTGCTACCAAAGCTGCTTTTGATAATTTCCAGCGGGCGACCGAGCGAATCGAACGGTTTCAGCTTCAACACCTGGATGTCCTCGATCTCCTGCACGCCTTCATCGGCGTACTTATCCAGCAGCGTATTCAATACGTTCTGCGCAGGCCCGGTGTATTTGGTGAAGTAGTTCCGTTTGCGCACATTGTCGGCGCGCTCTTTGCGCGTCAACGGTGGCTGGCCGTAAACTACGTGGCACAGTAGATCGAACGGGTCGAGATCTTTCCCCACCTCTTCGGCCAGCACATCCCAAAGCACACCGAGCTGCTCAAGCTCATTAATGATGAGCTGTTTGCGGTCCGCAGAGTGCCACTTACGGATGAAGTCATCAAGCGATGCGTAGTCTTTATCTTTGAGCAGCGTTTTGCGGGTGTAGTCCTGGAAGGATTCGGTCACCAGTTTGCCATCCGCGTCGTAATATTGTACGCGTTTCGCCAGAACTTTTACGCTGACGCCATTGACGTGGAACTTACGGATTTTGTTTTCGTCGTCTTCTTCAAAAACCCCACTGACGTTACCTGATGTTGGGTCATAGATGGCAGGTGTTTCAGCGACGCCATTTATCAAATCAGGTAATTCATGCTCTGGCGCTTCGTCTTCAAGCTGGTCGTCGAAATCAGATTCAGGATCGGTAATATCCTGCGGCGTGGTGCGGATCACTTTCTCTGGTACGCCATCGAAGCGTTCGTCCGCAAATAGCTCGGTCGCTTTTTTGAAGTCGAGAATGGTGAACCACAGCTTACCGTATTTTTCGTTTATACGCGTCCCGCGCCCGATGATCTGCTTAAATTTGGTCATCGACTGAATGTTCTGGTCCAGCACCACCAGTTTGCAGGTCTGCGCATCCACACCGGTACTCATCAATTCTGAGGTGGTGGCGATAACCGGGTAGGCTTTCTTCGGGTTGATGAAGTTATCCAGTTGCCCTTTGCCGATATCGTCATCGCCAGTGATTTTCATCACGTATTTTTCGTTCTTTGCCACCTGCTCCGGGTTCAGGTTTACCAGCGCCCGGCGCATACGATCGGCGTGATCGATGTCGTTACAGAAAACGATGGTTTTATCCATCGGGTTGGTGCGTTTCAGATAGTCAGTGATGGTTTGTGCCACCAGCCAGGTGCGCTCATCAATGACCATCGTGCGATCAAAATCTTTCTGGTTATAAATACGGTCTTCAATCAGTTCACCGTGTTTATCAACCTGTCCTTTGGTTGGCCGCCAGCCCTGTAAGTCAACATCGATATCCACCCGCACCACTTTGTACGGTGCGAGAAAACCATCTTCGATGCCTTCTTTGAGTGAGTAAGTGTAAACCGGTTCGCCAAAGTAGTTGGTGCTGGAGACTTCTTCGGTTTCTTTCGGCGTGGCTGTCAGACCAATTTGCGTGGCACTGCTGAAGTATTCGAGGATTTCGCGCCAGGCGCTGTCTTCTGACGCGCTGCCGCGATGGCATTCGTCGATAACAATCAGGTCGAAGAAATCAGGGGCAACCTGTTTAAACGCTTTTTGATGTTCTTCCGGACCGGTAATGGCTTGGTAGAGGGCCAGGTGGATTTCATAGGCCGGATCAATCGTTCTGTCAGCCACTTTAGCCATTGCGCTGCCAAAGGGCACGAAGTCATTAGTTTTGGTTTGATCAACAAGGATATTACGGTCAGCAAGGAACAGGATGCGTTTCTTACTTTTTGCTTTCCATAAGCGCCAGATTATCTGGAAAGCGGTATAGGTTTTCCCGGTTCCGGTTGCCATCACCAGCAATACTCGGTTTTGCCCGGCAGAAACGGCTTCAACGGTTTTATTTATCGCCTGAAGTTGGTAATAACGCGGGGATTTACCTAAGCCATCATCGTAATAATCCTGGCTTATGACGGGCATCTGTTCGGCGGTAAACCCTTTCCAGATACAGTATCTATTCCACAGGTGCTCAGGAGTTGGGAAATCTTCCAGCTTGATTTCAGATTCAAGCTGAAGAGCGTTGCTGGTTTTATCGTGAAAGACAAAGCCATCGCCGTTGGAGGCAAACACAAAAGGCACGTCGAGCAGGCGAGCGTAATTCAGACCCTGCTGCATACCCTTGCCTACCTCATGCTTATTGGCTTTAGCCTCTATGACTGCAAGCGGTAATCCCGGTTTGTGGTAAAGCACAATGTCCGCTGATTTCACTGTCAGGCGTGCAGCCAGCTTGCCGCGTACAACCACTTTACCATCGCGGAGTTTCACTTCCTGGCGAATCTGCGACATCACATCCCAGCCTGCGTCTTTAACCGCTGGCAAGATGTATTTGGTGATGATATCCGTTTCAGTCAGATGAGTTTTGTTTACGCCAGCCATAGCAGAACACTCCACGATATTGGGTTAGCTCTGATTTTACACAAAATAGTGCATCAGGTAATGACCTGAAACGACGTTTTGGGAGGCTATTGGTAAAATCATTGTTCGGCAGGAAAAACTCCGCGGTTTCAATTCATTTCTTGGATAGCATGATCTGATCCTATGATTAACATATTGTAATGTTGACAGTATCAGACCTGCTTCCAACCGTTGCTATGGTGAAAAGTTTGCAATGTCCTTTGTTAGCTCGAACTAGCCAGGCTTACGGTCCCTAAGAGAGGCCATGAGAGAACTGCGTGAGTTCATAATGTTCTGTAAGTGTATGGAAGAATTACTGATGTTGTCGTATTTTAGTCAACATGATGCAGATGGCTAATGGCTTTAAGTAGATATCATTGAAACAAGTAATTTAATGACATATGTAAGCTAAGGGGTTAGATGAAAAAGGTTTCGATTACTCAGGAAGAAATTAATCAAGGCGAGGGTAATTTTCACGATTACATGAGCTACGTGAGAGATCGCTTGTCCGCCAAGTTTGTTGAACCAAGTTATTCACTTTTTGCTGCAGCAGACCTTATTTCTGCAGATGGATACAAAATAGTTTTAGGGTCTAATCCGGATGATGCTGGGCTATCAGTGACAAATTGGTTGGCAAATTTTTATGGAGATAGGCAGCATATTTCCTATTGTTTTCCTCCTATTGCCTATCAAATCAATGGGGTTTTATATTGTGTCAGAATGCCTATTGAAAGAATAAAAGAAATTCCTTTACTGGAGGCGGTGGTCGGTCTGACTGAAGAAGCTGTAATGAGAATTACCAGTAGTAAGCTAGAAAAACTTCAGGCTGACTATAACGAATTTTATACGATGTTCTATGACATTAGCCGTTTTGATGTCACTACTATAATTCATTTAGAATCAGCTGCAGATCGGCTACTCGCAGGAGCTGCCCATTATGCGCTTTCTCGATGGGAAAGCCTTCACTTCATCGAACGTGCAATGAAAGAGGTTTTGGAACAGAAAGGTGTAAGATTGTCGGGTAGTGACGGTCATGACATTAGTGGCGCACTTCACCGTGAGTGGATCAAGGCTGGATTTCCTGCTCTCCCAATTGAATTACTTCAGAAGGTGATGTGCACTCCCGCTATTCGCTATCAGAGAACTCCGTATCCCTTTATTGCTTCTGTTACTGCTCACCATGCTTCGATTCGCTTGGCCGCGATTATAGCAAGGGAAATACCTCAAGAGCCTAAATTAAAAGATAAAATGATTATTAACAGCTCAGTCTTGTTTCGTGAGGGGGCATTGGCTATCGCTCGCTTATATAAATCTATGGATCCTACATCAGAAACATGGGAGCCCGTAAAACTAATATCTCCCTCTTGATTAAATCAACACAAATCATCATGTTCACTGGAGGATTAAGCTTAGGAACTGTGTTTTGTTTGCTGAGAGGATATCGATTTTGAAAAATGACTTCGGGAGATTCCTCCATAATTAGTGAAAATGAAACGATCACATACCGTTCCATTGTCGGGTCAAATTGAGCTTCTTAAGCCCATTACAGGACTGTATCAACTGATATTCAATGGGTTAAATGGTCGTAATAAGCTGCTCTCAAGGAGAGTGTGAGTCAGGTAATTTAATTGTTAGGATATAAAGGATGGCTGATGTGATACGGTTCTCGGCAAACGATGGGTGCAATTATGCGCGAACAGGGAGTTAACTCGGCTTAGATTTAGCTGGAGCTTGAGCATGTGGATAAGAACGCAATACGTGAGACATATAACCATACGCAGTATCTGGAGGGATGTAGGGAGATGGTTCTGTTGTATACGGGTTACATTACAGTGTTGATAAAAGTTAGTATAACTCCACATTATATCCCTCTGGATATAGGCATCTAGAGGGATAATAAAATTAATTTTGTTAATGAGCTATTTCTTTTCATTGGATGAAATTAATTCTAAATTCAGCTGCTTACAGTACAGATGGGAATTAACTTTTAAACCACCTTTGCCTGACCAACTGGCAAGATCTTGGCGGAGCTTGGATAGCCTTGTGCTAGTAATGTAACTTGTCCTAAAACGTTCAAGCTCATCACTAACTAATGTCTGATTTGAATAAAAATTCAGCGATGATGCCAAAAAATGGCATAGACGCTCACCTAGCATGAGTACTTCTTTACCATAGATAGTGCGCAATATTCTGATTAAAGCACTGTTTACATCTGGGGTATGTTCTAGTACCAAATCGAGGCGACCAGTATGTAGATCAGTAAGCCATGAGTCATTTGTAATGATCCTATCATTTTGAATATCGTAAAGAACTGAATCCCATGACATTAGGGTAGTATTCAGCAAGCTCTCCACATCTTTTTGAATGATAAAATGATTTTTAAAAGCCCAAGTCTCCTCAAGACTCCAGATATCAATGTCAACACTGAAGTCTCTAACCCTGAAGCCACCAAATTTATTTTCAGTTATCTGCTGCAAACCATAATCAGAAAGAGCTCTATGAAGATGTCTCTTGGAACCAGCAAAAACCAAGTCAATATCAGAACGAAACTGGTGAGCCGTAAAAAGGCCAATATCACGGATAAGCCCACCAAAAACATACAGATGTGCCTGCTGCGACAGCGCCTTGATTAGCGCCGTCTCGCTTTGCCTACCCCCCCGACCAGATTTGATGTAATACTTTATCCGGCGCTTAAGGAGATTCTCATCTCTGACGACATTCGTACTGGTGGAGTTTTGCGAGTTCATCATGTAATGCTATCAGATAACTGTCAGTCATGCCCGAAATCGCATCAGCGAGCAACTGAGCTTCTTTGTAATGGGCTGGTAAGTCGTTTATTTGTTCAAAAATACGCCGATAGTTTTCCGAAATGCGACCGTAAACGTAACGACCAAATGGTGTATCCCATTGGGTGCCACCTGTTGCACGACCTTTAATTCCGAGCCAAAGCATATCCATTAGGCCCTTGATATAGTTAGAGCCTTTTAGCTCAAGCTTAAGGACACTACTGTGCTTGTAGCCCCTGGAACTGTCAAATTTCTTCAATACCTTACACAAGTTTCTACCATTGCTTTCTGACACCAAGTCTTTGATTTGGCAATTGTCATTCAAAAATTTGTCGATATTATCTTTAAATGCGATAACAACCGCATCAACAAGCTCTGCGATGGCGTAGACACGAAACTTTTGCATGCTCATATCATTAAGCTCAGCAGGGGAAAGGTCTTGTTGCGCGTAGGTCGTATGATCTTCTTTGCAATTATCCACAACGCGTTTCGCAACAACATCCTCTTTACAAAGCTGATGACACTGAATGAAATCCATAAGGTCGTGAAATGAGGCAAGCCCTTTTTTCACAATATCTTCAGCATCAAGTACTGAGTAGGCGATGTCATCACAAGCTTCCATTAGGTAGGTAAATGGATGACGAACACCTTCGCACAAGCCAGTTTTTTCCCAGACATCATGCACAACATCTTTCTCTGAAAGGAAGAAACCGTGTTTACTCCATAGCTCGGAATTTGCATCCGACGATATGGGGTACTTGATCATTGATGCTAGGGTGGCATAGGTAAGATTTAGCCCATAATTATCATTTAAAATTTGAAGCTTAGTCACCAAACGAAAGGTCTGAGAATTCCCATCAAAACGGCGAAAATCGTCATAAATTTTTTCTTTATACTCTTTAGTCTCTTCAGGCAGGTTTTTTGTAAACCATTCACTCATAGCTTTCTCACCTTGATGCCCAAAAGGTGGATTGCCCATATCATGCACCAAACCAATTGTCGCTAGCAGTGCGGGTACATCGCGCTCTAGGCAGATGTCTTTGCAAACATCCTTGAATACCTCATCTTGAAGCTCAAAAGCCAGTCGCATGCCGATTCCTCTCGACAAATTAGACACTTCATGTGAATGAGTAAGGCGTGTTCTAACACTATCATTTTTATCCAAAGGAAAAACTTGTGTTTTATCTGCTAACCGACGAGTAGGTGCAGCGAAGAGGATACGGTCAAAATCACGTTCTATCTGCTGCCTACCTTTGGAAGTATCTTGGGATGAATCCTTATTTTCTTTTTTGGGTTTACGACGATTGCTGTTTAAGAGGTCATTCCAATGCATGAGAGTTCCTGATGAAGATGTGGTTCACTAAAGTTTCATACATATTAACAATGGAATATTGTAAAAATCATGATTAACTGCACAAAAAAACGAACATAAGCACATGATATTATTAGTTCTGCAATTATTTTTTAGTCTGAATGCCGTGAAATAAAAATCACAATCATTCCGAATTGTGAAACATTTTTTACCATTCTTTTTGACTACCAAAATCCAGCGTTTGAAGAACAATTAAAATTGACATCATCGTCAAAAATGACGATGATTACCTCATGAGATATCCAGGCGGAAAAGGCAAGTGCTACCAACGGCTCATCAACTTGATGCCCGAGCACCAAACGTACATTGAGACGCACTTAGGCGGAGGCGCAGTTATGCGCAACAAACTACCCGCTAAAAAAAGTATTGGTGTAGATCTAGATAGCAAAGTCATTGAACAGTGGCGTAAAACAGAGCCATGCATGTGTGAACTCATTAACGATGATGCACTGTCGTTTCTTAGCTCATTTCCATTTAAGGGAAATGAGTTAGTTTATGTTGATCCACCATACGTTCACAGCACCCGGAAACGCAGCCGAATCTATCGACATGAATACAGTGATGATAACCACCGACAACTGCTTGAAAAGATATTATCACTAACATGTAACGTTATGATTTCTGGATATGAAAACTCTCTTTACAACGAAATGTTAACAAGTTGGCGCTGCGTCAAATTTAACGCAAAAACCCACTCAGGTATTCGAGAAGAAAGCGTGTGGATGAACTATGCTCCACCAGCAAAGCTTCATGATTCACGTTATCTAGGTAACAACTACAGGGAAAGACAAACCGTTGCTCGTCGTCGTGCCCGCTTGTATGACCGGATCGAGCAGATGGAGCAAACAGAGCGTAGTGAATTAATTCAATGGCTGAATACCAAATATGGTCTGGAGACAGTATGACTCAGCGCGGAGCTGTAATTATAGGGCCAACTATAATCAACCTCGATTTTCCTGCAGCTGATCAAGCCATACTACCAGGAGTAATGTGGGGAAAGATTGAAGCATTTCCCTCCCCTGCATACTGGGCTTACCAAGTCTTTGCTCGCCGGTTGGAAGTTAATACAGTTAATTACAAACTGGGGCGGACCTTAAAAGAGGAAGTAGGAGCCTGCTTACTTGGTGGACATGGAATACCTGCAGCAATAGGCATTGCCGCATTTAACCTGTTAAAAGCATATGGAGCATTTGAAGCACCATCTCCTTCAGAAGAGCTTCTTTACGAATGGCTTTCTCAGCCGATTGATACAGGTAGTAAATCCGTGCGTTACCGTTTTGCAAAGCAGAAATCCCGTTATCTAGCCGCAGCCTTGAACAAATTAGATGTCGAAACACCACCACTTGAATCAGGCCGACTGCTCCGCGACTGGCTAACTACTATTCCGGGTATTGGCTATAAGACAGCATCATGGGTAGCACGAAATTGGCTTGGTGCAGATGATATTGCAATATTAGATATTCACATTCTGCGAGCTGGTCTATTGGCTGGTTTTTTCCCTCAAGACCTAACTGTAGAACGCGATTATCTGAAGCTTGAACAACTGTTCATCCAGTTTAGTGAATCAATGGGAGTGAAAGCCTCAGAGCTGGATGCTCTCATTTGGTACGAAATGCAGGCATCATCAACTACAGTTTTTGCTTTGCTTGAATCCTCGAGAGGTCAACCACTTACAAAACTTAAACCACGTTTAACGCGAGCCAAGAACCGCCAAACCGACACCAGCCAAACAGTCCTCCAGTTTTAAACTGGCGCACCATTCATTGCCTGTAATTCCTAGTGGACAAAAATTACATGCAAACGCTTCTGCTACAAGTGCCATCTGTCCTGTTAAAACACCTGCGTCACGCCATACAAGGCTGTCCGCATTTTCGTATTTAGCTGCGGTCATCCCTGGTTCCGCAATAAGCCTAATAACGATGCCAGATTGAATATCAAGTACTTGCAATAATTCATTGCGTACAACGTCCCTTGTCTGATTTGGCTGTGAAAGTAACGCCAGCGCGTGCTTGTCCGGTAAGTAGAGTTGCCACCCATCCATTTCTGGCAAGGAAAGAACAATATGTATAGGGTGAATTGCTCCAGCGGAAGGTGCTGGCCGTTGGGTTAGTGCGAAGCCTAAGCGAGAATGCCCTGCAACCATTTCTCTCGCAACTAACCAGAGCCATTCAGAAAGTAAATAATGATCCAATGATCCAAACTCACGTCGTGTTCTACGTGAATCTATCACTGAACGCATCGGCGGCAATAAATTACCTTCCAATGGAGGTGGTAGAAAAAAAACCTCCTCTATCGGCCATTCAATAGGTCGGTACGTGAGAGGTTGTATGCGCGGAAAAGGGTTACCTAAGTCTGTCCAGTTCATATCCCACTTCATCCAGAACCTGAAAATACTTATTGCACCCACGGCAATTACCGCATGGGATATTAGCTTTGTGACAACTATGCGCCCACGCAAGACCACCCGGAGTGACACCAGAAATTCTAACCAACTCAGTTGTGGAAAGTTCTATTGCTGGGGCTTCAACGATCATGTTGCCTTCCTGAAAAGACATCAACTCACTGATTTTATACACAAAAGCTAGAGTACCATCTAAATGAGAGCTATCAGACTTCACTGTCCCTATCCAGAGGTGCGTGACACCAAGCGTAATAGCTTTCATTGCAGCAAGTGAAATCAGCATTTGATTACGATAAGGCCACCAATCACTGGACGGTGCGTTAGAATCGGCCTCTGCACCCGCCATATCCCCAGACCCTAAAGAGCTACAATCTACTTTAATGACATGATGATCAATTTTCAGGGCGCTACAGGTCGCACTAGCTGCCTTTATTTCAGCCTCCGCAGCACGTTGACCATAATCTAAAGTAATGGCTATATCTGGTCGTTTCCACCATGCAATTGCGATAGAGTCCATGCCGCCAGAGAGCAATAGAGCTGTCTTCATTTCTGCACCACTGCCCAAAGTGTTTTATAGATTGCAGTAACATAATCCTTGCACAAGATGCATCCTGAGCCAGACATCATTTTTTTGTCTTCATCAGCTTCATTTTCCGCATAGAAGACAACGGGTATATTACATGCTCGAGCGTACCCGACCTCATAGATTGTTCCAGCATCTAAACCGTCACCAATAGCAAAAATGATATCAGCATTTTTTATCCCCTCAAGGTCTCTTTCCACAACATCTTCTGCTTTACCATGCCCAACGTCATGATAAGGAGAAAAGACTTTAAACCCTAGATCGCTCAAATTGCGGCGAGCTTGTTCAATCAACCACATCTGTGCCAAAGTAAAGAAAGGGCCTGCGAGATAGACCGAATATGTTTCACCACGTAGAAATTCAGGAGTGGGTAAAATTGCCTTGGGATTAAAATCAGCGAGCCCTTGAGTTGATGGAAATAAACTGTTCTCACAATAATACGCTGTTGCATGAGAAGCTGCATTAGCTGCATCATGAGCAGATTTTTTATTAATCATCCACTGGTATGCAAAATAAGCAACGAACGCATCTCCTGAACCTATTTTGAATACATTACTGGTCTCATAAGCTGGAACCGTGGATATTTTTCCATTATCACATACCAATGCTCCAGCAGGTCCTTGCTTAATTATAATTACTTGCGCATGGCCTTGTTCAAACAAATGGATAGCTTGCTCTTCAACAGATAATTTAGGTTGACCGCTCAACGTTGTGGCTTCATAGCGATTGAGAATAAGTGCCAGATTCTTCGCTGTTGAGCCGTTTTGCTTGAACAATTCAGGTTTCGACACATTTTGAGGGTCATAAACGGCGTATTCAGCATCAACTACAGCAGTCCCTTCCAGCATCCCATAACGTAGAACGTTAGTCGCTTGCAATCTAATGTCTGGCATCGATACGGGAGGAACATTATAAATTTTAGGTTCTGACAGGCCATGCTCGTAGTGAAACAAAATAGAACGAGCTAGAGGTTGGATGTCGACATTAAAGCCCTCAAAATAAGCTCTCTCACGAAGTACTTGAGCAACGCTGTTATCCGCGTAAGTGTGAAAATTTACTGGTACTTTGAGATGGGCAAGCGCTGATGCGGCTCGACCGGCAGATCCGAATATATCGTGGTAGCCAGGGTGCAAACAGACTTCATGGTAAGAGCCTCCAACTAATGTCAGAACTCCACTATCTGGTGTATTTATATTCATTGTGCATAAACCTTAACCATAACCTGCCCACCATTGATTGAGATTACCCGGGCAACATATGTAGTACCAAGCTCAATGCATTCACGCATGCGCTGAATTTGAGGGGAGGCAATACCACCTGCAACTTGGTTAGCGCCATATATGGCTTCAGTTAAAGATAATCCGTTTTGGTTGCGTTGCTGGATGACCAGTATGTCTCCAGCTTTTAGTAATGGCACAACAGCTGGATTTGGCGAGCTAAGCTGAGTAGTTATCGTTAATTTTTCACATGTAAGTTCAAAAGTGTCTTGACCAAACTGACCACCAAAGCTTCCACCACCTGAACCGGACATAATGGCCTCGAGATTATAGTTAGAGATACGTCGTTAAAATGTATTATGAAAAAAGATTCATTTGTACAAAAATTGACGATTTTCTGATCATCATCAAACATTGCTTTTGTACCTGGTATCGCCGCCATACCGGCCCATCGGGTGATATCTTCACTAGTTGGGAGTATGCCTACCATCTGTCTCTTGAGCATTTAACACATAAATCCAGTCGCAACATTTCGGACATACCTTGTCACCATGCCAGCTGGTATCACACCAGCAACATATCCATTGCCGTATAGTCGTGTTAGCAGGTAGAAGGCGCTTTTCTGGAGGCGGTATGGTTTGTGATGAGATTTGCTCCCGTACTATCTGGTGCTTGTTGAATCGACATTTTTTAAGTCGAGCGACATTGTTCATATGCTGCGGCAGGTGCACAAACGTTTTGGTTGCTGTCAGAGGGTCAAACTGAACACCGATCTGCAGTTTGCAGTAAATGCACAGCAATGAATCAAAATCAACCTGTTGAACAGAGTCTGGTGTAACCCATTCACCATCTACAGTGACGGCGTGAGTAGCTAAAACGAAGTAATTCATCATGAACTCCGGAACAAATAAAATAAAAGCCAGCATGGTTAGCTGGCTTCGTGGATAGATGGGGGAAGGAAGTATTAGCGTCTGGTACAGCGGGTTAGATTTCCCGGCTGCTTTTTGTTCTCTTCCTGTTTTTCAATGAACTTACTTCTCCGCGCCCAAAGGTCCTGACATTTCCAGGGAGAACCAGACGTGCGCAGGCATCGATTTTGGTGATGTAACTTAGCGCCTTAAGCAATCCCTTATCCTTACTGTTGTCCCCACGCTCCAGTTTGCCGAGGCAGCAGTTCGTATAACGATCTTTGTGCGCATTGCAGTTGTAGTAAGTGCCTTTGCCTTTGGTGATGGTGTTTTTCCAGAATTCCCCGAAAGCATGAGCAATCACGCCATCCTGTTGTGCTTTGTTGCCATTTAAGATAAACAGCATGTGGTAATGAAATTTACGTTGTGGGCCATATTCCAGTTTCCACACTGTCCCGAGCACATGACGGAACAATGGATTCTTTTGCATGTGACGAAACAGCTGCTGACGATGCCTACGGGCATCATCAGCAGTGATGGCAGCTTTATGCTCATTTGCCCATGATAAATCAACCCGCAACACCAGCAGTCGGGAATGACACTCCTGCAGGTGCCTGATGTAATTCATCACTCCCTTCAGGTTCTTCACTGCAACCCGATGGTACTTTCTGCATGTCTGTTTAAACCCCGCCTGACTGACTGCATGTCGGTAGTCCTGCACCAGTTTGTTCAGCATCTCTGCCGTGTTAACGGTATCTGCTCCCACTATTTTCCCGTTATGGTTACGGGCATATAAATCAGTGTTATTAAATAAACACTGGAATGTCGAAATGCGTGGATTAGCTATTCGTTCTTTCATTGCGTCTTCCGGCAACATATTGAGATAACGGATGGCATCAAGAATGATGACTGACTCCGCGCTCTCTTTATAGCCAGACCTGTTAAACAGAATAGTGAAGGGTAATTTACGTCCTCTGCTGATAGCTTTAAGGCAGCTATCCAGCTGTTCTAATTTGAATCTGAATTCATTATCATCAGAGATGATGATGTGGGGAGTGTTATTCTCAATATGATACTCAGCATGAGATAACAGGAATGATTCGGGTAAGTGCATAATGTACATCCTGAAGCCAGTCAGTAATGGCTGACTGGCAATCTATCAGTGTGGTTATTGGATGAGTGTCTATATCTGATATTCAGTATGAATAGTAATGTCAGAAATAGTGTCTGTGTGATAACAACGTCCAAGTGTATGACGCTATTAATGAGTGTGATATATCGTGTTGTATGGAATGATATTGATTGATGATTGAATGTGTTAATTAATGATTGGTAATGCATTAAATACAATAATAAATAAACCGACTTTGCAAATCACATTAAGGCCATGTGCCATAAGGCACGAGAGCATAAAATCATGGTGTGAAGTTAGTGACCTTTTCATCACTATCTCTGGAGTCTTTTATGCTCTTGACTCATTAACACGGGCTTCTAACCATTCTTTTATCTCACGTTCAATCCAGCGGGAACTGCGGCCAAATTTCACCGGTTTTGGGAACTTACCGTCCTGCGCCATTTTATAAAACCACTTATCGGACAAGCCGGTTAGTTCAGTAATAAACTGCATGCTGACAAATTTATCTTCGTGAATATTAATTGTGCTCATGACATGTCTCCAAAATGCATCAGGAGGACACCGGATGGCATCCTTTCATGTCATAGGTCTCATATGTACAGATTTACTTTTCCCTGACGTTATTTCTTAAGAAAAGGATTACCGGCCGAGGCGGGGATAACTATCAACCACACATCAAAAATCTGGCGCAGATACACTTTCACACAGTCAATTCATGGTGTTCTCAGAGGTGGTTTTTCACTAAAAAAGTGCCTAATTACAGGGGTTGCATTAGACTTCTACCCTACGATTTACACTATGATTATTGCTATGAATTATTCTATGAATTACTATACATGCATTGCAGTTTACATAATAAAAAGAGGTAATTTCTTTTGAGTGATAAGTTATGGATCGACATTAAAAGCTCGCGTGACATCAGGTTATTTCTGTGGCTAAACGGGGATGATGTCGCTATTTACAATTATCGTTTGAAAGATAGCAGCAAGAAATACAGTGCAGATCTGATTTATGGAGAAGATTATAGATTAGCAGCAGAGGCAATAAACGACGCGTTTCGTCTGTTTTATAAAGACCCAGATATACTTCGTGCATATGTATCTAATTTTAAAAAAGCCAAAGATGCAATGTTGCCTTTAAAAGAATTCAGCTGGTTTAAACGCTGCAATGATGCCTGTTACTTTACCTGGGTGTATATAAGGCTTCTCAGTAATAAAAATAAAGCACTTGGTAGTTTTGATATAAATGAATCGTGCACTGTTTATACCCGGACGTATTATCACCGGCTGATTAAAATTCAGTATCCTGTAAACCATAGTGAACGCCTTGAGTGCATAGAAGATTTTTTTGACAGGTCATCGATGGATCTTTCATCAAAACTATTGATAATGTCGAAGATAAGATACGAGTGGGACAGGCACTTTCCTTTAGTAAATAGCCTCCCTCTAAAGAAAACAGAGAAAGTAAAAATACAATGGGCGTGGGACTATATTTCTAAGGACAAAGTTAACGTTATCATTGGTTCAATAAAAAGAGCGCAAGCTAAGATAGCTAAAGGAACCCAACCTCATCAGGCAAATATACCTTCGGAGTATATTTTTAATGAGGCGTACAATACTGCTTTACAGGGGTACGTTCACAACCCTCATTTCGTCAGCCTTTTCAGGCCATCAACGACAACCGAGAAGCATCTTGCACTACGTTGTATTTACATTTACATGTATTGTTACGATAATAAGTTTTTATCCAGATTTAAGAAATCGTGGGAATCATCGGTCTACAGGAAGACAAAGAAGAAAGTCACGGTTCGCGAAAAATCAACGTCAGGACCAGAAGGGCGGGAATTCAGTAATGTAACTAATGCAGAGAAAGTCTTCGCAAAAATACCTTCAGAAGCTGAAAAGCATCATGATAAATTACTCTTACAAACATCCAATGAAAAGCTAAATGAAATTACACCTACTCCTGAAATTGATGCTGAAGAAAACAAAGAAGTTAAAGATGACTCGGTAAATAACTGGTATGGTATTCCTTTTTAGAGTTTTCTATTTATAAATAACAAAGGCCACGATGAAAGTGGCCAATAATAGTCAACATCATTCACTCCAGATTATTTCAAACCTATATCACCCGACTGAGAACTCCGGCATATCTTTGTCTGGATGAATATCTCATTGATCATCAATACCGATCGATACTAAATCAATTCATAGCTTTCATCTATCAATAAATTATAATTGATCGTTTTTATTATAGGTAATAACGATCAATTACGAAAAACCGATCTGTATTAACGATTATCCCATTCCCTCCCAAATGCATACGATCAGGCGGCCTTTTGTACAGCAGAAAGCCATTTTTAGCATATAAAACACACAGTAAGGGATCTCTATGTTGAAGATAACCTCCGCACTCTTTTTCATCACGACACTGTTCACCGCGACGGTGCATGCCATGGGCCAGGAGCAGCAATGGGGCAACTGGTTTGGCACTGTTAATGCGATGGAATTTGAACTGAATGCCGACAATAGCGCCGGAGAACGCGTGACGTTCACCTGCCGGGACAGTCATCTGATGTTGAGCTACAGCGGGTCTGATAGGAAATCATTGGATATACCAGATGAAGGACAAGATGCCATGGGGATTAACATCAACGCAATTCATTACCCACTAGGTAAGGCCGCTTTCATGGTGCTCAAAAACACAGACAGCCATGGGCAGATTGAAATCACCCGAATGAAGAAACCCTTATCTCACCCATTCAGTACCGCAGGGCTCAAAGATGCACTGGAGGACCTTAACTGGGAAGACTGCATCAGCCATTAATCACCCAACCCGGTAGCTCATGCTCCCACATTGTTAATCATCAGTAAGGATATCTTTATATGGCGACATTCATTTCACGCCTGATTTTGATTTGTACCCTTTCAATCCCGGCCTTCAGTTTTGCCATCACCATTCCCGGTAATATTCACCCAGAGCGATACACGTTCTTTCTGACAGATAACGGCGGTGAAATGCTTCGCGAAATGAACGATGCAGCGGTCAGCGTAAAACTCAACAACAAAGTTGGTTTTAGTGCTGAGGCACAAAGCAAGGCTGCTGCTGCGAACATATCTCCTTTGCTTTATGCAGCATCCCCGCTTGAACAGAACTTTATCCGCTACGACGGTAAACCGGTTAAGGCTCTGACTTGCCTCATCACAACCCAAACCATGCCGGGTCAGAATAAAAATTACACCTGGGAGGAAACTTACTGCCTTGATGAAACTGGTGCTGCCTACATCGGCACAAAAGGCTGGCCGTCACGCGCGATCGTCGAAAAGAGCTGTGAGGTGGGTGCCTCTGGTTGTCCTGTATATCTTGGCCTGAATAATGATCCACCAACCATGCGGAACGATGCTGCGCAATATATTCCTTACAGCAGTAAACGCGTAAGTGGGCAGAAAGAAAGTAACTCTCAGCCAAAAGCAGCGACTGGAGAAATCGTCGCAGAGCAGGATGGTTATGTGGTGAATTACGTCAAAGCCAGCAGTTGTGCTGACGACAAACTGATTGTCAAAAACACAAGCTCCGGGAAAACTGCCGCAATTGCAGGATTAAATGGTTGCTCTTTCGACCCGAAGAAAAATGCAGTAATTATCTTTCCTCTAAATGAATACGTCGGTGTTTACAGTGGCCCCACAAACGCTTCTGAGGAAATAGCCTCCGTCGATCTCCCCTGATTACTCACCTGGTCCGGTATGCGCTTCCTGCGGTACCGGACGTTTTATGGACAGACCTATGAAAAGCCACAAACTCCCGGACGATACAGCGCCAGATACAGCACTTCTGGATCTGACCTGGCCCGTTGTTTTCAGCGTCGCGGGGCTCACTCTACTAAAAAGTAACTCGGTCGTATGCCAGACAATGGGAGCCAGCCTGATGACCTTTAGTCTGATAAGACTCATAAAAAAACTCGCCACTCTTGCCTGAAAGCTGATTCTCGACAAAAGCTGAAGTGTTGCGTTATCAAAGGACTGGCTTCAATAGCAGAGGGCAGGATTAATGATGATGCCTTTGTTTTTTCAGTATGCGGCAAAGCGTATGAACACCTGCCTCCCGTCATAAGGCGAGTTGTGAAGTACGAATGGTGCATTCGATGCTTCCAGTACGGTAAACCTTTCATTCTGCGTCGATTACAACATCAGCAGATCGACGAGCTAATCCCGACGACATTACCTGACAGTGAACTGTCGCCACAGCAAGAGCAGCCACACGCTACTCCCTGAATACCCTCCATAGCCACTTCACGGAAGTGGCTTTTATGCCCATTTATAAAGGAATTAACTATGACTCGTTTAGCCAGTCGATTCGGGCGAATTAATCAGATACGTCGTGACCGCCCACTCACACACAGTGAGTTAATGGCCCATGTGCCCAGCGTGTTCGGGAGTGACAAGCATGAATCACGTTCAGAGCGTTATACCTATATCCCGACCATCAGTATTCTCGAAAGCCTGCAACGCGAAGGCTTCGAACCGTTCTTCGCCTGTCAGACTCGTGTGCGTGACCAGAGCAAGCGAGAACACACTAAACATATGCTACGCCTGCGGCGTGTCGGGCAACTGAACGGTCATCAGGTACCGGAAATCATCCTGCTTAATAGCCATGACGGGTCCTCCAGCTATCAGATGCTACCGGGGCTGTTCCGTGGTGTCTGTACCAACGGTCTGGTCTGCGGTCAGTCGTTTGGTGAAGTGCGAGTGCCACATAAAGGCAATGTGGTGGAGAAAGTGATTGAAGGGGCTTACGAAGTGCTGGGTGTGTTTGACCGGGTGGAAGAAAAGCGTGATGCGATGCAGTCTCTGGTTCTGCCACCATTGGCCCGTCATGCCCTGGCGAATGCGGCACTGGAGTATCGCTTCGGTGAGGAACATCAGCCGGTTACGGTCTCGCAGTTGCTGACCCCGCGTCGGCGGGAAGACTGTGACGATGACCTGTGGACGGTATATCAGCGGGTGCAGGAAAACCTGATAAAGGGTGGCCTTCAGGCGAGAACAGCCACCGGCAGGCTCACCCGTAGCCGGGCGGTCACTGGTATTGATGGAGACGTGAAACTCAATCGCGCCCTGTGGGTAATGGCGGAGAACATGCTTGGCCTGTTCAGCCAGTTTCAATGACAGGCAAAAAATACCCCGGTCGGACTTCGGGAGTGCGCCGGGGAGCTTGAGGCAAGATTCAGTACCGGTTCTTGAGGCCGGATAATCTGACTTTACGCCTCCCACCTTTTTTTAATCCATCTCCCGACCACGAGAAATCTCTCATATCCTGCAGTTTGTGAGCCCTGACAGACAACCAATCAGTAGCCTGGCTGCATCTGAAATAACCGAAAGGACTATCACCATGCATAACGACACCGCCTCAGTACAGAATACTCATCATATCCACGACCATGAAGAGCTCACCGGAGACAATTCACTTCATGCTATAGCCGTTCCTGATGAAGAGCGCCTCGACTTCTGGCCGCAACACTTCGGCACTATCCCACAATGGATAACTCTGGAACCGCGCATCTTTGGCTGGATGGACCGCCTGTGTGATGATTACTACGGGGGAATATGGCGTTACCACACGCTCAGCAACGGCGGTGCCTTTATGGTGCCGGAAGCGTATGACGACAGTGATGGTACGTGGACATTGTTTAACAGCATGAACGGTAACGGTGCCGAACTCAGCAGTGAAGCGGCTGGAATAGTGGCCTGCCTAATGGCATACAGTCACCATTCCATGCGAACTGAATGTGATGCGATGATTGAACATTATTATAGCTTACGGGACTACGGCCTGAATCATGCAGAGTGTAATGGCATCATGCACCTGATTGACTGAGGCCACCGCTCACTTTTCTGTTCACCTGAATCAGATACACCGCAACACATCACCAGTCAGACATCAAAGAGAAACCATCATGCAAACCTTAGTATCACACCCGATAAGGGCGGCTAAGTCCTGCCCGTCACCCGTTGAGATATGGCAGCTACTGCTGACTTATCTTCTGGACCAGCATTACGGTCTGACACTCAACGACACGCCATTCAATAACGAGACAACCATCCGCGAACACATTGATGCAGGAATATCACTCAGCGATGCGGTGAACTTCCTTGTCGAAAAATACGAGCTGGTACGCACTGACCGCTGTGGTTACACCATCATGGAGCAGTCACCGTTTATCACCAGCATCGACATTCTCCGCGCCCGCAAAGCCACCGGTCTGTTAAGGCGTGGTAGCTACAAGGTGGTGAGTGATATCACCCGTGGCTCACATAAGGCTGTGGGCCGACACTGATGAGCGAAAAAAATTCACTGGGCAGTGAGATAGGAAGTATCAATGAGAGTGTGATTGCTTGTACTATCACTAACGACTTTGAGCGAATCTTTACATACCAAACGCATTGAGTATACATGTGAGTATATAAGGCTGATTTGTTGTTTTAATTATTGTTTATTTTCAGTTGGTTATCTTTGTTTGGCGAGTCCGGCCTTCGCCCTCACCCCCTAAACACCTCCTTCCGATGCCACTCCACAAACCCTTCCCGCGGGTAATTCCCCTTCACCATCGGCAGCGCAATCTGCTTCCCGGCAAAATCCCAGAACAACCGTCCCACAATCCCGCTTCCATTCACCGCCTCAGACACCAGTACCTGCATATTCTCATCCAGCCCAATCGATCCCTTATCAAATGCCTTATGGTGAATCGCGCACAGCGCTAATCCGTTCGGGATTTCACACGGTCCGCCATGTTGTTTCCATTTGATATGTGCGGCTTCGAGGCCGACGGAGGCATTGTCATGGCGCATATTGAATCCGCAGATCGCGCATTCGTAGTTGTAGGCGCGGAGCACCTGCTGGCGGAAGAGGGGATCGCGAACCTTGCGAATCTGCTGGATATCAAAGCCCATCTCGTCGGCAATTTCTTCCTGGATGCTTTCGGGGAAGTGGGCTTCAAGGATCTGCTGCGCCAGAGAGCCGATAAGATTTTTGTTTTTCGTCAGGCGTGAATAGTGCTCTTCATCGAAACCGCCAGCGACGTTGTACTTGACCAGTTCCCCGGCGGGTGGCTGTTTGCTGCCGGTTGTCGAGCAATGTTCATCATTTTGCAGCTCCCAAAAGCCATCGCCTTTGAGACGCCAGAACGGCATGTCGGGGCGGTACTGCGCGCGTTGTGGTCCAAAACGTTCCAGAAGACTGTGGAGCTGTTCGCGCACTTCCGAACCATAGTCGAACATTCGAGCGTGGCCGCGCTGATAGTTTGCCAGCACATATAAGAGCAATAGCGGTTTATGCGGCGCACGTTCACCACCTTTGCGCCAGATATTAATGTCGGCAATTGCCTGTTCGAGGGTTTTACTGGAAGTCATCGCGTTATGAAATAAGCTAAATAATTGCGATGATGCTCGCAAAACCCCTCCCAATCAACCACCCACATCTCACAACCAACAAAAAAGGCGCCCATCGGCGCCTTCCCACTTAATTGATTTTTCAGCCTTTCGATCCCTTCGCCGATATCACCCCGACAAACTCCGCCACCTGCTTCTGCTTACGCGCTGAAAGCTTACTCACCTCGCGCACCAGCTTCTCCATCTCCGTCTCTTCCGGTTCTGGCTCTCGTGCGGTCAGGACCATGCAGCCTTTCATCACCTTCACGTCCACTTTGGTGCCGGTGCTGAATCCGGCTTCGTCCAGCCAGTAGCCCTTCATGATAAAGGCTGGCATACGGGCGTGATCGTGAAAACGGCTCGCATAACTCACGGTGAATGTGCGGTTATCGGCGGGGAACACTTCTGGTTCAATTGAATCTGCAATACAATCGACGTTAGTCATAGTTACTATTCTCTCTAAATAGTGATAGCAATTGTGATTAGCGGTGCGGACGTGTTGGCGCATGTCCGCATCGCGTTAAATACACCTGTAAATTTAATCAGTAATTAGAATAAAGTCCACATGAATATAAAACATAATAAGCGTGTTTTGGACTTTTTAGAATATATATACATGGTGAATGTTTGATTTTGTATATTGCTATTTAACTTATGCTTTTTCTCTTGATAACCGTTCGCAACGTGTTTTATAAATTATGGGGTAGCTCTCAGAATGCATTTGAGAACCGTTTTATGATTGTTTGATATTAAATAAAAAATGGACTTGCAATGGATACAGTTGAAGAACTAAATGGAACTTATTTTTATGCAGGGAGATCCAATCTAACGGCAAGTGAACTTTTTTTATGATTTTTTGTGAGACTACCGCTGATCATTTTGGTATTGAAGATGTTGGCGCGATAGTCGCTTTCTATACTGGATTTAATAATCAGAAAACCAGACAAAAACCAAAGGGAGCGAAAGAAGGTACGTCAAGAGCTTCTAAAGCAATGAGACGATTTTTTAAAACGGCTAAGTTTCCTTTAGGTATAAAATTACCTACATGGGTAGGTGGGTATACGCCCTGGACGGCAGAGCGCAGAATGGTAGCGAAAATAGGCACTTTTGTCGGTCGAACCATTCCTCTTGTCGGCTATGTGATCTTAGCAAGTGATGTCGTACAAATCACATATTGTTCCGTACGGGACTATAATCGGATCGCGAGAGGTAATGATAAATTATGGTGAATGACATTGAACAGCGCATTTATGCATTAGTCAGACGCTATAATGGTGTATGGCTTTTTAATAATGAAAAAAAACAGCAACTGTTAAATGCAGACACGGACCTTGATACTGATATGCATCTTGATGTTGGAGAGGTAGAAGATCTTATGGATGAGTTTTTTAGAGATTTTCAGGTGGATAAAGGTAATTTCAATATTAAAACATACTACCCAGATGAATCTTTCTCCTGGAATCCTTTTAAAAAATTTCCCCCAATACCCGTCCCAGATTTCACAATTGGAATGCTGATTGAATCAGCAAAAGCTGGCAAATGGTTATATGACTAATCTCACGCAAGGAGCATAAAATAGCTGTACCTGTTCACTTATTTTTAACCGATGACGGCGGTGCGGTAATTAGAGGTTCTTCCGATGTCAGGGACCGGGAGGGCAGTATAGAACTAAGAGGATTACATCATAATTTAAGTATTCCAACCGATTCATCAACGGGAAAGGTAACGGGAACTCGCCAACACTCACCCTTTCAGTTCACTAAAGAGCTCGATAGTGCTTCTCCGTATCTCTTCAAAGCAGCGGCAACCGGCCAGACGCTCAAATCGGCTGAATTCAGGTTCTACCACATCAACGATGCGGGCCAGGAGGTGGAGTACTACCGGATTACCCTGGAGGGTGTGAAAGTGATCTCTGTCAGCCCTATCATGCATGATACGCGAGGCTGTCCAGGTACGGGTCATATGGAAGATGTTGCGTTGAATTACGAGAAAATTACGCATCTGTATAAGGACGGTAATCTGTTAGCGCATGATGCATGGAATGAACGGCAGACAGCATGATGTGATTTGAGGGGGAAGATGCATTTACACCTCAATATCCCCCATCATTCCCTCTCGCTCGATCTCCTCACCCTCAACCGCCCCGCCAGCGTCACATGCGTCGCCGCATCTTCCTGATTGCACAGATACTCCACGGCTAACCGCCCCAGCTCGCTATAAGGCAGTTGAATACTGGTCAGCGCCGGAGTCAGCTGTTCGGAAATCTTCTGATCGTCGTAGCCCGCCAGCAGCATGTCCTGCGGGATCTGCACGTTGTTCACCGCCAGCGCCTGATAGCAGCCAATCGCCAGCCAGTCGCTGGCGCAGAAGATCGCGTCCGGGCGTTCCGGCAAAGCCAGCAGGGCCTCGGTCGCGGTGAAGGACTCGCTGAACTGCCAGTTGGTCGGGCGCACCAGGATCTCGTCGAACGACAGCCCGGCCTGTTCGAGCGCGGCCTGATAGCCCGCCTTACGCTGGCGGGTGGCTTCCATCCAGCTCTCGCCGGTGATGTGCGCGATGCGCGTGGCGCCCTGGACAATCAGATGGCGCGTCACCTGAAAGGCGTTGGCGAAGTCGTCGGGAATGAATGATGGCAGCAGCGGCGAGCCGGGGTCGCGCTGGTTGAGCAACACCAGCGGGAGCTGCGTGCAGTCCTGGAAATCGGTCATGTCCACCAGGGTGGTGACGGGGGAGGCGAGGATAATCCCCACGCAGTTGCGCTTCTCGAGCTGGCGGATGATGTTCAGGGCCAGCTCCACGTCGTCGCCGTAGTCGTAAACGGTCAGCAGCGTCTCGTTGCGCCAGGCCGCATCCCGCGCCTGGCTGATGGCGTCGATAAAGGGGTCGTAACTTTGCAGGGAGCTGACCAGCAGCGCCACCTCTTCCTGGTTGCGCGGCGCGTGGATGGCGGGCAGGCGATTGTAGCCGAGTTCGGCGGCCACGCCGATCACCCGCTGGCGCGTCTCGTCGCTGAGCTTGATGTTGCGGGACTGGTTGAGCACCAGCGATACCGTCGCCTGCGACACCCCCGCCGCACGCGCAATATCGTTCATCGTGATTTTGTTTTTCCGCTTCATCCGCTCGCTCCCCCTTGAGAAACAGCATCATACCTTAACCGTCTTCCAAAGCGCGGTCGATCACGTTTCTTATGCGCTCAAGCCTGAACTTTGTGATTGCTGTCGCTTTTCTGAACGCGCCAGTTTGCTCATTTATAGTTCAACTAATATTTATTAGCTAAATATTATCAGCAAGTGAGGCGACGATGAAACAGCAGTGGAGCAAAGAACAGGCGCAGGCGTGGTATCAGCAGAAAGGGTGGCTGTGCGGGTTTAACTATCTGCC
Source organism: Lelliottia jeotgali (assembly GCF_016771845.1). Classification (NCBI taxonomy): domain Bacteria; kingdom Pseudomonadati; phylum Pseudomonadota; class Gammaproteobacteria; order Enterobacterales; family Enterobacteriaceae; genus Lelliottia; species Lelliottia jeotgali. The sequence continues at coordinate 315,144 of NZ_JAENMQ010000002.1, read as the reverse complement.
GTCGACGGCGGTGAACTGGACAGATATCTGGCAGCAAGAGACCTTCGATCCCGAAACCATCGACCGCGAACTGGGCTGGGCGGCAGACGCGGGTTACAACACCCTGCGCATCAATCTGCCGTTTATCGTCTGGGAGCACGATCGCGACGGATTACTGGCGCGTATTGATCACTTTCTGACGCTGGCCGACCGCCACGGGTTCAGCACCATGCTGACGCTGATGGACGACTGCGGGTTCTCGGGCGACGAGCCGTATCTCGGCCCGCAAAAACCGCCGATCCCAGGTAAACACAACAGCCAGGCGGCGGCGAGCCCAGGGCGCGACAAAGTGTGCGATCGCGACTGCTGGCCGCAGATTGAGCGCTACATCCGCGACGTTATCCGCCAGTTCCGGGACGACAAGCGCGTCCTGGTGTGGGATCTCTATAACGAGCCGGGCAACCGCGGGATTTTTGCGACGGGCACAGTGGAAGTGCAGTACGACGAAAAACTGGAAAGCTACGCGCATGAGCTGATGAAACGGGCATTCGAGTGGGCGCGGGAAGAAGATCCAGTGCAGCCGCTGACGGTCTGCGCGTGGCGCGTGTCGCCAGATGTGGAAGTGGAAGGGGAGATGTTCTTCCAGCATCCGCTCGATCAAACCGCGCTGGAGCTGTCGGACGTGGTGAGCTACCACGCTTACCTCAACACCGGGCGCATGACCGCGATTATCCAGCAGTTACAGCAGCTTGGCCGCCCGATGTTCTGTACCGAATGGCTGGCACGCCACGTCGGGAGCACCATTGAAGAGCAACTCCCGCTGATGTACACCGCGAAGGTCGCGCCCTATCAGTGGGGCCTGGTGCGCGGAAAAACCCAGACCTGGCTGCCATGGCCGGTGATCATGACCGGCTCGACCGACTACTGCCGTCTGTGGTTCCACGACGTTTTCGAAGAGAACGGCATCCCGTTCTCGCGCAGCGAAATTGCCCTGATGCGCAAGCTGCGCAAAATCGCCCCGCAGCCGCAGGCATAACAATAACGATCCGGCGGTACGCCGCCGGACAGCAAGGTACGCACTATGGCAACGACAATGAAAATACCGTCTCGCGAGTTGTGGTCCTATTTTGGCTATGGTTTAGGTCAGTGTTTTAGTTTTGGTTTAGTGGGTTCGTTTATTAACTATTTTTACACCGACGTGCTGGGGATCTCGGCCCTGGCGGCGAGCTCGATCTTCCTGATTGCCCGCGTCTGGGATGCGGTTCACGATCCGCTGTTCGCCAGCATTATGGACACCATTAACAGCCGATTCGGCAAGTTCCGGCATTTTTTACTTATCGCTCCGCTGCTGATCACCGGCGTCACGCTGCTGTCGTTCTATAAAATCGAAGCGGACATGACCACCAAAATCCTCTACGCCGGGGTGACCTACATTCTTTGGGGGACGCTGTACGCGATCTCCGATATCCCGTTCTGGTCGATGTCGTCGGTGATGACCAACGACTCCGGTCAGCGCACCCGCGCGGTGACGGCGGCGATGCTCGGCGTTAACGCCGGGATCGCCTGCGCGAACATCTTCTTCCCGAAACTGGCGGCGTTTTTTGCCCAGTACAGCACCGACAAAGGCTATTTCATGGCGGCGCTGGTGATGATGCTCTTCGGCCTGCCGCTGATGTTAAACGGCTTTATGCAGATTAAAGAGCGCGTTCCGCCGAGCGCGGAGAAGGTGACGATGCGAGACACCTTCCACAATCTGCGTCAGAACAAACCCCTGTTCGTCATCCTGCTGTCGTTCTTTTTCTGCGTGTTCCACAACGTCGCCAACGGGATTTACATCTACTTCTTCATCTACAACCTCGGCGACGGCAGCCTGCAGATGGCGATTGGGATTATGGGGATCGTGGCGGCGGTGGTGTGCCTGATAGCACCAATGCTGACGCGCAGGATGCAGAAGCGAAAACTGTTTATGATCCTCTGCGGGCTGGATATCGCGGTGCGCGCGGTGATGTGGTTCGCGGGGTATCAGCACACGGCGCTGCTGTTCCTGCTGCTTGGCCTCAGCACCTTGTTCGTGATGATGAGCAATATCCTCACCTCGTCGATGATCGCCGACACCATCGAATACGCCGAGTACCACACCCATAAACGCTGCGCGGCGATCACTTTCTCCGGACAGACCTTCACCGGCAAGATGTCGGTGGCGGTAGGCGGGGGCTTGATCGGCGTGTTCCTGACGATGATCGGCTACGTGCCGCAGGCGCAAACCCAGAGCGACGGCGTGCTGACCGGGCTGTTCTTCGGCATCTGTCTGCTTCCGGCGATTGGCTCGCTGATCCGCCTTGGCTGCATGTCGCGCTTCACCTTTACCGAAGAGAAACATGCGGAGATTTGCCGTCTGCTGGCGGAGCGGCGTCATGCTTCCACGCAGGATGTGGAAGGCGACGAGCGGCTGGATCGTCCGGTCTCGGTAAATTAACTTTTGTGGACGCCTGCCCGGCAGGCGTCCACCAGTCCCTCAGAACACCGGCACGCCCAGCCCCTGTTTCACCTCTTTGAGCGTCGCCTGCGTAATTTCGTGCGCCCGTTCGCTGCCGTTTTTCAGCATCGTCATCAGCTGACTTTTGTCCTGAATGTAGGTCGCCCGCCGCTCGCGCATCGGCGCGATCAGCTCCTGCAGGCACACTTCCAGTTCGTTTTTACAGGTTCTGTCGCCCAGTCCGCCCTGCTGATAATGGGCTTTCATCGCCGCGACTTTCGCTTTATCGGCGTGGAACGCATCCAGATACGTAAACACCACGTTGCCCTCGACCTTCCCCGGATCGCTTACTTTCAGGTGATTCGGGTCGGTATACATGGCGCTCACGGCGCGGTGGATGGTCTCTTCGCTTGCCGACAGGTGCAGCGTGTTGCCGAGGGATTTCGACATCTTGGCGTTGCCGTCGACGCCCGGCAGTCGGCTGGTGTCGCTCAGCATCGCCTTGCAGTGGCGCAGCACCGGGGCGGGCAGCAGGCTATTCATCTTGTGGACGATTTCGTTGGTCTGCTCGATCATCGGCAGCTGGTCATCGCCGACGGGCACCACTTCCGCTTTAAAGGCGGTGATATCCGCCGCCTGGCTGATGGGGTACACGAGGAAACCGGCGGGCAGCGAGCGGGCAAAACCTTTCTGCGCGATTTCGTTTTTTACCGTCGGATTGCGCTCCACGCGCGCTACGGTGACGATGTTCATATACAGCATCGTCAGCTCGGCGAGCGCGGGCAGGGCGGATTGCAGGCAGATGGTCGTGAGATCGGGGTCGATGCCCGCGGCGAGGTAATCGGCCAGCACTTCGGGGATGTTATCGCGGATTTTTTGCGGATTGCTGCCGTTATCGGTCAGACCTTGCAGGTCAGCGACCAGTACAAACTGCTGATAATCTTGCTGGAGCGCGACGCGCTGGCGCAGCGATCCCACATAGTGGCCAAGATGCAGAGGGCCAGTCGGACGATCGCCAGTCAGGATAGTGGTTTTGGTGTTCATGTAAGACTCCTTAAGCTTTAAAAGCCGAAAGACGTCTTAGAAATGCAATAGCCGCCTTTCGGCGGCTATCTGAAAAGAGGGAAAACAATTCCGGGCCGCCTTTAAGAAGGCAGCCACCACTGGGTGTGATGGAAAGCGGGGAGGTGTTTTCTGTTCATCGAATTACCGTATCATGTTCTGAGCGAAACACAACAGGGGATCACATGCTGCAATCACTGAATCACCTCACGTTGGCCGTCAGCAACCTGCAAACCAGCGTGAATTTCTGGCGCGATCTACTGGGATTGTCGCTTCATGCGCAGTGGGACACGGGCGCATATCTTACCTGCGGCGATCTCTGGCTGTGTCTGTCGTTCGACGAAACCCGCGACTACGTTCCGCCTGATGTGAGCGACTATACCCACTACGCGTTCAGCGTCGCACCCGCCGATTTCGACACCTTCTCGCACAAGCTGGAGCAGGCGGGTGTCACCGTCTGGAAAAACAATAAAAGCGAAGGGGCGTCGTTCTATTTTCTCGACCCGGACGGACATAAGCTGGAGCTGCACGTGGGTGATATCGCCGCGCGACTGGCGGCGTGTCGGGAAAAACCCTATGCGGGGATGCGGTTTTATTCGCAGGATTAGTCGCTAATCATCTCGCGCTGCGTAATCTCCATCTGTGCGTAACCTGCCGCCAAAAACAGCGGTGTCAACCGCTCCGGCACCGAGACCGGGGTGCTGATGCCAGGATACTGCTCGCACAGGATCTGCAACATTCGCTGAGCCTCTCCCTTGCCGCGCGACGCCGGTTCCATAAACAGATAGCGCAGCTGCGGCGCCGGGCCGTGAGTGGTGATGGCCGCCCATGATCCCTGATCTGTGTTTAGCACCGTGCAAGGCAAGGATCGCAGCGCCAGCGGGTCCAGCTGCCAGGGAGTGGCCTGCGATGGTGCAGAATAAACGGCGCGGTTGAGAGCATCTGGCGAGGCAGTGTGCAGTTTCGCGCCCAGGGCGTTTTCCGGCGAGGAGCCTTTAAACCCGTGCAGCGCCTGCGAATCGCGAAAACCCAGCGATGTGTACAGCGCAATCCCGGCGTGGTTTTCGGCGATCACCTCCAGGTAAAAACGTGTCACCCCTTTGGTTTTCAGAGCTGCGAACAACGGCGCAAGCATCGCGCGCGCCAGCCCTTTCCCGCGAAGGTCGGGAATAATGGCAAACGCCGCCAGACGAGCAAGAGAATCGCGTCGGGCGATAATGGCGATGGCCACCGGCTCACCGTTCTGCAGCCAGACGCAGGAGTCCTCCACGCTCATCCCTTCGGAGCCGAAACGCAGGGCAAAAGCTTCTGGCGTGAGCGAGAAAGGAACGAAATAGTTCTGAAAGCAGCGCCCCAGAATGTCAGTAAGTTCCGTAAAGCTGAAGTGAAGGGCGCTGACTGCGGTCAGTTTCATGGTGGACTCAATGTAAGGGTTCCAGGCCACCAGTGTAGCGGATTACTCGCCCACCAGCTCAATCCGGTTTCCGTCTGGATCGGCGATCACCGCTTCGTAAAATCCATCTCCCGTCATGCGCGGTGCGCTGAGCAGCGTGCCGTTCTGCTGTGCTTGTTCCGCCATGCGATCCACATTGGCTTTGCTGCCAACGTTGAGAGCGATATGCGCCCAGCCAACAAATTCTGGATGCGCGGGCGCGTCGGCCAGTTCCGGTACCGTCATCAGCTCAATCGTTGGTCCATCGGTGAGCGTAATAAAATGCGACTCAAATCCAGGGCGATTTTTGCTGATGTATTTCTGGTTGCTGCGGCCTCCGAAAACCGTTTCCCAAAACTCAACCTGCGCTGGCAGGTTACGGGTCCAGAGTGCGACGTGTGCAATGTTCATAGTAAGCCTCGTTGTTTGCTGGGTGTTATTGAATGATATTCCTGAAACCGGGCGGGAAGTTCCTCCCGCGGTACTTTTTGCTGCGAGCGTTCCGCGTGAATGACGGGTTGAAACCAGAATCCATCATACGGGTGACTGGCAGCCAACGGGGTCGACGGCTTGTTGCGATTCATCATCACGCTCCTTCACAGCGTACAGATTGACAGGTTGAGCGTCATGCAACATTATGCGCATTGATGCTCGATTTGGATTTTAACAGGACTATTTATGCTCGATTATGCTGCTTTTCCGGAACAACGACAAGACCTGATCCGTAAGATCCTTCAGGAGAGCGGGAGAGTGGTTTGCACAGAATTAGCCACCCAGATGAAAGTCTCAGAGCACACAATTCGCCGTGATTTACATGAGCTTAGCAAAGAAGGGCTGTGCAAAAAGGTGTACGGTGGCGCGGTGCTCCAGCTGCCTGACGCAGGGAACTTCCTCAGTCGCGAGCCAAAAAACCACGCAAAAAAAGACATGATCGCGCAGAAAGCAGCAACCTTTATTAAACCGGGCGGCTGCATCTTTATTGATACGGGCACCACCAATCTGGCGCTGGCGAAGGCGCTACCTGCGGATTTGAAAGTGACCATTGTGACCAACTCCCCGGCGATCGCGGCGGAGCTGCTTCGCCACCCTCTGTGCGAAGTGATCATGACTGGCGGGCAGATCCAGCGCGCCTCCGGCGGTGCGGTCGGGGCGACGGCAGCCCGTCAGATCCAGGGGATTATCTTTGATCAAGCCTTTATCGGCGGCTGCGCGATGGACCCAGAGATGGGGCTGACCGGCTTTGATTTTGCAGACTGCGAGTTCAAGAAAACGGTGATCGCCCAGAGCAACCAGACGATCGTGGCGCTGACCACCGATAAGATCCCCGGCGTAGCGCGCTTCGTGGTCGCAAAAACCGGTGATATTGACCTGCTGGTGGTTGAAGCGAGCATGAACAAAGAGGTTCTTGATGCATTTGCCACTCAGGATGTTCGCATTGTGTGCGCCTGACGACTTTGCCTGGCAAAACAGGCTACACTCTGACTTTGAGCGCTAAAAGCCGAGGATAACAACAATGCACTTCACACAGAAAGATCGCGATAACACAGAAAAATCAGAAGGGAAAAACGGCGCGGGCGCACTGCAGCAGAAATTACTCGAGTCCCGCTCGATTATTATTTCCGGCGAAATCGACCAGGCGCTGGCGGAAAAAGTGATCACTCAATTGATCCTGCTGCAAAGCGTGAGCAACGATCCGATCAAGCTGTACATCAACAGCCAGGGCGGTCACGTGGAAGCGGGTGATACCATCCATGACTTTATCAAGTTCATCCGCCCGGACGTGCACGTGATCGGCACCGGTTGGGTGGCGAGCGCCGGGATCACGATTTTCCTGGCGGCGAAAAAAGAGCACCGTTACGCGCTGCCAAACACCCGCTTCATGATCCATCAGCCGCTGGGCGGCGTGCGTGGTCAGGCCACGGATATCGAGATCGAAGCGCGCGAGATCATCCGCATGCTGGATCGCGTGAACAAACTGATTGCTGATGCGACCGGTCAGCCGCTCGAAAAAGTGAAAAAAGACACCGACCGTAACTTCTGGATGTCTCCTGCCGAAGCGCTGGATTACGGCATTGTCGGCAAGATCATCACCCAGTATGACGAGCTGAAACTGGATTAAGTGTTCCTGTTAGCGCCCGATTTCGGGCGCTAACGTTCATGTAAGATAATCGCAATCCAGTTGGGTCTGATCATTTCCGGAAATTCCGGATACGGCTCCAGCCGCGTACAGGCTCCCGCCCAAATATACGTATCCTCTCCTACCCGATACCAGTGCGCATTACCTTCCACCGCATCACCCACTACCGCACCGTGAATGGTCACGCGGCTCCCGGCTGGCAACTCATGTGCGACGGGCGAGAATACTGACGGATTATCCTTGCGCGTGAACACTCCCATCGTAGTTTTAACGTTTCCAGTAACGGCGAGTTCGGTGAAATTGCTCATATCAGGCCTCATGACAGCGCGCTATTACGTTAACAATATAAGTCGCTAACGATCGGGCGATAACCATAAAGGCTGAAACTGTCACGGTGTGTCATGCGAACGGCTGAAGGGCGAGGGATTTGGCAGGCAATTGACCCACGACAAAGCAGCCGCCCGGCCCGTCTCTCATAATCGCACCTGTTTCCCTTCTCACTGGTGCTTTCCCATGGCGTATCAACTGAATCTCAACTGGCCAGAATTTCTCGAAAAATACTGGCAAAAACAACCCGTTGTGCTGAAAAATGCCTTCCCGAATTTTGTCGATCCGATCACGCCTGATGAGCTGGCGGGCCTGGCGATGGAGCCGGAAGTCGACAGCCGTCTGGTCAGCCATTTCAACGGTGAGTGGCAGGCGAGCAACGGTCCATTCGAACATTTTGACGGTCTGGGCGAAAACGGCTGGTCGCTGCTGGCGCAGGCAGTGAATCACTGGCACATGCCGTCCGCTGAGCTGGTGCGTCCGTTCCGTGTGCTGCCGGACTGGCGTCTGGACGATCTGATGATCTCCTATTCCGTTCCGGGTGGCGGCGTTGGCCCGCATATCGATCAGTACGATGTCTTTATTATTCAGGGCATGGGGAGCCGCCGCTGGCGCGTGGGCGATAAACTGCCGATGCGTCAGTTCTGTCCGCATCCGGCGCTGCTGCACGTCGATCCGTTTACGCCAATTATCGACGAAGATCTGGAACCGGGCGATATCCTCTATATTCCGCCAGGATTCCCGCACGATGGCTTTACCCATGAAACCGCGCTGAACTACTCCGTCGGTTTTCGTGGGCCAAACGGTCGTGACCTCATCAGCAGTTTTGCCGATTACGCGCTGGAAAACGATCTGGGCGGCGAGCACTACAGCGATCCGGATCTGACCTGTCGCGAACACCCTGGCCGCGTGGAGCAGTACGAGCTCGATCGCCTGCGCAGCATGATGATCGAGATGATCAGCCAGCCGGAAGATTTCAAAAAATGGTTCGGCAGCTTTGTCAGCACTCCGCGTCATGAACTGGATATCGCAGCAGCAGAACCGGCCTATGAACCGGAAGAAGTGCTGGATGCGCTGCTGGGCGGTGAAACGCTGTCTCGTCTGAGCGGCCTGCGCGTATTGAACGTGAGCGGCAGCTTCTTTATCAACAGCGAACAGCTGGAAACGGTGGATACGAAAGCCGCTGACGTGCTGTGCCGTTACACCGAATTTGGCCAGGACGAACTGGGCGACGCGTTGCAAAATCCGGCTTTTGTCGCGGAGCTGACGGATCTGATTAACCAGGGTTACTGGTTCTTCGAAGAGTAAATACCTTCCCCTCTGACGGTCTTTGTTTTCAGCAAAGGCCGTCATCTTAATGCCTACAATTATTTTTATTGCAGTTTTCGGCAGCGATGCCGTTAATAACTATTGATAACTCGCTTAAAACAAATTTCGTTATCAGGGCTAGAAATAACATTTAGACGGTAAGAGATTATGGGCAAATTTAGAGCAGATAAAGATCTTGAACTACTTCGCTATTCAGATAATGAGATGCTGGAAGTCCTCGTTAAATACCTCACCACAGATAAAGACGGCTCCACACGTTACACCGAATCATTAACCGGTGAAAAAGCATTCCAGGCTGTCGGCAAAGATTATAAACAGGCCTGGCAACTTATTGGGGCTGAACTTCAGCACTTTGGCGGCGACACCTTTGTCAATCTTTTCCGGGGTAATGGAGTGATGTACAAAGAGATATTGACCGATGTCTGTAAGAAGTTATCGGTAAAAACAGATTTCTCAGCCGAAGTGGTGGATATTGAACAGGCATTACTGGCGAAGTTGTTTAGCGATTCCTGGGAAAAGATGAGCGAAGAAGAGCGGAAAAAGATTCGCAGTGAGCTGAAGATTGACGGTAATCTCGCCAGCAGCGCAGCGCTCACTTCTATTATCACCGCCATTCGCATGGGCGGGTTTATGTCGTATCAGGTCGCAATGATTGTGGCGAATGCGGTTGCCAGAGCGGTTCTTGGCAGAGGACTGACCTTGGCGGCGAATGCGGGGCTTGCTCGTATGATCGGTGTCTTTGCTGGCCCAATAGGTATCGCGATTACTGCGTTGCTGACCATCCCTGCTATCAGCGGCCCAGCCTTTCGCGTAACGCTTCCCGCAGTGGTGCAAATAGCCGCGATGCGCCAGCAAATGCTGAACCAAAAAGAGGATTTCTTTTGAAAGAGACCTTGCTGACCATTGACTGGATCAATGTCTACAAAGAAGTGAAAAGCGCTATCGAAACAGGCCATGCTGTCATACGTGATGGCGTAGCTTACTGGCATTCAGCGTCAGGAAAATCAGGCATTGCTCAGCATTTGCCTCTGAAAGAAGTGGTGCTTGATACCGCGTCCATCGGCGAAGTAAAGCAGCTGATGCAAATGGCCCAGACAATGCAACTGGCCGCCGTGGGATTATCAACGGGCGTCATTGTGGGTGCAATGGTGATGCAGACAATGTACCTGGCACAGAAAATTGATAAGTTACAACAAAGCCTCGACGTCATTTCCGGCGATGTTCATGCCCAGAACGTTATTTTCTACATGGAAAAACTGTCACGCTATTTTGGGGTGGTTGAATCGGCTCGTGTCTTGCTGCTGGATAAGTCTCTGGTCGAAGAGACGCACGATGTTGCCGCGAATTTGATTGCCCAAATGAGCAGTGAAAGAAATGAAGTCCTGTCGTTTATTGATAATTTGCTTTCATACGCCGATAAGCTCAGTGACAGGCATTTAGAACAAGTGCTCGATTTTATTACCATCATGCTTGATACCATGCCTAAAGCTATTTATGTCGAAAGCCAGCTTTGCGATCGCTATGGTAAATTCCGGCTGGCTGAGCATCTGATGCGTCAAAATGCACGTCGTTATGCGTTGACACTTGAGCATTATCGTCAGTGGTGCAATGACAAAGTGAAAGAAAGCATCAGCGGGCGTTCCGACCCTCAGTCTCTTGCGTTCAACCGTAAGCAGGATGATTTACGACTGTTATTTAAATCTGAAGATAACGCTATGCTTTTACGTGAACTTCAATCATTTACTGCGGTTCCTCTGAAAGCCTGACTCTCTTATTCCACTGCTCGCCAGGTACGAGGGTATAGCCCTCTCACTGGTGGGCAGATCATGTATGAATAACGCCACTGCTTCGGCAATACTCTGATCTCTGTTTTCTTTCCCCCGCCGAATATTCCCTGACACTATTTGTCAGCCATCCGATCTAATTTATTTATGCCACCCAATATTGGTAGGTCGACTTAATACTTCATGAAATTTAATGGAGTTTTGCGCAGCGCTGCCGTTAACCACTATTACAAAAAAACTTAATCCAAATTTGTGACCGTCTGGGGCGAGGTAAAGCATGTCTTTGGGACGTATTCGACCGCAGTTTACGCAGGGGCTGGAGAAATCCGTTATCGAGGATAAAAAGGCTTTTGCGTCAGCAGTAACGCCGCGATTTACGCTGGAAAGTGATGTGGCGCTACCGGCGCAGGTTATTGCACAGCTTGATGAAGCAAAAGCCAAAATAGAGTATTTCCATAAGATCTATGTCGAGTGGGGGTTTTCATCAGTTGACCCTCTTGGCAACGGTATTGTGCTGAATTTTTTTGGACCACCAGGAACCGGTAAAACACTCACGGCTGAGGCGCTGGCGGGATCGTTGCAGCACACCATTATGACCGTGAGCATTGCCGATCTGGAAAGCAAGTTCATGGGCGAAACGGCGAAGAATATTGCGGCGCTCTTTCGTCAGGCGAGCGATGAAAAGGCGGTTTTGTTTTTCGACGAGGCGGATACGCTTCTCGGCAAGCGTCTTTCCTCCGTTACGCAGGGGATTGATAACGAAGTTAATGCCATGCGTTCCACGCTGCTCATTGAGCTGGAAAAGCATACCGGCATTGTTATTTTCGCCACCAACTTTGTCAAAAACTACGATAGTGCCTTCCTGAGTCGCATTACGCATCACATCGGTTTCACCTTACCCGGTGCCGACGAGCGTTACCGGATCTGGGCCAAACTGTTAGTGGAAGCCATCCCTCTTGCCGATGCGCGAGAGCTTATGCTGGAGCAAGCCACTTCACTTTCTGAAGGTCTATCTGGCCGCGATATTCGTAATGCGATGCGTTTGGCCTTACCAAAAGCCGTTCTGGAATCAGAACAAAAACTCACGCTGGGTCACCTTGAAAGCGCGCTGTCGCAAATTCGGGATGCCTACGGCGCGATTTCAGCCACGGTTGTAACCGTTCCTCCTCACATTGACACAGCTAAAAAAATGCTCGGTTTGAGCTAAGGGTTTAATTATGGGTATCTGGAGTCGTGTTTGCTCTTGTGTTTCCTCTGTCGCCTCGTTTGCCGTAAATGTGGTTTCGAGTGCCGTCAGTAAAGCCAAAGAAGTCGTCGGCAAAGCGATTGGTTTTATGGCGGAAAAAGCAGAAGGGTTTGTCGGGAAAGTGAGTCAGATGTGGGAACGCATCAAGCCGCATATTTCCACAGGACGTAAAATTCTGCAGGTACTGAGCGGCATGATTACCCTGCCGTGGATTAAAGCAGCACTGGTGGGGCTTGATCGTGCGCTGGCTTGGCTGGAAAAAGCGGATAAACACCCATTAGTCAAAAAACTCCAAAAGGCTTTTGAATGGGTCATTGCCTGGTGTAAAGACGCTCACCAGAAACAGCTTGATAAAGAGGCTCTGGAAGAGGCACGCCGTCATGCAAAGGCGATGCAGGAGGCGAGTGGAGAGCTTCACGGAACTGAAAAAGCGGCGGTTGAAGCCATCGCGTTGATTAATGAATACATGATCGCCAAAGCCGAAGTAGATATTGCCGTGAAGGGCGATACGCTGAAGGACTTTGAGTATTTCCTGCGTCTGCGTGCCGTGCAGAAGTTGCTCGCGTTCTATGAAACTCGTATGCAAGCCGTCCAGACGGTCAGCGATGTCGATGAAGATATGCATTTTATGGTGTATGCCGCCAACGCATTGATTCAGCAGAACGCTGAGTTTAGCGATGCAGACACAATGCGTCTGGATGAAATGACCCATCGCCTGTTCGGCAAACCGATTATTCCGTTCGTCTTTGAAGAGATGATTGTGGCCTGGGAAAAAAGCCGTCAGGTGCTCGAAGAGGAATGGGAAAAGAAAAACAGTACCCTCGCCAAAGAGCGTTTACTGCATAACCGCCTGGTTCGCGCTCAAAAATATGAAGAGCTGGAGCCCGCAGAGATCAGTGTTCTTAATGATCTTGCCATTACGCTGCCACGGGATACGGTCGCGCTGGAGCAGTTGGGTGATGATTTACTGGCTCGCCGTAATTACGTTAATGCGGCTGAAGGATTCCTGCAAATGCTGGAAAAAGATGAGCAGCAGCTGATTGCGGAAGGAAAAGAATATTTGCTTGAACAAGGATCAATGGTGGGAACATTACTGATCGATTGTTCGCAAAACGATCGCGCGTGGGCTTCGCTTTCTGCGGAAGAGCAAAGTCTGATCAACGATTTTGCCAATATTTTTGGTGCAGATTGCCAGAAACGTACTGAAACCGGTCTGCTGGTTGAGGTGATGGCATGAGCCTGTTAGTCGAGATCGGGCATTTTCTGATGCCGGGAATGGATGTACTGCAGCTGGGCTTTTTCGCCGTTATGCTGCTGGCTGTCGTCTATACCGGGTTAAACGTTAAGCGTAACGCGAATGAAACCTGCTGGCAGCAAGCCTGGGAGCGGAACGGATTACATACGACACAGCCGGGGATTTGCGCAGAAATCGGTTCCGCCGCTGAGCTCAGCCAGTCGGTGGCGACGAAAGCTGAAAAAATGGCCTCGGTGATGCCGGGTATGCTGCTGATCCTCGGTCTGTTGGGGACATTCCTGGGCCTGGGGCTGGCCCTTGATAAAGCCTCCGGCATTTTGCATAACTCAGGTAATAGCATCGGGGCGATGGACTCCTCCATGCGTGACCTGATGGACATGATGCAGGGCTTAGGCACCAAGTTTAAAACTTCTACCTGGGGGATTATCGCTTTCATTGCGCTGAAGCTCTGGGAGTCGAAAAATGGTTATGAAGAACGCCGCCTGAACTGGTGCATGTCGAAGCTTCAGCACACGCTACATGAAGAACATGCGTTAGAAATTAAAGAAAAGACTGAGCAGCGCCAGCAGGATGAAACTGGGCGAAATGTCGCCACCGATCGTCTGGTGGAAGCAATGGCCCAGCAAACGGCAGCCCTGCGTGAAGAGTTTATCCAGCAGGCTAAACGCAGTGAAGAATATGAAGCGCAGCGCCATCAACACCATCTCAATGCGCTGAAAGATATTGCCGATATCAACGTTCAATCCCGTAATTTGCTGGAAACCTACACCCGCAACAGCGAAGAAAACTTAGCTGCCTTGCAGCAGGCTGCGACCACGATGAGTGATGCCTCGCAAAAAGTATCAGGATCTGCGGCCAGCCTCGAAAGCGTGGTCTCGACGCTGGGAACCGATCTGGGTGTGGTGATGACGGAAATTAAACGTGAGCTGTCGCACGTGGTGAACGAAATGAACGCTGACTTTACCCGCAACGTCCAGCAGATGAGCGACAAACTGGCGGACTCAACCAGCCAGTTGAGCGCTACCATGAGCCAGATTGAAACCTCGCTGAATGATGCCATCACCCGTATGAATGACGCATTCAGCGGGAACATGACCAAAATGGCGGATCAACTTGAGTCTGCAACGTCGCAGATCAGCCTGTCGGTGAACAATATGTCCTCACAGATTGACTCCACCATGACGACGGTGAAGGAGAGAACTGAAGCCGCCGCCAAAATCCAGCGTCAGGCGATGGATGAGTTCTCTGAAACGAGTATGACGCTGAATGCAAAAGTCACCTCGATGACCACCTACATTGAACGCGTGACGAAAGAGATCGCCAGCGGGCTGGCGGCTGTCTCCGAAGGCAACCGTAAAATGGAGTTCTACATCAAGCGCTTCAATGACGCATTCGATGTGCTGGGAACTTTGCCGGAAACGGTGAATGGCATGACGACAGAGCTGTCCGCGCTTTGCAAACTGATGGATGCGCAGGTGTCAGCACAGCAAACGCCAGATGAGCGCAAAACGGTGATGAAAGCGATGATGGATATTCAACGCAATATGACCACGCTGGTGACTGACGCTCAGCACTACAGAAGGCTCCTTGAGTCTGAACGCGTTGAGGCCTGATTTTGTCTATGAAAGATAAACCAAACGAATGGGTGTCGATCTCGGACCTGATGGCAGGCGTGATGGCTGTGGTGATGCTGATGCTGGTATTGTCGGTTCTGCAGAACAAAGTGGCCGAGGTGAAGCGCGAGCAGGAAAAAAACAGCGGTCAGGCAGCAGCTCAGCAGAAGCTGAATTCATTGATGCACAGTATGCAACAAGAGATGGTTGAGCAGGGCGACGCCGCGCTGGTGGGATTTGATATGGCCAGCGGTAAAATTACGCTCCGGGATAAAATCTTTGCTCGCGGAAGCGCCTGTATCACCGATCAGGCGAAGGATGCACTTGCGCGTCTGGCCCCGCGTATTCAGGAGTTCGTTAGCGGTTCAACCAACACCCAAGTTTTTGTTGAAGGGCACACGGATAATTTGGGAGTCAATAATCCGGTTGTTGATTATGCGCGGTTTTGCACCGTGTACGACGACAACTACACGCTATCAGCGGCAAGGGCTCGTGAGGCCCGCAAGCTGCTGATTGCGAATCTCAATGACCGTCAATCTCATCGCGTGATTGTCGCGGGGTTTGGCGACTCTCAACCGTTGCGCGGGATCTCGCCTGGTGATGAGCGAAACCGCCGCGTGGAGGTACAATTTCTGACGCACGCTGCCGCACGGCAGGATCAGAATTCGGACTTGTAATCTTCCGCCAGCCCTCAGTGTCAATTTGAGGGCTGGCGTAGCCTTTGCGCCGCCGCAATGTTATGGTTCCTGCGCCACCCGCTCACATAAACGCCACCATGAACTCTGCCGCACAGCCTTATTCGTCAACCAAACGCCTGTTCTGCGTTGAGGATTTCATCGGCTTTGGCGAGCGCTACGGCATTGATTACCGCTTCCCGCATCTGGCCGATAACGCCAGCCGCAACAGTCCCGTTCTCCACGGCGATGTCGAAGAGATGACGCTCTCCTCCGGCATTTCGCTCACGCATTCCGACGTGCGCGTGCTTCAGCCCTACGAAACCACCTCTCGCCACAGTAGCCCGCTATATATGCTGGTGGTGCTGGAAGGGTGTGTCACGCTGACGCTCAATGGCCAGGAATATCAGGTGCTGCCGGGCATGGCGTTTAGTTCACAGCTGAGCGAACAGCAGGCGATGAGTGCCCGTCACGATGCGAACAGTACCCTGAAAACCCTCTCTTTTGGCGTTTACCCAAACAATGCCGATCGCGAGAGTTTACTGGAAACACTGCTCCAGGAATGGCAGCGCCTGCAAGCGCCCACGTTTATCTGGCAAGTGCCTGGATTTGTATTGATCGGCATTCAGCATGCTCAGCAGAAGGGCCTGAGTGCTGTGTCACGCAAGCTGCTGCTGGAAGGGCTGATGTATCAGTTGCTCGGCCACGGTCTGAATCAGTGCCAGCCCCAGACGACTCGCGGTGCGTTGCCGCAGTGTGGTGAACATGCGCGTCTGGAACATATCCGCCGTATGCTTGAACAGTCGCCGGAACAGGAATATACGCTGGCACAGCTGGCGACACAGGCGGCGATGAGTTCCGGCAGCCTGCGAACTAAATTCCGTCAGGCCTACGGAAAAACGGTGTTCGATTACCTGCGCGACTGCCGCCTTGAACTGGCGCGCTGCTATTTACTGGAAGGACATAGCGTGCAGCAGGCCGCGTGGATGTCCGGCTATCAGCACGCGACCAACTTTTCCACTGCGTTTCGCCGTCGCTACGGCATCTCTCCGAGCGACGTACGCCGACACGGCTAACCTACTTTTCCCCATCGCGCGAATATCTCGCATACGGTTTGTCATTGCGCATACGTAACCTGGCGTCACGGATAGCTGTTTGCATTCTCAAAAAGGTAATAATTCTTATTAACAATTAGAAATACCTTTGGAGAATTTCATGTTCGCTCAATCACGGCTGGCACTGCTGGTGGGATGCGTTACCGGCAGCGTTGCATTCCCTTTGCTGGCGCAGGATACGCCGAAAACCGAAACCGTTGTGGTCACCTCGCAAATGCAAAGTGGCGCGACCAAACTCGAAACGCCGGATATCGAAACCCCGCAGTCGGTGTCGATCGTGACCCGCGAGCAGTTTGAAGAGCAGGGTGCGACCAGCGTGCGTCAGGCCGTGAGTTATACGCCGGGCGTATACAGCAACCAGATCGGTGCATCGAACCGCTTTGATTACATTGTGATGCGTGGTTTCTCCGACGGTAGCCTGGATAACATCTACCTCGACGGCCTGAAGATGATGGGGGATACCAACTCCCACAGTTCGCTGGTGGTCGATCCGTGGTTCCTGGAAAATATTGAAGTCGTTCGTGGTCCGGCATCCGTGCTGTACGGGCGTTCATCTCCGGGCGGGATTGTGGCACTCACTTCGCGCAAACCGTCATTTGATGCGGGCGGTGAAATCAAACTCTTCGCCGGGAATAACGATCAGCGCGGGGCAATGTTCGATGTCACCGGCCCGCTGGACGACAACGACCGTGTAGCGGCGCGTCTGAGCGGGATGACCCGCTACGCCGATTCGCAGTTCGGCCCGCTGAAAGAAGAACGCTACGCGCTGATGCCGAGCCTGACCTGGCGCATCACCGACAACACGCGTCTCGATCTGATGGCCTATCTGCACCGCGATCCGGAAGGCGGTAGCCACTCTGGCCTGCCATACGAGGGAACCGTGGTTCCGCACGATGGCAAGAAAATTTCCAATACCTTCTTTGAAGGCGAGGACGATTACGACAAATATGACCGCCGCGAGAACATGGTCGGCTACAACATCGAGCACATGTTTGATAGCGGCTGGTCGGTGCGCCAGAAACTGCGCTACCTGCACACCAAAGTCGAGCTGAATCAGGTGTATGCCGCAGGCTGGCTGAACGAAACCGATCTGAATCGCGGTTATTCTGGTTCCGACGAGAAGATGAACGCTATCACCCTGGACAACCAGGTCGACGGCAGCTTCGATACTTGGGCGGTGAACCATCGCGTGCTGATTGGCCTGGATTATCAGGATCGCAGCAACAATACCACCGGCTACTATGGCGGCTTCCCGCCGATTAACGCTTTCCATCCGGTGTACGGCGCCAAGCCGGATTACATCACCATGTACAGCAAAGAGAAGCACAAGCTGCGCCAGACCGGCTATTACTTACAGGATCAGATGTCGATCGACCGCTGGCGTCTGACGCTGGGCGGGCGGTACGATCAAGTGAGCGTTTCCAATATCGACAAGCTCAACAACAGCCGTAGCGATCTGGACAAAAATAACTTCAGTAGCCGTGCGGCGTTACTGTATCTGTTCGACAACGGTATCGCGCCGTACATCAGCTACTCCACCGCGTTCACGCCGACCAGTTTTGCCGATGAAAATGGCCAGATTCTCGATCCAATGAAAGGCAAGCAGTGGGAAGCGGGCGTGAAGGTTGAGCCAGAAGGCATGAACAGCCAGTTCAGCGCGTCGGTGTTCCGTATTAACCAGAAAAACATCGCCACCAAAGAGGAGCCGACCGATCCGTACCGTTCCATCGGTGAGATCGAATCTGAAGGCGTCGAGCTGGAAGCGATCGGCCAGTTGACCGACAGCCTGCGCGTGCAGGCGGCGTATACCTATACCGATATTCGCTATAAGAAGAGCAGTCCGGAAGAAGAGGGCAAACGTGCGGTTTACGCCCCGCGTAATATGGCCAGCACCTGGCTGAGTTACGATGTTAAAACCGGTCCGCTGGACGGCCTGACGCTCGGTTCCGGCGTGCGTTACGTGAACGGCGTGACCAGCGATCGTCAGAACACGCGCACGCTGCCGTCTTACACGCTGGTGGATTTGGCGGTGGGATACGACCTTTCGAAACTGGGTGTGAAGGGGCTGAGCGCGCAGCTTAACGTCAATAACCTGACCGATGAAAGCTACGTAGCGGCCTGTAACTCGCTGTCATATTGCTACTTTGGTGCCGAGCGCAGCATTGTGGGCAGCGTTTCCTGGAAGTTCTGATGTAAGTCGGTGCGGCCTGGTGCCCTCACCCCGGCCCTCTCCCACAGGGAGAAGGAGCAAAAACCAAAAACGGCAACCTGTGGTCGCCGTTTTGCATTGACCTTGTAGGCCGGGTAAGGCGCAGCCGCCACCCGGCAAAACTACTCTTCCATCGCGATATAAATCGCCTCACCCATTTTCTTTAACGCCTCGCGATTTTTCTCGGTAGGCGGCAGGGCGACGTTAATCCGCAGGCAGTTGCGATACTTCCCGGAGGCCGAAAACAGCGATCCCGGCGCAGCCTGAATTTTCAGCGCACACAGCTGCTTACTGACGCACACCATGTCCACCTGTTCCGGTAACTCGACCCACAGCAAAAAACTTCCTTTTGGTCGCGTGACACAAATCTCACACGGAAAATATTGCCGCACCCAGCAAGTATAACGTTCCATATTGTGCTGATAAATCTGACGCATACGGCGCACGTGGCGGTGATAATGTCCGTCACGAATAAATGCCGCGACCGCCATCTGCGTGGCCGGGACGTTGAACCCGCCCGCCGCATATTTCATGTGCATCACCCGGTCGTAATAGCGGCCAGGGACAATCCAGCCCACGCGCAGTCCGGGCGCGACGGTTTTAGTAAACGAACTGCACAGCAGCACGCGACCGTCGATATCGAAAGAGTGAATGGTGCGCGGGCGCGGGTATTCTGCCGCCAGCTCGCCATAGATATCATCTTCGACGATCACAATATCGTGCCGCTGCGCCAGAGCCAGAACCTGCCGTTTGCGCGCTTCCGGCATGATAAACCCGAGCGGATTATTGCAGTTGGGCACCAGGATCACGGCTTTGATCGGCCACTGTTCCAGCGCCAGTTCCAGAGCCTCAATGCTGATCCCGGTTTCAGGATCGGTTGGGATCTCGATCGCTTTGATATCAAACCCGCGCAACATCTGCATGGTGCCGTGAAACGACGGCGACTCCACCGCCACAATATCCCCCGGTTTGCACACCGACAGCAAAGCCAGAGACAGTGCGCCGTGACAGCCGTTGGTGATCACAATCTCTTCTGCCGCGACGGTCGAACCGCCGTCGAGCATCAGGCGCGCGATTTGCTCGCGCAGCTCTTTGCGACCTTCCAGCACATCGTAGCTCAGCATCTCCGCCGGATTGTGCTGTGCAATGCGGCTCATTTCGCGCCACAGGGGTTTCAGGCTCGGCTGGGTCAGACACGGCGAACCGCCGCCAAAGGAGATCATCTCGCGATCGCCGCGTGCATCAAGCAGCATCATCACGTCATCCCACTGAGTCACGTCAACCGGGCGCTGTACCGGGCGCGTCATCGCCGGGACGGGCGGCAGGGCTTTCTTCTGGGAAACAAAATAGCCGGAGCGCGGCTGGGGGGTGATCAGCTGTAGATTTTCGAGGATCTGATAGGCCTGCTGAATGGTACTGATGCTGACGCCATGCTCCTGGCTCAGTGTGCGCACCGACGGCAAGCGCTCGCCGCTACGATACAGCCCTTGTTCAATGCGCTGCGCCAGCAGATTGGCCAGATGTTGGTAACGGGTCATGCTGTATCCTCGATTATCCCCATACAGATTCGGAAACCAGTACAGATAGCGGCGAAAATCGCCATGCAGATTCATTTTTAGCGGATCTGTATGTTAAAGAAAAGTTGTTTTTGAATCTGTATTGTAAAGTGCCTTTCCGACGATGATAGAGCCTCAAACAGAGTGAGGAGAAGATCATGGAATTCAACGAAAACCGCCCGTTCCGCCCTTTTATCGGCTTCGTTTTAGTCTGGCAGGCGTTTGTGAAATGGCGTCGTCGCGAGCAGACTCGGCGGCTTTTGCAGGGCATGAGCGATGAACAGCTGCGGGATGTCGGGTTAACGCGCAATGATGCAGGCAATATCTGAAGGGCAGGGCATTTATCTGCAAGGGGGCGCAGATAAATGCCTGAGGTTTACTCTGCGGTTGTTTTGCTGGTGTTTTCCGCAATGCGGCGCAGATATTCGTTATTTTTAAACGCCACCATGATCAGCTCGAACATCACGCGACAGCCGATCAGGCTGAAGATCATGCCGATAAAGCCGGTAAAAAGATGCTCGGTGAACATGGAGTACACGCCACCGATCAGAATAAGTAGCATGGCGATCCAGTAGAAAAAGACCAGCACGCGCGGCGTTAACAGATAATCAAATCCTAAAATTGACTTCATTTTCTTGTCCTTAGAAAAATGTCGGAACCCGACGAAATAAGCTCGCGGAGTATAACCAGAGTTATTCTGTCCCGTACACCTACGAAATTTATCGGGTCCGAATCGGGTTATTCCAGCAGGCGTAGCGTCTCGGCCAGCGGGCGTCGCAGCAGTTCCAGCGCCTCTTCGAAGCTGCGCACGTTGTTGTAGCCCATCACCAGCCCGTAGCGTTTGCCGGACCCGCGATACCACTCAGAAAGCGCATTGACCTGCAATTGCTGCGCCTGCCAGCAGCGGGCGATTTCGCGGTCGCAACTGCCTTTGGTCAGAAACGCGACAATGTGCATCCCGCCGTCGTTTTGCTCGGTGAAAAAGCGCTCGCCGTAGACTTCCTGAAGCGCGGCAATCATCCAGTCTCGGCGCTGCTGATACAGCGTGCGCATCTTCTTGAGATGGCGGAAAAAATGGCCTTCATTAAGAAAGGCGGTGAGGATTTTTTGCGTCAGCACCGGCTGGCCGCTGGCGACAATATCCGCGCAGTCGGTAAAGGCCTCGACGGTGCTGGCGGGCATCACCAGATAGCCCATGCGCAGGGACGGCATTACGGTTTTGCTGAAGGTGCCCATAAAAATCACCCGATCGTGACGATCGAGGCTTTTCAGCGACGGCAGCACTTTGCGGGTGTAGTGAAATTCGCCGTCATAGTCGTCCTCGATAATCCACGTGTCGTTTTGTGTTGCCCAGTCGAGCAACTGCTGTTTGCGCGGCAGCGACAGCGTCACTGCCAGCGGGCTTTGATGTGACGGGGTGACGATAGTAAAGCGGGCGTCGCGGTGATGGCGCAGAAGATAGTCCGTATCCATACCGGAACGATCCACGGGGACGGTGTGCAGGCGCGGCACGATCCGTTTCAACAGCTGCTGGCCCATAAAATAGCCCGGATCTTCAAAAACCACTTTGTCACTGCGACTCGCCAGCGTATCGAGGATCAAACGCAGGCTGCCGCTGTAGCCGCTGGTGATCAGCACCTGCTCCGCCGTGCAGGACAGCCCGCGCGAAATGTTCAGATAGCGGGCAATCGCCTGGCGCAGGGGAGCCCAACCCATCACCGGCGGGTTCAGCATCTCGTCCTGACGCATCGAGCGCGTCGCCTGGCCTGCTAATAGCAGCCACTTTTTATAGGGAAAACTGTCCAGCGCCGGAATACCCGCACGTAAAAAACCGGCGCGTTCACGTTGGGTGATCAGCGATTCTGGCAGTGTGCCGGTGGCTTGTTCTAAGGGCGCGGATTGTTTTACCGGGAGATTCAAATCAGGATTTACCCGCGTCCCGCGCGCGCCCTGACTGACCAGATAACCTTCACCGATCAGAATCGCATAGGCGGTTTCGACGGTTTTGCGCGCCACCTTCAGCTCTTCGGCCAGCACGCGAATGGCAGGCACTTTGTCGCCGGGCTTCAGCACGCCGCGCGTAATGTTGTCGCGATAGCGGGTGTAAATGTCGTGATAGCCCGATTTCATGTCCTACCTCGTTTCACAGGTTTTGTATCTTTTTACTATGTCATGATCGGCGTAGATTTGCCCCATCGCATTTGATATGCCGCATAAAAAAGAGGAAAGACAATGAGCACTCGCGTTAACCACCACAAAGCCACACCTGCACTGGCCAAAGCCCTGTCCGACCTGAGCATGGCTGTCGGTAAAACTTCCATTGAACCGGCCCTTAAGCACCTGATCGATATCCGCGTTTCCCAGCTGAATGGCTGTACCTTCTGTCTGGATATGCACTCGAAAGAGGCGAAAATTGCCGGGGAGCGCGAGCTGCGCCTGTATCACCTGACGGTCTGGCGCGAATCGCCGCTGTTCAGCGCCCGCGAAAAAGCGGCGCTGGCCTTCACCGAAGCCCTGACCCAAATCAGCGTGGAAGGGATTAGCGACGAGCTGTACCGCAGCGTGTCAGAGCACTTCTCCGACACCGAAATTTCCGAGCTGAACTTCGCCATCGTGGCAATCAACGCCTGGAACCGTCTGGGGATCACCTCACGCATGGAGCCTGGTGCGATGGACGTGGCTTATGGTTTGAATAAAGCTAACCTGGAATAATCCCGCGTTCGCGAACCAGTGCCACCAGCGCCCGCAACCCCGGCGGAACGTGCCGGTGGCCGGGATAATAGAGACGCAGCCCGGCAAAGGGCTGCGTCCAGTCATTAAGTACGCTCACCAGTTCACCCGATGCCAGCTCTTGCTGGATATAAAGTTCCGGTAAAAACCCTATCCCCAGACCCGCTTTGACCGCCCGTATTGAGGCAAACAGATCCGACGTCGCAAAGCGCGGCGGAACCGCCAGCTCGTAACGTTCGCCGCGTCGTTCCAGTTCCCAGCGATAAATCCCCCCGTACGCCATTCGCGTACCAATTCCCTGATGATGCAGCAGATCGTCTGGCGTTTGTGGGATGCCGTGGCGAGCCAAATAATCCGGCGTGGCGGTGACGAGCTGGCGGATATCGGCGGTAAGTGGGATGGCGATCATGTCTTGCGGGACGGACTCTTCCAGACGGATCCCCGCATCAAAACCCTCGGCGACAATGTCGATCAGACGCGCTTCGCTCGCCGTTTCCACGCGCATTTTCGGGTAGCGGATCATGTAGTCGATCAGCAGTTCATCGAGAAACAGTGGGCCGATATTGTTCGGTACATTCAGGCGCAGGGTTCCGGCAGGTTCGTTTGTATCGCTATGGATCTCTTCGCTGGCCTGGCGGATCTCCTGCAAAGCGGGGCCGATCCGCGCCACGTACCGCTGCCCGGCATCCGTCAGCGCGACGCTACGCGTAGTGCGGTTAAACAGACGCGTTTGCAGGCGGCTTTCCAGCCCGGCGATGGCGTTGCTCACCGCAGTCGCGGACATGCTCAGCTCCTGCGCCGCACCGCGAAAACTGCCGCGACGCACTACCGCCATCACCACTTCCAGCTCTGTGAGTCCTGAACGATGCATAGATTATCCTGAAAATCGAAATAACCTTTGCAGGATAGCGTGGATTATCGAAACGTTAAAGGCGTGCCAGACTGAGGTCATTCAGCCTGAGGAGGTGTTATGCGTCATATCGAACAGATTTTTATTAACGGCGAATTTGTCACGCCGCACGGCACAGAGCGTTTTGATCTCTACAATCCAGCCACCGCGCAGGTCTTCGGTCAGGTCCGTCTTGCGGATGAGCACGATGCCGAACGCGCGATTGCGGCGGCAAAAGCAGCGTTTCCGGGATGGGCCAAAACCACCCGTGAGGAGCGGATTGCCGCCCTGAAGCGGATGCATGCGGCGGTCACGGCGCGTCATGATGAATTACTGGAAGCCATAATCGAAGAGTACGGTGCGCCCGCGTCGCGCTCGGCGTGGATGGCGAGCTATCCGGCAGACGTGATTGCCCAGTCCATCGAAGCATTAGACGCTTTTGAATTGACGACCCAGGTCGGAGCCGCCACCGTGCAGATGACGCCGCTCGGCGTGGCGGGTCTGATAACACCGTGGAACAGCGATGCCGGGTTTATCTGCGGCAAACTGGCGGCGGCGCTGGCTGCCGGCTGTACGGCGGTGATCAAACCGAGCGAAATGAGCGCGTGGCAAACACAGATTATCACCGAAGCCCTGAACGAAGCCGGGCTGCCCGCAGGCGTGTTTAACATCGTCACCGGGCGCGGTGAAACGGTCGGGGAGACGATCAGTCGTCATCCGGACGTGGCAAAAATCTCGTTCACCGGTTCAACGAACACGGGCAAAGCGATCCTGCGTAATGCGGCGGAGAGTTTTAAGCGCGTCACGCTGGAGTTAGGCGGAAAATCGCCGACGATCGTTCTGGAAGACGCCGATTTAGCCGAGGCGGTTCCGCTGGTGATTCAGGCCGGGCTAATGAACAGCGGGCAGGCGTGCGTCGCCGGAACGCGTATTCTGGTGCCGCAATCGCGTAAAGCCGAATGCGAAACGGCGCTCGCCGAGGCGATGGCGGCGGTGAAATCGGGCGACCCGCGCGACCCGGCAACGGAAGTGGGGCCGATGGTCAGCGAAAAGCAGTGGCTTCGCGTGCAGGGCTATATCCGCAAAGGCACTCAAGAGGGCGCACGGCTGCTGGCGGGTGGCGAAGGCCGACCGGACGGAACACAGGCTGGCTGGTTTGTTCGCCCGACGCTGTTTACCGACGTGAATAACCAAATGACTATCGCCCGCGACGAGATTTTTGGCCCGGTTCTGTCGATCATCACCTATCGTGATGAGGACGAAGCGATCGCCATTGCCAACGACACGGATTACGGCCTGAGTGCGCTGGTCCTTGGCGGTGAGCGTGCGTCTGTCGTCGCGCAGCAAATCGAATCTGGCCGTGTGCTGGTGAACACCCTCGCCCACGAACCGAAAGCGCCATTCGGCGGATTCAAACACTCCGGCGTAGGCCGCGAAATGGGCGCGTGGGGGATCAGCGCGTTTATGGAGCCCAGGACGATTATTGGCTAACACCCTGCCCGGTGGCGCTGCGCTTACCGGGCCTACAAAACCCGAAAGGTAGGCCGGATAAGCATTGCGCCATCCGGCAATACCGATATTTCGCTCCTCACCGAAGCATCCCTCCTGATTCCCCTGCATGCTCTTCGCAATATCACAGCGGAGAGACACTTATGATCGCAGTCCTTTTTGAAGCACAGTCCGCACCGGCGCATCAGGCGCGCTATCTGGAACTGGCGGCGGAGCTAAAACCGCTGCTGGCGGATATCGACGGATTTATCGATATCGAGCGTTTTCAGAGCCTGACCACCGAAGGCAAAATTCTGTCACTTTCGTGGTGGCGGGATGAAGAGGCTATCCGCGCCTGGAAGCAGAACGTTTTCCACAAGGCGGCGCAAGCCGAGGGGCGGGAGTCGATTTTCGCGTATTATCGCATTCGCGTAGTCCAGCTGGTCAGAGAATATGGTTCGGGTGATAAGCCGGAGCAGGGCTCATGCTAAGCTGGTGGCAACGGTCAATCATACGTGGGCAGCCTGTGCAGAAGAAAAGTTTACCGACTGAGAATAGCGACGCGCTGGAGTGTGCCGTTGCGGCGATTGCGGCGGCGATGGCCGATCTGTCACGGGTTAAAATGCTCTCTGCTCTGATGGATGGTCGCGCCTGGACCGCAACAGAACTGAGCGCGGCGGCGGATGTGGCACCGTCCACGGCCAGCGGGCATCTGGCGCGGCTGGTGGAGGGTAAACTGATCGTCTGTCTGTCTCAGGGGCGTCATCGTTATTACCGGCTTGCCGGGCATGATGTCGCCGAGCTGGTGGAGCAGATCATGGGGCTTTCGTGGAGCCGCATCATGCCGCCGGAAACCACGGCACCGAAATCCATGCGCGAGGCGCGCACCTGCTACGACCATCTGGCGGGCACGATCGCGGTGCAGATTTACGATTTTATGCAGACGGAAAACTGGCTGGAGCCGGACGGTTCGGCGCTGACCGTTCACGGGCGCGCGCAGTTCCTGAAACTCGGTATTCCAGTGAATACTCACTCCCGGCGCAAAGCATGCTGCGCCTGTCTGGACTGGAGCGAGCGACGATTTCACCTGGGCGGTGAAGCGGGCGCTGCGCTGCTGATTTTTCTGGAAACCAAAGGGTGGATTCAGCGGGTGGCGGGGTATCGGGAGGTGGTAGTGACGTCTGCCGGGAAAAGCGCTATTCGTCAGCATTTCAGCCGCTAAACGCCCGGTGGCGCTGCGCTTACCGGGCCTACAGGGCGGTTTTTCTCCCTCTCCCTGCGGGAGAGGGTTGGGGTGAGGGCAACAGCGCGCACCGAAAACAAATTCGCAATTCCTGCTCTTTCTCCTCTCGTTTCTTGATACTTACCCTGATAACTATTATCTTGCTTGCGTGTGATGAGAGGATTTCCCGTGAGCGAAGAAGATCTGTTTTGCCGCAGGCCGATGGGGATGCGGATGGCAATGATCGTGCGTCAATGGCGCGCGGTGATTGATGATGCCATTCTCGACACCGGCCTGACCCAGTCGAGCTGGACGGTGATGATGCAGCTCAAATCGCTGGGCGATAACGTCTCGGTTAGCGAACTGGCGGAAGTGCAGGGAATCGAACTGCCGCCGCTGATGCGCACTCTGGCTCAGCTGGAAAAGCAGGGCTATCTGCTGCGCGCGGTATCGCCGTATGACAAGCGCATTCGCCTGCTCACGCTCACGCCTGAAGGCAACGCTGTCCTGGAAACACTCACCCGCGTGATTGAGAATTTTCAGGAACGCGTGTCGCACAATATCGCGCCGGAACATCTGGAGATTTTCAGCGCAACATTAAATCAAATCGCCTGCAATTTGCGGTCAATCCGCGAAGAAGACAACAAGACCCAAAAATAATGACTCCTGAACAAAAGTTTGCCCGCTGGGTAAGGGTGAGTATTGCCTCTTTCCTGCTGATGTTTGTCTATTTTATCGTCGCGGATATCTGGATCCCGCTGACGCCGGACTCCACAGTGATGCGCGTGGTGACGCCGGTCTCGGCGCGTGTCTCCGGTAATGTCTCGGCGGTGTACGTCCACAACAACAGCCAGGTAAAGAAGGGCGATGTGCTGTTTGAACTCGATGCGACGCCGTTTCGCAATAAAGTCGACGCCGCCCAGATTGCGCTGGAACAGGCCCGGCTCTCTAATCAGCAGCTGGACGCACAGATCGTTGCCGCACAGGCCAATTTGAAAACCGCGCAGCTGACGGCCCGTAACGATAAAGTCACCTTTGACCGTTATCAGCGCCTGAGCACCCTGCAAAACGTCTCGCAGGCGGATCTGGATAAAGTGCGCACCACCTGGCAGAGCAGCGAGCAGTCGGTGGCGAACCTGAACGCCAGCATCCATAACCTGCGCATTCAGCGCGGCGAGCGGGATGAACAGCATAACGTGACGCTGCAAAAATACCGCAACGCGCTGGAAGAGGCGGAGCTGAACCTGAGCTGGACGAAGGTCTACGCCCTCGCCGACGGCACCGTGAGCAACGTCCAGCTCAGCCCCGGTTTTTACGCCTCGTCCGGCTCTGCCGCGCTGGCGCTGGTGAATAACCAGACCGATATCGTCGCCGATTTCCGGGAGAAAAGCCTGCGTCATACCCATCAGGGCACCGACGCCGCGGTGGTGTTTGACGCCTTCCCGGGCCGCGTCTTCCGCGCCCATGTGACCAGCAGCGATGCGGGTATTTTGGCGGGGCAGGAAGCGGTTAACGGCGAGCTCTCTGCGCCTGAAACGTCAAACCGCTGGGTGCGCGACGCACAGCGCATGCGCATTCACATCGCGCTGGACGAAGATCTGCCGAAACATTTACCGACCGGTGCCCGCGCCACGGTGCAGCTGTATAACAGCGAAGGGCCGTTCGCGCGCTTCTTCTCCGGGCTGCAAATCCATCTCGTGAGCCTGCTGCATTATGTCTATTAATACGCTCGCGCGGGTGTTTACCCCGCACGGCAACATCGTCTACACGGCCAACGATTTTCGCCAGACCCTGCGCATCGTCTTTGCCGGGATGATTGCTCTGAGTATTTCAACGTTTTACAACACCAGCTACGGCGTGTTTTACGTGGTCTATCCGATCATGCTCCTGTCGCTGGTGCCGGTCTTTAACCGCCATGTGGCGAAACAGTTTGTGTTCAGTGCGTCGCTCAACTGCATCGAAATGGTGATTATCATCGGCTATCTCTCGCAATGGCCGCTGATCATGACGCTGGTGGTATTCGCCCTCTACGTGATGCGTTTTCGTTTTATGAGCCAGGGGCCGCTGTTCCTGTTTGGTTCGATGGGCGTGGTGTGCCAGAGCGTGATGCTCAACTTTATGAGCTACCCGACGACCAACTGGCACACGCTGCTGTTCTCGAACGTCGAGGCCAGCATCATGGCGGTCTGTTTAAGCGCGCTGATGAACTACCTGCTGCCGGACGTCGAACCGCGCAAGCCGCCGCCGCTGATCGAGAAAAACGCCGCCCGCGTGCGCCACGAATCCCTGCTCTCCGGCACCGTGGCAACGCTGATTTTTGTCGTCTTCCAGATAAGCGATCTCAGCGATTCGCTGTCGGCGCTGATGGCGGGCGTGCTGATCCTCTTCCCGATGCACTATCGCGGCGCGGTGATGAGTTCCCTGTGGCGCGTGGTCGGAGTGGTCCTCGGCTGCCTGTATATTCTGGTGATGCAGCTGGTACTCTACGATCACAGCAGCCACATGATTCTGATGATGCCGCTCATTGGTCTTGGGCTGGCGTTCGGTGCGCGTCTGCACGTGATGGAAAAGGTCGGTGCGGGCGTGGGTTTTGCCAGCATCACCACTATCGGCATCATGTTTGGCCAGAACATGCACCCCGACGGCGACCTGGTGTTCAGTGACCTGTATCGCATCGTTTCCGTGACGGTGGCGCTTGTTGCTACGCTGACGCTGGTGTTCCTGGTGCATCTGTTCCTGAACCTTTTTGAACCTACCCGCTACGTCATTCGCGAACCGTGACACACCCTTTTTCTGCGTTCTGTGCTATCACTGTCGGCCAGTCAATGGAGCGATAAAAGGAGCAGAGAGATGTGGGAGACGAGGGCGCTGGAGCTGAATAATCAGGCGTACTGGAACTGGGAGAAAGCCTGCGAGCTGGTGGATTACGCCGTCGCGCATGATTTTAATACTCTGATTGTCGGGCAGGTGGATCTGTTCGACATGCTGGTTTCGCCAAAGGGTTATACGCCGCATCAGTACAACGATCGTCTCTCCAGCCAGCAGCGCGCCCGCTGCGTCTATCTCAATCGCCTCGGTAAACTGTGCCAGCAAAAAGGGCTGCGTTTTTATCTCCAGGCCAAAGAATTCAACTTCCCGACGGACCTGCTGCTGGCGCATCCGCATCTGTTTGAACCGGGCCACGGCGTGCGCTTTGATGTCGATTTCTGGTGCGCGTATCTGAGCGAGAAAGTGTCGTTAATCTGCCAGCGCATTCCGGCGCTGAGCGGTCTGCTTATCGCGATTTCCAATACCGACGGCCTGCTGCCCATCTCGCGCCCGAACTGGGAGCTGCAGGCGGACGACAACGCCCGGATCCCTGAGCGCGACGAGCGCAGTTTTGCCCTCTACAGCCGCTGCTTTAACACCCTTTCCCGCGCGATGCAAAAAGAGAACAAACATCTGGTGCTGCGCGTGTTTCCGGCGGGCAATCACGATCTTGGTAACGTGCTGGAGGCGATCCGTCCGCTGCCCGAAAGCGTTAGCGTCTCCATCAAGCTAACGCCCGAGCGCTTCTGGCCATCGTTCCCTAACAACCCGGCGCTGCTGGCGGTGCGCGAGCGCGAAGTGTGGGCGGATATCGATCTGGTGGGCGAAGAGGTGGGCTGGGGCATTTTCCCGTTCCCGCGTATCGACGAGCTGCAGGGCCGCCTGCTGTGGTGCCGCAGCAATCCGGCGATCCGCGGCGCGGTGTGCAAAACCAGCTGGGAAGGGGTCGATAACCACTGGATTATGGGCACCCTGAGCGAGTGCAACCTGGTGGCGTGCAGCCGGATGCTGGCGAGCGATGGTGTGCATTATTCGCGCGACCAGTTGCTAACGCACTGGCTTGATGAAAGCTACGGCTGGCGGCCTGAACCGCCGGTGTTCGATGAATTTACCGCCCTGCTGGAGCAGGCCGGGCAGGTACTTTACAGCGCGATTTACGTCCGCGACCACGTGTTTCATCGCCACAGCCAGGTTCCGGAAGGCTACGGCCAGGCGGTGTGGAGCCTCTACGGACAGCTCAACCGCAACCACTGGCTGCCGGGTTCGGAGCGTGATATCTCCTTTAACGCCAGCGACGTGGAAACCTCCGCCGCCTGCCTGTCGCGCATCGCCAAAGAGAAAGACGACGCCCGCGACGCCTCTGTGAACTTGCGTGAACAGGCGCTGCGTTTTGCAGAAACCGCAGCGTTCCCGTATGCGCTGAAAAAACGCTGGCTGGAGGAGTGGCAAGGTTTTGCTCTTTACTGCCATCTGTTCCTGCATGCGCAAAAGGCCTTTTTCACCCTGCGCTTTGCCCGAGAGGTGGAAAACAGCTGGAGCATGCGCGAGATCTGCCAGATTAACATTCAGGAGCTGTATCGCAGCGCGTCCGAGATGGAAGACTATTGCACAAAACACGCCGATGCCTCGCCGGGATTGCACGTCCTGTTTGATGCCTCGCGCGTGCGGGCGCTGGCGGACAGTCTGGGGGATGAGCTGAAAGCGCTGAAAGGGTGACGCAGGTCACGCCTTTAGGCGCTGTCGGGGCGTGTTCCTGTGATCGTCATCACCTTCTGTTTCTCACTTTGGCGTAAGGCGTGATCGTCATCACGTCGCTCTTCTCCCTCTGGCCCGCTTTGTGAGGGGCCAGGCATATCGCGCAAATCCGCCCGATCCGTTCCTCGTTGAAATCCCTGCTCCCCCCGAAAATATTCGCCACGAATACAGAAGAAATGAGGGGCGATATGTCACGACCATTAACGCAGGGCGAGGCGCTGGTGCGTTTTCAGGTTTCAGCGGCCAAAGCAGAGCGTTTTGCGGAGTTCTACACCGGCGAAGGGGCCGACCCCGCGAGCCACGACTCTTTTTGCCGCCAGGTTTTTCGCCGCAGCCACGCTGAGCGAGCGGTCGATCCGGCGCAGGCGCTACCCTGCGAGGAAGTCGCGGTTGCTGATGAAAATGGCTGGTTCGATTTTTCCGCTTTCAGCCCGTTGCCGTTTCACGTTCAGCGCTGGCTGTCGGTTGATCTTATTGCGCCACGCGAGGGCGAATATGCGTTTCGTCTGGGCACCTGCGGCGGCGTACGGGTGTGGTCTTCCGGCAGACTAATGGCCTGCTTTACGCCGTTTACCCGCAACGTGATGCAGTTTCAGGACGTCAGGCTCAGCCTGTGTCAGGGGAAAAACCGCGTCCTGATCCACCTTGACGAGCTGTTTGAGCGCGACACGTTATGCGGCCTGAAAATGGTGTACCTCGACGAGACGCCACTGGGGACGGTTGCCTGCGAAGGGCTTCAACAGCAACGCATCCCCGTGCCGTCAGCGTCCGATCCCGAACATCTGCTGATGTTAATGGCGCAGAAGGAATATGGCCCGGAGGCGGATGCGCTGCTCGCGCATCTGCTCAAACGGGTGAGTGCGCGCGAAGAGGGGTCGGTCTATTGCCTGCTCGCGCTACTGCAACTCTGGCAGGACTATCGCAACACGGACTTCCCGCCACCGCTGTGGCGCAGGGTTAAATCGTCCATTCTGGGGTATCGCTACGGGCACGATGAACGCGGCTGCGACGTGATGGATTTCTCCAATCACGCCAGCGCCTTTCGTTGCGCTCAATCTCTTGCGGGACAACTGTTCCCCGACGAGCTGTTTATCGCCTCTTCACGCGTCGGACATCAACAAAAAGCGCTGGCGGAAGGGCGAATGAAAGGAGCCAAATCATGAACCAGGCAGAACGGATGGCAACGCTGAACCGCGTGGTGCAGGGTTTTTGCCGCTTAAAAAATCTCGATGAAGTGGGCGTGGAAGAGGGTTTTGCGATCCACTTCGAAGAGTGGGAATGGGAGATTGGCGTCGGGCTGTACGGCTTCTGGCGCTATGCCGCGCATCAGCAAGATGCGGTGCTGCAACAGTCGATCCTCGCATGGTACGAACAGCAGATCGCTAAAGGCCTGCCGGAGATGCAGATCAACACCACCGCGCCAATGATCGTGCTGGCGCTGGTGGCCGGGGAGCATCAGCGTGAAGATCTGTTGGCGACGGTGAACGACTGGGCTGATGCGCTGCTGCGCGATCTGCCGAAAACCGAAGA
Organism: Lelliottia jeotgali; assembly: GCF_016771845.1. Classification (NCBI taxonomy): domain Bacteria; kingdom Pseudomonadati; phylum Pseudomonadota; class Gammaproteobacteria; order Enterobacterales; family Enterobacteriaceae; genus Lelliottia; species Lelliottia jeotgali. The sequence goes on along the minus strand of NZ_JAENMQ010000002.1, from coordinate 282,528 downwards.
GGGCGGATTCCAGCACGTGGTGAAGGAGCAGCCCAACACCGGTCAGCTGTGGGACGATACACTGTTTATGACCTGCCTGTTCCTCGGCGTGGCGGGGATCGTGCTCAAGCGCCGCGATCTGATCGACGAAGCGAGTTATCAGTTTCTTCTGCACACGCGCTATCTCAGCGATCCGGTCAGCGGGCTGTGGTATCACGGCTGGACGTTCGTCGATAAACACCATTTTGCCGGGGCGTTTTGGGCACGCGGCAACGCGTGGATCACCGTCGCCATTCCGGAATTTATTGAGCTGATGGGAGAACATCTCGACACCGGCGTGCGCCGGTATTTGTCACAGGTGGTGGCGCGTCAGGTGAGAACGTTATGTGAATTGCAGGCCGACAACGGTATGTGGCATACGGTGCTCGACGATCCGCTCTCGCCGCAGGAGTCGTCCGCTACGGCGGGGATCGCTTACGGCATGCTGCGCGGCGTGCGGATGGGGATTCTCGATGATTCCGTAGTCAATCACGCCAAGCGGGCATTTGACGCGGTGATGGCACGGATAGACCGCAACGGGCTGGTGCTTGAAGCCTCGCGCGGCACCATGTTGGGTTGGGATATTCAGTATTACTGCGATATCGCGATGGCTCCGGTGCCTTATGCGCAGGCGCTGACGATGTTGTTGTTGCTGGAGGTCGAACAGGGGAGCTGGCAGGCGTAATCGCCCGGCGGCGCTGCGCTTGCACGGGCCTACGAAAACCGTAGGCCAGATGAGTTTTGTAGGCCGGGTAAGGCGCAGCAGCCACCCGGCATAAAGGCCGCACCAAACCCGTAGGCCGGGTAAGGCGCAGCCGCCACCCGGCAAAAAGACCGTACCAAACCCGTAGGCCGGGTAAGGCGCAGCCGCCACCCGGCAAAAAGACCGTACCAAACCCGTAGGCAGGGTAAGGCGCAGCCGCCACCGGCAAAAAGACCACACCAAACCCGTAGGCCGGGTAAGGCGTAGCCGCCACCCGGCAAAAAGACCACACCAAACCCGTAGGCCGGGTAAGGCGTAGCCGCCACCCGGCAAAAAGACCGCACCAACCCGGCAAAAAAGCGACTACGGCAGCAGCACAGGTATCTGCGACAGCAAAAACAAAATCAACCCAATCGTCCCGCCGACCAGCGTGCCGTTGACGCGGATAAACTGAAGGTCTTTGCCGATATTCAGCTCGATCTGGTGCGACATATCTTTCGCATCCCAGCCTTTCACCGTGTCACTAATGTGGCGCGTGAGGAACGCCGCGAAGTCTGGCGCGACGCGATGCGCTGCCTGCTCCAGATGCTCGTTCAATGAGGCGCGCAGACTGGCGTCGGCCACCAGCGTTTCACCAAACCACTGCCCGGCCCTGGCGATGCGCTGCTTCACCCGCGAGTCATCGCTCTGCATATCCGCTTTCAGCCACGCGCGCAGGTCGGCCCACATCTCACCGAGATAGCGGTTAAACGCCTCGTCGTTCTTCAGGTAGTGTTTGATGTTCTCGGCTTTCGCCGCCATTTCCGGATCGTTCTTCAGGTTGTCGATAAGTTTTAGCGTGGCGCGATCGAACGCCTGGCGGATCTGGTGTGTGCGGTCATGGCTGATATCGTCGAGGATCGCATTCACCGCATCAGACACCAGTTCAGCGCTTTGATCGCCCAGCCATTCGGTGGGCAACACCATCGCCTTGCGGGGATGCTCGGTCTTAAGCCAGTGGACGATCTGCGTGGCGATCAATTCCCGCGTGCTGTCGCGCTGAATCAGATCGATCAGGCGGCGAATCACCGCGTCGAGCAGCACCTGATGGCGATTATTTTTGGTCATACTCTCCAGCATCGCGGCGCTGGTTTCGGTGAAATCGACCTTATCAATGGCCTTATGCACCGCGCGTTTCAGTAAGCGCTGAATGCGTCCGTCGTCCGTCAGTTCCAGGAACCCACTCATCACCTGAATCAGATGCTGCCCGACGCGCTGAGCGTTATCCGGCTGGCTAAACCAGGTGCCGATCATCTGCGCCGGTTCGTAGCGGCGAATCAGCGCCACTAACGACTGGGTATCAAGAAATTTCTCCTGCACGAACAGGCCGAGATTATCGGCGATCCGGTCTTTGTTGCGCGGAATGATCGCCGTATGGCGCGAGATAAAGGGAATAGGCACCCGACGGAACAGGGCGACGACGGCGAACCAGTCCGCCAGCGCGCCGACCATCGCCGCCTCGGCAATGGCCTTCACACCGCGCACCCAGAAGGTTTGCGGCAGGAACAGAGTGGTCGCGAAAATTGCTGCGGCAATCAGCAGCAGCGACAGCGCCAGAAGCTTGGCGCGTTTGAGTTCAGCTAATTTTTCCATAGGGTTAAGGATAGAGCGGAACGCGGGAGGAGTGCAAAAAAGAGCGATCAGTCGCGCAGGGCGTGCAGAAAACGGGTGAACAGATCCGGGAGCGGTTCGTCGTACCACAGCGCGTAGAGATCGGCGGGGATGGTTTCGGCAAGTTTCAGGAACACCACGCCCGGCCAGTGAATTAACGCGCAGGATTCAGGCAACAGCGACACGCCATTGCCGGTACTGACCAGCGCCAGCGCGGTTTGTGGCTCGAACACCTGATGCGTGACCAGCGGAGAAATGCCCAGCGAAAGGCAATTGTCGTAAACCTGACGGGCAAAATCGCTGTGAGTAAAGGAGAGTGAGATAAAAGCACGTTCGGCCAGATCTTTGAGCGAAACGGTAGTACGCCGACAAAGCGGATCGCTCTCGTGCACCGCGACGCATACCGCTTCACGGGCAATCAGCAGGCAGCGAATTTTGGCTTCGACGTGCGGAATGACGTTGCGATTGATGGCGATATCGATAGTGCGGGCGCGCAGGGCTTCTGTTTGTTCTTGCTGGCCCAGCTCGTGCAGCGTCCAGTTGACGTCCGGGTTTGCCTCGCGGAAGGCCTTCATGCGCGTCAGCAGCGGGCCCCACATCGCGCTGCCGATCACGCCGATATTGATGTGTTGTTTTTCGCTACGGCCAATCTGGCGCACGTAGTTCAGGGATTGTTCGGTGGCGCTGAGCAGTCTGTCGACCTCCGCCTTCAGCACTTTTCCGGCGTGAGTCAGGGCCACTTTTCGACTCGAACGTTCAAATAACGCAACGCCGAGGATCTCCTCCAGCTCTTTAATTTGCATGCTGAGCGGCGGCTGAGAGATGTTCAGGAGTAGGGCGGCGCGACCAAAATGCAGTTCATCGGCGAGGACTTGAAAATAGCGCAGCATCCGGAAGCGAACGCGGCTGTTGGCCTGTGGATCGAGCATACCGGGCACCGAGAAAAAGGAGGGTGGCGATATCATGCAACCCTCCTTCAAGCCTGTCAAACCGCGACCGCCTCGCCCTGATGCAGGCGTTCTGCTTTGCTGCAGGCAATGCCGGCGAGCAGGGTGACCATCAGCAGCGCGTAGGCGCAGGTGGAAGCATTGACCGCGCCGTGTAGGCCGAAACGGCTGTTGACCAGTGAGGAGACGGTAGCGAACAGCAGCGTGCCGACGGTGCCGCAGGTGAGCAGGGCGGAGATCAGCGTCGGCGAACTGCGGCTGACCTGCAGCGTGCCGTAGCTCATCAGGCCGGAGAACAGACCGGAGTTAAAGAAGCCGAACGCGCCGCAGGCAATCAGGATAACGGTAGTATTGGCGCTGTTGCTGATAAGCGCGATAGACACCAGCCCGACGGCGGTACAAATCAGCAGGAAGGTGCGCAATTTCATCCATTTAACGGTGAACTGATTGAGGAACAAACCCGTCGCTTTCGCCACCCAGTAAACGGTAGTAAACAGCGCGGCTTGTTCTGGCAGCATATGGAAACGCCACAGCAGATAGCCCGGTGTCCACATAGTGAAGATCGGCTCCGCCAGCAGGAACAGGAATAGCGCGCCGCACAGCAGCCACACGGAACGGCCCCACGGCTCGTTGCTGGTGGACGCTTCCTGATGCTCAGGTTCCGCCGCTACGGTTGACGGGTAACGGCTGCGCAGTGTCAGGATCAGCATCAGCACGCCCAGTCCGCCCATGATGCCGTACATGGCAATCCAGCTCGCGCCCATTTTGAACAGCCACGCCAGCAGGAAGGAGAGCGTCGCGCCCGCCAGGCTGAAGAAGAAGTCGGTGAAAATCAGGCTCGACGAGCGGCTCTTTTCGTCCGGATTAATGCGCACCACCAGGTAGCTGCCGATGGTCATAAAAATCCCGCCGCAGGCGCCGATAATGGCGACCGCCACGCTGAACATGGTGAGCGTCGGGGTGGCGAACAGCAGGGCGCTGATGAGGATCGTCAGCGCGGCGGCAATCACCAGCGGCTTTTGCAGACCCCATTTTTTCATCAAAATGCCGCCGAGCATGATCGGCACGAACATCCCGATGTTCATCAGCGTAAACACCTGGCCGATAAAGCTCGGATCTTTATTGAACGCGGCGCACAGCGGGCCGAGAACAATCCCCAGCGTCGAGACCAGCGCACCGACAAAGTAATAGCTCAGATAGGAAATCGCATTCAGACTGCCGCGAGAGTAATTTTCTGACATCTGCATTTCTCCTGGCGGGCGCGTGGCCCGCCGCTGGACGGGAAGTTAGCGGCAGTTCTTCACGAACTGGCTGATCAGGCGCACGAAATCGTCGGTGACCATCGCCGCGCATTTCAGGGTTTGTTCGTGTGAGAGCTCCACATCGCTCAGGCCTTCCGCCATATTGGTGATGGCTGATACGGCGAGCACTTTCAGGCCGCAGTGGCGCGCGACGATCACTTCTGGCACCACCGACATGCCGACCACATCGCCGCCCATGTTCTGCATCATGCGGATTTCCGCAGCGGTTTCGAAGTTTGGCCCAGGGTAGGAAACGAACACGCCTTCGTGCAGCGTCAGGCCGAGATCGCCTGCCGTGTGGTGCAGTTTCTCGCGCAGATCTTTGTCGTAGGCATTTGCCAGGCTAAAGAAGCGCGGGCCAAAACGGTCGTCATTCGGCCCAACCAGCGGCGTGGACGGCATGGTGTTGATGTGATCGTTAAGCGCCACCAGGCTGCCTGCCGGGATGTTCGGATTAAGCGAGCCGGCGGCGTTGGTGCAGAACATAAATTCGCAGCCGAGCAGCTTAAAGGTGCGTACCGCGTGGGTCATAATGCCCATCCCGACACCCTCGTAGAAATGCCCGCGCCCCTTCATGCAGATGAGATCCACGCCGTGCAGTGAGCCCATCACCACTTCACCCGCATGACCAATCACGGTACTGACCGGGAATCCCGGCAGTTTTTCGTAAGAGATGACGGTTTTGTTTTCGAGTTTATCCGCCAGCACACCGAGGCCGGAGCCGAGAATAAATGCGATGCGCGGGGTAAAGCCGGGCTTGGCCTTACGCAGGATTTCAACGGCTTCGTACGGGGTGTCGTTAATGATGGAATGAGACATGAGAACTCCTGAATGCTTTTTGGGTATACAGGCATTCTGTGGAGGGAATGATTGCGAATCCAATTGGATAATTGGGTGTATTGATAGCTTTTAGTGAATTGATTAGATGTGGGTGTATGGATATTCAAGGAGTTAGGAATAATGCCTGGTGGTTTGTGTCTGGAATGACATGAGGGAAGTGTGATGGGGGTTGAGTTTTGCAGCCTCGGCGTATTGCCGGGCGGCACTGCGTTTGCCCGGCCTACAAAGTCTTATCATTGCACGGCCCGCAGCGCCACCGGGGGATGTGCGGTTTTTGCAAAGTATGTCCTAAGAAACTTCCGCATATACCCAACTTTACCCCCGTCCTCAGTCATCTTGACTACCCTTAATACCCTAAGCGGTAATTAAGGAGACCTATATGGCTTACCAGACAGTGAATCCTGCTAACAACAAACTCATCAAAGAGTACAAACCTCATACCGATGCGGACGTCGAGGCGGCGCTGAAGACGGCGGATGCGCTTTACCATTCCGAGTGGGCGAAAGGGGCTATCGAACAGCGTCTGCCGGTGCTGCACAAGCTGGCGGATCTGATCGACAGCCGCAGCGAAGAGCTGGCGAAAATCGCCAGTCAGGAGATGGGGAAACTCATCGAGCAAAGCCGCGGGGAGGTGAAGCTCTGCGCGCAGATCGCCCGCTATTACGCGGATAACGCGAAGCAATTTCTTGCGCCTGTGACGTACAAATCGGAACTCGGTGACGCCTGGGTGGAGCACCATCCGATTGGTGTGGTGATGGCCGTTGAACCGTGGAATTTCCCGTTCTATCAGCTGATGCGCGTCCTGGCGCCGAACCTGGCGGCGGGGAATCCAGTGGTGGCGAAGCACGCCAGCATCGTGCCGCACTGCGCGGAGGCGTTCGCCCATCTGGTACGAGAAGCCGGTGCGCCGGACGGGGCCTGGACCAATCTGTTTATCTCTTCGGATCAGGTCGCGAAGATCATTGCCGATCCGCGTGTGCAGGGTGCAGCCTTGACCGGGTCTGAAAAGGCCGGGAGCGTGGTGGCGGCGCAGGCGGCGAAGCACATTAAAAAATCGACTCTCGAACTGGGTGGTAACGACGTGTTTATCGTCCTCGACGATGCGGATCTTAAAAAGGCAGTGAAGATCGGTGTTAACGCCCGACTCAACAACGCCGGGCAGGTGTGTACCGCCGCGAAGCGATTTATCGTCCATGAGAAAGTCGCGGACCAGTTCCTGACCGCGTTTACCGAGGCGTTCCGCGAGGTGAAGATCGGCGATCCGTTGGATGAGAAAACCACGCTGGGGCCGCTGTCATCGAAGGATGCGCTTGAGACGCTAACCAAACAGGTGAACGAGGCGGTGAAAAACGGGGCGAAAGTGCATTTCGGCGGTAAGCCGGTTGAGCGCGAAGGTAACTTCTTCGAGCCGACGATCCTGACCCATATATCACGCGAAAATCCGGCCTATTTCGAAGAGTTCTTCGGGCCGGTGGCGCAGTTCTATGTGGTGAAAAGCGACGACGAAGCGGTGAGCCTGGCGAATGACTCGAACTACGGCCTCGGCGGGGCGGTATTCAGCCAGGATATTGATCGTGCGAAGAAAATGGCGTCACGTATCGAAACCGGGATGGTCTATATCAACTGGCTGACCGACACCGCGGCAGAACTGCCGTTCGGTGGCGTGAAGCGTTCCGGCTATGGTCGCGAGCTGTCGGATCTCGGCATTAAAGAGTTCGTTAACCAGAAGCTGGTGGTGGTTCGCCGGTAAGCGGTTTAACAGCAGTCAACAGGGTGGCTTTCGAGCCGCCCTTTTTTTTGCAATCGACAAGGTGTTGTGATTCGCTTGATGTCACATAACAGATATATTCGTATCATAAATTAGTTATCAGACTCACAGTTCGCAGTGAAACAAACTGGCTGTTCTGGATAAGATTTAGCCTCTTGCTAGTATCAAATCGAAAATCATACACCTGCAAGAGGATACAATGAAAAATACAAATCGTATGATCGTGAACTGTGTTGTGGCTTCCCTGACGCTGAGCTGGAGCATCGCTGCTCTGGCAAAAACCGCCCCGACAGAGGTCAAGATCGTTCGCGATAACTACGGCATGCCGCATATTTACGCCGACGATACGTACCGTCTTTTTTACGGCTACGGCTATGTGGTGGCGCAGGATCGCCTGTTCCAGATGGAGATGGCGCGGCGCAGCACCCAGGGCACGGTGTCCGAAGTGCTGGGAAAATCCTTCGTGAGTTTTGATAAAGATATCCGCCAGAACTATTGGCCGGAGTCGATTCATGCCCAAATCGCGGCGCTGCCCGCAGATGATAAAGCGATCCTGCAGGGCTACGCCGACGGGATGAATGCCTGGATCGATAAAGTGAACGCCGACCCCGGTAAGCGAATGCCCGCGCAGTTTGCCGAGTTTGGTTTTAAGCCCGGGCACTGGCAGCCCTTTGATGTGGCAATGGTTTTTGTTGGCACTATGGCGAACCGTTTTTCCGACAGCACCAGCGAAATCGACAACCTGGCGCTACTGACGGCGCTGAAAGATAAATACGGCGCGCAAAAAGGGATGGGGGTGTTTAACCAGCTGAAATGGCTGGTGAATCCGGCAGCACCGACGACAATCGCTGCGCAGGAGAGTCATTATCCGCTGACCTTTGATCTCAAAAACACGCAAACAGCCGCGCTGCTCCCGCGTTACGATCTCCCCGCACCGATGCTCGACCGCCCGGCCAAAGGCAATGACGGCGCGCTGCTGGCGCTCACTGCCGGGCAAAACCGCGAAGCGATCGCTGAACAGTTTGCCCGCAGCGGTGCCAACGGTCTGGCTGGGTACCCGACGACCAGTAACATGTGGGTGATTGGCAAGAAAAAGGCGCAGGACGCGAAAGCCATCATGGTCAACGGCCCGCAGTTTGGCTGGTATGCCCCGGCGTATACCTACGGCATCGGGCTGCACGGCGCGGGCTATGACGTCACCGGCAACACGCCATTCGCTTATCCGGGCCTGGTGTTTGGCCACAACGGTCATATCTCATGGGGCGCGACGGCGGGGTTCGGCGACGATGTGGATATCTTTGCAGAACAAATCTCGGATAAAAAACCAGGCGAATATCTGCATAACGGCCAGTGGGTCAAAATGCTCAGTCGCGAAGAGACGATTGCCGTGAAAGACGGCCAGCCGGAGACGTTTACCGTCTGGCGAACTGTGCACGGGAACGTGATCAAAACCGATCCGGCGACCCACACCGCCTACGCCAAAGCGCGTGCCTGGGATGGGAAGGAGGTCGCGTCTCTGCTGGCGTGGACGCATCAGATGAAAGCCAAAGACTGGCCGACGTGGACGGATCAGGCAGCAAAGCAGGCGCTGACAATCAACTGGTATTACGCGGATGTCGACGGCAACATCGGCTACGTTCACGGGGGTGCGTATCCGAAACGCCAGCCGGGGCACGATCCGCGTCTACCGGTGCCGGGCACGGGAAAATGGGACTGGCAGGGGCTGCTGTCGTTTGATCTGAATCCGAAAGTCTATAACCCGCAGTCGGGCTATATCGCCAACTGGAACAACTCGCCGCAGAAAGATTATCCGGCGTCGGATCTGTTCGCCTTCTTATGGGGCGGGGCGGATCGCGTCACGGAGATCACGCAGCTTATTGATAAACAGCCGACGCTGACCCACGAGCAGGCCTGGGAATTGATCCAAAAAACCAGCCGTCAGGATCTGAATTTGCGTCTGTTCCTGCCGACCCTGCAAAAAGCGACGGCGAGCTTGTCAGAGAACGATCCTCGGCAGCAACTGGTGAAAACACTGGCGAGCTGGGACGGCCAAAACGTGATGAGTGACGACGGGAAAACCTATCAGCAACCGGGTTCCGCCATTCTGAACGCCTGGCTGACCAGTATGTTGAAACGCACGGTGGTCGCTGCCGTTCCGGCACCGTTTAACACCTGGTACAGCGCCAGCGGGTATGAAACGACGCAGGACGGGCCGACCGGCTCGCTGAATATCAGCGTCGGGGCCAAGATTCTGTTCGAAGCGCTGGAGGGGGATAAATCGGCGATCCCGCAGGAAGTCGATCTGTTTGCCGGACAGTCGCCGCAGGCGGTGGTGCTGGATGCGTTGCAGGACGCCTGGCAGACGCTCTCGACGCGCTACGGCGCGGATATCAATGCCTGGAATACACCTGCGATGGCGCTGACGTTCCGCGCAAATAACTTCTTCGGTGTCCCGCAGGCGGCAGCCAAAGAGGTGCGGCATCAGGCCGAGTATCAGAACCGCGGTACGGAAAATGACATGATCGTCTTCTCGCCGACATCCGGTAAAAGCCCGGTGCTGGCCTGGGATGTGGTCGCACCCGGTCAAAGCGGGTTTGTGGCACCGGACGGAACGCCGGATAAGCACTATGACGATCAGCTGAAAATGTACGAAACCTTTGGTCGCAAGCCGCTGTGGTTAACGCCGCAGGAGGTGAGTGCGAATCAGGAATCGCAGGAGATTTTGCAGGTTCGGCGCTAAGTAGAGACGAAGTGCCGCCTGAGAAAATCGCCTGGCGGCACTTCGTTTGCACAGGTCTACAAAACCATTGATATGTCTGGATATTGTAGGCCGGGTAAGCGTAGCGCCACCCGGCAATAGATAACCTTAGAAGCTCACGCCGCCGCCCACGTAGGCACCGTCAATCAGAGTGTGGTTTGGACGACCGTCTTTGCCATCAACGCTCACGTGGCGGTAGCCCACTTTCAGCGTGACGGGTTTAATCGGAGTCCAGCTTACGCCGCCGTTGGCTTCAACGTAGTTTTTCACGCTGTTGTTCAGGCCGTTAGGTGCGACGTAACCTTCACCGAACACATTAATGCTGTCGGTCAGGGCAACGCTTACACCGCCGCCGACCGGGAATGCGACGCCGTTATCGCCTTTTTTCGGCCCGAGGTAGATAGCTTTCGCACCGGCATTCAGCATTGCTGGGCCAACTTCCAGGTTATAACCTGCGCCAACACCACCGGTCTGGGTGCCGTCGTCGGTATTTTTAAGCCAGTTGCTTTCGGCATAAACACCGGAGGTGGATTTACCCATTTCGATATTTAAATTGGTGAAGTTCTTACCCTGCTCAATAGAAGCGCCCATTGCCAGTGCGGAGCCAGAAGTCACGGTCAGAACAGAAAGCAGAATGAAGTTAATCTTTTTCATGGTGTATTTCCTCGTCATCAAATTAATCTGAGGACACCTTAACAAGCGATGTTTACGACTGCAAATGTGACGTAACTCGAAGTTTTACACTGGTTTTGTTATGAATCGATGATTTTGACGTTAAGGGGAAGTTGATTTGTCACGGCGTCAATGCGTATTTTTTTCGTGTTTAGACTTCGTTCAATTTCGTCGCTAAACAAAGGTTGAATATGGCGGAAATAATGATGAGAAATGAATTAATGAGGATTTTCATTATTTCAAATAAGTTCTGAAAATAACGAAACATTACATTTCTCGAATTGAAATTACTGAACCGCCCCGTATAAAAGGGCGGTTTTGGATCATTAGGCCTTGAGTGCGGCAAACGCTGCGCGGATTTCCTCTTCCGGAAGTTGTATTCCGATAAATACCATCGTGCTGTGCGGCGTTTCATCACCCCACGGTCGGTCCCAGTCGGCGCTGTACAGGCGCTGCACGCCCTGGAACAGCAGGCGGTTCGGTTTACCGTCGATCCACAGCATCCCTTTGTAGCGCAGCAGTTTGTCGGCAAACGACAGCAGCAGGTTTTCCATCACGCGGGAGACGTCGCTGATATCCACCGGATAATCCAGCTCCACCACGATGGAGGTGACGTCGTTTTGCTTATCGCCGATGAAGTGGAAGCGCGGCGTAGCGGTGATGTTCTCTTCGAGCATAAAGCCGTTGGTGTTGAACAGCTGCGCGAGATCGATATCGCCGTGAACCACCGTATATATAGGCGCGCGGGCGTTGATGCGCGTCAAGCGTTCACGCAGTTTTTCGCTCTCGCCCGCCACGTCGGTTTTGGTCAGCAGAATGCGATCCGCGTAGCCAATCTGCGACTGGGCGATGGTGAACTGGTTCATCTGTTCGTCGGCGTGGACCGCATCGACCAGGGCAATCACGCCGTCCAGCAGGTAGCGCTGGCAGAGAATGTCATGGGAGAAAAAGGTCTGAATAATCGGGCCGGGATCGGCCATGCCGGTGCATTCGATCACCAGACGGTCAAATTCGATGTCGCCGCGATCGCGGCTGTCGAGCAGATCCAGTAGGGCATCTTCCAGCTCGCTGGAGCGGGTACAACAGATGCAGCCGTTGGTCAGGGTTTTGATCTGGGTGGCGCGATCGCCAATCAACTGATCGTCGACGGAAACTTCACCGAATTCGTTTTCAATGACGGCGATTTTGAAACCGTGCTGTTCGTTGAGGATGTGGCGCAGCAGGGTGGTTTTGCCTGCACCGAGAAAGCCGGTTAACAGGGTGACTGCAATAGGGGTCATGTTCTCTCCTTTAGCAACAGCGTACGCCGTTTTTGCCATCGCCGCCGTAGCGCGCTTGCTGGCGCTCGCGGAAGAATTCTTTGTAGGTCATGTACGGTTTATCCGGATGGTTGGTCTGCATATGTTCAACGTAGTTGTCATAGTCCGGAATACCAATCAGCATTTTCGCCGCCTGACCGAGGTATTTTTTTGCTTCGCCTAAGTTACCAAACATTGTGCCATCCAGACAGAAAAAGCCCGGTGGCGCTACGCTTACCGGGCCTACAGGTTCTGTGTAGGGCGGGTTAGCGCAGCGCCACCCGCCAGGGTTTTAGTGATGTGAAGAGGTCTTCACGCCGCCTTCCGGGACCGGAACGTACGGGGTTTCTTTATCCGTACGGCCTTCGGCGTTACGCACATTCATCCAGGTTTTGATGCCGTAGAAGATGATGCTGTACACCACGACCAGGAACAGAATACTCAAACCGGCGTTGGTGTAGTTGTTCACCACGATATGGTTCATGTTGGCAATCTGCTGTGCGGTCAGGTCACCGCCGCCCGCGGCGATTTTCGCTTTGTACTGGTTAGCCATAAACAGGAAGCCTTCCAGCTGCGGGTTGGTGCTGAACAGTTTCAGGCCCAGCGCCCAGGTGGTGCACAGCAGCAGCCACAGCGCAGGAACTACCGTCACCCAGATGTACTTGGTGCGTTTCATTTTCACCAGCACCACGGTACCCAGAACCAGCGCCACGGCTGCCAGCATCTGGTTAGAGATACCGAACAGCGGCCACAGGCTCTTCACGCCGCCGAGTGGGTCAACGACGCCCTGATACAGCAGGTAGCCCCACAGACCGACACAACCTGCGGTGCCCAGCACGCCTGCCACCAGAGAGTCGGTTTTCTTCAGGAACGGCACGAAGTTACCGAGCAAATCTTGCAGCATGAAGCGGCCTGCACGGGTACCGGCGTCCAGCGCGGTGAGGATGAACAGCGCTTCGAACAGAATACCGAAGTGGTACCAGAAGCCCATGTCCGCCCACGGCAGCACTTTGTGGAACACGTGTGCGATACCGACCGCCAGGGTTGGTGCGCCACCCGCACGGTTCAGAATCGACGGCTCGCCGATGTCTTTCGCGGTCTGCATGATCTGCTCAGGCGAGATCACGAAGCCCCAGGAGCTGACGGTCGCCGCCGCATGAGCGCTGGCGTCTTTCAGCTGCGCCATGATCAGCGCCGCGTTGTCGCCACCCATCTCATGCAGGTTTGGCATGGTGATGCCAAGGCCCGCTGGCGGGGTGTTCATCGCGAAGTACAGACCCGGTTCGATGATGGACGCTGCCACCAGCGCCATGATCGCCACGAAGGATTCCATCAGCATTGCGCCGTAACCGATAAAGCGGGCGTCGGTTTCGTTCGCCATCAGCTTCGGCGTGGTGCCGGAAGCGATCAGGGCGTGGAAGCCAGAGACGGCGCCACAGGCGATGGTGATAAACAGGAACGGGAACAGCGCGCCTTTCCACAGTGGACCGGTACCGTCAATGTACTGGGTCACGGCTGGCATTTTCAGTTCCGGGTTGATGATCACGATACCGATCGCCAGACCGACGATCACACCGATTTTCAGGAACGTCGCCAGATAGTCACGCGGGGCCAGAATCAGCCATACCGGCAGCAGCGCGGAGATAAACGCATAGCCAATCAACGCGAAGGTAATGGTGGTGTCTTTGAAGGTCAGCGCCGGGCCCCAGTACGGGTCGTGGGCGATGATGCCGCCGAAGTAAATGGAAGCGACCAATAGCACGATACCAATCACCGATACTTCACCCACGCGGCCCGGACGGATAAAGCGCATGTAGATACCCATGAACAGCGCAATCGGTACGGTCGAGCAGACGGTGAACACACCCCACGGGCTTTCGGCCAGAGCTTTCACCACGATCAGCGCCAGCACCGCAAGGATGATTATCATGATCAGGAAGCAGCCGAACAGGGCAATAGTACCCGGCACGCGGCCCATCTCTTCTTTGATCATTTCACCCAGAGAGGCACCGTTACGGCGGGTCGAGATGAACAGAACCATGAAGTCCTGCACCGCACCCGCCAGCACCACGCCTGCGAGCAGCCACAGGGTACCAGGCAGATAACCCATCTGCGCGGCAAGCACCGGGCCGACCAGCGGACCAGCACCGGCAATCGCGGCAAAGTGGTGACCAAACAGTACGTAGCGGTTGGTGGGCACGTAGTTCAGGCCGTCATTGTTAATGACCGCCGGAGTGGAACGCGTCGGGTCGAGTTTCATGACCTTCTGCGCGATGTAAAGACTGTAGTAGCGGTACGCTACCAGATAGACGGAAACCGACGCGACCACGATCCACAGGGCGCTAACGTGTTCGCCCCGGCGTAATGCGACAACCGCCAGACAGAAAGCGCCGAGGATCCCGAGGAGCGCCCAGGGCACGTGCTTAAGTAGTTTTTTCGTATCCATAGTTAGACCTGGTTTTTTTAACTGGAAAAAGGGGCCTGAATTCGTTTTGAGGAGGTATTGATTAATGCTGAGGCGATCTTGCCAGATCGTCGCGCGTGTAAAGGACGGTAAATGAATGAGCGGTTGTTTGTGATGGTTAAGCGGTCAAAGAGTGGGGCGAGTGGTTCAGGCTCGCCGCCAGTGGCGTGGTTTATGTGATTGAGATCACATCGATTATTCGAGCACCTCTGCTGTTGCTGTTGCCATGTAGCCTTCAAGCGTTTCAAAGAGTTTGTCACGTAGCCACGCAGGCTCCAGCACCTGAATGTTCGGCAGCCAGTAGAAGATCAGCGGCAGAATTTGATTCTCATGCGACGCCTGGCAGCGGATCGTTACGCCGTCGTCGCTTTCCGTGACCAGTTCCTGCTCCGGCAGCAGGTCGCGGCGAGTGAAGTAATGAGAGATTATTTTATTGGTGAATATTTTCACTTCGAAAGTATCTTCACTGACCCACGGATCAAGATTCTTCTCAAGTAATTCTGCGGTATCGGCATCCGGCGCAAATGTCTCTTTTTGAATATCGAGCCAACTTATCTGGCTCAATGAAAAGGATTTGAGCCTGTCATTTTCCGTAGCTTGTAAATACCATATATTTTTTTTGTTAATTAATTTGTACGGCTTAACAAGCCGTGTTTTGCCTTTATAAACCAGCTGGCAAACGTGACGTTCTTTTATCGATTTTTCGATAGCCGACAGATGGCGACGAATATCATTTTGAACGGTGTGTTCGGCGTCATTGCTAAGAATCAGAATATGATTCTCTTCAACACGCGCCTCAAGGCTCTGCCAGAATGCGGTGCCTCTGTCCGGGAAATAATTGTCGGCATTCAGCAGGTTAGCTACCGCGTTATGCAGGCCCTGTCCGCTCGCATTTTGGGCCGCGTGAATCAGGCGATACTGGCCGTTCCCCGTATGCTGAACAATAGGTGAAAGGGCATTTAGGTCGCGATATACTGTGCGTTCGGTAATTTTAAATTTATTCATTAAGTCGCTGCGGTTAACCACACCGTTTAAATGCAGCTCCATCAGAATATCGACGAGTCGTTCAGCCGAGCGGCTGCGGGCTGGAGATGTCATATTATATTCCCGTTAATGGCGGTGAAAATCCCTGAATGATATGAATGCCACTGACAGAATATGTCAGTGCGACAGAGATAAAATTTATCTTATGGATATATAACGGCGCGATTTAGGATAAACATTAATAGTTTTTTTGTGAAATCGTCCGTAAATGTTCAAATCATCAACACGATTTTCGTAAAGTTTTCCCTATCCAGGCCGAAAATTCTGTTATCTGTCTGATGGAAAGAGAAAACATGTTAAATCGTATCAAGATTGTCACCAGCTTGTTGCTGGTTTTGGCTATTTTTGGCCTGTTACAGCTGACATCCGGTGGTCTTTTCTTTAATGCCCTGAAGCATGACAAAGAAAACTTCACCGTCCTGCAAACTATTCGCCAGCAACAATCCACGCTTAACGGCAGCTGGGTCGCATTGCTGCAAACCCGTAATACCCTTAACCGCGCGGGTATTCGCTACATGATGGATCAGAGCAACATCGGCAGCGGCGCGACCGTTGCGGATCTGATGCAGATTGCGTCCGCTTCCCTGAAGCAGGCGGAAAAAAACTGGGCTGACTACGAAGCACTGCCGCGTGATGCGCGCCAGAGTGACGCGGCCGCGATGGAAATTAAGCGTAACTACGATATCTATCACGGTGCGCTGGCCGAGCTGATCCAATTGCTGGGCGCAGGTAAGATCAACGACTTCTTCGATCAGCCGACCCAGAGCTATCAGGATGGTTTTGAGAAACAGTACGTGAACTACCTGCAGCAGAACGATCATCTGTATCAGACTGCCGTGGATGACAGCAACAGCTCTTACACTCAGGCGATCTGGGTGCTGATCAGCGTGTTGATCGCAGTGCTGGTGGTGATCGTCGGCGTTTGGCTGGGTATTAAACAGTCGCTGATTTCTCCTCTGAATCGTCTGATCGACAGCATTCGTCATATCGCCAGCGGCGATCTGGTGAAGCGGATCGACGTTGAAGGCACCAACGAAATGGGACAGCTGGCCGATACCCTGCGTCATATGCAGAGCGAGCTGGTCAATACCGTGGGTGACGTGCGTAACGGCGCGAATGCGATTTACAGCGGCGCGAGCGAAATCTCTGTTGGCAACAACGACCTTTCTTCCCGTACCGAGCAGCAGGCTGCATCGCTGGAAGAGACAGCTGCCAGCATGGAACAGCTGACCGCGACCGTGAAGCAGAACGCCGAAAACGCCCGTCAGGCGAGCAATCTGGCGCTGAGCGCGTCCGAGACCGCGCAGAAAGGCGGAAAAGTGGTGGATAACGTGGTGCAAACCATGCGTGACATCGCCGGCAGTTCGCAGAAGATCGCTGACATCATCAGCGTGATCGACGGTATTGCCTTCCAGACCAACATCCTGGCGCTGAATGCCGCTGTAGAAGCGGCGCGTGCGGGCGAGCAGGGCCGTGGTTTTGCGGTGGTGGCAGGTGAAGTCCGTAACCTGGCACAGCGTAGCGCTCAGGCAGCACGCGAAATTAAGAGCCTGATTGAAGACTCTGTTGGCCGCGTTGAGCTGGGTTCAACCCTGGTCGAAAGCGCCGGTGAAACGATGGGTGAAATCGTGAATGCGGTAACGCGCGTGACCGATATTATGGGCGAAATCGCGTCTGCGTCTGACGAGCAGAGCCGTGGTATCGACCAGGTCGGTCTGGCAGTCGCTGAGATGGATCGCGTGACGCAGCAGAACGCCTCGCTGGTGGAAGAGTCCGCTGCGGCAGCCGCCGCACTGGAAGAGCAGGCGAGCCGTCTGACGCAGGCCGTGGCCGTGTTCCGCATTCAGCAGGAGCAGCAGAAATCACGCGACAACGGTGGCCTGAAAACGCCGGTGATGGCGGTGAAGGGGCGTAAAGCCGCTGCCGCAACAACCGCGTCCAGTGAAAACTGGGAAACCTTCTGATGTAAAAAAAGCGCCCTGTTCAGGAAGGGCGCTTTGGATGTCTACTTAGTTGCCGGGTGGCGGCTTTGCCTTACCCGGCCTACGGTTTTGTAGGCCCGGTAAGCGCAGCGCCACCGGGCGTTTTTAGGCCGCACAGTCTTTTGTAGGCCCGGTAAGCGCAGTGCCACCGGGCATTTTAGGCCGTACGGTCGTCGGCCAACAAGTTTATGCGCCGGTGTGCACCACCTTCATTTCAACCATCCCAATCCCCAGTTTTCGCGGTGAATGCCCAAGGATATTGCCTTCGTTCGTCGATTGCGGGTCCGGCGGAACAATCACCACCGTATTGCTGCGCGACGGGTTCTCGAAATGCAGCGTCGTTGTGGTGACATCGTTGCCGAGGGTGATGGTCTGCTCTTTGTCGCCGATGCGCACCGGGATCGGTTTGTTGGCGTTCGGGCCGAAGGCTTTGGCGGTGATCACCAGATCGAATTTCTCCGGCAGTGGCTGGGCGTATTCGATTTTCACTTCGTTGCCGAGCTGTGCGTTGGACCAACGCCCCCAGGATTCTGGACGTGAAATACCGCTAAACTGCTTCACCTCTTCCGGCGCGCCCGCCACATTGAACACGAAACTGTCCGCCTTGTAGCGAATATCGTTATCCACCACTTTGAGCATATCCACGTTGCGCTGATAGCGGTCGGTATTGATCACCGTGTCCTTGAACGCGGTTTTGCTTTTCCACTGATCTTTATCGACGCGCTGCACGCTTTGCTCGCCGCCAAGCTGACCCTGTGAGACGCACCAGTCCGTCGAGAGCGACAGCGGCTGCGACCACAGCTGGCCCATCTTGTAGCAGCGATCGATCCAGACGAAGTTGTCGCGTGGGGCAAAGTCGGCCAGCTGGAAGCGCAACGGCGCGGAGTATTCACTCTCTGGCAATGGTTCGACGCGGTTATCCGAGACGCGCAGGAGCAACGGCAGGCGGAAATGGCTGCCCGAGAAGGTAATCATGTTTTTCTGCTGGTCGATGCTGAAATCCTTCATCTCTTTCGGGAAATTCCACAGTCGGATCACGTCCGGTTTCCACGCCAGAATCTTCTCTTTCATGTTGAGGAACACTTCGGAGAGTGACTGACCGGAGAGCGTGCTGCGTCCCAGCCCGATGAAGTTATCCCCGCCCAGAATATCCAGCACCGTCGCGCCGTTATCCATCGTGTTACGTTTGGTGGCGATGACCTCCTGCTGAAGCTGGTCGCCGCGCATTACAAAGAACAGGTTGCTGCGATCCTGTTTGTTCAGCTCGTCCCAGGCGGTGTTTTTCATTGCCAGATGGTCGGAAGAGACGACAATCACCGTGTTTTTGAAATACGGCGAGGCTTTGATTTTATTGATAAATGCGGCGATATGTTCCTGGCTACAGGTCACGGCGCTGAACGACTGGTTGGTTTTGCCGTTGATCTCGTACTTTTTGCGCTCGCAGGTGCGCGAGATAAAGCCGTCCGGGTGGTGCGTATCGACGGTGAGGGCAAACAGCGAGAAACGCTTGCCAGATTTGGACAGCTCCTCGAATTTCTTCCAGGTTTCATCCAGCACCGTGTCGTCGTAGAAGCCCCAGTCGTTGCGATACGACGGGTCGGCGACGGTGGTTTTTAGCTCTTCTGCGCCGTAGAGATGATCGAAGCCGTGGGATTTCAGGAACACGTCTTTTCCGGCAAAACGCAGGTTAGCGCCCTGCATAAAGTAGTTTTCGTAGCCGGAGTTTTTCAGGATGTCGCCGAGGCAGATATTCTGCGGGAAGAAGCTCGACATCGACGCCGAAGCGTTGCCTTCGAACGGCGCAAACAGCGGAATGCCGCACTGGGAGGCGACCATCCCAGCGATGGTGTAATCGGTGCCCGGCAGCTGTGACGTGTGGCTGAAATCCAGACCTTCGTCTTTCAGCGGGCCGAGATCCGGCGTCAGATTCGGGAAGGCATCGTTATCGAAATAGGTGCGCTCCAGACTTTCGCCGTAGATATAAACCAGGTTCAGTTTCGGGTTAGCGATGGTTTTCGACGGTTCTTTGTAATATGCCGTGAAATCCGGATCGCCGTCGCGGGACTGGGATTTCACCAGCTCGGTGATCTGATGGAACGCCGGGCTGGCATCTACCGAACCGAGCGCCAGCGCCAGGGCCAGCAGGCTGTAGCCCATATGATGCGGAAGATGACGACGACGGCGCAGCACCCAGCCGAGAGTGCCAAACACCGCGAACAGCGCCAGTACTAGACCGGTACCTGGAAGTATGTACTTACTAACACCAGCACCCGTCAGGCTGTTGGTGAGCGTATAAAGCACGGCGTCATTGATGCCGTCACCGGTAAAGTAATCACTGGCGTACAGGGTAATGTTCAACACAATAAAAATGCCCAACACCAGCAAGGTGGCAATAAACCACCAGGTGTTGCGGCCCGCCTTCCAGGCATAAATGCCAATGGAAGCCAGGAACAGGGCAAGGGAAATAAACTCTGACAACAGCTTATCCTCAATAGCGCCAGTTACTTAGCTGGCAAACTGATTATTTTTTGGTTAATACAATTTAATGGCGAAGTCACATAGCTGCAATTCTAGTGTCACTAAAATGTGCTGTTGTTAGGATTTGGTTTAGAAAGTAGAAATTTTGATCGCCGTCGCATCGCGTTATACGGGTGCTGAGACGTAAGAAGATGAGCAAAAAACGAGTCTGACGCCGCGTTGCTAAGTTAACGCAACAAACGCGGCGTGTTGTGGCAGAAAATGGGATGAATCAGGAGAGGAAATTAACGCCTTGTTTCAACACCAGATCGCAGGCTTTGGTTTTCACCTGCTTCGCCAGCGCGGAGTCGCCCAGGGTGCTCAGGTTCAGCTGCTGGCCATCTTTGGCATTCAGCAGGCCCTGAATTCCGTCCATGTAGTTGGTGTCTTGTTTTTGCTCCTGGGTATCCAGGCCCAGCTTATCGAGGACCTGATTTTTGATGTTCTGCGTATCCGTCACCGACGCCAGTTTTTGTTTGGCGCAGTAGCCCAGAATACCGGCTGCGTTGTTCATGGTGCCAGCGCTCAGGCTCTGATTGCTGCCGCCCAGCAGGCTGGTCAGGGACGATGCGGACAGGCCGCCGTTCTGGGAACTGCCGCTGCTTTTGCTCAGCTCGTTCGCCGCGCTGGACAAAGAGTCCTGCCATGATGCTGCGTGAGCAGCGCCGGTAAGCAGAACGACGCTGAATGCGGTGCTGAGAAGAATGTGCTTTTTCATAAAATGAACTCAAAAGTGGCCCGTTTCGGGCTGGAAGTGGCTTCAGTATATACCCGCGCAAGGCGCGCCATTCCTGGAAATATCCTAATACTCTTTGCCCGTAACGCGATCGCGATAGCTATCCCAGGTGAAATTCACCCACAAACTATTGCCGAGGCGCATACGATCCATTACGCGCTCACCCAGCAGCTTGGTCATCTCTTCCGCTTTATGGTTGGTCAGCATACCGGTCGGGCGTTTCGACGAGGAACGACGGTCAACAATCTGGTTGATGATCACTTTCTCGTAGCGGGATTCGGTCTGCACGCCGATTTCGTCAATCACCAGCAAATCGACATTACTCAAATCGTTCAGCAGCTGTTCTTCGGTGGTTTCGCGATTGCTGAAGGTGTCTTTCATCGCTGACATGATGTCTGCAACGGTGATGATCAGAACCGATTTTCCGCGCAGCAGCAGCTCATTGCAGATAGCCGCTGCCAGATGGTTTTTGCCGGTGCCCGGTTTGCCGCTGAAGATAAAGCTGGCAATGCTGCCGTCGAACTCTTCGACGTACTGGCGCGCTTTGCCCAAAGCCATCATCTGACCGTCGTTTTCCACGCGATAATTATCGAAGGAACAGTTCTGGTGAAGCGGACGAATGCCCGAGCGGTTAAAGGTGCGCTGCATTTTCATGGCCCGGTTTTCACGCGTCAGGGCTTCGGAGCGCATTTTTCCCTGCTCTTTTTGCCAGGCCAGCAGCTCTTCGCCCGAGGTGAAGGCGGGCTTCACGTTGGCAGGCATCATTTTTTGCAGACGTTTCATCAGGTCGCCGACGTTTTTCATATCATCCTCTGAATCCTGGTGGGATCTGATTATCGGGTTCGGAAATGGTGTTGATATCCCGCTTTGGCTGGCCGCCGTTGCTGGCGCGGTTGATCTGCATGCTGCGGGCGAGTTTCTGTTGCCACTGCACGTGATGGAACACTTTGCCTTCGGCCTGCCAGTAAGCGATAAACGCCGCCAGCTCTTCCGGCGTGGCGGGCTGCGTTAGGGCAATGCCCCACAGCGCGGCCTGACGCTGGAAATCCGCGTCCGGCTGCCAGCCAGCGTACATGGCAAATTTGCCCATCGGGACGGCAATCGGTGCGCTGGTCGGTTCTTCAAAGAATTGCGTATCTAAGGTGACGTCACTGGCCGGGCGCGACAGACGCGCTTCAATATCCAGAAGCTGGGCCAGGCGTTCAGGCGTGATCGCGTAAAACGCTGGCGCGTTGTCGGCAAACACGGCAAGGGTGCCGCCATCGGCTTTGGCTAAGACGCCACGAGGATCGCGCACGAAGGCATCGATACCGGCGACGCTGGTGGTCAGGAGTCTGGATGACATAACAACTTTCTCTACTGGGATACGACGTCGTGATATGGGGTCATAGTAGCACAGAGAGAAGGGGGGACGGAGGGGGATTTCCCCGGTGGCGCTGCGCTGGCCGGGGCTACCTGAGTAGGCCGGATAAGCGCAGCGCCATCAGGCAATTATCAGGCGATGATATTCAGCGTCACGTCAATATTGCCGCGCGTTGCATTAGAGTACGGGCAAACGATATGGGCAGCGTCGACCAGTTTTTTAGCTTCCGCTTGATCCATGCCTGGCACGTGGATGTTGAGTTTGGCTTCGATACCAAAACCGGTCGGTAATGGACCGATACCCACTTCTCCTTCGATAAAGGCATCTTTTGGCAGGGCGATTTTGTCACGGGCAGAGACGAATTTCATCGCACCCAGGAAGCAGGCAGAGTAACCCGCTGCGAACAACTGCTCTGGGTTGGTGACTTCACCGCCCATACCGCCCATCTCTTTTGGTACGCCCAGTTTGACGTCCAGGACGCCATCGGAAGAGGTCGCACGGCCGTCACGGCCTCCGGTAGCTTTGGCTTTTGCGGTATAAACAACTTTTTCTAAAGACATGGCAGGTTCCTCATCTTACGGTTATGTGCGCTATTAAATAGCGTGCGATATAAATGGGTAAATAAAGACTTAATAACTATAGCCTCAGGAGCGATGGAGTTGCTGGCGCAGTTGTTCAAGCTGCTGCTTGAGCGCGAGCATCGAATCCGCATCGCACTGCGCGGCACAGCCAACGGCCTCAGGGATACTTTTTGCCTGCTGCTGAAGCGCACGACCTTCGTTACTCAGCGTCACGGCGACCTGACGTTCGTCCTGGCGCGAGCGCTGACGGACAAGTAGACCGGCGCTTTCCATGCGTTTCAGCAGTGGGGTGAGCGTGGCGGAATCCAGGAACAGACGCTCGCCAATCTCCGACACCGTGATGTCATCCTGCTCCCACAGAATCAGCATTACCAGATACTGTGGATAGGTCAGGTTAAGCGGCGCCAGCAGTTGCCGGTACAGCTTATTCAGCGCCAGGTTTGCCGAGTAGAGGGCAAAACAGAGCTGGTTATCCAGCATCAGCGCAGCGGTGGTGTCGTTTGTTTTTGCGTTCATGAAATGAATATAAGTAGTACGCGATTTAATTGCAAGCGATTTTATGGGCAGGTATAGCGAAGGGCTACCTGCACCGCCATTTTGCGATAGTGCTGGCGCTGGGCCTGCTCATCAGCACCGTCTTCAAACAGCAGGGTGAAGGTGTAGCTGTTAGCGACATAATGGAAGCTAAAGCTACTGATCAGGCGGTGCAGATCGCGCGCATCAACGGTCTGGTTAAACAGCTGTTTCTCTTTACCGCGCTGGAGGATCGCTTCCAGCAGTTCGAGCGCACTGCGGTTGACCTGACGCAGGTAGCTGGATTGCTGCATAAAGCGGCCGCGCTGCATGTTCTCCATGCAGATGATGCGAATGTAATCCGGGTGATCGGCGTGGTAATCGAAAGTCGCTTCCACCAGATGAACCAGCGCTTCAACGGGCGGAAGCCCTGCCAGGCTAAGCTGCTTTTCGCTGGCGCGGATCTGGGTGTAGACGTACTCCAGCGCCTGAAGATAGAGGTTCTCTTTGTTTTTATAGTGATAGACCACCATGCGTTTGGTGGTGCCTGCCTTTTCGGCAATCTGCTCCATACGCGCGCCGTTCAGACCGTATTCAGCAAACAGGGTAATCGCGCTCTGAAAAATTTTGTCCTTCAGGCTGGAATCATCATGGTGGTCGGGGAATTCACTGCCGGGGTTAGCCACTTCCATTCCTTATCTCGCCAAACAGAATGCAGGGATTATCGCCACGGCAGCGGGATAACACAAATTCAAACGCGCGGGCGCTTTCTGTAGAGCCATAAACCGGGGATCGACAGGCCGATAGAGAGTGCGCCAACGATGGACGATGCTTTGAGGAAATTACTCAGAAGCAGGATCATTTGCGGCTCGCTGTAGCCGAAGTGGCTGATTTTCACCGCTGAGATCATCGCCGTATAGGCTGATATTCCTGGGAACATCGGAATGACGGCCGCCACGGTAAAGACTTTCGGATGAGCCAGATACCAGCGTGACCACTGAATGCCAATACAACCGACCAGCATCGACGCCATAAACGTTGACCATTCGATGTTAAATCCAGCGGTCATCATCACCATCCGCGAACCATGACCGATAGCCCCCAGCAACGCACACCAGCGCAGGGCGCGCTGCGGGACGTTAAAGACCATCGCAAAGCCCACGGCGGGAATGGCAGCGAGCGCCATGTCTTGCGCCAGAGCCAGTAAAAACTCGATTATGCCCATCCGCGCAGCCCCCAAAGTGTCATCGCCATCACCACACCGATACAGGTCGCGAGGGTTAATAAACTGGCAATCGCCCAGCGTGCGAGGCCAGTGTTAATGTGCCCTTTGAACATATCGGCAACGGCGTTAATCAGCGGGAAACCCGGAACCAGAAGCAGCACGCTTGCCGCCATAGCAACGGTTGGTGTATTGACAAAAACGGGCAGGCGCAGCAGTAAGCCGGAGACGGTGGTGGCCACAAACGCGGTGATGCAGAAATTAATCTGTGGGTGCATATGGCGCTGAGTTAAGACCTGGCGCACATACATGGCGATCGCGCTGGCAAAAAATGTTACCACCGCCCCATCCCAACCGCCGTTATTCAGTTTGCAAAAACAGGCGCAGGAGAGCCCAACCATGAGTACGACCAGCCAGCGGGGATAGCGCAGCGGCTTGATTTGATTAAAGCGTTTTTCAACGCCGGGCAAGTCCAGAAGCTTATGTTCGGCCATGATGACGATGTGCTGAACTTCTGTCACCATGTGCATATTGATGCCGCGATCCTGGTTCTTACGGGTTGACGTAAGGCATTGACCGTCTTTAATGGTGGTGAGAACGATAGCGTTCGACGAAATCGAACTTTCAACGCTATCCATGCCTAGCGCCAGGCCGAGGCGTGTGGACAACTCTTCAACTAAAGCGCTCTCAGCGCCGTGCTGCAATAAAAAAAGACCGCACTGGATACATAGCCTAGTTGTAGCGCGTTGTGACGACTGATCTGCCTGCATTTGTTGCCCTGAAAATGAGAACTGCCAGATTGTCTGGAATGTATACTTTTAGCACAAAGCACAGCACGTCTGGCTCTGGGTCAGATCAACAATTGTGCAATCAGTTGCCAGAGGCTATGAGCAGCACGCGTTCTTTTTATATATTTCATGAATATTATTCTATTAAATATATAAATTATTAATTTAGTTTTCGGTGTTTACTATTTTATCAGCGGGCTATTATATTGCCTGCGTTTTTGTACTATATTACATTCCAGGTTTAACGCGTTATAGATTATAATTGTTCATGTAAATATAACCTGTACTAATAATATTAGTGCCCGGATAAAGCTCATGTCAGAGCCACGCTTCAAATTTATTAATTAATCGAAGAAAGGATTCGGAGAACCTATGTCAGCAGCGAAAGGAAAGTTTGGCATTGTTATTAGTAAAGTTCCGGTGATGCGAATCGGCTTGGGTGAGGTGATGACCATTCATTTTCCTGAGTATGAAATTCTACATTGCCGTTCTCAGGGGGAGCTGGCATTAACTCAATTGAACCGGGCGTCGGTGGTGATTGCCGACCTTTCGGGTGAGTACGTGAACCCCCGTGAGGCGCTTGGACAGTATTATCTGCTCCTGAGCCAATACCGGCATATTCACTGGATATTTTTAGTCTCACGAGCCCTTTATCCTCTTGCCGTCGAACTCCTTGTCCGCCCAGAAAGTACGCTACTTGCGGATATGGAGCCGATCGAAGGTGTCGTCAACGCTATCCGTGCCGGCAGTGAATATTCAGAAAGGATTAGCCAGACGTTGTTATCTCCTGAACCACGAAGCGGTGACACCGAGCCTAAAGTGGCGGTGATGCTAACGCTTTCCGAACGCAAAGTGCTCCGTCTGCTGGGCAAAGGTTGGGGAATTAATCAAATAGCGATGTTGCTTAAGAAAAGCAATAAAACCGTCAGCGCACAAAAGAATAGTGCGATGCGCCGGTTATCTCTGCACGGTAATGCTGAAATGTACGCATGGATCAACAGCACACAGGGAATGAGAGAGCTGAACTTAATTTCAGCCTATGGAGAACAAAAAGAATGGAAACAAATGCCACAGGAAGACATATTGCTGTCGTAGACCAATGTACAATGAGTGCCGCAGGGCTTGAACATCTATTTACTGCTGCGCCATTCAGCCAATATCATCTTCATCTGTTTAAAGACTTCAGTAGTTTTACCGCGGTGCTATCACATATTCCTTTTTTCTCTGTGATCTATTCGCTTTCAGATCTACGAGAGGAACGAAGAAACTGTCTCTGCTACCTGCGTGAGCTGGCCTATATGCATACGCATATACAGCGCATTATCCTCGCAGCGGATGTTGCTGAAGCCAGGCTGATTGGTCAACTTTCGCCTTCACGACTGCACGGTGTGATCAGCAAATCTGCAAAGCTTGCCGATCTGCAAACACAGCTCATCGCCCTGTTGAGTGAAACTGACCAAATTAACAGTAACCCAGCGAGTCACTCCCAAGGCAACAATCACAGAATGTTGAGCCCTTCGGAGCGGACAGTACTCCGGTTTCTTTCGGCGGGCCTCTCTATCCCCGAAATAGCGGGACAGCTTGAGCGCAATATCAAGACCGTCCGTGCTCACAAATATAATGCGATGGTCAAACTTGGCGTGAATTCTGATGTGGGCCTTCTACATGCTGCGGACATTTTGGGGCACCTTCCCGCCCGCGAGCCGTTGCTGGCTGCGCCGTTTACCCCTGATTTGCCTGTGGGCCACAAAACCTGGCGCAACCATTAGATGCAGACATCAATCCATTTAGCCGACGTGAGCTCTGCCATTCTTTCTGGCGCGATACGCACGGCGCTATGGATTGAGCCCGCTGCGGGCAGCACTTCCTGATACTGTTTCAGCGAAATGTCGCAGTATACGGCCAACGGATTTTCCAGGCCGAAAGGGCAGACGCCACCGACCGGATGCCCGGTGAGTGTCACCACTTCATCACTGCATAGCATTCGTGCTTTCGCACCAAAAACGTTCTTCAGTTTTTTGTTATCCAGTCGTGCATCACCTTTTGCGACGACCAGAATCACCTCGTTTTTTACCTTTAGCGATAAGGTTTTTGCTATCTGTCCCGGCTCAACGTGATGGGCCTCGGCGGCCAGCGCAACCGTTGCGGTGCTTTGGCTTAGCTCGATGACATCAATGTCCGGGGCATTGTCAGCAAAAAATTGTCGTACAGACTGCAAACTCATTGTTATCTCCTGACAAATATCCTGCGTAATCTGTCATAAGAAATTATGCTCTGTAAATATCTCTTCGGTAACAATTATCCAGTGCACCTGATTTCTGGATCGCCTTCACATTCACGGAAACCGGTTACAGTAACCGGTTGCAGAGTGTGAAGGAGAGATTAATACTGACGATGTAACTTCCCCTGTATCCAATAATTAGAGTCGATTATGAAACCATTCCGTTCGAGCTGTACCGCTGGTGAACGAACCAGCAAGGTGGTGACAATGATGTATGGAACACCATGTGGCGCGTTTGCGTCCAAACTGAACGTCTGACAGGAGAGCCATTATGTCTGCCAACCATGCTGCGTTTAATCTCATTTTTCGGTTTGTTGAAAACTATGTCAGTCCCGTCGCCGGGCGTATCTCTTCCCAGCGTCATGTAATGGCAATTCGTGACGGGTTTATCTCCGCGATGCCATTTATGATTGTCGGTTCATTCTTGCTTGTGTTCGCTTACCCACCGTTCTCGCCGGACACCACCTGGGGCTTTGCCCGCGCGTGGCTGGACATGGCGAAGCAGTTCGAAGGACAAATCCTGACGCCGTTCGATATGACTATGGGCATCATGTCGATCTACATTTGTGCGGCAATCGCCTACAACCTGGGCAAACACTACGTTAAGTCGCATCAGCTTGACCCGTTCATGTGTGCGATGCTGTCGCTGATGGCATTTTTACTGGTTGCTGCGCCAAAAACCAAAGGGGCGATGCCGGTTGATAGCCTGGGCGGGACGGGGATCTTTACCGCGATTCTGGTGGCAGTTTACTGCGTGGAAATGATGCGTTTCCTGAAGGCGCACAACATTGGTATTCGTCTCCCGGACCAGGTTCCACCGATGATCAAAAACTCGTTTGATCTGCTGATTCCGGTGCTGGTAGTGGTGCTGACGCTCTATCCGCTGAGCCTGTTTATCCAGTCTCAGTTCGACATGCTCATCCCGCAAGCGATCATGTCTATCTTCAAACCGCTGGTGTCTGCGGCGGATTCCCTGCCTGCGATTCTGCTGGCGGTGCTGATTGGTCATTTGCTGTGGTTTGCAGGTATCCACGGTGCAGCGATTGTTTCCGGGATGCTGCAAATGTTCTGGCTGACCAACCTGGGGATGAACCAGACTGCGCTGGCGCAGGGCGCGCCATTGCCACATATCTTTATGGAAGCGTTCTGGACCTTCTTTATCGTTATCGGTGGCTCCGGTGCCACGATGGGGCTGGTTATTTGTTATCTGCGTAGCCGTTCCGCGCACCTGCGTTCCATTGGCCGTCTGAGCGTCGTGCCGAGCTTCTTCAACATAAACGAACCGGTTATTTTCGGTACGCCGATCGTGATGAACCCGGTGTTCTTTATTCCGTTCCTGCTGGCTCCAATGGTCAACGCGGTACTGGCATGGGCAGCGATGAAGCTGGATCTGATTGGGCGTGTGATTTCAGTGGTGCCGTGGACCGCCCCTGCACCGGTAGGCGCGGCGTGGGCGCTAGGTTGGGACTTCCGTGCGGCAGTGCTGGTGATTCTGCTGGCGCTGGTCTCGGCAATCATCTACTACCCGTTCTTCAAAGTGTATGAGAAGCAACTTCTGGAGCAGGAAGCCGAAGAAGCACAGCGCACTGACGAAGATAGTCAGCAGGTGGCTTAAACAAAATGCAAAACGGCAACGCAAGTTGCCGTTTTTAGTATTTGCGCCCTCTCCCTGTGGGAGAGGAGACTCAAATCATTTCAACGTACAATCGCCGCACTGTTGAACATCTGGCAAGCGATAGCGCTGACAGCAGGTACGACGCACCAGCAGCCCGTCGCGTGGGACCACGGTGCGGAAAAGCGGGTTGTCCTGACCATCCGCAAGCTGTTTAGCAAAGAAGCAGGACTGAC
The DNA here is from genome assembly GCF_016771845.1 of Lelliottia jeotgali. Taxonomy (NCBI): domain Bacteria; kingdom Pseudomonadati; phylum Pseudomonadota; class Gammaproteobacteria; order Enterobacterales; family Enterobacteriaceae; genus Lelliottia; species Lelliottia jeotgali. The sequence goes on along the minus strand of NZ_JAENMQ010000002.1, from coordinate 253,234 downwards.
GCAGTGCCTCGACGGTCTCGTCACCCAGCACTGGTTTCATTTCTGTCAGATACCAGTGAATGAGATACCCGGTATTGCTCCAGATAAGCTTCCCATTGATATCACCCGTCTCCTCAAGCGCCTTCACCACAGGAATAAGCGCCTGCTTCACCAGCGTTTCCATGCGCTCGGTCGCTGAGAGCAGCGTAGCATTCCTGTCTTCATGCACGTCAATCCAGAAACAGGCCGCACGACCAGTCTCATGGAACTCGACGTAAAAGTGCTCCGGAGAAAGATCCAGCGCCATATTCTGAGTGAGCAGGGCAATCATCAGCGGTGGCACCATCAGCCCGAAATACCACTGCGCCCACAGGGACAGTAGCGGTTTGTTTTCCCGCGCGAGGTTTGGCTGATTACGGTAGATATGATCAGAGTAGGCGGCGAACAGGGACTGCATCTCTGCCGGACGACACCACTGCTCCAGCGTCATGGCCTGATGAGGATGTGCTTCATCCAGCTTGGTGAAATCTAGCAGGTAAGCGCGATGCTCGGCGATGGTTTCCCGAATGGAGTCCGCAAGCGTTGTACTCCCGGCGGAGAGAGGAACTCGCCAGAGGATAGGATCAACGATTTGTGCGGAACGTGTAGCCATAAAGGATTAGGATAAGAATCTAAATGATAATGATTGCCAATCCTAGCCATAGAGTAAACCGATCGCAAGCCTTTTGTCGGGAAAGCGAGAGCTGGGGCTTATCCGGCGTGTAGCTCAGGGCTTAAAAGGATATTGTTGCGACCCATATGCTTGGCTTCGTACAGGGCTTTATCGGCTTTTTCGAGGGCGCTTTCGATATCTTCTGACTCGAAAATGGCAATGCCGATACTGATGGTGACATTTGTCGCCACGCTCTCGTTAAACATATGTGGGATCTTCAGGTCGTAGACTTTCTGGCGGATGCGTTCCGCCGTCTGACGTGCCTGATCGATGGTGACGCTGGTCAGCAGTACCATGAACTCTTCGCCGCCAAAGCGGGCAACGATATCCCGGGAACGTACCGCATCGCGGATCGCGGCGGATACCCGAATCAACGCCTGATCGCCCATCATGTGGCCGTAGTGATCGTTATAGGCTTTGAAATGGTCGATATCCAGCAGCAGAACGAAATGCTCCCCGTGCTCCAGCGTCGGGATATTCTCCAGCCGATTTTGCAGGCCACGGCGATTATACAAGCCAGTAAGAGGGTCCATCATGCTCAGGTCATTGAGCGTTTCTCGCTCCTCAAGCAGGCGGTAGAGCAAATCTTGCGCGAAGCGATCGTTACGTTTTTGAATCACGTGATGAATAGCGATTCCAATCATCGGCAGTGCGAGGGAGTAGACAATCCGCAGCCAATGCTCGTAAGGACTAAACCAGAGGCAAACGATAAACGTTGGCAATGAATGGATGGTAAACGCCTTGATATCACTGGCAAATGCCAGCGAGCCGATGAACAACACGCTTAACAGCGCCAGCAACAGGAAGGTGATGGGGTCTTGTGTCACCAACGTGTATTTATAGGCGATATGCCAGGCCCATAATGCCCCAAAGATAAATGAAATCAGCGGAATATGGATCTGGCGGGTTTTATGCTTCCAGTGCCAGATAAGCAGCGACAGGCTGAGCGTGAAAATGAGCGCGACGGGAAGAGTGAGCGTATGCACGGTGTACAGGGGATTCAACACACTGAAAAGCGCTGACACGGTGTTCAGAAACAAAAATAAACGTAAAGATAACTGATATTTCTTGTGACGTAATGAACGCCAGGATTGTGCTGTCATGTCGGTATGTTTTTATTAATACTTAATTAAATCAAACTAATGGCGGCCGGTGCGAATGAAAAACTATGAAATTATCAGGGACTAAAGTATCAGGAATTAGTAATGTGTAGTTAACAGGTGTGCAATTTATCACCTTACTCATTTCCTGTCATTACGCGAAAGGTAAAGGTGACGAGATTGTCGCGGCTGATGCTGACAAATGAGAAAACCTATCATATGATATTGGTTATCATTATCGCATTGAGAGAGGAAACCATGTTGAGCAAGGCGCTGGGAAGTGGATGGGGTGTACTGCTGCCGGGCATTGTCATCGCCGGGCTAACGTTTGCCGATCTCTCATTAGACGTCTGGAAAGCGATCATTGTGTCGGGCTTACTGGTCACCTCAGGCATGATCTGGCACAAACAATTACGCCATTTTGTCCTGCTGCCGTCATGCGTAGCGCTGATCGGTGGAATGCTGGTGATAATGATGAGTTTGAAATAGGGAATAAAGCAGAGATAAATCAGGGAGGAGATAAGATAAGTGGTGCGAAGAGGGGGACTTGAACCCCCACGTCCGTAAGAACACTAACACCTGAAGCTAGCGCGTCTACCAATTCCGCCACCTTCGCACTGTTATCTTATTCTTTTTGATATTGCCTCGTTGGTGCGAGGGGGGGGACTTGAACCCCCACGTCCGTTAAGACACTAACACCTGAAGCTAGCGCGTCTACCAATTCCGCCACCGTCGCCCGGTGAGAACAATATCAAACATGGTTTGTGGTGCGAGGGGGGGGACTTGAACCCCCACGTCCGTAAAGACACTAACACCTGAAGCTAGCGCGTCTACCAATTCCGCCACCGTCGCATACCATAATACTTAAAAAGTATTGCAACCACGGAGGCGCATTCTAGATGTTTTCAGCTTTTCGTCAACAGATAATTAGCCGGGGCGTTTTAATTGCTGCAAAAATGGGCACTTGAATCGCCCGGAGCGCAAAACGCTGCCGGGCGCAAGGGAATTACTTCTTCGCCTGACGGGTCATCACCGTGCGGTACACTTTGAAACGCCCGGTCTGGGCCAGCACTTCGTGGAAGCCAAAAATCTCATCCAGCAGTTTTGGATAAGGAAGGAAGGCGTTCGCCACGATACGCAGTTCGCCACCGCTGTTAAGATGACGCACCGCGCCACGGATCAACGTTTGTGCTGCTTCGAGGCTGGTTTCCATACCGTCATGGAATGGCGGGTTGGAGATAATCATATCGAAACGGCCCGTCACTTCGGAGAACACGTTGCTGGCAAAGACTTCGCCTTCGATTTCATTTGCCGCAAGCGTAGCGCGACTCGCTTCAACAGCCGGAGCGCTTACGTCGCACAGTGTCAGACGTACTTTTGGTGAATGGCTGGCGAGCACGGCAGACAGCACGCCCGCGCCACAACCGACATCCAGCACTTTGCCTTTCGTATGTGGAGTGAAGGTGGACAGCAGGAGTTGGCTACCCACGTCCAGTCCGTCTCGGCTAAAGACGCCCGGCAACGTTTTGATAGTTAACCCTTCGAGCTGATATTCGCCCCAGGCTTTCTCTGCATCAAATTCTGGCTGTTTTTCCAGACGGCCGTGGTACAAACCGCAGCGACGGGCGCTGTCGATTTTATTCAGCGTTGCGTATTCCGCCAGCATCTGCTCGGCGCTGCGCACGCCGCTGCGGTTTTCACCGACGACAAACACATCGCAGCCAACAGGCATCATGGAGAGCAGATTCATCAGCTGGAACTGTGCTTCCGGCTTGTTCTTCGGCCAGTAGTACACCAGCGTATCGCAGCCTGCGACGTCACTTTGTTCAGCCACCAGACTAAAGCGCACGCGGTCTTCCATCTGACGGCTCAATACCTGCCAGTGGTGGAACTGCTGGGTATGCGCGCGGCTTTCGGCGCATTCGAAACGGGCAGGCAGATCGTCCTGCATATCTCCGGCAAACAGAATACGGCTTTGTTCGAAATCATCACTGTGACGCAGCAAGACTTCACTTGCCGGGGTAAATGCAGACATGAATTGTTCCTCAATAAACTCAGCCGGGGATTATAGTAGTTTGTTGGCGGATATACGACGAATTTGCTATATTTGCGCGCCTGAGAGACAGGAGTTTTCCCTATGACATCCCGACGTGACTGGCAGTTACAGCAGCTGGGCATCACCCAGTGGGCTCTGCGTCGCCCGACGGCGTTGCAGGGTGAAATCGCTATTTCCATTCCGGCACACGTTCGTCTGGTGATGGTGGCCGAAGAGCTGCCTGCGCTCACTGAAACGCTGATTGGCGATGTGCTGCGCGCGCTAAAACTGAGCGCGGATCAAGTGTTACAGCTGACGCCCGATCGCGTGGCGATGCTGCCACCGGAGAGCCGCTGTAATAGCTGGCGACTGGGTGTCGCGGATGAGACCCCGCTTGAAGGCGGTCAACTTCGCACGGCCACACTGGAAGAATTGAAAGCAAACCCAAAGGCGCGAAGCGCGCTATGGCAACAAATCTGCGAATATGAACACGATTTCTTCCCTCACGACGACTGATCTTGCATCAGCGTTCGCGATCGAAACCCGCGCCCACGCTTTTCCGTGGAGCGAAAAAACATTTGCCAGCAATCAGGGTGAGCGCTACCTAAATTTCCGCCTGGATGTTGATGGCGAAATGGCCGCGTTTGCCATTACTCAGGTCGTGCTGGACGAGGCGACGCTGTTTAACATCGCCGTCGATCCTGCATATCAGCGTCGGGGATTAGGCAGAGAACTGCTGGAGTTTTTGATTCGCGAACTGGAGACGCGTGACGTCTTCACGCTGTGGCTGGAGGTTCGCGCCTCCAACTCTGCTGCCATCGCACTTTATGAGAGCTTAGGCTTTAACGAAGCGACGATTCGCCGTAACTATTACCCGACTGCCGAGGGCCGCGAAGACGCCATCATCATGGCGCTACCGCTTGGATAACGAATAAGGTTGTAACGATGAAATGGGACTGGATTTTCTTTGATGCCGACGAAACGCTGTTTACGTTCGATTCGTTTGGCGGCCTACAGCGGATGTTTTTGGACTACAGCGTCACCTTTACCGCCGAAGATTTTCAGGACTATCAGGCGGTAAATAAACCGCTTTGGGTGGACTACCAGAACGGTGCCATCTCGGCGTTACAGCTTCAGCATCAGCGTTTTCAGGGCTGGTCGGAGCGTCTTAACGTGACGCCCGGTGCACTGAACGAGGCTTTCCTCAACGCGATGGCGGAGATTTGTGCACCGCTGCCGGGGGCGATATCACTGCTCGATTCGCTCAAAGGCAACGTGAAGTTGGGGATCATCACCAACGGCTTTACCGCCCTGCAGCAAATCCGCCTTGAACGCACGGGCCTGCGCGACCATTTCGACGCGCTGGTGATTTCCGAACAAGTTGGCGTGCCAAAGCCCGATCCGCGTATTTTTGACTATGCGCTGGAAAAAGCCGGTCATCCCGCTCGCGAGCGCGTGCTGATGGTCGGCGACACCGCAGAGTCGGATATTCTGGGCGGAATGAAGTCCGGGCTGGCGACCTGCTGGCTGAACGCGCACGGTCGCGCAATGCCGGAAGGCATCGAACCGACCTGGACCGTATCATCATTGAACGAACTGGAGCAGCTCCTGTGTAAACAATGATTGCCTGCCCCCCATTGATGGGTAAAATAGCCGCAATTTCGTATTCCATGATGCGTGGCCTGCTGCCGCGCTTATATAAGAAGATTTGATTATGACGTTGTCTCCTTATCTGCAAGAGGTGGCGAAGCGCCGTACTTTTGCCATTATTTCTCACCCGGATGCCGGTAAAACGACCATCACCGAAAAGGTGTTGTTATTCGGACAGGCAATTCAGACCGCCGGTACGGTAAAAGGCCGTGGCTCTAGCCAGCACGCGAAATCCGACTGGATGGAGATGGAAAAGCAGCGTGGTATTTCGATTACCACTTCCGTAATGCAGTTCCCGTATCACGACTGCCTGGTGAACCTGCTTGACACCCCGGGTCACGAAGACTTCTCCGAAGATACCTACCGTACGCTGACGGCTGTTGACTGCTGTCTGATGGTGATCGACGCCGCGAAAGGTGTAGAAGATCGTACCCGTAAGCTGATGGAAGTGACCCGTCTGCGCGATACGCCGATCCTGACCTTCATGAACAAACTCGACCGTGACATCCGTGACCCAATGGAAGTGATGGACGAAGTGGAGCGCGAGCTGAAAATTGCCTGTGCCCCAATCACCTGGCCGATCGGCTGCGGTAAGCTGTTCAAGGGCGTCTACCACCTCTATAAAGATGAAGTGTACCTGTACCAGACCGGTAAAGGTCACACCATCCAGGAAGTGCGCATCGTTAAAGGTCTGGACAACCCGGATCTGGATGTGGCCGTTGGCGAAGAGCTGGCCAACCAGCTGCGCGATGAGCTGGAGCTGGTTAAAGGCGCGTCTCACGAATTTGACCATGAGCTGTTCCTGGCCGGGGAAATCACGCCAGTGTTCTTCGGTACTGCACTGGGTAACTTCGGTGTGGACCACATGCTCGACGGTCTGATTGAGTGGGCACCGCAGCCAATGCCGCGCAAAACTGACTCCCGTCTGGTGGAAGCCGCCGAAGAGAAGTTCACCGGTTTCGTGTTTAAGATTCAGGCCAACATGGACCCGAAACACCGCGACCGCGTGGCCTTCCTGCGTGTGGTTTCCGGTAAGTACGAGAAAGGCATGAAGCTGCGCCAGGTGCGTATCGGTAAAGACGTGGTTATTTCCGACGCGCTGACCTTCATGGCGGGCGACCGTTCGCACGTTGAAGAGGCTTATCCGGGCGACATCATCGGTCTGCACAACCACGGCACCATCCAGATCGGTGACACCTTTACCCAGGGTGAAATGATGAAGTTCACCGGTATCCCGAACTTCGCGCCGGAACTGTTCCGTCGTATCCGCCTGAAAGATCCGCTCAAGCAGAAACAGCTGCTGAAAGGTCTGGTCCAGCTCTCCGAAGAGGGCGCGGTGCAGGTCTTCCGCCCAATCGCCAACAACGATTTGATCGTTGGCGCGGTCGGTGTGCTGCAGTTTGACGTGGTGGTTGCGCGTCTGAAGAGCGAATACAACGTTGAAGCGATTTACGAATCCGTCAACGTGGCAACCGCGCGCTGGGTCGAGTGTTCTGACGTGAAGAAATTCGAAGAATTCAAACGTAAGAACGAAATCCAGCTGGCGCTGGATGGCGGTGATAACCTGACCTATATCGCCCCAACAATGGTAAACCTGAACCTGACGCAGGAACGTTATCCTGACGTGCAGTTCCGTAAAACCCGCGAGCACTAATCCCCTCTCAGAGCACGGCGCCCGCCGTGCTCTTCTTAAACTTCAGCCTTATTAATCCCTTGCGGAATGTTCTTAATTCAACGCGTTTTTGGCGTTATTGCTCGTTTTTTGCCCGATTCTGAAAGCGGCTTTGTCAATGTGATCTATATTTAACTCAGTGTTTAACACCGGGCGCGGATGATAGTTCTGTTCAATGCGTGTTCATGAGTCTCTCATCCCGACCCTGTGTTTATTCGCAAAATTAAAAACTAGTATGAAGGGATGTTCGACGCTCAACTGATGGGCAAACTACAGGAATAAATCGATGAATATGACAAGCCTGAAGATTTCTAAAACTCTGTTAGCCGTCACGCTTAGTGGCCTTCTGGTCAGTGGTTCCGCACTTGCTGAAAACAGCGTGCAATCCACCGCGGATAGCGCAGGGCAAAAAATCGATAGCTCTATGAATAAAGTCGGTAATTTCATGGATGACAGCTCTATCACAGCAAAAGTGAAAGCGGCTCTGGTGGACGATGAAAACATCAAGAGCACCGACATTTCCGTGAAAACGGATAAAAAAGTAGTCACTCTGAGCGGCTTTGTTGAAAGCCAGGCGCAGGCTGAGCAGGCCGTCACCGTAGCGAAAGGCGTTGAAGGCGTTACTTCCGTCAGCGACAAACTGCATGTGCGTGATGGCAAAGACCAGTCTGTAAAAGGTTATGCGGGTGACACAGCAACCACCAGTGAAATCAAAGCTAAACTATTAGCAGATGACATTGTGCCGTCACGTAAAGTGAAGGTCGAAACCACTGATGGTGTGGTTCAGCTCTCCGGTACGGTGGATTCCTCAGCGCAGGTTGAACGTGCTGAAACTATCGCTAAAGCCGTAGATGGCGTGAAAAGCGTCAAAAACGATCTGAAAGCGAAATAAGAACGACTTTTGGACACAACGCTTGTGAGCACCTGAGCGCTCACGTATAGCGGCTGATATTAACTATGGTAAAGGAGAGTTCTATGTTTCGTTGGGGCATTATATTTCTGGTTATCGCGTTAATTGCCGCCGCTCTGGGCTTTGGTGGTCTGGCGGGTACAGCGGCCGGCGCGGCGAAAATTGTCTTCGTCGTCGGTATTATCCTGTTCCTGGTCAGCCTGTTTACTGGACGCCGTCGTCCCTAGCAAAGCGTAATTAGCCTGTCGTTAATCGACAATCTTCTCAAAGCCCGTCCCTGTGACGGGCTTTTCATGTTTGAGTCATAGGGCCAGTTTGCGCTACTGTGTAATGACATAAAAACGAAAAACAGGTGCAGCAGTGGGCCAGAGAATTCCCGTTACGCTCGGCAATATTGCGCCGTTGGCGTTAAAACCCTTTCGCGTCGGACGACTCGCACTGGTATGCGAAGGCGGTGGGCAAAGAGGCATCTTCACAGCCGGGGTACTGGATGAGTTCATGCGCGCGCAATTTAACCCCTTTGACCTGTTTTTCGGCACCTCCGCCGGAGCGCAAAACCTCTCGGCCTATGTCTGCAACCAGCCTGGCTATGCGCGCAAAGTCATCATGCGCTACACCACTTCACGCGATTTCTTCAATCCTCTGCGCTTTGTGCGCGGCGGGAATCTTATCGATCTCGACTGGCTGCTTGATTCCACCGCCAGCCAGATGCCGCTGGCGATGGACACCGCGTCCCGCCTGTTCGATAGCGGAAAAGAGTTCTGGATGTGCGCCAGCCGGGGCGACGACTACTCGCCGGGCTACTTCTCGCCGCAAAAAGAGAACTGGCTGGATATCCTTCGCGCCTCCAGCGCGATCCCTGGTTTCTACCGAACCGCCGCGGCCCTTGATGGAATCAACTATCTGGATGGCGGGATCAGCGATGCGGTACCCGTTCAGGAAGCCGCGCGGCGCGGGGCGCAAACTATTGTGGTGATCCGCACCGTGCCGTCGCAGATGTATTACACCCCACAGTGGTTTAAGCGGATGGAAAAATGGCTGGGAGACAGCAGCCTGCAACCGCTGGTGAATATCGCCAATTTGCATGAAACCAGCTACAGCGCAATGCAGCGCTTTATCGAAAAGCCGCCGGGCAAGCTGAAAATCTTTGAAATTTATCCGCCAAAACCCCTCAACAGCATGGCGCTGGGCAGTCGTATACCTGCCCTACGGGATGATTACAAAACAGGGCGTCTGTGCGCGCGCTATTTCCTCGCAACGGTAGGCAAACTGCTGGCCGAACGTCCGCCTATTCATCGACATAAACGCATTATCCTGCCACCTGCGATTGTGGCGAACGATGCCCTGACAATGCCGCTGGTGAATGTCCCGCAGGCTAACGATACGACCTTTGACAATGAGGATCTGGCGTGACTTTCCGCTTTGTCGACACCCATTGCCACTTTGATTTTCCGCCCTTTACCGGCAATGAAGCGCAAAGCATTGTTCAGGCGGCAAGCGCGGGTGTACAGGCGATTGTTGTGCCCGCCATCGAAGCGGCAAATTTTAGTCGGGTACTCGATCTGGCCAGAACGCACACCGCGCTCTACGCCGCGCTGGGCCTGCATCCAATTGTTATAGAAAAGCATCAGGATGCGCATCTGGAACAGCTGGAAGCGTGTATTCTCAGCGCCGAAGAAAAACTGGTGGCGATAGGCGAGATCGGCCTCGATCTCTATCGCGACGATCCACACTTTGATCGCCAGCAGGCGCTTCTGGACGCGCAGCTAAAGCTCGCAAAACGCCACGATTTGCCGGTGATCCTCCATTCCCGACGCACCCACGATAAACTGGCGATGCACCTTAAACGCCACGATCTACCGCGAACCGGTGTGGTGCACGGTTTTTCCGGTAGCCTGCAGCAGGCGCAGCGTTTCATTGAGCTAGGCTACAAAATCGGCGTTGGCGGGACGATCACCTATCCACGCGCCAGTAAAACCCGCGACGTGATGGCGCAATTACCCCTTTCATCCCTGCTGCTGGAAACCGACGCACCGGACATGCCGCTGAACGGTTTTCAGGGCCAGCCTAATCGACCGGAGCAGGCGGCGCGTGTGTTTACGACTTTATGTGAATTGCGCGAGGAACCTGCAGAGGCGATTGCCGATGCGCTGCTGCGCAACACCGGCGATCTGTTTGGCATCACTCTATAAATAGAGCGCCGGGCGGATCACGGTGATCCGGCGTTTTTCCAGCGCAACGGCCAGCGGTTCAACATCGTCCGCCGTGGCGCTGCGCCAGCGGGCCGCTTCACCATAAACGCCGTGAGCGTGAAAGGCGTTGATCCGCACCGGTACGTCGCCCAGAGCGTGAATAAAGGCGCTCAATGGCCCCAGATGTTCGAAGTAATCACAATGATCGGGGATCACCAGCAGGCGCAGTTCCGTCAGGCGTTTATGCTGGGCCAGCCAGCGAATGCTGTGTTTGATCTGCGGGTTTTCGCGTCCGGTCAGGAAACGATGATGTTCGTTATTCCACGCTTTCAGATCCAGCATCGCGCCATCAAACACCGGCAGCAGTTTTTGCCAGCCGGTTTCACTCAGTAAACCGTTGCTGTCCACCAGACAGGTCAAATGCTTCAGTGATTCGTCGGCTTTGACGGCGTGAAACAGCGCCACTAAAAACGGCAGTTGGGTAGTGGCTTCGCCGCCGCTGACGGTGATCCCTTCGATAAACGGCGCGACTTTGCGGATCTGAGCGAGTATCTCCTCCACGCTAAAACGGTGGGCCATCGGCGTGGACTGCTGCGAACAGACGTGCAGGCAGGTATCGCACTTCTGGCAGTCGCTTTCCTGCCACCAGACCCGCCCGGCCTGAAGGGTCAGGGCATCGTGCGGGCAATGCACCACACAGTCGCCGCAGTCATTGCAGCGACCGATGGTCCACGGATTGTGGCAGGTTTTGCAGCGCAGATTGCACCCCTGCAGGAACAGCGCCAGGCGACTGCCCGGTCCGTCCACGCAGGAGAAAGGGATAACCTGACTAACTAAAGCGCATCTGCTGTTCATGGCTCATCACGCGCGGCTGACGTTCAAGAATACGGGTATTGCGGGCTGCCTCTTCGCCAAGCCAGGTGGTGTTTGTGCGAGACCCTTCTGCGCGGTATTTCTCCAGATCCGATAAGCGCACCATATACCCGGTGACGCGCACCAGATCGTTCCCGGCCACGTTAGCAGTGAACTCACGCATTCCAGCTTTAAAGGCGCCGAGACAAAGCTGAACCACCGCCTGCGGGTTACGTTTGATGGTTTCGTCCAGGGTCAGAATATCGCTGATACCGGAATGATAATGTTTGTGATGCGGTGCGACGGCCAGCAGATGGCTAATCGGGTCCGGCTCGTCGCCGTACGGCAGACGCGCTCCCGGCGTGGTGCCGGAATCAGAGCTGATACCGGACTGCGCATGCAGCATCGCGCGCTGTTTCCAGCCGTGTTTCACCGGCGTGTTTTCGACAAATTCCGCGAGCTGTTCACTGATGCGATACCCCAGCGCATTGGCCTGCTCATCTTTGCCGTAACGCCCGTCCAGCCCGGCTTTCTCACACAAGATATTCACTGCTTCTGCCAGGCCGTACATACCAAACATCGGCACAAAACGATCCGCATCAATCAGCCCCTCTTTCACCAGGAAGCTATTCTCAAAGAAGCCGGATTCCTGATAAAGGAAATCACAGCGGGCATCAATGATGGCGATCTGCTGCTGACAGTAGTGCGGTAGCGTGCGGGTAAAGAAATCTTCCACTGATTCGCTATTCTGCGCGATAGCCTTGAGATTGAGGCGAACCAGGGTACTGCCACCGCCCGCCAGCGGCAGAGAGTTGTAACAACTCACCACACCATAACCGCCTTTTGTGAAAATTTTATCATTCACCGGACCGTTAGAAATATGCGGTTTACTGCACTCACAAATATTTTTGGCGATGCTTAACAGCAAATCGTCCGGCGTGATTTCTGGATCGTAGATAAAGGTCAGGTTCGGTGCAACCTGCTTCAGTTCTGCGTCGGCGCGTAAAATGGCGCGCGCGACAGGGGTATCGGCAGGGCCGATATTGGCGTGCATAAAGGCGTCAGGCAGGGTGCGGTCGAGATAACGCCAGAAACGTTTTATTCGGCTATCTATTTCGTCTTGTGTTAGAATTCTAACATATGGTTGCAGCAGTGCGTCGAGATGGCCGAGAAACACCGGCATCGATGTAACGGATGGAACATGGTGGTAGAGGATAGTGAGTAACGACAGGGCGTCATCGAGATCTTTCGCCCCTTCCAGCTCTAACCACTCTGAGCCGTTCGCCAGGAATTTGGCATAGTCCGGCAGAACGTAGCGCGGTTTGTAGGGCGCATGGCCTTCAAACATGTCGCAGATAAAACCCTCGTCCAGCGCGGCGCGCGCCGTGTCTGAAAGCGTGGGGTAGGGCAGATTGTTTTCCGCTTCCAGCGCCAGAAAATGGCGTTTCTGCTCAGGCGTCAGTACTGGGCTTGTCACAATTTGCTGGCAACGTTGTTGCATCGCATCGAGGCCGGAGGTGGACATGTTCGCTTCCTTTTATTCTGCGGATGATGGGCAGATTGTAGGAACTCATCGCGCAAAGGCCTTTGATCCGACGCGGGTGATTGCTGTTTTAGCCAGCAGTATGAAGATTAAAGTTTGAAGTTGATCTCATTACAGTAATGCAAATTTGTATGCAGTTTTCATTAACTGTGATGAATGTCGAAGTGTGAATGCGGGTGAATGTTAGAATACTCACAGACCCGCACGGTGAAAATTTATACGGCAAAGCCGTTGGAGAATGTTATGACTGATTTAACCGCAAGCAGCCTGCGCGCGTTGAAACTGATGGACCTGACCACCCTGAACGATGACGACACCAATGAAAAAGTGATCGCATTGTGCCATCAGGCGAAAACGCCGGTAGGCAATACCGCTGCTATCTGTATCTATCCGCGTTTCATCCCGATTGCCCGTAAAACGCTGAACGCCCAGGGTACCCCTGACGTGCGTATCGCCACGGTCACCAACTTCCCACACGGTAACGACGACATCGATATCGCGCTGGCCGAAACCCGCGCGGCGATTGCCTACGGTGCAGACGAAGTGGACGTGGTCTTCCCGTACCGCGCACTGATCGCCGGTAACGAGCAGGTTGGTTTTGACCTGGTGAAAGCCTGTAAAGACGCGTGTGCGGCGGCTAACGTGCTGCTGAAAGTGATCATCGAAACCGGCGAGCTGAAAGAAGAAGCGCTGATTCGTAAAGCGTCTGAAATCTCTATCAAAGCCGGTGCGGATTTCATCAAAACCTCTACCGGTAAAGTGCCGGTCAATGCGACGCCAGAAAGCGCGCGCATCATGATGGAAGTGATCCGCGACATGGGCGTCTCTAAAACCGTTGGTTTTAAACCTGCAGGTGGCGTACGTACCGCAGAAGATGCGCAGCAATTCCTGGCTATCGCTGACGATCTGTTTGGTGCTGACTGGGCGGATTCCCGCCACTACCGCTTCGGCGCATCCAGCCTGCTGGCAAGCCTGCTGAAAGCGCTGGGTCACGGCGACGGCAAGAGCGCAAGTAGCTACTAAGCCTTATATTGCCGGATGTGTAGTGACGTAGGCCGGATAAGGCGCAGCCGCCATCCGGCATGAATACGACTGCCGGGTGGCGCGTTGCTTACCCGGCCTACAACGGCCTTCTACTCTTTTCCCCTGGGGGTTACCGTGTTTCTCGCACAAGAAATTATTCGTAAAAAACGTGATGGTCATGCATTAAGCGACGAAGAGATCCGCTTCTTTATCAACGGTATTCGTGATAACACCATCTCTGAAGGGCAGATTGCCGCCCTGGCGATGACCATTTTCTTCCACGATATGGCGATGCCGGAACGCGTCTCGCTGACCATGGCGATGCGAGATTCAGGGACCGTCCTGGATTGGAAAAGCCTTAACCTCAACGGCCCGATTGTGGATAAACACTCCACCGGCGGTGTGGGCGATGTCACCTCACTGATGCTCGGCCCAATGGTCGCAGCCTGCGGCGGTTACATCCCAATGATCTCTGGTCGCGGTTTGGGCCACACGGGCGGTACGCTCGACAAACTGGAAGCCATTCCGGGCTTCGATATCTTCCCGGATGACCAGCGCTTCCGCGAAATTATTAAAGACGTTGGTGTGGCGATTATCGGCCAGACCAGCTCTCTTGCTCCGGCGGATAAACGTTTTTACGCCACCCGCGACATCACCGCGACCGTCGATTCCATTCCGCTTATCACCGCTTCGATCCTCGCTAAAAAGCTTGCCGAAGGTCTGGATGCGCTGGTGATGGACGTGAAAGTAGGTAGCGGTGCGTTTATGCCGACCTTTGAACTCTCTGCGGCACTGGCCGAAGCGATCGTTGGCGTCTCCAACGGCGCAGGCGTGCGCACCACCGCGCTGCTCACCGACATGAATCAGGTGCTGGCGTCCAGCGCCGGTAACGCGGTCGAAGTCCGCGAAGCCGTGCAGTTCCTGACCGGCGAATACCGCAATCCGCGTCTGCTCGACGTCACCACGGCCCTGTGCGTGGAGATGTTGATTTCCGGTAAGCTTGCCAAAGACGACGCTGAAGCACGTGCGAAATTGCAGGCAGTGCTGGATAACGGCAAAGCGGCTGAGATCTTCGGTCGTATGGTTGCGGCGCAAAAAGGCCCGACCGATTTCGTCGAAAACTATGCGAAATATCTGCCGACCGCGACGCTCAGCAAAGCGGTGTACGCCGATGCGGAAGGGTTTGTTTCCGCGATGGACACTCGCGCGCTGGGCATGGCCGTGGTCTCGATGGGCGGCGGACGCCGTCAGGCATCGGACACCATTGATTACAGCGTCGGCTTTACCGATATGGCGCGTCTCGGTGACAGCGTCGACGGACAGCGTCCGCTGGCGGTGATCCACGCCAAAGATGAAGCCAGCTGGCAGGAAGCGGCGAAAGCGGTCAAAGCGGCCATTAAACTTGACGACACAGCTCCCGAAACCACACCAACCGTCTATCGTCGTATCACCGAATAGCGGTATACTGATCTGATCGGTTTTTTATGAATTTTTGAAGCACATAAGTACGGAGAACATATGAAACGTGCATTTATTATGGTGCTGGACTCATTCGGCATCGGCGCTACAGAAGATGCAGACCGCTTTGGTGATGTCGGTTCCGACACTATGGGCCATATCGCAGAAGCCTGTGCCAAAGGCGAAGCGAACATTGGCCGTCAGGGCCCACTGAACCTGCCAAACCTGACCCGTCTGGGCCTGGTGAAAGCGCATGAAGGTTCGACAGGTAAAGTCGCTGCCGGTATGGACGGCAACGCAGAAGTGATCGGCGCATACGCCTGGGCGCACGAGCTCTCTTCCGGTAAAGACACCCCGTCGGGTCACTGGGAAATCGCCGGTGTGCCGGTTCTGTTCGACTGGGGCTACTTCTCCGAACACGAAAACAGCTTCCCGCAGAAGCTGCTGGATAAGCTGGTTGAGCGCGGCAATCTGCCGGGTTACCTCGGTAACTGTCACTCTTCCGGTACCGTGATTCTGGACCAGCTCGGCGAAGAGCACATGAAAACCGGCAAACCGATTTTCTATACCTCCGCTGACTCCGTGTTCCAGATTGCCTGCCACGAAGAGACGTTCGGTCTGGACCGTCTTTACGAGCTGTGCGAAATCGCGCGTGAAGAGCTGACTGAAGGCGGCTACAACATTGGCCGCGTCATCGCTCGTCCGTTTATCGGCGACAAACCGGGCAACTTCCAGCGTACCGGCAACCGTCACGATCTGGCCGTTGAACCGCCAGCGCCGACCGTGCTGCAGAAACTGGTTGATGAGAAAGCGGGCGAAGTGGTTTCCGTCGGTAAAATCGCGGATATCTACGCTAACTGCGGCATCACCAAAAAAGTGAAAGCCACCGGTCTGGACGCGCTGTTTGACGCGACCATCAAAGAGATGAAAGAAGCGGGTGACAAGACCATTGTCTTCACTAACTTCGTGGACTTCGACTCCTCCTGGGGCCATCGTCGCGACGTCGCCGGTTATGCTGCCGGTCTGGAACTGTTCGACCGCCGTCTGCCGGAGCTGCTGGAGCTGGTTGGGGAAGATGACATCATCATCCTGACCGCTGACCACGGCTGCGACCCAACCTGGACCGGTACCGACCACACCCGTGAGCACATTCCTGTGCTGGTGTACGGCCCGAAAGTGAAACCAGGATCGCTCGGCCACCGCGAAACCTTCGCGGATATCGGCCAGACCATTGCGAGCTACTTCGGTACCTCTCCAATGGACTACGGCAAAAACATGCTTTAAACCTGTTGCCCGGCGGCATTGCGCTTGCCGGGTCTACTGAATCGTAGGCCGGGTAAGCGAAGCGCCACCCGGCAAAAAAACTTATAAGGGAACTGAAGATGGCTACCCCACACATTAATGCAGAAATGGGCGATTTCGCGGACGTTGTTTTGATGCCGGGCGACCCGCTGCGCGCGAAGCACATTGCTGAAACCTTCCTCGAAGACGTGCGTGAAGTGAACAACGTGCGCGGCATGCTGGGCTTCACCGGTACCTATAAAGGCCGCAAAATCTCCGTAATGGGTCACGGTATGGGTATCCCGTCCTGCTCCATCTACACCAAAGAGCTGATCACCGATTTCGGCGTGAAGAAAATCATCCGCGTGGGCTCTTGCGGTGCCGTGCGTATGGACGTGAAACTGCGTGACGTAGTCATCGGCATGGGTGCTTGCACCGATTCCAAAGTGAACCGTATGCGTTTCAAAGATCACGACTTCGCAGCGATTGCTGACTTCGGCATGGTGCGTA
The DNA here is from genome assembly GCF_016771845.1 of Lelliottia jeotgali. NCBI lineage: Bacteria > Pseudomonadati > Pseudomonadota > Gammaproteobacteria > Enterobacterales > Enterobacteriaceae > Lelliottia > Lelliottia jeotgali. The sequence goes on along the minus strand of NZ_JAENMQ010000002.1, from coordinate 236,317 downwards.
ACGCGGTTGATGCAGCGAAAGCGCTGGGCGTTGACGCGCGCGTCGGTAACATCTTCTCTGCTGACCTGTTCTACTCTCCGGACGGCGGCGAAATGTTCGACGTGATGGAAAAGTACGGCATCCTGGGCGTGGAAATGGAAGCGGCAGGTATCTACGGCGTCGCGGCTGAGTTCGGTGCGAAAGCGCTGACCATCTGCACCGTGTCTGACCACATCCGTACTCACGAGCAGACCACTGCCGCTGAGCGTCAGACCACCTTCAACGACATGATCAAAATCGCGCTGGAATCTGTTCTGCTGGGCGATAAAGAGTAATTCCTCCCCCTCACCCTAACCCTCTCCCTCAGGGAGAGGGAACTGGCTAGTGCGGTTTTCTCCCTCTCCCTGTGGGAGAGGGCGGGGGTGAGGGCACCAGACCGCACTCATATCACCGCACCGCTTTCGCCACCCACGCCGACAATTCCCGCAACTCTTTCTCCTGCTCCGGGAAATCCGCTACCAGTGCGTCACACGCCTGCTGCAAACACTCCGCGCGATACAAACACCCTTGCAAGCGGGCCGCCAGTGCTTCCAGCGGGGCCGGATTCAGGCTGTCGGTAAACACCTGTGCGCGCGTGATAACGCCGCGCTCGACGTCGAAGTGAAGCTCCACGCCGCCCCAGGTAAAGCGCTCATCCAGCAGATGGGAGAATGCCGGTGCCTGACCAAAGTTCCACTCCCAACTGCTCTGGCGCGCAAAGGTCTCGGCAAAATTTGGCAGGTCCGGGGTTTTATCGGGGGAAATAACTTCCGCCTCGACGCGCTCGCCATAATGGTCGAAGAACGCCTCGCGGATCGCCGCGCAAATCTGCTCGTGAGTCACGCCGGGCAGCAGTTCAACCAAATTCGCCACACGGCCGCGTACCGAGGTAATCCCTTTGGCCTGAAGCTTTTTCTTATCAGGATTAAGGTAGTTCGCCAGACGGCTTAAATCGGCGTTGAGCAACAAGGTGCCGTGGTGGAAACCGCGATCTTTGGTTTCGCGATAGGCCGAGCCGGAGACTTTACGGTCGCCTTCGGGGGTTTTGACCACCAGATCGTTACGCCCGGACGCTTCCGCCGTCACGCCGAGGGAGTTCAACGCGTTGAGCACAATCGCGGTGGAGATGGTTTTATCGTACTCCGGTTTCCCGGCCATAAAGGTAAAGCAGGTATTACCGAGGTCGTGGAACACCGCGCCGCCACCGCTGCTGCGACGGGCCAGACGCACGTTGTCCTCTTCCATGCGCCGCGTGTTGCACTCTTTCCACGGGTTCTGCGCGCGGCCAATGACCACCGTATCGGCGTTACGCCAGAGGAACAGGACGCGCTGCGTGGCGGGCATCTGGCGGAAGATGCACTCTTCCACCGCGAGGTTGAACCAGGGATCGTAAGAGTCAGAGATAAGCAGGCGGAGCGTCGTCATGGCAGATTTCCTTTTCCGAATCGGACGCCCATTTTACCACTATTCTTTCTTCTCGCTCTCTTCCTCTTCCGGCACCGATTTGCTGGCCGTCAGCAGGAATGGCGACTGCTGCCAGCGCGTGCGTTTGCCCTGCAACAGGGTACGCGTTAACACCACGCCAATCGCCAGCGAAAGGAGTAACATCAGGCGCAGAATGTTGGTGGTGTTATCCACCTGTTTGGCTTCGGTCGGCAGGGTATGGGTGTCGAGCGTGAGGCGCAAATAACCGAGCGGGCCATTTTTGCCCTGAATCGGCTCGACGATTTGCTGATTGAAATAGCCGCCGGCTTTTTTGCCGTCCAGCGCCAGTCGGTCGCGGACGTCGACGTGCTCACCGGCGCGGGCAATTAAATCGCCCTGTTCATCGTACACGCCCGCATCCAGAATGCGGCTGTTTTCAGTAATCTGGCGCAGTATCTGCGCGATACGTTTATCGTCTGGCGTCTCGGTGCGCATCGCGGGCGCAACGCTCAGCGTGACCTGACGCGCAAGCGTGCGTGCCAGCTCTTCGAGCTGTGGATTACGTTGCCGTTGATGATTCTGGCTAAACCAGGACGCCCCTTGCATCAGCGCCACCAGAAGCGCGAGGCAGGACAGGACAATCACTGCACGATGAAGCCGGAATTTCAGTTTTGCGCGAGCCATATTCCACCTGCTGAAAATTTACGGCTTAATGTTGCCAGAAGTGATGGTTACAGGGTAGCCTCATGCGTTATTTTCCCCCTGGAACCTTCCGGCGCGAACCAATTTACAGGAGCTTCAATGCCGAACATTACCTGGTGCGACCTGACCGATGACGTCTCTTTATGGCCAGGATTGCCGCTCTCATTAAGTGGCGACGAGGTTATGCCTCTGGACTACCATGCAGGGCGTAGCGGTTGGCTGCTGTATGGCCGTGGCCTGGATAAGCAACGCCTGACCCAATACCAAACCAAGCTTGGTGCGGCGATGGTCATCGTGGCGGCCTGGTGCGTGGACGATTATCAGGTGCTGCGTCTGGCCGGTTCACTGACGCCGCGCGCCACTCGTCTGGCGCATGACGCCGGGCTGGATGTGGCGCCGCTGGGGAAAATCCCACATCTGAAAACCCCTGGGCTGCTGGTGATGGACATGGATTCGACCGCCATCCAGATCGAGTGCATCGATGAACTCGCTAAACTGGCCGGCAGCGGTGAGATGGTGGCGGAAGTAACCGAACGCGCGATGCGCGGTGAACTCGATTTTGCCGCCAGCCTGAAGCAGCGCGTCGCCACCCTGAAAGGGGCCGATGCCAATATTCTGCGCCAGGTGCGCGACACGCTGCCGCTGATGCCGGGGCTCACCCAACTGGTGCTGAAGCTCGAAACCCTCGGCTGGAAAGTGGCGATTGCCTCCGGCGGGTTCACCTTCTTCGCAGACTACCTGCGCGACAAACTGCATCTGACGACCGTAGTGGCGAACGAGCTGGAGATCCGCGACGGCAAGCTGACCGGGGAAGTGATCGGCGATATCGTGGATGCGCAGTACAAAGCCAACACGCTCACGCGTCTGGCGGAAAAATATGAAATCCCGGTGACGCAGACCGTTGCCATCGGCGATGGCGCGAACGATCTGCCGATGATCAAAGTGGCAGGTCTGGGCATCGCCTATCATGCCAAGCCAAAAGTGAACGAAAAGACAGAAGTCACCATCCGTCATGCTGATCTGATGGGCGTGTTCTGCATCCTGTCCGGCAGTGTGAATCAGAAATAATTAGAGGTAAACCGTGGCGAAAGCTCCAAAACGCGCATTTGTCTGTAATGAATGTGGTGCGGATTATCCGCGCTGGCAGGGGCAGTGCAGCGCCTGTCATGCCTGGAACACCATCACCGAAGTGCGCGTGGCCGCTTCGCCAACCGTGGCCCGCAATGAGCGTCTGACGGGCTATGCAGGCAACGCGGGCGTCTCGAAAGTGCAAAAACTATCTGAGATCAGCCTCGATGAAGTCCCGCGCTTCTCCACCGGATTTAAAGAGTTCGACCGCGTATTAGGTGGCGGAGTGGTGCCGGGCAGTGCGATCCTGATCGGCGGTAATCCAGGGGCGGGTAAATCGACGCTGCTGCTGCAAACTCTGTGTAAGCTCTCTGAGCAGATGAAAACCCTGTATGTCACCGGTGAAGAATCCCTGCAACAGGTGGCAATGCGCGCACACCGTCTCGGCCTGCCGACCGGTAATCTCAACATGCTGTCGGAAACCAGCATTGAACAGATTTGCATGATTGCCGATGAAGAGCAGCCGAAGCTGATGGTCATCGACTCCATCCAGGTTATGCACATGGCGGACATTCAGTCCTCGCCGGGTAGCGTGGCGCAGGTGCGCGAAACCGCGGCTTATCTGACGCGCTTCGCCAAAACGCGCGGCGTGGCGATCGTGATGGTTGGTCACGTCACCAAAGACGGCTCGCTGGCCGGTCCGAAAGTGCTGGAGCACTGCATCGACTGCTCGGTGATGCTCGACGGCGACGCTGATTCCCGCTTCCGCACCCTGCGCAGCCACAAAAACCGTTTTGGTGCCGTTAATGAGTTGGGCGTTTTCGCCATGACCGAACAGGGGCTGCGTGAAGTCAGTAACCCGTCGGCGATTTTCCTCAGCCGTGGCGAAGAAGAGACGCCGGGCAGTTCGGTAATGGTGCTCTGGGAAGGGACTCGCCCGCTGCTGGTCGAGATTCAGGCGCTGGTGGATCAATCGATGATGGGCAACCCGCGTCGCGTCGCGGTCGGTCTTGAGCAAAACCGTTTAGCGATTCTGCTGGCGGTACTGCACCGCCACGGCGGCCTGCAAATGGCGGATCAGGACGTGTTCGTCAACGTGGTTGGCGGCGTGAAAGTGACCGAAACCAGCGCCGATCTGGCGCTGCTCCTGGCGATGGTTTCTAGCCTGCGCAACCGCCCATTGCCACAGGATCTGGTGGTCTTTGGCGAAGTCGGGCTGGCGGGGGAAATTCGCCCGGTCCCGAGCGGTCAGGAGCGTATTTCCGAAGCGGCAAAACACGGTTTCCGCCGTGCGATTGTCCCGATTGCCAACGTGCCGAAAAAAGTGCCGGAAGGGATGAAGATTTTCCCGGTGAAGAAACTGTCTGATGCGTTAAGCGTCTTTGACGACTTATAATATTTAAGTTCGTATCTTATTGGCGGGGGCGTCTTGCTGACCCGCCTCACTTAGCAGGAGGCTCTTGTGTCAACATTTGACTATCTTAAAACCGCAATCCGCCAGAAGGGCTGCACCTTGCAGCAGGTGGCGGAAGCCAGCGGGATGACCAAGGGCTATTTAAGCCAGCTTCTGAATGCCAAAATCAAAAGCCCGAGCGCGCAAAAGCTGGAAGCGTTGCACCGCTTTCTGGGCCTCGAATTTCCGCGCATGCAAAAGAACATCGGCGTGGTGTTCGGCAAGTTCTATCCGCTGCACACCGGGCATATCTATCTGATTCAGCGCGCCTGTAGCCAGGTCGATGAGCTGCATATCATCATGGGTTACGACGACACGCGTGACCGTGCGCTGTTCGAAGACAGCGCCATGTCCCAGCAGCCGACCGTTTCGGACCGTTTGCGCTGGCTGCTCCAGACCTTCAAATATCAAAAAAATATTCGTATTCATGCCTTTAATGAAGAGGGCATGGAGCCGTACCCGCACGGCTGGGATGTGTGGAGTAACGGCATCAAAGCCTTTATGGAAGAGAAGGGGATCGCCCCGAACTGGATCTACACCTCTGAAGAGTCCGATGCGCCGCAGTTCCGCGAGCATCTTGGAACCGAAACGGTGCTGATCGACCCGAAACGTACCTTCATGAACATCAGCGGCGGGCAGATCCGCGAAAACCCGTTCCGCTACTGGGATTACATCCCGACTGAAGTAAAACCGTTCTTTGTGCGCACCGTGGCGATTCTGGGCGGTGAATCAAGCGGTAAATCCACGCTGGTCAACAAGCTGGCAAACATCTTCAACACCAGCAGTGCGTGGGAATACGGACGCGATTATGTCTTCTCGCATCTGGGCGGCGATGAGATGGCGCTTCAGTATTCCGACTACGACAAAATCGCGCTCGGCCACGCTCAGTACATTGATTTCGCGGTGAAATACGCCAACAAGGTCGCGTTTGTCGATACGGATTTTGTCACCACCCAGGCGTTCTGTAAAAAGTACGAAGGGCGTGAGCACCCGTTCGTTCAGGCGCTGATTGACGAGTACCGTTTTGATCTGGTGATCCTGCTGGAAAACAACACGCCGTGGGTCGCAGACGGGATGCGCAGCCTCGGTAGCTCCGTTGATCGTAAAGAGTTCCAGACCATGCTGGTGGATATGCTGCGCGAGAATAACGTGGAGTTTGTTCACGTCGAAGAGTCGGACTACGATGGCCGCTTCCTGCGCTGTGTGGAGCTGGTGAAGGAGTTGATGGGGGAGCGGGAGTAAAGACTGCTCCGATCGATCCCCTCTCCCTTTGGGAGAGGGTTAGGGTGAGGGGGCAATGACCTCAGAACGCCACCACCACTTTTCCGCGCATATGCCCGTCCAGCACTTTCCGGTGTGCCTCGGTGATGCTCTCCACGCTTAAGCCGTGCAGGGTTTCGCTCAGCGAACTTTCCACCACGCCAGCATCAACCAGCTTCGCCACCTCATTCAGGATCTCGCCCTGACGCGCCATGTCTGCGGTCTGGTACATGCTGCGGGTGTACATAAACTCCCAGTGCAGCGCGGCAGATTTTGACTTCAGCTTACTCTGATCCAGCGGACGGTCGTTCTCCACGATGGTGCAAATATGCCCCTGCGGCGCAATCAGTTCGCTGACTGCGTCCCAGTGTCCGTCGGTGTCATTGAGGATGAAAATGTAGTCGACGAATTTGATGTCGTGCTTCGCCAGCTCGCCCTTCAGGTCACGATAATTCACCACCAGATCGGCGCCGCGATCCCGGCACCATTGGGCTGAGTCCTCGCGAGAGGCGGTGGCGATCACCTTGATCTGGCTGTTGTGTTTGGCGAAGGGGATCGCCAGCGATCCGACGCCGCCCGCACCGCCGATAATCAGCAGCGTTTTGTCCGATCCGGCGTCCTGAATATGCAGGCGTTCAAACAGTCCTTCCCATGCCGTCAACGCGGTTAAAGGCAGTGCCGCGGCGGCGGCCCAGTCGAGGCTTTGCGGTTTGTGGCCGACGATGCGCGCGTCAATCAACTGGTGGGTGGCGTTGCTGCCCGGACGGGTGATGTCACCGGCGTACCACACTTCGTCACCGGCTTGGAACTGCGTGACACTCGCACCGACCGCTTTCACAATGCCGCTCGCGTCCCAGCCCAGAATGCGCGGTGCTTGCAGGCCGTTCTTAGTCAAGCCCGCATGGACTTTGGTATCGACCGGGTTCACGGAAACGGCTTTCACTTCGACCAGCAGATCGTGCTCGCCGGGTTGCGGCATCGGCTGGGTAATTTCAATAAAAACAGACGGCTGGTCTGGATTAACGGCGATAGCTTTAACGGACATGGTGAGCTCCTCATGGAATACGTGTGTTGAGGCTAGTCTATTAAGTCACCACTTGCGTGATAAGATGGACAATCAATAACAAAGTGTTCGCATGAGATGAACAATTATGTTTAAGCAGCTTCAGGATATGGCCCTGTTTACGCTGGTGGCGGAGATGGGCAGTTTTACCGCGGCGGCGCAAAAAGCGGGGCTGCCGAAATCGAGCGTCAGCCAGCGCGTTAGTCAGCTTGAGCAGCAGGTAGGCATCCGGCTGCTGAACCGCACCACCCGCAAACTCAATTTAACTTTTGCGGGCGAGCACTATCTGGTGCATTGCCGCGAGATGCTGGCGGCCAGCGAGCGGGCGGAATACGCCATTCAGCGCCTGCGCGATAATCCCGGTGGACGGCTGCGCGTCACTTCCCCGGCGGGAATTGGCGCGACGCTGCTGGCGCATCTGAATGCGGAATTTCAGCGCCGATACCCGGACGTTTCTCTCGATGTCTGTATTTCCGATGATGTGCAGGATCTGGTGCAATCGGGCTATGACGTGGCGCTGCGCACCGGTAAACCGCAGGATTCTTCTCTGATTGGCCGCAAGATTGGTAACTGCCCGCGCTACATGCTGGCCTCACCCGAGTATCTGGCGCGTTTTGGCCCGCTGGAACATCCGCGGCAGTTGGTCGAACACCGGTGTATTACGCACAAGGCCTGGCCGGAGTGGCTTTTACGCCATAACGACGAGGATTATCGTCATCTGCCGAACAATGCCCACGTGACGGATAACCTGGTCTACGCCCGCGAAAGTGCCATCGCACGCGCGGGAATCACGCTGCTGCCCGCATTTTTGCTGGAAGATAAAATCGAGAAGGGCGCGCTGGTGCAGGTTTTGCCGGAATGGAGCGTGGAAGGAAACGAGCTGTGGCTGGTCTATCCGAGCAGGAAACTGAATTCACCTGCGCTGATGAGCTATATCCAGTTTGCGATGCAGTTTGATGAGGTGAAGCGGTTTTACGTTGGGATGTGATTGCCGGGTGAATAGTGCGGCCTGGTGCCCTCACCCCGGCCCTCTCCCACAGGGAGATGGAGCAAAGACTAAAAACGGCAACCGAAGTTGCCGTTTTGCTTTTATTTCGAAATACGCTTGTACTTGATACGTTTTGGCTCCAGCGCATCCGCGCCGAGGGTACGTTTCTTGTACTCTTCGTATTCGGTGAAGTTACCTTCGAAGAACTCCACTTTACCCTCGTCCTGGTAATCCAGAATGTGGGTCGCGATACGGTCAAGGAACCAACGGTCGTGCGAGATAACCATTGCACAGCCTGGGAACTCCAGCATGGCGTTTTCCAGCGCGCGCAGGGTTTCGATGTCCAGGTCGTTGGTTGGTTCATCGAGCAGCAGCACGTTACCGCCAACCTGCAGCAGTTTCGCCAGATGCAGACGACCGCGCTCACCACCGGACAGTTCGCCGACGCGTTTACCCTGATCGACACCTTTGAAGTTGAAGCGGCCAACGTAGGCACGGCTTGGCATCTCGGTGTTGCCGATACGCATAATATCCTGCCCGCCGGAGACTTCTTCCCACACGGTTTTGCTGTTATCCATCGCGTCACGGAACTGGTCAACGGAGGCCAGTTTCACGGTATCGCCCAGCGTAATGGTGCCGCTGTCAGGTTGTTCCTGACCGGACATCATGCGGAACAGCGTCGATTTACCCGCGCCGTTAGGACCGATGATCCCGACAATCGCCCCTTTCGGCACGGAGAAGCTCAGGTCGTCGATCAGCACACGGTCGCCGTAGGACTTACGCAGATTGCTCACTTCAACGACTTTATCGCCCAGACGTGCTCCAGGTGGAATAAACAGTTCGTTGGTTTCGTTACGTTTCTGGTACTCGGAATTGTTCAGCTCTTCAAAGCGTGCCAGACGGGCTTTGCCCTTAGACTGACGGCCTTTCGCGCCCTGACGAACCCACTCAAGCTCTTTCTCAATCGATTTACGACGAGCGGCTTCCTGAGAGGCTTCCTGCGCCAGACGCTGATCTTTCTGCTCCAGCCAGGAGGAGTAGTTGCCTTCCCACGGAATACCTTCACCACGGTCCAGCTCCAGGATCCAGCCCGCCACATTATCGAGGAAGTAACGGTCGTGGGTAATCGCCACAACGGTCCCTTCGAAGTCGTGCAGGAAGCGTTCCAGCCAGGCGACGGATTCGGCATCCAGGTGGTTCGTCGGTTCGTCGAGCAGCAGCATGTCTGGCTTTTCCAGCAACAGACGGCACAGCGCGACGCGGCGGCGTTCACCACCGGACAGTTTTTCAATTTTCGCGTCCCAGTCTGGCAGGCGCAGGGCATCGGCCGCACGCTCCAGCTGGACGTTCAGGTTGTGACCGTCGTGCGCCTGGATAATTTCTTCGAATTTACCCTGTTGCGCCGCCAGTTTGTCGAAGTCAGCATCCGGTTCAGCGTACTTCGCGTACACCTCATCCAGACCTTTCAGCGCGTTAACGACTTCGGCAACGGCTTCTTCGACGGATTCGCGAACGGTGTGTTCCGGGTTTAGCTTCGGTTCCTGCGGCAGATAGCCGATTTTAAGGCCCGGCTGTGGACGAGCTTCACCTTCGATGTCTGTATCGATGCCCGCCATGATGCGCAGCAGGGTGGACTTACCGGCACCGTTGAGACCCAGGACACCGATTTTTGCGCCCGGGAAGAAGCTCAGCGAGATATTTTTCAGAATATGGCGTTTCGGCGGAACGACTTTGCCGACACGATGCATGGTATAAACGAATTGAGCCACGTGGACTTCGCCTCTTTTATCGTGAAGAAAATAGAATTCAGCTGCGAAGTGTAGCCTTTTTCAGTGCCTAATCCCAGACACGAACGTCGGGAGTGTTAAAGCACGCAAGAAAGGTAAAAAAGTGTCCATGACGTGGCGCGTTGCCTTATGCCTGGTTAGCATAGATCCATTACATTTTTACGTGGCACGACGCTGCAACTGTATTTAACACATTGAGGAAGAGCTTGTGGAAAAAGCCAAACAGGTGGTCTGGCGTCTGCTGGCTGCCAGCGTATGCGTGATGACGATAAGCCACGCAGCGCATGCCGATTCACTGGATGAACAGCGTAACCGCTATGCGCAGATCAAGCAGGCGTGGGACAGCAAGCAGATGGATACCGTGCAGGCACTGATGCCGACGCTGAAAGAATATCCGCTGTACCCGTATCTGGAATACCGTCAGATTACCGACGATCTCATGAACCAGCCGACGCTCACCGTCGCCAATTTTATTCAGGCCAACCCGACGTTGCCGCCTGCTCGAACTCTACAGTCACGCTTTGTGAACGAACTGGCGCGACGTGAAGACTGGCGCGGCCTGCTGGCGTTCAGTCCGCAAAAACCAGGTACCACCGAAGCGCAGTGTAATTTCTATTACGCCAAATGGGCGACAGGCCAGCAGCAGGAAGCCTGGGACGGTGCGAAAGAGCTGTGGCTCACCGGCAAAAATCAGCCTAATGCCTGTGATTCCCTGTTTGGGGCCTGGCGTGCGTCGGGCCAGCAAGACCCGCTGGCCTACCTCGAACGTATTCGCCTGGCGATGAAAGCGGGTAATACGCGCCTCGTGACTACGCTCGCAGGGCAAATGCCTTCTGATTATCAGACCATTTCCACGGCGGTTATTCAGCTTGCCAACGATCCGAATTCTGTTCTGACTTTTGCTCGCTCAACGGGCGCGACCGATTTCACTCGTCAGATGGCGGCGGTGGCCTTTACCAGCGTGGCGCGTGACGACGTTGAAAATGCGCGGCTGATGATACCGCAGCTGGTTCAGGCGCAGCAGCTTAACGATGATCAAACTCAGGATTTGCGCGATATCGTCGCATGGCGTTTGATGGGCACCGATGTGACCGACGAACAGGCGCGCTGGCGTGACGACGCGATCATGCGCTCAAATTCGACCTCGCTTGTCGAACGTCGGGTGCGCATGGCGCTGGGCGCTGGCGATCGCCGTGGTCTTAATACCTGGCTTTCCCGCTTGCCGATGGATGCCAAAGAAAAAGATGAATGGCGCTACTGGCAGGCCGATTTGCTGATGGAGCGCGGACGCGATGACGAAGCGAAAGAGATCCTCCATTCTCTGATGCAGCAGCGTGGCTTCTACCCGATGGCGGCGGCGCAGCGTCTGGGCGAGGAGTACACGCTCAAAATCGACAAAGCTCCGACCAACCTCAACTCAGCTCTGGTTCAGGGGGCAGAAATGGCGCGCGTACGCGAGCTGATGTACTGGGGAATGGACAACACGGCGCGCAGCGAGTGGGCCAATCTGGTGACCAGCCGTACTACCGATGAAAAAGCGCAGCTGGCGCGTTATGCCTTTGATAATCGCTGGTGGGATCTGAGCGTTCAGGCAACGATCGCCGGTAAATTGTGGGATCATCTGGAAGAGCGTTTCCCGCTGGCCTATAAAGATCTGTTCGATCGCTACACCAGCGGAAAAGACATTCCGCAGAGCTATGCGATGGCAATTGCTCGTCAGGAAAGCGCATGGAACCCTAAAGTGCGCTCACCGGTGGGTGCCAGCGGCCTGATGCAAATCATGCCGGGCACCGCCACGCATACGGTGAAGATGTTTAATATTCCAGGCTACAGCAGCCCGTCGCAGCTGCTGGACCCGGATACCAACATCAATATCGGCACCAGCTATTTGCAGTATGTTTATTCCCAGTTCGGCAATAACCGCATCTTCTCGTCTGCGGCCTACAACGCAGGGCCTGGACGCGTGCGTACCTGGCTTGGCAACAGCGCCGGGCGCATCGACGCTGTGGCGTTTGTCGAGAGCATTCCGTTCTCTGAAACACGCGGTTATGTGAAGAATGTGCTGGCGTATGACGCTTACTATCGCTACTTCATGGGGCAGAAAGATACCCTGATGAGCGACGCCGAGTGGCAGAGAAAGTATTAATTACGTACACAAAATCATTCAAGTTGCATCGCGGCGGCAAGCCTGTGAATCCCCGGGAGCTTACATTAGTAAGTGACCGGGGTGAGCAGGCGCAGCCAACAAAGATGCAGATGGAATGATGAAGTGTATGTTATGCTTGTACTCGTCTAAGAGTACAAACGGCGGCATAACATGACCCAGCATTCCCCTTATTCATCGGCAATGGCCGAACAGCGCAATCAGGAGTGGCTTCGTTTTGTGGAGCTGCTTCGCCAGTCCTACGAACAAGATCTGCACTTACCGCTGATGCAATTGATGCTGACACCCGACGAGCGTGAAGCGTTGGGCACGCGTGTGCGTATCATCGAAGAGTTGCTGCGTGGTGAGATGAGCCAGCGTGAGCTGAAAAGTGAGCTGGGCGCAGGCATTGCGACGATTACCCGTGGTTCGAACAGTCTGAAATCGGCCCCGGTGGAATTGCGCCACTGGCTTGAGGACGTGCTGCTGAAAAATGCCTGATGGCGCTGCGCTTATCAGGCCTACGGTTCATGGATTGGGTTTTGTAGGCCGGGTAAGGCGAAGCCGCCACCCGGCAATGGCGTGGCCGGTTGCCTGATGGCACTGCGCTTATCAGGCCTACAACGGCGGAATCAGTCGTACACCGCGTTATGAAACGGGCTTAATGCCAACACCACCGCCTGATGATATACGCTCGAACGCGTCAAAGCTCCGGCGGTAAACACGCCAATAGCCCCTTCTTTGCGGCCAATTTCATCAATGCCGGTGTACTGAGACATCACCGGCCCGAGCGCTTCTCCAGCACGCACTTTATCCAGAATGATGGCCGGTAAAGGCAGCGTCGCTGAGCGCGATTCCCCACGCTGTTCGCGGCTTTCGATAACCACCCAGCTAAAGGTGGCACCCTCGTCAATCCCTGCTTCAATAGCCACCCAAAAATCTGCCTCAGGGCGTGCGGCCTTCGCATTCACGACGCGATTTCGTGCGCCAGCGCGCGTTTCCTCGCTCCCAAACGGCTGTTCAGGAACACCGCTCTCGACGCCGACGGCGTCAATATGGCAGGATCCTTCGCCGAAGATCTCTTCAAATGCCCTTAGAATTGCCTGAATTTTGGCAGGATTAGTGGTAGCAGAGACAACCTGGTGCATAATTAAGCTCGATTCAAAAAAAACTCATCGCATTATAACGGAAAAAAACATGTTACAGGTTTACCTTGTTCGCCACGGTGAAACGCAGTGGAACGCCGAGCGACGTATTCAAGGCCAGTCCGACAGCCCTCTCACCGCCAAGGGTGAGCAACAAGCGTGGCAGGTAGCGGAACGTGCCAGAACGTTAGGCATCACGCACATTATCTCCAGCGACCTGGGTCGCACGCAGCAAACGGCGCGCATTATCGCCGAGGCCTGCGGGTGCGACATTATCCTCGATCCTCGCCTGCGCGAATTGGATATGGGCGTGCTGGAAAAACGTCATGTGGATACACTGACAGAACAGGAAGAGGGCTGGCGCCGCACGCTGGTCAACGGTACGGAAGATGGCCGTATTCCTGAAGGCGAATCCATGCAGGAACTGAGCGTGCGCGTTCAGGCGGCGCTGGCGGATTGCCTCAAATTGCCGGCCGGCAGCCGCCCGCTGCTTGTTAGCCACGGTATTGCGCTGGGTTGTCTGGTGAGCACTATTCTCGGATTACCGGCCTATGCGGAACGCCGTTTGCGTCTGCGCAACTGCTCTATTTCCCGCATCGATTATCAGGAAAGCCCGTGGCTGGCGTCCGGTTGGGTGGTGGAAATGGCAGGGGACATATCGCATCTGGATGCCCCTGCGCTGGATGAGCTGCAGCGCTAGCGGCGCACAGGAATCAAGTATTCCATCCGCAGATTGATTGGGCCTACTTCCGGTTTTGCATCGCTGGCCGGATAGTAGCGCTCAATGTCCTGACCTTTGCGGCGGTTCAGATTCAGCATCGGCATACAGGTTCCGTAAACGGTCAGGATGAATTCCTGCACGCCAGTGCCCAGCCCTTCATAGTTGAACATGACGTATTCGCCGCCTTCCAGCACCACCGGTTTCGAGCCCTGAATATAGCCGTTGGCCATCTCTGGCGTGAGCGCGGTGGTATAAAACACTTCCTGCTCGTCGTCTTTTTCCTGGCTTGGGTGCGTCTCGTTCAAACCATATAGCAGCGGCGGAAGCGCCGGGGCGTGGCTGAGGAAATCGCGCCAGAACTGGGTTCGCATCTGATGGCGGAATTCTGAAATCTGTTCCAGTGAACACGTATAGCTTTGCGTGGTGCCGATCAGGTGCGTTTCTGGCAGGTCGAGGAATTCGTATTTTGGCATCGCGAATTCGCCCAGACGCAGCGGTGGACGCATGCCGAATGAGCTCCAGTCGGGAGAACGGCGATAGAGCGCAGGTGTCAGAGAGAACTGTTTTTTGAAGGCGCGAGTGAACGTCTGCTGAGAATCAAAACGGTATTGCAGGGCAATATCCAGAATCGGGCGCGCGGTCAGGCGCAGTGCCACAGCCGATTTTGACAGGCGACGAGCGCGAATATAGGCACCGATGGCATGACCGGTGACATCCTTGAACATCCTTTGCAAATGCCACTTGGAATAGCCTGCTTTTGCCGCCACATTATCCAGTGACAAAGGCTGGTCAAGATGACCTTCCAGCCAGGTAAGCAGATCGCGAATAATTCCAGCCTGATCCATATACTATCCTCATCCTTAAAACAGCAGGTGCCTGATAACAGGGTAGCGGATAATAGCATTTTTTGATGTTTTAGCATTCAGTGTTTTTTTTGCGCATAAATGCTTTTTGCCGCACATTATGGGCATCAAATTGCTAATCCTGTGATCTTGCTACATTTTTATTCTGTTTGTTGAATAATTGCCCAACGTAATTTTAAAGAATGGTAACAATATGAAATACAAGACATTGATCTTCACTGCTCTGATGCTGTTGGTTGGCCGGACGGCGTTTGCTGAACAAGTTGGCTCCGTCGATACCGTGTTTAAGATGTTTGGCCCGGACCATAAAATTGTGGTCGAAGCCTTTGACGATCCGGATGTGAAGAACGTGACCTGCTATATCAGCCGCGCGAAAACGGGTGGGATTAAAGGTGGGTTGGGGCTGGCAGAAGATACGGCCGATGCGGCGATTTCCTGCCAGCAGGTCGGGCCGGTTGAACTGAGCGATAAAATCAAAAACGGCAAAGCGCAGGGCGATGTGGTGTTCCAGAAACGGACATCGCTGGTGTTCAAAAAACTGCAGGTCGTGCGTTTTTATGATGCGAAACGCAACACCTTAGCGTACCTCGCCTACTCCGATAAAGTGGTCGAAGGATCGCCGAAAAACGCACTGAGCGCGGTGCCTATTATGCCGTGGCGCTAATTCAGGGACAGACAATGCAGCAACCGTTGATTTGGCTGGTGGAAGACGAAATCAGTATCGCTGAGACGCTGATCTATATGCTGTCGCAGGAAGGGTTTGCGGTGAAAGCCTTCGAGCGCGGGCTGCCTGCGCTCGAAGAGGCGCGTCGCCAGGCCCCGGCGCTGGCGATCCTTGATGTCGGTTTGCCTGATATCAGCGGGTTTGAGTTGTGCCGCCAGCTGCTGACGCAACATCCCTCGCTGCCGGTGCTGTTTCTCACGGCCCGCAGCGATGAAGTGGATAAGCTGTTGGGCCTGGAAATGGGAGCGGATGATTATGTTGCTAAGCCGTTTTCACCCCGCGAAGTCTGCGCCCGCGTACGGACCATTTTGCGGCGGATGCAGAAATCCACGCTGCCTTCAGCAATCGTGCGCATTGGACATTTTGAACTCAATGATCCAGCGGCGCAGATCAACTGGTGCGGCGAGCCGCTCATTCTGACGCGCTACGAATTTTTGTTGCTCAAAACCCTGCTTCACGCACCGGGCCGCGTTTTCTCGCGCCAGCAGTTGATGGACAAAGTCTGGGGCGAGGACGGCGACAGCTTTGACCGAACCGTCGATACCCATATCAAAACCCTGCGCGCCAAACTGCGCGCGGTGAATGCGGATCTTTCGCCGATCAGCACCCATCGCGGTTTGGGCTACAGCCTGGGGCTGGTGTAATGCGCATCGGAATGCGTCTGCTGCTGGGTTATTTTCTGATTGTGGCCATCGCTGCGTGGTTCGTGCTGTCGATCTTTGTGCAGGAGGTTAAACCCGGCGTGCGCCGGGCCACCGAAGGGACGCTTATCGATACCGCCACCTTGTTGGCGGAAGTGGGACGCGACGATCTCCTCACCGGTGCTGCGCAAAACGGTCGGCTGGCGCAGGCTTTTTCGCAACTGCATCAGCGCCCGTTCCGTGCCAACATTGGCGGTATTCACAAGGTTCGCAACGAATATCATGTTTACATGACTGACGCGCAGGGCCGCGTGGTTTTTGATTCGACCGGGAAAGGCCTGGGCGAAGATTACTCGCGCTGGAACGATGTCTGGCTGACTCTTCGCGGGCAGTACGGCGCACGCAGCACCCAGGACGATCCCAGCGATCCAGAAAGTACCGTGATGTACGTGGCGGCCCCGATTGTTGATCAGGGAAAAATAATTGGCGTCCTGTCGGTAGGAAAACCGAATAGCGCGATGGCCCCGGTCATCCACCGTAGCGAACGGCGCATTCTCTGGGCGGGTGGAGCGTTGCTGGGTATTGCCCTGTTGATCGGGCTGGTTGTGGCCTGGTGGATTAACCGCTCAATCAGCTCTTTATCACGCTATGCCGATTCGGTGACCCAGGATACACCGCTGCCGTTGCCCGATCCCGGCAGCAGCGAATTGCGCAAACTGGCACAGGCGCTGGAAAACATGCGTATTCGCCTTGAAGGCAAAAATTACATAGAGCACTACGTTCACGCCCTGACTCATGAGCTGAAAAGCCCGCTGGCGGCGATTCGCGGTGCGGCGGAGATCTTAGCAGAACAGCCGCCGCCGCAGGTGGCTGCGCGGTTTGTTGATAATATTCTGGTGCAGAATGCGCGGATGCAGTCACTGGTCGAAAAACTGCTTGAGCAGGCTAAGCTGGAAAACCGCGTGGAGATTATACCGACTCCCGTGAGTATTGATGCGCTGTTCACGCGCATCAGTGATGCCCGTTCTATGCAGCTGGCGGTGAAGAACATCACGCTGACAGGCAACGGCGCAGCGTTAACGGTTAATGGCGATGCGGATCTGCTGGAGCAGGCGCTCGGCAATTTGCTCGATAACGCCATCGATTTCACCCCCACAGGCGGGAGCATTATTCTCAGCGCTGAAGAGACGCAGAAACAGACCTTGTTAAAGGTGACGGACAACGGCAGCGGGATTCCTGATTACGCGCAATCACGCATCTTTGAGCGCTTTTATTCACTTCCCCGCGAGACGGGCCTGAAAAGCAGCGGCCTCGGGCTAGCGTTTGTGCAGGAGGTAGCGCGTTTGCATCATGGTGAAATCCAGCTTCAAAACCGCGAAGAGGGCGGTGTTGAAGCGATTCTGAGACTTCACCGTCCCTTCACATAGCTTCAAATTCAGCGCACATAGCCGCGTTACGCTCTCTCCATCAAATAAGGAGAAGGCAATGAAAAAATCCCCACTGTTCTGGAAAGTAAGCACCCTGATGGGGTGCATCCTGCTGCTGTTAGTTCCCCTGTTTATGGTGAGTAACCTGATTTCTGAGCGCGCTAGCTATCGCGATGACGTTGAGGATACGCTGCGTCAAAGCACCAGTGGGCCGCAGCAGCTCACCGGCCCGCTAATCGCCATTCCGGTCACGGAAATTTATTACAAGTTCGAAGATAACGTGAGGGTTGAGCATAAGCGCAGTTTCCTGCATTTTTTGCTGCCTGAATCGCTGGTGATTGACGGTAATCAACGGGTAGAGTCCCGAAGCATCGGGATCTACGACGGGCAAATCTGGAGCACCGATCTCAAACTGAAGGCGCAATTCAATACCGACAAGCTGGACGCGCTAAAAGGCGAAACGCTCTCTCTGGGGCAGCCGTTTATCGCTGTCGGCGTGGGCGATGCGCGTGGGATTGGCGCAGTGAAAGTATCTAACGTTAACGATGAAACGCTGACGGTCGAACCGGGTTCAGGTATTTCTGGGCAACAGGCGGGGGTCCACATTCCTCTGACGTGGGAGATGCTCAATGCGAAAAGTGTGGACCTTGAGATGTCGTTGAATCTCAACGGAACGGGAAGTTTCTCCGTCGTGCCAGTGGGGCGAAATAGTGAGTTAACCCTGCGCAGTAACTGGCCGCATCCGGGTTTTATGGGCGATTACTTGCCGTCTAAACGTGAAATCAGCGCGTCAGGCTTTGAAGCGCACTGGCAGAGCAGCTGGTTTGCCAACAATCTTGAAAGCCAGTTTAGCGCTATCGAACCGCCAGAGTTTCGTACCGTTCCCGCATTTAGCGTCACCGTGGCGACGCCAGCCGATCAGTATCAGCTAACTGACCGGGCGATTAAATATGCCATTTTGCTGATTGCTCTGACGTTTATGGCTTTCTTTGTCTACGAAACTATCACTCACCTTCGCCTGCACCCGATGCAGTATCTGCTGGTGGGGTTGTCACTGGTGCTCTTTTACCTGGTACTGCTGGCGCTCTCTGAGCACGTGGGCTTTACGGCTGCATGGATTATCGCAAGCTTGGTCGGGGCGATGATGAACGGTGTTTATCTTCATGCGGTGCTTAAGGGCTGGAAGCGCAGTGCGGTGTTTGTGGTGGCGTTGCTGGGGCTGGATGGCGTGATGTGGTGTTTGCTGCGATCTGAGGATAGCGCGTTGCTGCTGGGGTCCGGCGTGCTGGCGATAGCGCTGTTTGCGGTGATGTATCTGACGCGCCACTTTGACTGGTACTCGCTTTCACAGGTTAAGCAAAGTGTGCCGAAAGGGGAAGGGGACGACGATTCATTACGGATTTGGAAATAAAAAAACGGCGCGTAAAGCGCCGTTTTTACTGCGTGGCGTGCGGGATTACTCCTGCAGGTCGCCGCAGAAACGATAACCTTCGCCGTGGATAGTGGCGATGATTTCTGGCGTATCCGGCGTAGATTCGAAGTGTTTACGAATGCGACGGATCGTCACGTCAACAGTACGGTCGTGCGGCTTCAGCTCGCGACCGGTCATTTTCTTCAGCAGCTCTGCACGGGACTGAATTTTGCCCGGATTTTCGCAGAAGTGCAGCATGGCGCGGAATTCACTGCGCGGCAGCTTGTACTGTTCGCCGTTCGGGCTCACCAGCGAGCGGCTATTGATATCAAGTTCCCAGCCGTTGAATTTGTAGCTGTCGACGCTACGACGCTCTTCGCTCACCGTGCCCAGATTCATGGTACGGGACAGCAGATTGCGTGCACGAATGGTTAACTCGCGAGGATTAAACGGCTTGGTGATGTAATCATCAGCGCCGATTTCCAGGCCAAGAATTTTATCCACTTCGTTATCACGGCCTGTCAGGAACATTAATGCGACGTTCGCCTGTTCACGCAGTTCGCGTGCCAGAAGAAGGCCGTTTTTTCCTGGCAGATTGATGTCCATGATGACCAGATTGATATCATTTTCAGAAAGGATCTGATGCATCTCTGCGCCATCGGTCGCTTCAAAGACATCGTAGCCTTCTGCTTCGAAAATGCTCTTTAACGTGTTGCGTGTTACCAACTCGTCTTCAACGATAAGAATGTGCGGGGTCTGCATGTTTGCTACCTAAATTGCCAACTAAATCGAAACAGGAAGTACAAAAGTCCCTGACCTGCCTGATGCATGTCGCAAATTAACATGATCGGCCTAACGTGACTAAAGTACGTAATTGCGTTCTTGATGCACTTTCCATCAACGTCAACAACATCATTAGCTTGGTCGTGGGCACTTTCCCTCAGGACCCGACAGTGTCAAAAACGGCTGTCATCCTAACCATTTTAACAGCAACATAACAGGCTAAGTGACACCAGACACCCAATAAAACTACGCTTCGTTGACATATATCAAGTTCAATTGTAGCACGTTAACAGTTTGATGAAATCATCGTATCGGATTGCTAGCCTTTGTCACAAATTTTCAATAAACCAACTAGTTGCAGCTATTGATTAATAAACAACGCGAATCCAATTCGAAAAACCAATCATTACGAGTATTATCATTAATAAACATATGGATAACGACTGTCTGTTAACATTTGAATCAATAGTTCAGTCACGGAACAGTTTAGCGCTTTTAATTTGTGGTGAAACGCTATTTCGGTGATTTGTGTTGCAATTTTGTAAATTCGCGCTGCGTAATATGTTGAGCTGCATCACACTTTAGCGCGCTAACTGATTAAAAAGAGAGCATAAATGCACTTATCGATAGTGCTGGTATCGCCAGCAAGAGCAGAAAATATTGGCGCCGCTGCGCGCGCGATGAAGACGATGGGATTCACCGATTTGCGTATCGTGGCCAGTGAGGCGCACCTCGAACCCTCCACTCGCTGGGTGGCGCATGGATCGGGGGAAATTCTCGACAACATAACCACTTACGCGACGCTTGCCGACGCGCTGCACGATATTTCGTTCACCGTTGCGACCACGGCACGCAGCCGGGCGAAGTTCCATTACTACGCGACACCGACAGAACTGGTGCCTATTCTCGAAGAAAAAAGTACGTGGGCGACGAAGACCGCGCTGGTGTTTGGTCGTGAAGATTCGGGTCTGACCAATGAAGAGCTGGAGCTGGCAGACGTGCTAACGGGCGTACCGATGGTCGCGGATTACCCGTCGCTCAATTTGGGCCAGGCGGTGATGGTCTATTGCTATCAATTAGCATCCTTAATACAAATTCCCACACCTTCCGCAGATAGCGTAGATGAACACCAGCTGCGCGCGTTACGTGAACGGACACAATCGCTTTTGGCACAGCTGGGCGTGGATAACGATCGGAAAATGGTCGACTGGTTGCACCAGCGCCTCGGGCTGCTTGAACAGCGCGACACCGCAATGTTGCACCGATTGCTGCATGATATTGAAAAAAAATTGGCAGAATAAAAATCTGACATTTGTTTTTCGTATGGATTAACTGTCTGTGTATAAGGGTTGCAACTGGTGGTATGCGGTTAAAAATAAAACCGCAAGCAGCGGGTCGTGAAAGGGTTACAAATTGTGATCAAAGTAAAAATTCATTGACTTAAGGTGCCGGATACTTTAACCCTAAAAGGATACAGGACAGACAGAAAACAACACAGAGCACACAACATCCATGAATCGCGTTAGCACCACCACCATTACAACAACCATCATCATTACCACAGGTAACGATGCGGGCTGACGCGTAACAGGAAAAACAGAAAAAAGCCCGCACCTGAACAGTGCGGGCTTTTTTTTCGACCAAAGATCACGAGGTAAACCATGCGAGTCTTGAAGTTCGGCGGTACATCAGTGGCAAACGCAGAACGTTTTCTGCGCGTTGCCGATATCCTGGAAAGCAACGCCAGGCAGGGGCAGGTGGCTACCGTGCTTTCTGCTCCGGCGAAAATTACGAACCACCTGGTAGCGATGATTGAGAAAACCATCGGTGGTCAGGATGCCGTTGTGAACATCAGCGATGCCGAGCGTATTTTTGCAGAACTGCTTCAGGGACTGGCCGATATCCAGCCGGGTTTCCCGCACGCTCAGCTCAAGGCCTTTGTGGAGCAAGAGTTCGCCCAGATCAAACACGTTCTGCACGGCATCAGCCTGCTGGGCCAATGCCCGGACAGCATCAACGCGGCGCTGATTTGCCGCGGTGAAAAACTGTCCATCGCCATCATGGCGGGGCTGCTGGAAGCGCGCGGTCACGCTGTCTCGGTGATCGACCCGGTCGAAAAGCTATTGGCCGTTGGGCATTACCTCGAATCTACCGTCGATATCGCTGAATCCACGCGCCGCATCGCGGCCAGTAAAATCCCGTCTGAGAATATGATTTTGATGGCGGGCTTTACCGCCGGGAATGAGAAAGGCGAACTCGTGGTGCTGGGCCGTAACGGTTCTGACTACTCCGCCGCCGTGCTGGCTGCCTGTTTACGCGCTGATTGTTGCGAAATCTGGACCGACGTTGACGGCGTGTATACCTGCGATCCGCGCCAGGTACCGGACGCAAGGCTGTTGAAATCGATGTCTTATCAGGAAGCGATGGAGCTGTCGTATTTCGGCGCGAAAGTTCTCCACCCGCGCACCATCTCTCCGATTGCTCAGTTCCAGATCCCCTGTCTTATCAAAAACACCGGTAATCCGCAGGCACCGGGCACTCTGATTGGCGCCAGTCATGACGAAGACGATTTGCCGGTAAAAGGTATCTCTAATCTGAACAACATGGCGATGTTCAGCGTCTCCGGACCGGGCATGAAAGGCATGGTCGGCATGGCCGCGCGCGTCTTTGCTGCCATGTCCCGCAACGGTATTTCCGTTGTGCTCATTACGCAGTCCTCTTCTGAATACAGTATCAGCTTCTGCGTGCCGCAGGCCGATTGCGCCCGTGCGCGTCGTGCTCTGGAAGAAGAGTTCTATCTGGAGCTGAAAGAAGAGCTGCTGGAACCGCTGTCTATCCAGGAGCGTCTGGCGGTTATCTCGGTTGTCGGCGATGGAATGCGCACTCTGCGCGGGATCTCTGCCAAATTCTTTGCTGCCCTGGCGCGTGCCAACATCAATATCGTGGCCATTGCTCAGGGTTCTTCCGAGCGCTCCATTTCCGTTGTCGTGAGCAATGACGATGCAACAACCGGTGTGCGCGTAACGCACCAGATGCTGTTCAACACCGATCAGGTGATCGAAGTGTTTGTGATTGGCGTCGGCGGTGTCGGCGGGGCGTTGCTGGAGCAGGTGAAGCGTCAGCAAGGCTGGCTGAAGAACAAACATATCGATTTGCGCGTGTGCGGCGTGGCGAACTCTAAAGCACTGCTGACCAACGTGCATGGCCTTAATCTTGAAAGCTGGCAGGACGAGCTGGCGCAGGCCAAAGAGCCGTTTAATCTTGGCCGACTGATTCGCCTGGCTAAGGAGTATCACCTGCTGAATCCGGTGATTGTGGACTGCACCTCAAACCAGGCCGTAGCAGACCAGTATGCTGACTTCCTGCGTGAAGGCTTCCACGTGGTAACGCCGAACAAAAAGGCCAATACCTCGTCGATGGATTACTACCATCAGCTGCGTACCGCCGCCAGCAAGTCACGTCGCAAGTTTCTGTACGATACTAACGTCGGTGCAGGCCTGCCGGTGATTGAGAACCTGCAAAACCTGCTCAATGCGGGTGACGAACTGCAGAAATTCTCCGGCATTCTTTCCGGATCGCTGTCGTTCATTTTCGGCAAGCTGGATGAAGGGATGAGTCTTTCTGAAGCCACCCGCGCGGCGCGAGAGCTGGGCTATACCGAGCCGGACCCACGTGACGATCTCTCCGGGATGGACGTGGCGCGCAAGCTATTGATTCTCGCCCGTGAAACTGGCCGCGAGCTGGAGCTGTCCGATATTGTTATCGAGCCAGTGTTGCCTGCGAGTTTTGATGACAACGGTGATGTCGCCACGTTTATGGAACGCTTGCCGCATCTTGACGATGACTTTGCGGCGCGCGTGGCGAAAGCCCGTGATGAAGGCAAAGTATTGCGCTATGTTGGCAACATTGAAGACGACGGCGTGTGCCGCGTGAAGATTGCCGAAGTGGACGGGAACGATCCGCTCTTTAAAGTGAAAAACGGCGAAAACGCTCTGGCGTTTTACAGCCATTATTATCAGCCATTGCCGTTGGTGTTACGCGGTTACGGCGCAGGGAATGATGTGACAGCGGCTGGCGTGTTTGCCGATCTGCTGCGTACCCTGTCATGGAAGTTAGGAGTTTAACATGGTGAAAGTTTATGCCCCGGCTTCCAGCGCCAATATGAGCGTCGGATTTGATGTGCTGGGTGCGGCGGTTACGCCTCTCGACGGTTCTTTGCTGGGTGATACCGTCACCGTCGAAGCGGCGGACAGTTTCAGCCTCAATAATATTGGCCGCTTTGCCAGTAAGTTGCCGCCAGAACCGCGCGAAAATATTGTTTATCAGTGCTGGGAGCGCTTCTGTCAGGAGATCGGCAAAAACGTGCCGGTTGCCATGACCCTCGAAAAAAGTATGCCGATTGGCTCGGGCCTCGGCTCTAGCGCCTGTTCCGTCGTCGCCGCGCTGGTGGCGATGAACGAACACTGTGGTAAACCGCTGAATAATACCCGCCTGTTGTCGCTGATGGGCGAGCTGGAAGGGCGCATCTCTGGCAGCATTCACTACGATAACGTCGCGCCGTGCTTCCTCGGCGGCATGCAGCTGATGATCGAAGAGAACGGCATTATCAGCCAGCAGGTGCCAGGCTTTGATGAGTGGTTGTGGGTGCTGGCGTATCCGGGGATTAAAGTCTCGACTGCCGAAGCGCGCGCGATCCTGCCTGCGCAGTATCGCCGTCAGGACTGTATCGCGCATGGTCGCCATCTGGCGGGCTTTATTCACGCCTGCTACACCCGTCAGCCAGCGCTTGCCGCGAAGCTGATGAAAGATGTGATTGCCGAACCTTACCGCACCAAACTGCTGCCGGGCTTCAATGAAGCGCGTCAGGCGTCGATGGATATCGGCGCGCAGGCGTGCGGCATTTCGGGCTCCGGTCCGACGCTGTTCGCATTATGCGATAAGCCAGATACCGCGCAGCGCGTAGCGGACTGGTTGTCGAAAAACTACCTGCAAAATCAGGAAGGCTTTGTTCATATTTGCCGTCTGGACACGGCCGGCGCACGAGTACTGGGATAAACGATGAAACTCTACAATCTTAAAGATCATAACGAGCAGGTGAGCTTCGCGCAGGCCGTGACTCAGGGGCTGGGTAAAAATCAGGGGCTGTTTTTTCCGCACGATTTGCCCGAATTTAGCCTCACTGAAATAGACGAAATGCTGAAGCAGGATTTTGTCAGCCGCAGCGCGAAAATCCTGTCTGCCTTCATTGGCGATGAAATTCCACACGAGCTGCTGGAAGAACGCGTGCGTAGCGCCTTTGCCTTCCCGGCACCGGTGAAATCCGTTGAGCCGGATATCGGCTGTCTGGAGCTGTTCCACGGTCCAACTTTGGCGTTTAAAGATTTCGGCGGGCGCTTTATGGCGCAGATGCTGACCCACATCAGCGGCGACAAACCGGTTACGATTCTGACTGCCACGTCGGGTGATACCGGCGCGGCGGTAGCTCATGCGTTTTACGGGCTGAAAAACGTCCGCGTAATCATTCTTTATCCGCAGGGGAAAATCAGCCCGCTGCAGGAAAAACTGTTCTGCACGCTGGGTGGCAATATTGAAACCGTCGCCATCGACGGCGACTTTGATGCCTGCCAGGCGCTGGTGAAAAAGGCTTTCGACGACGAAGAACTGAAAGTAGCGCTGGGGCTGAACTCGGCAAACTCGATTAACATCAGCCGTCTGCTGGCACAGATTTGCTACTACTTCGAAGCGGTGGCACAACTGCCGCAGGAAGCGCGTAATCAACTGGTTGTCTCAGTGCCAAGCGGTAACTTCGGTGATTTGACCGCTGGTCTGCTGGCGAAATCTCTCGGCCTGCCGGTGAAACGTTTTATCGCTGCGACTAACGCCAACGACACGGTTCCACGTTTCCTGAAAGACGGGAAATGGACGCCAAACGCGACCCAGGCGACGCTGTCAAACGCGATGGACGTTAGCCAGCCGAACAACTGGCCGCGCGTGGAAGAACTGTTCCGCCGTAAGATCTGGCGTCTGGGCGATCTGGGCTATGCGGCAGTGAGTGATGACACCACCAAAGAGACGATGCGCGAGCTGAAAGCGGTGGGGTATACCTCTGAGCCGCATGCCGCGATTGCCTATCGTGCGCTGCGTGACCAGCTTAATCCGGGCGAGTACGGGCTGTTCCTCGGAACGGCGCATCCGGCGAAGTTCAAAGAGAGTGTGGATGAGATTCTGGGTGAATCGCTGCCACTGCCAAAAGAGTTGGCCGATCGCGCTGACCTGCCGCTGCTGTCCCACAACCTGCCGGCAGATTTTGCGGCGTTGCGTCAGTTGATGATGACGCGCGGTTAATTATTGTGTCGGGTGTCGGCTTCGCCTTACCCGACCGACAAAATTCACACTGTAGGCCGGGTAAGGCGAAGCCGCCACCCGGCTTTTTTGTGAAGAAATTATGGAGGAAAAATGCAGGGAATAAGTAGAAATTCCCAATAAATGCGGTTACTTACAGATTAGGATTGCAGAGAATAACATCCCCGACTTCCCTCACGTAATCTCCTTCCATCGGCCCACGTTGGGCAAGAATGAAAAGGAGTAACCTATGTCTAAATTGAAACCTGCACTACTCGCACTTTCACTGATGCTGGTCGCTCCCACGCTGGTACACGCCGGAGAAATCACCCTGATTCCGGCGGTAAAATTACAGATTGGCGATCAGGACAGAAGTGGACACTACTGGGATGGCGGTCGCTGGCGCGATCATGACTGGTGGAAATCGCATTACGAGTGGCGCGACAACCGCTGGCACCAGCATGACGATCATCGCGACCACCATGACAATCGTCACGGCGATAAACATGACGATCATGGGCGTGGACCGGACTGGAAGCATCATTAACAACGCCTGATGGCGCTGCGCTTATCAGGCCTACGTAAGCGTAGCGCCACCGGGGAAATTACTGCTCGTGCCGCTTAAACACCAGCTCGCCTTTCCCTGACGCTTCGCCGTCAAAGACATACCCGTCAGTGTTAAATTGGGTCAACTGCTCTGGCTTCGTCAGGCGGTTCTCAATGATGTAGCGGCTCATCAGCCCACGCGCTTTTTTGGCGTAGAAGCTGATCACTTTAAACTTGCCGTTCTTCTCATCCAAAAATACCGGCTTGATGACTTCCGCGTTGAGCTTTTTCGGCTTCACGGATTTGTAGTATTCGTCGGACGCCAGGTTGATGACGATGTTATCGCCCTGCGCTTTCAGCGCGTCGTTCAGTTTCTCGGTGATGATATCGCCCCAGAAGTGGTAAAGATCTTTGCCTTTGGCGTTTTCCAGACGGATACCCATCTCCAGGCGATACGGCTGCATCAGATCCAGCGGGCGCAGCACGCCGTATAAACCTGAAAGCATGCGCAAATGCTGCTGGGCAAAATCGAAATCGGCTTCGCTGAACTCTTCGGCCTGTAATCCGGTGTAAACATCGCCTTTAAACGCGAGGATCGCCTGACGGGCATTTTTCGGCGTGAAGTCCGGGTGCCAGTCGTGGAAGCGGGTGGCGTTGAGATCGGCCAGTTTGTCGCTGATGCTCATCAGCTTGCCGATCTGCGGGGCGGAAAGTTTACGCGCCTCACGGATCAGCTGCTGTGAATGGTCCAGCAGTTCGGGCTGGGTATAGCGCTCGGTGGCGAGCGGGCTCTGGAAATCGAGCGTTTTTGCAGGTGAAATCAGAATCAGCATATCCAGTCCTTGCAGGAAATTTAGTGCGACTTTAGCAAAAAAATGGCCTGATGAGATCGATGGCTGTTATTGACGTGGCAAATCATCCCAACTTCCCGGCGCAATTTGTGACTCAATTTCCGGATAACGGGTGGCGTCAAACACTGGCTGAACCCCGAGCTTGCGCTGGCGCAAATAGTCGCGGGCGATGAGCGTCACCACCGGCGACAGCAGCAAAATTGCCGTCAGGTTGGTAATGGCCATCAGCGCCATAATCACATCCGCCAGTTGCCAGACCAATGGCAGGCTCATCACCGAGCCGATCAGCACCATTCCCGCGATACCAATGCGCAAAAACCACAGCGTTTTACGCGAATCGAGACGCAGGAATATCAGATTGTTTTCGGCATAAATGTAATTGGCGACGATAGAGCTGAAGGCAAACAGCATGACAATCAGCGAGACAAATCCCGCGCCCCAGGTGCCGGACAAATTGACCAGCGCCTGCTGAACAAGCTGGATGCCTGCGGTGCTCGACGTATGAGCGACAGGCCCTGCCAGCAGAACAATCATTGCGCTGGCCGAACAGATGATGATGGTATCGGTAAACACCCCGATCATCTGCACGATCCCCTGCGCTGCCGGATGCGGGGGCCATGATGCCGCTGCCGCTGCGGCATTCGGCGTGGAGCCCATTCCTGCTTCATTCGAGAACATGCCGCGCTGAAAGCCCGCCGTCAGCGCCTGGCTGACGGTGTATCCCAGCGCGCCTGCTGCGGCCTCTTGCCAGCCAAATGCGGCTTTAAATATTGCGGCAATCACCGCCGGAACCTGTTCAATATGCATGGCCGTCACCACGAGGCTGGCGATCACCCACAGCAGCGCCATCACCGGAACCATCCACTGCATCAGGCGTGCAACGCCTCTGATTCCGGTCACGATGACTAAGAGTGTGAGTACGGCAAGGGAAACGCCTGTTATCCATTCAGGGAAGTCGAACGCATAGCGCAGCGCGTGGGCCACTGAGTTGGCTTGCACGGTGTTAAAAATGAGGCCATAAGCCACGAGAAGGAAGATTGAAAACAGGACGCCCATCCAGCGCATTCCAAGGCCTCGGGACATATACCAGGCCGGGCCGCCGCGAAACTGACCGTTTTTATCGCGCTCTTTGTAGAGTTGTGCCAATGAGCACTCAGCAAAGGAGGTCGCCATACCAATCATGGCCGTAACCCACATCCAGAACACCGCGCCAGGACCGCCCGCGCTGATGGCAAGCGCGACACCGGCTAAATTCCCACTGCCGACGCGCGCGGCAAGGCTGGTGCAAAGCGCCTGAAAGGAGGTTAATCCACCGGGCTGTGGGCTGACGCTGTTTTTAAGACTTTTGCCAAACTGGCGAATATAGCGAAATTGAATAAAACCGCTGCGGACGGTAAACCAAATTCCGGCCCCCAGTAATAAATAGATCATTACTGAGCCCCACAGGACTTCATTAATAAAAGCGAAGAAATCAGGCATTAACGTCCCTCTTGTTGATGCCACTGAATAGATACGCGGTAACGCTGAATGAGCACGCTGTTAATTAGCAGGCTGTTAATATTTCGAGTTTACCATACTATCAGTAAGCGCACTGTCTGCGGTTGCGCTGTCATTCCGTCGTGTTATCATCAGGGCAGACCGGTTACATCCCCCTAACAAGTAAACCTGTCATTTTTCCGCTGCTGGCAGGCTGTCGGTAGCGTGAATTATCCAGGGCACGTTAAAAGAGAAACACTATCATGACGGATAAATTGACCTCCCTTCGTCAGTTCACCACTGTCGTAGCTGACACCGGAGATATCGCGGCAATGAAGTTGTACCAGCCGCAGGATGCCACAACTAACCCTTCTCTGATTCTTAACGCCGCGCAGATCCCTGAGTACCGCAAACTGATCGACGAAGCTGTGACCTGGGCGAAAAGCCAGAGCAACGATCGTGCGCAGCAGGTTGTGGATGCAACTGACAAACTGGCTGTGAATATCGGTCTGGAAATCCTGAAACTGGTTCCGGGTCGTATTTCTACCGAAGTTGACGCGCGTCTGTCCTACGACACCGAAGCGTCTATCGCTAAAGCCAAGCACCTGATCAAACTGTATAACGATGCGGGCATCAGCAACGATCGTATTCTGATCAAACTGGCTTCCACCTGGCAGGGCATCCGCGCTGCAGAACAGCTGGAAAAAGAAGGCATCAACTGTAACCTGACTCTGCTGTTCTCCTTCGCTCAGGCGCGTGCGTGTGCAGAAGCAGGCGTGTACCTGATTTCTCCGTTTGTGGGCCGTATTCTGGACTGGTACAAAGCCAACACCGACAAGAAAGAGTACGCAGCATCAGAAGATCCAGGCGTGGTTTCTGTGACTGAAATCTACGAATACTACAAACAGCACGGTTATGAGACTGTCGTCATGGGCGCAAGCTTCCGTAACGTCGGTGAAATCATCGAGCTGGCTGGCTGTGACCGTCTGACCATCGCCCCTGCGCTGCTGAAAGAGCTGGCAGAGAGCGAAGGCGCACTGGAGCGTAAACTGAGCTACACCGGCGAAGTGAAAGCGCGTCCAGAACGCATCACTGAATCCCAGTTCCTGTGGCAGCACAACCAGGATCCAATGGCGGTAGACAAACTGGCGGACGGTATCCGTAAGTTTGCTGTTGACCAGGAAAAACTGGAAAAAATGATCGGCGATCTGCTGTAATCATTCTTCATGGCCGGGCGTTTGTCCGGCCATGTTACTTCGTTCGTCCCCTGTCTGATTTCCCCCTCTGCGTGTATCATTCCTCTTAATCAGTATTGTTATGAAGGGAATAGATATGAATACCTTACGCATCGGCTTAGTGTCGATTTCTGACCGCGCGTCCAGCGGCGTTTATGCCGATAAAGGCATCCCGGCTCTGGAAGAGTGGCTGGCAGCCGCGCTCACCACACCTTTTGAACTGCAAACCCGTCTGATCCCGGATGAACAGCCGATAATCGAGCAAACCCTGTGCGAGCTGGTGGACGAAATGAGCTGCCATCTGGTGCTGACCACCGGCGGAACAGGCCCGGCGCGTCGCGATGTCACGCCTGATGCGACAATGGCGGTAGCCGATCGCGAAATGCCTGGTTTCGGCGAGCAGATGCGTCAGATAAGCCTGCACTTTGTGCCGACGGCGATCCTGTCGCGCCAGGTGGGGGTTATCCGCAAACAGGCGCTGCTCCTCAATCTGCCGGGCCAGCCGAAGTCGATCAAAGAGACGCTGGAAGGTGTAAAAGCCGAAGATGGCAAAGTGGTGGTGGCGGGGATTTTTGCCAGTGTACCGTATTGTATACAGCTGCTTGACGGCCCTTACGTCGAGACCGATCCGCAAGTGGTAGCAGCTTTTCGCCCGAAAAGCGCACGTCGCGAAACATTATCCTGAAATGAATGCGTTTGTGACATAAGCTACAGCCTCAATGGCGTGTTAATTTATTTACGGTATAGTCATTTTTTCTTTACGATTACTGTAAAACTAAATCAACACCGCTGGTAAAAGGTTCGCTATGTCACATTACACCCGGCCTCTGAATCGTCAGGACTACAAAACGCTCACGCTCGCGGCTCTCGGCGGCGCGCTGGAGTTTTACGATTTCATCATTTTCGTCTTCTTTGCCGCCGTGGTAGGGGAACTCTTCTTCCCGGCGGATATCCCTGAATGGCTGCGTCAGGTTCAGACCTTCGGCATATTTGCTGCGGGCTATCTGGCGCGTCCGTTGGGCGGCATTATCATGGCGCACTTTGGCGATTTGGTCGGGCGCAAAAAAATGTTCACCCTCAGTATTCTGCTGATGGCGGTCCCGACGCTGGCGATTGGCTTGCTGCCGACGTATGCCTCGATGGGCATTGTTGCGCCGGTATTGCTGCTATTGATGCGCATTTTGCAGGGCGCGGCGATTGGCGGCGAAGTGCCGGGCGCATGGGTGTTTGTCGCTGAACACGTTCCGGCGCGTCGCATCGGGATTGCCTGCGGGACATTAACCGCCGGGCTGACCGTCGGTATTTTGCTCGGCTCGGTCGTTGCGACGCTCGTCAATACCAGCATGACCCCACAGGCTGTGCATGAGTGGGGCTGGCGTATTCCGTTCCTGCTTGGAGGGGCGTTTGGCCTGGTGGCGATGTATCTGCGCCGCTGGTTACAGGAGACGCCAATTTTCCTTGAGATGCAGCAGCGTAAAGCGCTGGCGCAGGAACTTCCGGTGAAAGCCGTGGTGGTGCGCCATCAGAAAGCGGTGGTGATTTCCATGCTGCTCACCTGGCTGCTGTCCGCAGGAATTGTGGTGGTGATTTTGATGTCGCCGGTCTGGCTGCAAAAACAGTACGGCTTTGCTCCCGCGGTAACGCTGCAGGCCAACAGCATTGCCACCATTATGCTGTGCTTTGGCTGTCTGATTGCCGGCCTGGCGGCGGATCGCTTCGGTGCCAGCCGCACGTTTATCGTCGGCAGCCTTCTACTGGCCGCATCGAGCTGGGCGTTCTATCACCTGGCGGGCGCACACCCGGAACAGCTGTTCCTGCTCTACGGCGTGGTGGGGCTGTGCGTCGGCGTTGTCGGGGCAGTGCCTTACGTCATGGTTCGTGCTTTCCCGGCGGAAGTGCGCTTCACAGGGATATCATTTTCCTACAACGTTTCGTACGCCATTTTTGGCGGCTTAACGCCGATTGCCGTCACGCTACTGATGGGCGCGTCGCCGATGGCGCCGGCCTGGTACGTGCTGGCACTTTCGCTGATGGGGTTAGGGCTTGGGATCTGGCTTCGCGGTGAGCGCCATCAGTTGATGGCGCACGCGCAGGCTAATGAGGGGTAAAGCTCAGGATGATGTTGTCATCCGGGATATGCGTAAAGCTTTTGATCAGCTCGTGATAGTCCGCCTGTGGATCAACATCTTTAAAAAGCGTTGGGTAGAAGATTTTACTCAACGCTTCAATAGCAATGATGTTGTACGGATTGTTGTAAAAATGATGGTACAACGCGCCGGTATGCCCTTCTGCAACGGCAGGGATGCTGCTCACGCCCTGACGCGCAACCAGCGCATTAAAGGCGCTAGCGACATCACTTTCCGCCACGTTGTAGCCAAACGGAATAATCGCGGTGCCTTTGCCTGAGCGTTTTGAACCGGTCATCAGGTAGTAATCTGGATTCAGGGAAATAATTTTCTCCACCGAGATATTCCCGGTTGCGCCCGGCAGCAGTTGCGAGCCAATATTCACGCCGCCTGCGGCTTCCACCAGTCCGCCCCAGCCGTTGTGTGCGTGGGTGAAACAGCAGCCGTTATCCAGTCCGGCCACGCCAGCGATCGGCTCGATAAACACCAGTGGTTTTTTCTCTGCTTCCGTCAGGCGCTGATGAATCCGGTCCAGACGCTGCTGATAGAAATCGACATAGGCCTGCGCACGATCAGTCTGGCCTAACACCTTGCCCAGCAGATCAATGCTCGGCAGGGTGTTTTCCACCGGATGCAGCTCGTAATCGACGAAGACTACCGGGATGTGCAGGGCCTCAAGCTGGGTTAACACACCGCTTTGCGTCAATGACGGTTTAGCGCGCAGCTGGGCAATCATCAGATCCGGATGGCGCGAGATCACCGTTTCAAGATCGACATTCCCCTGATCCGAGAACTGCATATCGAGGATCTTCTCGGCTTCTGGCCATTTGCGCTTCAGCACGTTCCAGGTTTCGGTGTCCTGTTTCTTCGGCAGGTTGTTCCACGCCACCACTTTGGCGAAAGGATCGTCGCGCTCCAGCATTGCCAGCGTCAGAATATCGCGGCCATCCTGCAAGATAATGCGTTGCGGCTCCTGAGGGATCGTCACCGTGCGGTTATCCATATCCTTCACGGTCACAGGCCAGTTTTGCGCCATCGCCAGCAGCGGCGAGAGCAGCAGCACTGCGCCGAAGATTGTCTTCTTAATGTTCATACTTCCCCGTCTCACGTTTATTGTGATGTTGTTAACCCACCGACCACCACATGCGGCAGCCCTTGTGAACATTGTTCCACCCGGCCTTTTACGCCGTAGACCGTCGCCAGATTTGCAGGCGTGACCACCTCGCGTGGAATGCCGCTCGCAACCAGCGCGCCTTCTTTGAGCATCACCGCATATTCGGCGTGGCGTAGCGCGATATTGATGTCGTGGATCACCACCACCGTCACGATATTGCGCAGTCGCGTTTCGCGGGCAACGATGTCCATGACGTGAAACTGATAGTTGAGATCGAGGGCGCTGAGCGGTTCATCCAGAAGCAGAAGATCGGGCTGGCGGATCAGCGACTGGGCCAGGCCAATCAGCTGTTTTTGTCCGCCGGAAAGCTGGTCGAGATAACTCATTGCCAGATGGGCGACGCCGAGTTTTTCCAGGATCGCAAAAGCTTCCTCCCCGGCGTTGCTGTCAACGGGAGAGCCGCTGGCGCGTCTCGCGACAATCACCGACTCCAGGGCATGCAGATGCACGCCTGCCGGGAGCGACTGCGGCAAATACACCACTTTTTGCGCCCGCTGCGCGGAGGGCAACGTCATCAAATCTTCGCCGTTCAGTTCAAGCTTGCCCTGGGCAGGATTCAGATCGGCCATCGCGCGCAGCAGCGTCGATTTCCCCGAACCGTTTGGCCCTAAT
The DNA here is from genome assembly GCF_016771845.1 of Lelliottia jeotgali. Taxonomy (NCBI): domain Bacteria; kingdom Pseudomonadati; phylum Pseudomonadota; class Gammaproteobacteria; order Enterobacterales; family Enterobacteriaceae; genus Lelliottia; species Lelliottia jeotgali. Next base: position 202,333 of record NZ_JAENMQ010000002.1, on the reverse strand, counting down.
AACGCGGTGATTTTTCCGCGCGGCAGCAGGGGCGTAGTCAGCCCGTCGATGATTTTCTTTTTGCGATAGCCGGTGTGCAGGTTGGTGACGATCAATCCATCCATTACAGCGTCCCCCGGTGACGAATAATGATGCTCAGGAAGAACGGCACGCCGACCAGTGAGGTGACGATTCCAACCGGAATGATGACGCCGGGAACGATATTTTTGGACAGAACCGAGGCCAGCGAGAGCACCAGCGCGCCGATCAGCATGCTGCCAGGCAGGTAAAAGCGATGGTCTTCGCCAAACATCATGCGTGAAATATGCGGGGCGACCAGACCTATAAACCCGACCGGGCCGACAAACGCCACCGTCAGCGCCGAGATAACGCTGATGCGTAGCAGCGTCGCCAGTCGTAGTTTGCGCACGTTGATGCCAAAACTCACGGCCCTGTCTTCGCCAAGGCGCAGGGCGGTGAGCTTCCACGCGTTTTTCAGCGACAGCGGGACGACGATGATTAACACCACGAGCAGAATAGCGAGTTTATCCCACGACGCGCGGGCCAGGCTGCCCATTGTCCAGAACACCAGCCCCTGCAAGGTATCTTCGCTGGCGACAAACTGCAAAATGGAGATCAGCGCGTTAAAGGTGAAGACCAGGGCGATACCAAACAGCACCACGCCGGAGGTGGCGACGCGCGTCCAGCGGCTGATGCCGTCGAGAACGAAGCACGCCATTAGCGCAAAGACAAAGGCATTGGCGGAGATAAACCATTGATCGGGAATACCGGGGATTCCCAGCCCAAGAATAATCGCCAGCGCGGCGCCAAAGGAGGCAGCAGAGGAGACGCCCAGCGTAAACGGGCTGGCGAGCGGGTTATTCAGAATGGTTTGCATTTCAGCGCCCGCCAGGCCCAGCGCCATTCCCACGACCACGGCCATCAGGGCGAAGGGCAGGCGTAAATCCCAGACAATCACCCGCGTGCCCGCGTCTGCGGAGGCGGCATCAAACAGCGTGTGCCACAGGGTGGTGATGGAAATTCCGGAAGGCCCGAGGGTAAAATCCAGCAGCAGCGAGAAGATGATCATCAGCAGGATCGCGCCTGCGACGATAAAGCGTTTCATCACGACTTTACGGTACTGTGACGCCACCGCCGATCCGTCAGGTTTCACGCTGGCGACAAGAGGGGAACTCATTGGCTTACCTTATGCAACAAAAGCAGAATCGTAGTTTATCCCGAAACGTTCCTGTCCAGTTGCTGCCTGATATCCAATATCCGGGGATGCTCCCGGCGACAATATTCGGGATGATAATGCTTATCAATTAAAATCATGAGAAGAGCGCAGCTCGTTTAGCTGCGGTTGCTGTTTTGTGCAAAAATCAGCCTTCCAGGTGTCGGCAGGTCATATAGGCTCCCGTCACGCACAGGGCCATCGGCACCAGAAAACTGTGGTCCATCCGGGTGGATTCCATGACCAGCACAACGGCGGTGATCGGCATTTGCAGGGAGGCGGCGAGAAAACCCGCCGCACCTGTTAATGCAAAACTCGCCATATCGGTTCCGGGGAAGGCTTTCCCCAGCAGAATAAACAGTACCGAGCCGAGCAGGCCGCCCACGGCGAGGCCTGGCGTCAGCAAACCGCCCTGAGCACCGGCGCGCAGTACCGCCCAGATCACCACCACTTTAAGAATGAGGATCGCGATGGCGAGCTGGAGTGTCACATCGCCGCTAAAGGCGAGCTGCGTCGGGCCTTTACCGTTGCCGGGCAACTGCGGGAACCAGACGGATAATGCGCCCAGCGCGGTAAACGCGATCAGACTAAAAAGCGGCATTTGCCAGTTGCTACGCACTTTGCTGCGTGCGCGCTGGGTAACGCGACGAAACAGAAACGCTGCGCCGCCGAACAGCGGGCCGGATAGCGCTCCCCAAAATACCAGCGAGGTGGCGGCGATTTCGGTGGTGAAGTGGTACTGATGTTCGTCACCCAGGCCCAGAGTAGCGATCCACGCCGCCAGTGCAGACGTTACCAGCGCTGCGACGGCTTTCTCCCAGCTAAAACTGACGAGTAAAACCTCAAGAGTAAAAATGGCTCCGGCCAGCGGAACGTTATAAACCGCCGCCAGCCCGGCACCCGCGCCGCAGGCGATCATCAGCTGGATATCGGCGGCGCTCAGGTGCAATCGACGGGCAACGCCACCAGCAAACAGTGCGCCGACTTCGCGGGGAGCGACTTCACGGCCCAACGGCGAGCCCATCGCGACGGTGACAATTTGCAGCAGTGCGTTAATGAGTGTGGTGACGGCGGGCATTGGTTTATCAGGGTTTTTTATTGCTTCGCCGATGCTGACGCGTTGCTTTGCAAATCGAGCGAGTAACCACCAGCCGATTCCCGCCACCAACCCTGCGGAAGTGAGAGCAAGAAAACGCCGCTGGGCGCTGGCATCCGTCACGCCCTCTAAAAAGGACTGCGGACTGATCAGGAGCGTTTGGCTGTATCCGTACACCAGATGTTGAATCTCATGCAGTAACATAGCGAGCAGCATACCGCCCAGCCCCGCCAGAATCCCGGTGAGCAGTAAAGCAGTCCAGCGATGCAGCCAAAAGGCGCGAGACGGATCATGAGCCATCATACGGAATGTCTTAATAAAAAGAGGGAGAAACAGTGTCCCACAAAGCGGCAAAACGCGGAATCAATCAGAAGAATTAAAGCGGGAGATTCGTGCCCGCGAAACGGGCACGAAAGGAGATTAGTGTTTTTCACCAATCGGCAGAACGGTGCGGCCAAATTGCTCGTTCAGCACTTCGCCCATTGCCAGGTAGATAGCGCTTGCGCCACACACCAGGCCAATCCAGCCAGCAACGTGAACGATGCTTTCGTTATCCGCCAGGTGGCCAATCGCCAGCAGGGCGAACAGTACGGTCAGGCTCAGGAACACGAACTGCAGGGCGCGGTTGGCGACCAGAGTACCGAAGAACATGAACAGGGTGAAGACGCCCCACAGGCCCAGATAAACGCCGAGGAAATGTCCGTTTGCTGGAGCAAAGCCCATATTTGGCATCACCAGAATGGCGACCAGAGTCAGCCAGAAAGAGCCGTAAGAGGTGAATGCGGTTAAACCGAAGGTGTTGCCTTTTTTATATTCCAGCAGGCCCGCGAAGATTTGCGCGATACCGCCGTAAAAAATGCCCATCGCCAGGATAACATTGTCCATCGGGAATAAGCCGATGTTATGCAGGTTCAGCAGAATGGTGGTCATGCCGAAACCCATCAGGCCCAGCGGAGCCGGATTAGCCAACTTAGTGTTGCCCATAAGTCCTCAAAAAATCATCATTAGTATGGTGAAATAGATAAATCCACGCCTACTCTCCCAGGCGTGGCGCGGCATAATAATCAGCGCGACCCTCGCCGTCTATGATCTGAGCAGGGTGAAATTAAAAAATTTTTTATCCTTCCCCCTTGATGGATGCCGTTACGACCCCATCTTGTAGTCAACCGCAGTGAGTGAAGCTGAAAAAAATCAAATTGGGGCAGTTGAAACCGCACGTTTCGCCCTTATTACAGATTCACAACCACATGATGAACAAATTTTTAGTGGAGACGTTTAGATGGGTAAAATTATTGGTATCGACCTGGGTACTACCAACTCTTGTGTAGCGATTATGGACGGCACTACTGCACGTGTGCTGGAGAACGCCGAGGGCGATCGCACCACGCCTTCTATCATTGCTTATACCCAGGATGGTGAAACTCTGGTTGGCCAGCCGGCTAAACGTCAGGCCGTGACTAACCCGCAAAACACTCTGTTTGCGATTAAACGCCTGATTGGCCGTCGCTTCCAGGACGAAGAAGTGCAGCGTGATGAAGCTATCATGCCGTACAAAATCATCGGTGCTGACAACGGTGATGCATGGATCGACGTGAAGGGTCAGAAAATGGCACCTCCGCAGATCTCTGCTGAAGTGCTGAAAAAAATGAAGAAAACGGCTGAAGATTACCTGGGCGAACCGGTGACTGAAGCGGTTATCACTGTACCTGCATACTTCAACGATGCTCAGCGTCAGGCTACCAAAGATGCCGGTCGTATCGCGGGTCTGGAAGTCAAACGTATCATCAACGAACCTACCGCAGCCGCACTGGCTTACGGTCTGGATAAAGAAGTTGGCAACCGTACTATCGCGGTTTACGACCTGGGTGGTGGTACTTTCGATATCTCTATTATCGAAATCGACGAAGTTGACGGCGAAAAAACCTTCGAAGTTCTGGCAACCAACGGTGATACCCACCTGGGTGGTGAAGACTTCGACAGCCGTATGATCAACTACCTCGTTGATGAATTTAAGAAAGATCAGGGCATTGACCTGCGTAACGATCCGCTGGCCATGCAGCGCCTGAAAGAAGCCGCAGAAAAAGCCAAAATTGAGCTGTCCTCTGCGCAGCAGACCGACGTGAACCTGCCGTACATCACTGCAGATGCGTCTGGTCCAAAACACATGAACATCAAAGTGACTCGTGCAAAACTGGAAAGCCTGGTCGAAGACCTGGTGAACCGTTCTATCGAGCCGCTGAAAGTTGCTCTGCAGGACGCTGGCCTGTCTGTCTCTGACATCCAGGACGTTATCCTGGTCGGTGGTCAGACGCGTATGCCAATGGTTCAGAAGAAAGTGGCTGAATTCTTTGGTAAAGAGCCGCGTAAAGACGTTAACCCGGACGAAGCTGTGGCAATCGGTGCAGCGGTTCAGGGTGGTGTATTGACCGGTGAAGTGAAAGACGTTCTGCTGCTGGACGTTACCCCGCTGTCGCTGGGTATCGAAACCATGGGCGGCGTGATGACTGCGCTGATCACCAAAAACACCACAATCCCGACCAAGCACAGCCAGGTGTTCTCTACCGCTGAAGACAACCAGTCTGCGGTAACCATCCATGTGCTGCAGGGTGAGCGTAAACGTGCTGCGGATAACAAAGATCTGGGCCAGTTTAACCTCGACGGTATCAGCCCGGCACCGCGCGGTATGCCACAGATCGAAGTCACCTTCGACATCGATGCTGACGGTATCCTGCACGTTTCCGCGAAGGACAAAAACAGCGGTAAAGAGCAGAAGATCACCATCAAGGCTTCTTCTGGTCTGAACGAAGAAGAGATTCAAAAAATGGTTCGTGAAGCGGAAGCAAACGCTGAATCTGACCGTAAATTTGAAGAGCTGGTTCAGACCCGTAACCAGGGTGACCATCTGCTGCACAGCACTCGCAAGCAGGTTGAAGAAGCAGGCGAACAACTGCCAGCTGACGACAAAACCGCTATCGAGACTGCACTGAGCGCGCTGGAAACTTCCCTGAAAGGCGAAGACAAAGCGGACATCGAAGCGAAGATGCAGGAACTGGCGCAGGCGTCCCAGAAGCTGATGGAAATCGCTCAGCAACAGCACGCACAGCAGCAGGCTGGCGCTGAAGCGGGTGCTTCCGCGAACAACGCGAAAGACGACGACGTTGTCGACGCTGAGTTCGAAGAAGTCAAAGACAAAAAATAATCGCCCTGATGCAGGGTAATTAATCAGCACGGGCGAAGAGGTTTCCTCTCCGCCCGTGCTCGCATGTTAAGGGGCTGAAAAAACCAATGGCAAAGCAAGACTATTACGAGATTTTAGGCGTTCCGAAAACAGCGGAAGAGCGTGAAATCAAAAAGGCGTACAAGCGCCTGGCCATGAAATTTCACCCGGACCGTAACCAGGGTGACAAAGAGGCCGAAGCCAAATTTAAAGAGATCAAAGAAGCGTATGAGATCCTGACCGACGCTCAGAAACGTGCAGCCTACGATCAGTACGGTCATGCGGCGTTTGAACAGGGCGGCATGGGCGGCGGCGGATACGGCGGTGGCTTTGGTGGCGGTGGCGCTGATTTCGGCGACATCTTTGGCGATGTTTTCGGTGATATCTTCGGCGGTGGCCGTGGTCGTCAGCGCGCGGCACGCGGCGCGGACCTGCGCTACAACATGGATCTGACGCTGGAAGAAGCCGTACGCGGCGTGACCAAAGAGATCCGTATTCCGACGCTGGAAGAGTGTGATATCTGCCACGGCAGCGGCGCGAAAGCGGGCACTAAACCGCAAACCTGTCCGACCTGTCACGGTTCCGGCCAGGTGCAGATTCGTCAGGGCTTCTTCGCGGTTCAACAGGCTTGTCCGCACTGTCATGGTCGCGGTACGCTGATTAAAGATCCGTGCAACAAATGTCACGGTCATGGCCGCATTGAGAAGACCAAAACCCTGTCCGTTAAAATTCCGGCAGGTGTGGATACCGGCGATCGCATTCGTCTCTCAGGCGAAGGTGAAGCAGGCGAGCATGGCGCACCGGCAGGCGATTTGTATGTTCAGGTCCAGGTTAAGCAGCACGCGATTTTCGAGCGTGAAGGCAATAATCTGTACTGTGAAGTGCCGATCAACTTTGCGATGGCAGCGCTGGGCGGTGAAATCGAAGTGCCTACGCTGGATGGCCGTGTGAACCTGAAAGTTCCGGGTGAAACACAAACCGGCAAGTTGTTCCGCATGCGTGGAAGAGGCGTGAAGTCCGTTCGTGGCGGAGCGCAGGGCGACCTGCTGTGTCGCGTGGTTGTTGAAACACCGGTCAGCCTGAATGACAAACAGAAACAGCTGTTGAAAGAATTGCAGGAAAGCTTCGGCGGCCCAACGGGTGAGAAAAACAGCCCGCGCTCTAAAAGCTTCTTCGATGGCGTGAAAAAATTCTTCGATGATTTGACCCGCTAAGACCTTAGCGAGTGTGAATTTTTCAAAGCCCGGAAGCCATTCCGGGCTTTTTCTTTTTGCGCGGTATAGCTCGGTAAAACCGAGCTTATGCTCAATATTAATCTGATTTTTTCGATCTGTTTACCTTGGTATTATGGTTTTATCGAGGTATGGTCTTAAAGAGAGAACTAAAGTGAAACTTTTACAACGATTCTTCAGCAATGAGGCATCCGGTGGCGTCATTTTGATTATCGCCGCTGTCGCTGCGATGGTGCTGGCAAACCTGGGGGCGACCCAGGGCGCGTATCATGCGTTTCTGGACACACCCGTTGAGCTGCGCGTGGGTGCGCTGGAAATTAACAAGAACATGCTGCTGTGGATCAACGATGCGCTGATGGCCGTGTTCTTCCTGCTGGTCGGTCTGGAGGTGAAGCGCGAGCTGGTGCTGGGCTCTCTTAACAGCCGTCAACGGGCTGCGTTCCCGGTTATCGCTGCGCTTGGCGGTATGGTGGTACCGGCGCTGCTCTATCTGGCGTTTAACTACCACGACCCGGTAGCGCGTCACGGTTGGGCTATTCCGGCGGCCACGGATATTGCCTTCGCGCTCGGCGTGTTGGCGCTGCTCGGCAGTCGTGTGCCGGTGGCGCTCAAGATTTTCCTGATGGCGCTGGCGATTATCGATGACCTGGGCGCGATCGTGATTATTGCCCTGTTCTATACCAGCGAGCTGTCGATTTTGTCGCTGAGTGTGGCGGCGGGCGCCATTGCGGTGCTGGCGTTGCTCAATATCTTTAACGTGCGCCGAATTGGCCTTTACGTGCTGGTGGGCGTTGTGCTGTGGACGGCGGTGCTGAAATCGGGTGTTCATGCGACGCTGGCGGGCGTCATTATCGGCTTCTTCGTCCCGCTGAAAGAGCAGGACGGTAACTCTCCGGCTAAAACGCTGGAGCATGTGCTGCATCCGTGGGTCGCGTTTATGATCTTGCCGCTGTTCGCTTTTGCCAACGCGGGCGTGTCGCTGCAAGGCGTGACCCTAAGTGGCCTGACGTCCATGTTGCCGATGGGCATTATCGCCGGGCTGTTTATTGGCAAGCCGCTGGGCATCAGCTTGTTCTGCTGGCTGGCTCTGAAGCTGAAGCTGGCATCGCTGCCGAATGGAACCACTTTCCGGCAGATTATGGCGGTCGGCGTACTGTGCGGAATCGGTTTTACGATGTCGATTTTCATCTCGACACTGGCGTTTGATTCGCTCGATCCGCAGCTCATTGTGTGGGCTAAGCTTGGGATCTTAACCGGTTCGTTGCTCGCGGCATTTAGCGGCTACACCTTACTGAAGGTGAAGCTGTCAGGACAGGTGCAGCCGGCGTAACAGACTAAGGGGGAGGGCAGAGGCCCTCTCCTGACAACATTCTCAGGGAGCGATTACGTAATGTCTCACATCAATTACAACCATCTGTACTATTTCTGGCATGTCTACAAAGAAGGCTCGGTCGTGGGCGCGGCGGAAGCTCTGTATTTGACGCCCCAGACGATTACCGGCCAGATAAAAGCGCTCGAAGAACGCCTGCAAGGAAAACTGTTTAAACGCAAAGGCCGTGGGATTGAGCCGAGCGAGTTGGGTGAGCTGGTTTTTCGTTACGCGGACAAGATGTTCACCCTGAGCCAGGAAATGCTCGATATTGTGAATTATCGCAAAGAGTCCAACCTGCTGTTTGATGTCGGTGTTGCGGATGCGCTATCTAAACGTCTGGTGAGCGGCGTGCTGGATGCGGCAGTGGTGGCCGATGAACAAATCCATCTGCGCTGCTTTGAATCCACTCATGAGATGCTGCTGGAGCAACTGAGCCAGCACAAGCTGGATATCATCATCTCGGACTGCCCGATTGACTCCACCCAGCAGGAAGGGCTGTTTTCAGTGAAGATTGGCGAATGTGGTGTGAGTTTTTGGTGCATCAACCCGCCGCCAGAAAAACCGTTTCCTGCCTGCCTTGAGGAGCGACGTTTGCTCATACCAGGGCGACGTTCGATGTTAGGCCGTAAATTGCTGAACTGGTTTAACTCACAGGGATTGAAGGTTGAGATTCTGGGGGAGTTTGATGATGCGGCGCTGATGAAAGCCTTTGGCGAAGCACATAACGCGATTTTCGTTGCCCCGACGCTGTATGCGCACGATCTTTATACCGACAACAGGGTCACGGAGATTGGCCGGGTGGATAACGTGATGGAAGAGTACCACGCGATTTTTGCCGAGAGAATGATTCAGCATCCGGCGGTACAGAGGATTTGTAACGGCGACTACTCGACGCTGTTTACGCCGCCAGCGCCAAAATGAGCCAATAAAAAAACCCGCATTAAGCGGGTTCTTTACAACAAGCAACAACAAGTGGCGATTAAGCCAGTTTGTTGATCTGCGCGGTCAGGTTTGCTTTATGACGCGCTGCTTTGTTTTTGTGGATCAGACCTTTAGCAGCCTGACGATCCACAATTGGTTGCATTTCGTTAAATGCGTTCTGCGCTGCAGCTTTGTCGCCAGCTTCGATTGCTGCGTATACTTTCTTGATGAAAGTACGCATCATAGAGCGACGGCTTGCATTGTGCTTACGAGCCTTTTCAGACTGAACGGCACGTTTCTTAGCTGATTTGATATTAGCCAAGTCCAACTCCCAAATATGATCTATGTGGACAATTCAAAGGCCGAGGAATATGCCCTCTATACCTTCTTTTGTCAATGGATTTGTGCAAATAAGCGCCGTTGAATGGCGACGCTACGTTACGTAGTGATGGCGCAGGATTCTACCAGCTTGTCTCACCTGAATACAGTCTTTCGGTGTAAAAAACGCAGTTTGCTGGCAGTTTTTTTGCCTCCTAATGGTAAGCATCATGAAATCATTACTGCTTTATGATTTGAGGCAACAATCGCCGGTTAACCTTAATCGCTGTACAAGGTATACTCGGGCGTTTTTCACTGTTTTGAGCCTGTCATGAAGCTGATACGCGGCATACATAATCTCAGTCACGCGCCGCACGGGTGCGTACTGACCATTGGTAATTTCGACGGCGTGCATCGTGGGCATCAGGCGCTGTTGCAGGGATTGCGTAAAGAGGGCCAGGCCCGTGGGCTGCCGGTCGTGGTGATGATTTTCGAACCGCAACCGCTGGAACTGTTTGCAGGTGATAAAGCGCCCGCGCGCTTAACTCGCCTGCGCGAGAAATTGCGCTATCTGGCGGAGTGCGGCGTGGACTACGTCCTGTGCGTGCGCTTCGACAGGCGTTTTGCGGCACTGACGGCGCAAAATTTTGTCGGTGAGTTGCTGGTCAAACGGCTGGGCGTGCAATTTCTCGCCGTGGGCGATGATTTCCGCTTCGGCGCTGGTCGTCAGGGCGATTTCTTGTTATTACAGAAGGCTGGTCTGGAGTATGGCTTTGATGTCACCAGCACCATGACCTTCTGCGAAGGCGGCGTGCGCGTGAGCAGCACGGCGGTGCGACAGGCACTGGCTGACGATCAGCTGGATGTGGCGGAGAACCTGTTAGGGCATCCGTTCTCTATCTCAGGTCGTGTCGTGCATGGCGATGAGTTAGGTCGCACAATAGGTTTCCCGACGGCGAACGTCCCGCTGCGCCGTCAGGTGTCCCCGGTAAAAGGGGTGTATGCGGTAGAAGTCACCGGACTGGGTGATAAACCGTTGCCCGGTGTTGCCAATATTGGCACCCGTCCCACGGTGGCAGGCGTACGCCAGCAGCTCGAAGTGCATCTGCTGGATGTTGTAATGGACCTCTATGGCCGCCATATAGAAGTTATCCTGCGTAAAAAAATACGCAATGAGCAGCGATTTGCATCGCTCGATGAGCTGAAAGCACAAATCGCGCGTGATGAGTTAACGGCCCGCGAATTTTTTGGGCTATCGAACCCGGCTTAATGCCTGAACGAGTTTTAAATACGGAACCGAGAATCTGATGAGTGACTATAAATCAACCCTGAATTTGCCGGAAACAGGGTTCCCGATGCGCGGCGATCTCGCCAAGCGTGAACCGGGAATGCTGGCGCGTTGGACCGATGATGACCTGTACGGCATCATCCGTGCAGCCAAGAAAGGTAAAAAAACCTTCATTCTGCACGATGGCCCTCCATATGCGAATGGCAGCATTCATATTGGTCACTCTGTAAACAAGATTCTGAAAGACATTATCGTGAAGTCCAAAGGACTCACCGGTTTTGACTCGCCTTACGTTCCGGGCTGGGATTGCCACGGTCTGCCGATCGAGCTGAAAGTGGAGCAGGAATACGGTAAGCCGGGTGAGAAATTCACCGCCGCCGAGTTCCGCGCAAAATGCCGTGAATACGCCGCTGCGCAGGTTGACGGTCAGCGTAAAGATTTTATCCGCCTCGGCGTGCTGGGCGACTGGTCTCGTCCATACCTGACGATGGACTTCAAAACTGAAGCCAACATCATCCGCGCGCTGGGCAAAATCATCGGCAACGGCCATCTGCATAAAGGCGCGAAGCCGGTGCACTGGTGCGTTGACTGCCGCTCTGCACTGGCAGAAGCGGAAGTGGAATATTACGACAAAACCTCTCCATCCATCGACGTGGCTTTCCACGCGGTTGATCAGGATGCGGTGAAAGCCAAATTCGGCGTGACCTCCGTCAACGGCCCAATTTCTCTGGTGATCTGGACCACCACCCCGTGGACCCTGCCTGCAAACCGCGCGATCTCTCTGTCCGCTGATTTCGACTATGCGCTGGTGCAGGTTGAAGGTCAGGCGGTGATCCTGGCGAAAGACTTGGTTGAGAGCGTCCTGAAACGTGCTCATATCAGCGAATACACCGTGCTGGGTACCGTGAACGGCGCTGAGCTGGAACTGCTGCGCTTCAAACATCCGTTCCTTGATTTCGACGTCCCGGCAATCCTGGGCGATCACGTCACTCTGGAAGCGGGTACCGGTGCGGTACATACCGCCGGTGGCCACGGCCCGGACGACTACAACATCAGCCTGAAATACGGTCTGGAAATCGCTAACCCGGTCGGTCCGGACGGTTCTTACCTGCCTGGCACTTACCCGGCGCTGGACGGTATCAACGTCTTCAAAGCTAACGACATTATCGTCGACATGCTGCGCACCAGCGGCGCGCTGCTGCACGTTGAGAAGATGCAGCACAGCTATCCGTGCTGCTGGCGTCACAAGTCGCCAATCATCTTCCGTGCGACCCCGCAGTGGTTCATTAGCATGGATCAGAAGGGCCTGCGTGAGCAGTCTCTGAAAGAGATCAAAGGCGTCCAGTGGATCCCAGATTGGGGCCAGGCGCGTATCGAATCTATGGTCGCTAACCGCCCTGACTGGTGTATCTCCCGTCAGCGTACCTGGGGCGTGCCGATGTCCCTGTTCGTTCATAAAGAGACGCAAGAACTGCACCCTCGCTCGCTGGAGCTGATGGAAGAAGTTGCTAAACGCGTTGAAGTGGATGGCATCCAGGCGTGGTGGGATCTGGACTCTAAAGAGATCCTGGGCGACGACGCAGCTAACTACGAGAAAGTGCCAGATACCCTCGACGTGTGGTTCGACTCCGGATCTACCCACTCATCTGTTGTGGATGTGCGCCCTGAGTTCTATGGTCACGCGGCCGATATGTATCTGGAAGGCTCTGACCAACACCGCGGCTGGTTTATGTCATCTCTGATGATCTCCACTGCGATGAAAGGCAAAGCACCGTACCGTCAGGTTCTGACCCACGGCTTTACCGTAGATGGTCAGGGACGCAAGATGTCCAAATCCATCGGTAACACCGTTTCTCCGCAGGACGTGATGAACAAACTGGGCGCGGACATTCTGCGTCTGTGGGTGGCCTCAACGGACTATACCGGCGAAATGGCGGTTTCCGATGAGATCCTCAAACGTGCTGCCGACAGCTATCGTCGTATCCGTAACACCGCGCGCTTCCTGCTCGCTAACCTGAACGGTTTCGATCCGGTTAAAGACATGGTGAAACCGGAAGAGATGGTGGTGCTGGATCGCTGGGCCGTAGGCTGTGCGCAAGCGGCGCAGGAAGATATCCTGAAAGCCTACGAGTCTTACGACTTCCACGAAGTGGTGCAGCGTCTGATGCGTTTCTGCTCCATCGAAATGGGCTCGTTCTACCTCGACATCATCAAAGACCGCCAGTACACCGCGAAAGCGGACAGCGTGGCGCGTCGTAGCTGCCAGACTGCGCTGTTCCACATCGCAGAAGCGCTGGTGCGCTGGATGGCACCGATCATGTCCTTCACCGCCGACGAAATCTGGGCTTACCTGCCTGGCGAGCGCGAGAAATACGTCTTCACCGGCGAGTGGTACGAAGGTCTGTTTGGTCTGGCCGACACCGAAGCGATGAACGATGGCTTCTGGGACGAGCTGCTCAAAGTGCGCGGCGAAGTGAACAAGGTGATCGAACAGGCGCGTGCTGACAAGAAAGTCGGCGGTTCTTTGGAAGCGGCAGTGACCCTGTACGCTGAGCCAGAGCTGGCGGCGAAACTGACGGCTCTCGGTGACGAATTACGATTTGTCCTGTTGACCTCCGGTGCAGCTGTTGCCGATTATGCACAGGCGAGCGCCGACGCCCAGCAGAGCGAACTGCTCAAAGGGCTGAAAGTGGCGCTGGTGAAAGCCGAAGGTGAGAAATGCCCGCGCTGCTGGCATTACACCACTGACGTCGGCCAGGTGGCGGAACACGCAGATATCTGTGGACGCTGTGTCAGCAATATCGCCGGTGATGGCGAAAAACGTAAGTTTGCCTGATGAGTCAATCAATCTGTAAAAGTGGACTGCGCTGGCTGTGGCTGGTCGTCGTCGTACTGATTATTGATCTGGGCAGCAAGTTCCTGATCCTCCAGAATTTTGCTCTGGGGGATACGGTCCCGCTGTTCCCGTCACTTAATCTGCATTACGCGCGCAACTATGGCGCAGCGTTTAGCTTCCTCGCCGACAGCGGCGGCTGGCAACGCTGGTTCTTCGCAGGCATCGCACTCGGTATCTGCGTAATTCTGGCGGTCATGATGTATCGCTCGAAAGCGACGCAGAAGCTGAACAATATCGCCTACGCGCTGATCATTGGCGGCGCGCTGGGCAATCTGTTCGACCGTCTGTGGCACGGCTTTGTCGTCGATATGATCGACTTCTATGTCGGTGACTGGCACTTCGCCACCTTCAACCTGGCCGATAGTGCGATTTGCATCGGTGCGGCGCTGATTGTGCTGGAAGGCTTTTTACCGAACGCAGCCGCGAAGAAACAGGCGTAAGGTCAATGCCGGGTGGCGCTTCGCTTACCCGGCCTACAGAATTTGTCGCCTCCCGTAGGCCCGGTAAGCGAAGTGCCACCGGGCAAACCGATGAGGCAAAACAAGCGAGCAACTGGCATGTCAAAATCCATACAGAGCAATAGCGCGGTGTTAGTCCATTTCACGCTGAAACTGGACGATGGCTCCACTGCGGAATCGACCCGCAATAATGGCAAACCTGCGCTGTTTCGCCTGGGCGATACCTCTCTTTCGGAAGGCCTGGAGCAGCAGCTGCTAGGCTTGAAAGAGGGCGAGAAAAAAGCCTTCTCTCTGGAGCCTGATGCGGCGTTTGGCGTGCCGACCCCGGATCTTATCCAGTATTTCTCGCGTCGTGAATTTATGGACGCAGGCGAGCCAGAAATCGGCGCGATTATGCTCTTTACCGCAATGGATGGCAGCGAAATGCCTGGCGTGATTCGTGAAATTAATGGCGACTCCATCACCGTTGATTTCAACCATCCTCTTGCCGGGCGTACCGTCCATTTTGATGTTGAAGTGCTGGAGATTGATCCGGCGCTGGAGGAAGTGAATGCAGATCCTGTTGGCTAACCCGCGCGGTTTTTGTGCCGGAGTAGACCGCGCTATCAGCATTGTTGAAAACGCGCTGGAAATTTACGGCGCGCCGATTTATGTCCGTCATGAAGTGGTGCACAACCGCTATGTGGTGGACAGCCTGCGCGAGCGCGGCGCAATCTTTATCGAGCAGATCAGCGAAGTGCCGGACGGTGCGATCCTGATCTTCTCGGCGCACGGCGTCTCTCAGGCGGTGCGTAACGAAGCGAAAAGCCGTGACCTGACCGTGTTCGATGCCACCTGCCCATTAGTGACCAAAGTCCATATGGAAGTGGCTCGCGCCAGCCGTCGCGGTGAAGAGTCGATTCTAATTGGCCACGCCGGTCACCCGGAAGTCGAAGGCACGATGGGGCAGTACAGCAACCCGGAAGGGGGGATGTATCTGGTTGAATCGCCAGACGATGTGCTGACGCTGAACGTGAAAAACGAAGCGCGCCTGTCGTTTATGACTCAGACCACGCTCTCGGTGGATGATACGTCAGATGTGATCGATGCTCTGCGCAGCCGATTCCCGAAAATCGTCGGGCCGCGTAAAGACGACATCTGCTACGCCACTACCAACCGCCAGGAAGCGGTTCGCGCGCTGGCGGAGCAGGCTGATGTAGTGTTGGTGGTCGGTTCCAAAAACTCTTCCAACTCTAACCGTCTGGCCGAACTGGCGCAGCGTATGGGGAAAGCGGCGTTTCTGATCGACGACTCCACCGATATCCAGGAAGCCTGGGTGAAAGATGCGACCTGTGTCGGTGTGACTGCCGGAGCCTCTGCGCCGGACATTCTGGTGCAAAACGTGATAAAGCGTTTGCAGGAACTCGGCGGTGGCGAGGCCGTGCCGCTGGAAGGCCGCGAAGAGAATATCGTCTTCGAAGTGCCGAAAGAGCTGCGCATCGACGCCAAAGAAGTCGAATAATCCCCTCTGTTTTGAAAATGCCGGTCCCGCAAGCGACCGGCATTTTTTTGTCTGATTACCTGTGATTAACCCGACAGTTCCTTTTTCCTGACATCAGGTTAATCGTTTAATCTGATAGGCTGGTGATGCCGTTCTCCTTGGGCCGGAGACCAACTATGATTCCTGATCTTATCCTGCCACCGCATGTGGCATGGGCCAGCGGCGCGTTCGCCAATGGTTCTGTTATTCATAAAGCCACGCGCGTGGGCGATCTTAATGGCGTGTTCAGCGACGTGCTCGCTTATCAGAAACGCGATCCGCTTGACGTCGTTTATCACGTTGAAGTGCTCGACTCCCCGGCAGACGCAGGGGCGCTGTATGTCGGCGTTACCCACCTCAATGCCGGGAAAATCGGCGACGAATTTTTTATGACGCGCGGGCATTTTCATAAGCAGAGAGAGCAGGGTGAAGTCTACTTTGGTCTCTGTGGCGAAGGTTTGCTGTTGCTCCAGACGGAGCAGGGGAATGCACGGCTGGAGCGCGTCGCGCCAGGCTCAGTGCATATTATTCCTCCCTTCACCGCGCACCGTTTGATCAACACCGGACCTGCAACCCTCTCTTCTCTCGCCGTCTGGCCGAGTGTCGCGGGACATGATTACGCCGCGCTGGCAGAGGGGTTTGCGCTTCGCGTGTTCTCCTCTGCTCACCACTCTGAAGGCTGGGAGGCGCGCCATGAATAAGTTTGGGCTGGACATGACCATCACTCATCAGCCGCTTGGGTTTAGCTACGGTGATGATGTCACCGGGCCGATGCCGGAGATCCGCACCCTGGATCAGATCCGCCTGTCGCTGCGCAACCCTGACTGCGCCGGGCCCGAGCAGGTCTATGCCATCGCGATGGACGTGGCGCGGATGGCGGATCGTCAGGAGCTGGAAAAACGGATGCTGCTGTTCGGCGTGGTGACCTATGCTGCCGGGACGCTGGGCGATGAGCCAGTGCGTAGTCAGGGACATGTGCACCGCAAAAGCCAGCACAGCGGCTGGTCACCGCCGGAGCTGTACGAGATCTGGCAAGGGAAAGCGATTATCTACATGCAGGAAAGGGTCGAGGACGATCCGGGGCGCTGTTTCGCGGTGCTCGCCGGACCAGGTGATAAAGTGCTGGTCCCGCCGGGATGGGGACACGCGACGATCTCCGCCTCGCCCGATGAACCACTGACCTTTGGCGCGTGGTGCGACCGGGAATACGGGTTTGAATATGAAGCCGTCCGTGCGCGCAAAGGGCTGGCATGGTATCCGCTGGTGCAGGGAAATCATATTATCTGGCAGCGCAATCATCACTATCAGCCGGGGCGATTACACACTATTACGCCGCGTCGATATAGCGAATTTGGGATTACCGACGAGCCAATCTATCAGCAGTTTATTGATGATCCGGCGCGTTTTCAGTTTATCTCCCGCCCGGACCGAGCGGCTGAGTTGTGGCAGAATTTCCATCCATAAACAGTGTTTCCCACAAAACTTAGGCCCGGTAAGCAAAGCGCCACCGGGCATTAAACCGCACGAGCTTTACCTTTTTGCCGGGTGGCGGCTGCGCCTTACCCGGCCTACGGTTCGAGCTGTTATAGGTCGGGTAAGCGCAGCGCCACCCGACATTTTTTAACCCGATGTAACATCCTTAGGCAAACAATCCGCTCGCCACGCCCGCCGCCGCCAGAATCAGCAGTAACACCATCGCTTTCACCGGCGACACGCCGCGTTTCGCCATCAGATACCAGGTCCCCAGCACCACAATCAGCGGCAACAGCTGCGGGAAAATCCCGTCGAGCATCTGCTGTACATGAATGTTCACGCCGTCTTTGGTGATGAACTCCAGCCCGGTGCCGAGCTTCACATAGCTCGCCGCCACGCCGCCCATGACGAACACACCCAGCAGCGACAGGGCTTCACGCAGGCGAGTCGATTTGCTGCTGACCAGCATCTCCACCGATCCCGATCCCATCTGATACCCTTTGAGAAACAGATACCAGGAGCCAGGAAGGATGATCGCCAGCCACGCGACGGTATAAAACAGCGGGCCGAGAATATTGCCGCCCGCCGCCAGCGCCATCCCGATACTCAGCAAGATCGGGATCAGCATGCCGGGGATCATCGAATCCCCGATCCCGGCGATCGGCCCCATCAGCCCGACTTTGAGGGTGTTAATAGTCTCGCCGTCGATCGGTTCGCCGTTGGCTTTTTTCTCTTCCAGGCCCAGCGCCATTCCGTTGACGATCGCGCCGATTTGCGGCTCGGTGTTGTAGAACGACGCATGGCGCTTAAGCATCTCCTTGCGCTGAGTGGCATCCGGATAGAGTTTTTTCGCCACCGGGAGCATGCTCAGGCAGAAGCCGAACGATTCCAGACGCTCAAAGCTCATCGACGACAGGTTGTGCATCATCCACGCGCGCCAGCAGCGGCGCAGATCTTTGCGGGTTAATTTACGCTCTTCCATCAGAATTCATCCTCATCGTCGTCAACCCTGCGTGCCGCCACCGCCTGCGGGGCTTCCGGTTTGTAGTTGTAGTGGATCAACGCCAGCAGACTGCCGACGATCACCAGCGCCACCATGTTCAGCTTCAGGAAAACGATGCAGATAAAGCCGACGAGGAAGTAGATCAGCATGGTGTAATTTTTGATGATCTGTTTCAGCAGAATGGCGATCCCCACCGCAGGCAAAATCCCGCCCAGCACGTTCATGGTGGAAAGCACGATTTTTGGCAGGCTGTCCATAAAGCCGCTGATGTACTGCGCGCCGAAATAGACCGCGATAAAGGTCGGCACAAAGCGCAGGACAAAGTTCATTGCCTGCGGGCCGATAGCGCTGTTGAAGTAGATTCCGCGCTCATCGCCTTTCTCCAGCGCCACATCGGCGCGGTGGTTCCAGTACGAGTTCAGCACCATCATCGCGTTGAACAAAATCGTCCCGGCGATGCCGATGGTCGCCGCCAGCGCGACGGCCACTTCCGGCCCTTTTCCAGAGAGAATGCCCAGCGCAATGGCGGGGTAGGCGACAAAGTTCAGATCGGCGGGCATCGAACCGCCCGGCGTGACCATCGCGATGTAGACCGCCTGCACCGCCACGCCGATCATGATCCCGGTTTTGACATCGCCCAGAATCAGACCGACCAGCATGCCGGAGACCAGCGGACGGGAAATCAGATACCAGCCGCCGGTTAGGCCCAACAGCCACGGGCTGCTGAGGGCGCCGAGATAGCACAGCAGGCCAATGAGTGAAGCTTCGATAATCATTCTGCGCTCCTTATTTCAGCTTTTGCCGTGCGTCCTGCCAGGTGTAAAAGCTGGCATCCGGCACGAGGCGAAACTCAACGGTATGCCCCTGAGCAGTCAGCCACTCAAACGCGGCGGCTTCGTCAGTGGTGACGGACTGATTTGGGCCGATGGTGGTGGTGTTAGCGCGTGCGCTCATCGGCCCGACGTTAATTTTGCCATTGCTGTTTTTTAAGCTGATCCCTGCCTGCTCAAGCCGTTGCAGGGTGACAGGCGATTTGCCAATCACGAAATAGCGCTTATCGCTGGCGATCACTTTGGGCAGTTTTTCGATGGCCGTTGCAGTGTCGAACAGCCACACTTTGGTGTCGGATACGGCACCTTTCATGACTGAAGAGAGCAGCGGATCGGCCGCGACGGCGTCGTCAATGGCGACGATACCGTCACAGGGCAGCTCTTTGGCCCAGCGTGTGATGAGCTGCCCGTGGATCACCCGGTCATCAATGCGAACAAACGAAATACTCATGGCATTCTCCTTAAAAGTCATCTGACTGCGCTGACACGACAGGTTTTGCCTGAATCAACGTAGGATGGGTCAGTTCAATCAGTCGGGCCGCCGCGATATTGACGTCGGGCAGGTGCGCCACGTCGTCGGTTTGCAACAGCATCGGGAAATTCACCCCAGCAACCACCGCGATGGGCGGTTGAGTGTGTGGATTAAATGCCGCTTCGCAGGCCACGTTCCACGGCGTACCGCTCTGCATATCGCACAGCACCAGAACGCCGTCTGCCTGTGCGCTGGCCGACTCCAGCACCGCAGCAAAATCGCGACGAAAACCTTCGATACCGGCCTGTTCGGTCAGGCATACCGCCTGAACGTGAGGAAGCTCGCCATAGACCATCCGCCCACTTTGCAGCAGCGCGTCGGCGAGCGGACCGTGGGTGGCGACGATAAATCGAATCATGTTTACCCCCTTACCCAGGCTTTAATGGTGGCCAGCGGCTTGCCGGGATTGGCTTCGGAAGGTGAGATGCGGTATTCGCCGACATCTGCCGGAATGATAAAGGTCTCGGCGTAACGCACGGTGAAGGGAGCAAAAGCACCGCTCGGGCTGTCGACGACAGCTTCTGTGCCTTCCACCAGATTGAGCACGTTGACGCCGCCGTGGGTGTGATGAATGACCGGGGCGCTAAACCAGTGACGGCGCGTTTCGATAAATTCGCGTTCGTGCAGCCCGGTGCGCTCTTCCCGCCAGCCTTCACCCTCGGCAATCGGCTCCACCTGATTCACCAGATGCTGATGCACCCATTGGGTATCGCGCTGCCAGTCGATCACTTTTTCACCGTGTTCCAGATGCACTGGTCGCGGCAGGCCGTCCATGCCCAGGCGGCCCCAGTCCCACAGTTTGAAGGTGAAGATATACGGCGTGGCGCTGATCTCCAGCACCATCGTCCCGGCACCGGAACAGTGAACAGTTCCCGCGGGGATCAGGAAATGATCGTGCTTCTTCGCCGGGATCTGATTCACAAAGCGCGCATCATCAAACGGCTGTTCACCGCGACCGGCGCTTCTGAGGTTGTCGAGTATCGCCTGCGGCTCAGTGCCGGTTTTGGTCCCGAGATAGACCATTGCGCCCGGCTCTGCTTCCAGAATGTAGTAGCTCTCATCCTGGGTGTAGTGCATGCCAAACTGCTGCTGGATGTACTCCGTGAGCGGATGCACCTGGAAACTGAGGTTCTGCCCGCCGATGGTATCGAGAAAATCGAAGCGAATCGGGAACTCGGCGCCAAAGCGGGCGTGGACTTTTTCACCCAACAGCGCGCGAGGCTCAAGCAGAACAAGGTCCTGAGAGGGGATCTCGATCCGCACCGCACCAAAACGCAGTAACAGGCTGTTCTCCTCGGGCACACAGTCAAAACACCATGCGTAATTGGGTGCGGAGGGATCGAGATCGAATTTTTGCTTCATCCACTGACCGCCCCAGACGCCGGGGTCGAAGAAGGGGACGACGCGAAACGGCTGCTGCGTGGTCTGTTTCAGTCCGGCACGCAGCGCGTCACCCGTGACCATTGCCGGGGTGTCGGCGAGGGTAGTATCCAGCAGGAAATCGGCGCGTTTTAAGAGCGGGGTTTTATGGCGGTCGAAGACGCGCCACTCGACGAAGAACGCGCGCTTGTAGCGCCTGAGTATATCTTCGCTCTGGTTCTCTGCGCCCCAGTTATCCAGCTCGCCGCTGCGCATCCGTTGCTGAATTTCCCAGCGCGGCAGATCCGCATACACCAGCACATCACCCGGATGCACCAGCGCCGCGCCGGGACCGTAAACCACAACCAGCCCTTCAGCCACGTTGTTCACCTGCTCTTTCAGCGCAGCCAGCTTTTGCGGGTCGATAAACTCGCTGAGCTGGTGGCAGGAGAGCACGCCAAAGACGCGGTCATCGGTGAGATTGCGCGCCAGAAGCTGATGCAGGGCCGACTCATCGAGCCGCGCCTGTTCGGCGTTAATCGCAAGGACCGGATTCAGCGCGGTCAGCAGTTTTTCTTCCAACTCGGCCAGCCGAACGCCCGGATAGCAGTCAATCACCACAACGGTTCGCTGGCCTGTTCTGGCGCCAAGCCGGGCCGTTATCGCTTCCCAGCCCTGCCAGGCGCTGTCGTCGTAGCCTTCAATCTGGAGCGTGGGATATTTCTCGTAGCAGCTCATTTTATCCTCCGTAATCGTTGCTTAAGGTTATTCGATTAACCGAGTTTGAGAAGGGTGGTTAACGCGATTAACCCGCCATTCCAGGCAATGAAAGGGGAAAAAGCGGGCGGAATGTGAAGAGGCTCACAGGGAAAAATGCAAAAAATAGGTTATTCGATTAATCTGGAATGAAGTCTTAAAGGAGTCACTATGACAGGAATCACGCTGGCCGATGTCGCGAAGCGGGCCGGAGTCTCAACGGCGACGGTCTCGATGGTGTTGTGCAACAAAGGGCGCATTTCGCAGGCGACGCGCGAGCGGGTGCTGAAAGCCCTGGATGAATCGGGCTACGTTTATAACCAGACGGCGGCCAACCTGCGCAATCGCAGCAGTAATCAGGTGGGACTGCTGCTGCACGATATCACTAACCCCTTTTACGGGGAGATGACGGCGGGGCTGAGCCACGAAATGGAGCGTCACGACCTGATGCTGTTTCTGGCGAACAGCGAAGAGTCCTCCCAGCGGCAGCAGAAATTTGTCGATTCCCTGATGCGCAATAACGTCGGCGGAATGGTGCTGTGCGCCGCCCGTGAAACGCCGCAGGCGTTTTTCGACGGTCTGAAGCGACGCAATATTCCGGCGATCATGGTGGTGCGTCCGCTCAACGACCCGGATTTCGATTTTGTCGGGACGGATAACTTCCTCGGCACGCAGATGGCGACGGAACATCTGCTGCGGCTGGGGCATCGGCAGATTGCGTTTATTGGCGGCAGCCAGAATTCCGGCTCGCGGGCGCAGCGTATCGGCGGCTTTACCAGCCAACTGCTGGAGTACGGCGTCGCGCCGAATCCCGACTGGATCATCACCTCCCAGGCCAGCCAGAGCGACGGCGCGCGCGTGGCGGAAACGCTGCTGAAAGAGAACCCGCAGATCACGGCGGCCATTTGCTATCAGGATATTGTGGCGCTCGGCGTTATGCAGAGTTTACGCAAACTGGGCCGCGAACCGGGGCGGGATTTTGCGCTGGTCGGCTTCGATGACATCACCGAAGCGGCGTTGGTGCAGCCCGCCCTGACCACGGTATCGGTCGCGGCCAAAGAGATTGGTCGTAAAGCGGGGGAGCTGTTATTCAGCCGGATTCAGGGGAACGATGAGCCAGCGAAAAGGATCATTTTACCGCCTGCGCTGGTGGTGCGTGAATCATGCGGTTTTCGCTGATCCTCATGTCTTTTACTGATACTGCTCCCTGTTTATCATAAAATTCTAATTATCGGCGTTTTAAGATAGCGGGTTCTTCACAGGCTGGTTAATCTGAAAACGATTTACATACTTTTAACGTAAGAGAATAACTATGCATGATGCACAGGTGCGTGTCGCGATAGCGGGCGCGGGTGGCCGTATGGGCCGTCAGTTAATTCAGGCAGCGCTGCAGTTAGACGGCGTTGCGCTTGGCGCGGCGCTGGAGCGCGACGGCTCCTCATTACTGGGAACCGATGCGGGCGAACTGGCAGGTGTGGGTAAGACGGGCGTCACTGTGCAAAGCAGCCTGGATGCGGTGAAAGACGATTTTGATGTATTCATCGATTTCACCCGCCCGGAAGGGACGCTGCACCATCTGGCCTTTTGCCGTCAGCACGGTAAGGGCATGGTCATCGGCACCACCGGTTTTGACGACGCGGGCAAACAGGCCATCAAAGAGGCGTCCCAGGACATCGCCATTGTCTTTGCGGCTAACTTCAGCGTCGGCGTGAACGTGATGCTCAAGCTGCTGGAGAAAGCGGCCAAAGTGATGGGTGACTACACGGACATCGAGATTATCGAAGCGCACCACCGTCATAAAGTGGATGCCCCGTCCGGTACAGCGCTGGCGATGGGCGAAGCGATTGCTTATGCACTTGATAAGGATTTAAAGGACTGCGCGGTCTACTCTCGCGAAGGGCATACCGGCGAGCGTGTTCCGGGCACTATTGGGTTTGCAACAGTGCGTGCGGGCGATATCGTCGGCGAACACACGGCTATCTTTGCCGATATCGGTGAGCGCGTGGAGATTACCCATAAAGCATCGAGCCGCATGACCTTTGCTAACGGTGCAGTGCGCTCCGCATTGTGGCTTAAAAATCTGGATAATGGTCTTTTTGATATGCGAGATGTGCTTAATCTTAACGATTTATAAGTGTTATTACCCATCGTGATGTGGTTATTGCAGTCTTAATTGATTGATTGCACAGGGTAATATTTTATTGCCCTTTTATTTTGGCTATTTAAGATGCTTTTTAAGCAATCATCATTAAAAATCACAGTTTTCTTCCATTTTTGTGTTATTGAACTGTAAATTTTGACCATTTGGTCTGGTTTTTACTGACTTAAACGTACAGATCCCACTAAACTCAGCATACAAACGTTTTCTAACGTGATTTTGTTGATCTTTTTATGGCTTAAACGCCGCCAAACGCCAAAGCCTTGCAAAATAATACACAAAAAAGCCGTTTTGAGTTGACTTTACCCCACCAAATCCCCAGAATGCCGCCGTTTGCCGAAAATCCACTGGCAGCAAATTTGCATTGATTCATAGCGCCGTTGTGAATTAATATGCAGATAAAGTGAGTGAATATTCTCTGGAGGGTGTTTTGATTAAGTCAGCGCTATTGGTTCTGGAAGACGGAACCCAGTTTATCGGTCGGGCCATAGGGGCAACAGGTTCGGCGGTTGGGGAAGTCGTTTTCAATACTTCAATGACCGGTTATCAAGAAATCCTCACTGATCCTTCCTATTCCCGCCAAATCGTCACCCTTACTTATCCTCATATTGGTAATGTCGGCACCAACGAAGCCGATGCCGAATCCTCCCAGGTCCACGCGCAAGGTCTGATTATTCGCGACCTGCCGCTGATTGCCAGCAACTACCGCAACACTGAAGACCTCTCTTCCTACCTGAAACGTCACAACATCGTGGCGATTGCCGATATCGATACCCGTAAGCTGACCCGTCTGCTGCGCGAGAAGGGCGCACAGAACGGCTGCATCATCGCGGGCGATAACCTGGATGCGGCACTGGCGCAGGAAAAAGCGAAAGCCTTCCCTGGCCTGAACGGGATGGATCTGGCGAAAGAAGTGACCACCGCGGAAGCTTACAGCTGGACGCAGGGGAGCTGGACGCTGGCGGGTGAACTGCCAGAAGCGAAGAAAGAAGAAGAGCTGCCGTTCCACGTGGTCGCCTACGACTACGGCGCGAAGCGCAACATCCTGCGCATGCTGGTGGACCGTGGCTGCCGCCTGACGGTGGTTCCGGCGAAAACGCCTGCGGACGAAGTGCTGAAGATGAACCCGGACGGGATCTTCCTCTCCAACGGCCCTGGTGACCCGGCGCCGTGCGATTACGCGATTGAAGCGATTAAAACCTTCCTCGAAACCGATATTCCGGTATTTGGCATCTGCCTCGGCCATCAGCTGCTGGCGCTGGCGAGCGGTGCGAAAACCGTCAAGATGAAGTTCGGTCACCACGGTGGTAACCACCCGGTGAAAGATATCGACAACAACACGGTGATGATTACCGCGCAGAACCACGGTTTTGCGGTGGACGAGGCGTCAATGCCTGCCAACCTGCGTGTCACCCACAAGTCGCTGTTCGACCACACCCTGCAGGGTATCCATCGCACCGACAAACCGGCGTTCAGCTTCCAGGGCCACCCGGAAGCCAGCCCAGGCCCGCACGATGCTGCGCCGCTGTTCGATCACTTCATCGAACTTATCGAGCAATACCGTCAGACCGCTAAATAATCAGGAGCCGAGAACAAAATGCCAAAACGTACAGATATAAAAAGCATCCTGATCCTTGGCGCTGGCCCGATCGTTATCGGCCAGGCCTGCGAATTCGACTACTCCGGCGCACAGGCGTGTAAAGCCCTGCGCGAAGAGGGTTACCGCGTCATTCTGGTGAACTCTAACCCGGCCACCATCATGACCGACCCGGAAATGGCTGATGCGACCTACATCGAGCCGATTCACTGGGAAGTGGTCCGCAAAATCATCGAAAAAGAGCGTCCGGACGCCGTGCTGCCAACCATGGGCGGCCAGACCGCGCTGAACTGTGCGCTGGAACTGGAACGCCAGGGCGTGCTGGCTGAGTTCGGCGTGACCATGATTGGTGCCACCGCCGACGCGATTGATAAAGCCGAAGACCGCCGCCGTTTCGACGTGGCGATGAAGAAAATCGGCCTCGATACCGCGCGCTCCGGCATCGCGCACACTATGGAAGAAGCGCTGGCGGTTGCCGCTGACGTGGGTTATCCGTGCATCATCCGTCCTTCGTTCACTATGGGCGGCACCGGTGGCGGTATCGCCTACAACCGCGAAGAGTTTGAAGAGATTTGCGAACGCGGTCTGGATCTTTCCCCCACCAAAGAGCTGCTGATTGACGAGTCGCTGATTGGCTGGAAAGAGTACGAGATGGAAGTGGTGCGTGATAAAAACGACAACTGCATCATCGTCTGCTCTATCGAAAACTTCGATGCGATGGGTATCCACACCGGCGACTCCATCACCGTGGCACCGGCTCAGACCCTGACCGACAAAGAGTATCAAATCATGCGTAACGCCTCGATGGCGGTACTGCGTGAAATCGGCGTCGAAACCGGCGGGTCCAACGTGCAGTTCTCCGTGAACCCGAAAAACGGTCGCCTGATTGTTATCGAAATGAACCCGCGTGTATCCCGCTCCTCGGCGCTGGCCTCCAAAGCCACCGGCTTCCCGATTGCGAAAGTGGCAGCGAAACTGGCGGTGGGTTACACCCTCGACGAGCTGATGAACGACATCACCGGCGGTCGCACACCGGCCTCGTTCGAACCGTCCATCGACTACGTCGTCACCAAAATTCCTCGCTTCAACTTCGAGAAATTCGCGGGCGCGAACGACCGTCTGACCACTCAGATGAAATCTGTCGGCGAAGTGATGGCTATTGGTCGCACTCAGCAGGAATCCCTGCAGAAAGCGCTGCGCGGCCTCGAAGTCGGCGCGATGGGCTTCGACCCGAAAGTGAGCCTGGATGACCCGGAAGCGCTGACCAAAATCCGCCGTGAACTGAAAGACGCGGGTGCTGAGCGTATCTGGTATATCGCCGATGCCTTCCGCGCGGGCCTGTCTGTCGACGGCGTCTTCAACCTGACCAACATCGACCGCTGGTTCCTGGTGCAAATCGAAGAGTTGGTGCGCCTGGAAGAGAAAGTGGCAGAGATGGGCATCACCGGTCTCGACGCTGACTTCCTGCGTATGCTGAAGCGTAAAGGCTTCGCCGACGCGCGTCTGGCTAAACTGGCGGGCGTGCGCGAATCTGAAATCCGCAAGCTGCGCGACCAGTACAACCTGCACCCGGTCTACAAACGTGTGGACACCTGCGCCGCAGAATTTGCCACCGACACCGCCTACATGTACTCCACGTACGAAGACGAGTGTGAAGCGAATCCGTCCAACGACCGCGATAAAATCATGGTCCTCGGCGGCGGCCCGAACCGTATCGGCCAGGGCATCGAGTTTGACTACTGCTGCGTACACGCTTCGCTGGCGCTGCGCGAAGACGGTTACGAGACCATCATGGTCAACTGTAACCCGGAAACCGTATCCACCGACTACGACACCTCTGACCGCCTCTACTTCGAGCCGGTAACGCTGGAAGACGTGCTGGAAATCGTGCGTATCGAGAAGCCAAAAGGCGTTATCGTGCAGTACGGCGGCCAGACTCCGCTGAAGCTGGCGCGCGCGCTGGAAGCGGCAGGTGTGCCGGTTATCGGCACCAGCCCGGATGCGATTGACCGCGCGGAAGACCGCGAGCGTTTCCAGCAGGCGGTTGACCGTCTGAAGCTGAAACAACCGGCCAACGCCACTGTGACCGCGATTGAAATGGCGGTTGAGAAGGCGAAAGAGATTGGTTACCCGCTGGTGGTGCGTCCGTCCTACGTGCTGGGCGGCCGTGCGATGGAAATCGTCTACGACGAAGCCGACCTGCGCCGCTACTTCCAGACCGCGGTAAGCGTCTCTAACGATGCGCCAGTGTTGCTCGACCGCTTCCTCGACGATGCGGTGGAAGTGGATGTGGACGCCATCTGCGACGGCGAAATGGTGCTGATTGGCGGCATCATGGAGCACATCGAGCAGGCGGGCGTGCACTCCGGTGACTCCGCGTGTTCTCTGCCAGCCTACACCCTGAGCCAGGAAATTCAGGATGTGATGCGCCAGCAGGTGCAGAAACTGGCCTTCGAGCTGCAGGTTCGTGGCCTGATGAACGTCCAGTTCGCCGTGAAAGATAACGAAGTTTACCTGATTGAAGTTAACCCGCGTGCGGCACGTACCGTACCGTTCGTCTCCAAAGCGACCGGCGTTCCGCTGGCGAAAGTGGCGGCGCGTGTGATGGCGGGCCAGACGCTGACCCAGCAGGGCGTGACCAAAGAAATTATTCCACCGTACTACTCGGTGAAAGAAGTGGTCCTGCCGTTCAACAAATTCCCGGGCGTTGACCCACTGTTAGGGCCAGAAATGCGCTCCACCGGTGAAGTCATGGGCGTTGGCCGTACCTTCGCAGAAGCGTTCGCCAAAGCACAGCTCGGCAGCAGCTCAACCATGAGAAAGCAGGGCCGTGCGCTGCTCTCCGTGCGCGAAGGCGACAAAGAGCGTGTGGTAGACCTGGCGGCGAAACTTTTGAAACAAGGCTTTGAGCTGGATGCGACCCACGGCACGGCTATCGTGCTGGGCGAAGCCGGTATCAACCCGCGTCTGGTCAACAAGGTGCATGAAGGTCGTCCGCACATTCAGGACCGTATCAAGAATGGCGAGTACACCTACATTATCAACACCACTGCGGGTCGTCAGGCGATTGAAGACTCCAAGCTGATTCGCCGCAGCGCGCTGCAGTACAAAGTGCATTACGACACCACCCTGAACGGCGGTTTCGCGACAGCGATGGCGCTGAACGCCGATGCCACCGAGAAGGTGATTTCGGTGCAGGAAATGCACGCGCAGATTAATAAGTAAGCCGCACCGCGTGTATCTGGCGGGTGGCGCTGCGCTTACCCGCCCTACAAAACCCAAATACTCCACTCGTAGGCCGGGTAAGGCGTAGCCGCCACCCGGCAATTTTTGTCCGTGCGGTCATCAGGCGGGTGGCGCTGCGCTTACCCGCCCTACAAAACCCAAATACTCCACTCGTAGGCCGGGTAAGGCGTAGCCGCCACCCGGCAATTTTTGTCCGTGCGGTCATCAGGCGGGTGGCGCTTCGCTTACCCGCCCTACAAAACTCAAATTCTCCACCTGTAGGCCGGGTAAGGCGCAGCCGCCACCCGGCAACACATCTCTTTGTACCTCTTCAGAGTGTTCTGGTTTTCCATCTCCCGTCAGTCAGTTAGCCTAAAATGGTTAGGTCGATAATTAAATTCAACTGAAAAGCAGGGAGAACACCATGCGAAATAAACTTCTGGCTACCTCAATTTTTGCTGCAGCAGCCCTCTTCACCGTTGCCGGTTGTTCATCCAACCAGGCGGTAAAAACCACCGATGGCAGAACGATCGTCACTGACGGTAAACCACAGGTGGATGACGACACCGGACTGGTGTCTTATAAAAACGCAGAGACCGGTAAAACCGAGCAGATTAACCGTGACCAAGTTAAGAACATGAGCGAACTGGATAACTAACTGTCTGGCAGGCCCTGCCGAGCGGCGGGGCCATCATGTGATGCTCAGAGCAGAGCATAGTCGATTTTGACAATGATTTTACGCAGCGGTGCGCCCGCACCAATTGCACCCATCGGACGATGAAGCTCACCCGGAAAAAGAATGGCCAGCTCAAACGGATGCAGGTGAATCAGGGTTTCACTGCTGATTTGCGTACAAAAACCGATATCATGAGCCTGATTAAACGGGCCATCTTCGATAATCTCCAGCCCTTTATTTCCCGCCCCAATGACCTCTTTACCCGCCAGCACAATGTGTATGTCGAGGTACTGACGATGATATTCCGGGCGCTGCTCTGCAAGCGGGCGCGTTTCGCCCTCGACCACCGTGAAGAAAAGATTATCCCCGTCGATGGTATATTTGCCGGGCGGCAGTGAATGTGGCTCTTGCCCAATCACTGCCTGTAGCGCTTTGCGGATGACAGGCGGATAAAAAGCATTTTTGGCGGCGGCGGTTAACGTATCAATAATCATGCGGGTACCCTTACAGAAGGCGTTTTGTCGAGCAACGCTAATGATTGCTCCACGATAAGACTGACGTCGGGGGCGATATCCACCGCGATAATATCCGGCTCGCTGTCGTCCGGGATTTCCAGTGCGGCAAACTGACTCTGCAAGAGCGCTTCAGGCATGAAATGGCCTTTGCGCTGCTGCATACGATGCAGAATGCAGGTGTAATCTCCGGTGAGCCAGAGAAAGCGCAGATTGCGGCTCCCCTCGCGCAGACGATCCCGGTAGCGCTTTTTCAGCGCGGAACAGACCAGTACACCTGACTCATTTTTTTGCTCAAGGCTAAAAATCACGTCGGCGATGCGTTCCAGCCAGGGCTGACGGTCATCGTCGTCAAGCGGCTGGCTGGCGGCCATTTTCACGATATTGTTTCGCGGATGCAGATCGTCACCGTCGATAAATTTTGCGCCAAGTACGCCGGCCAGCGCCTGGCCGACCGTCGTTTTTCCCGTGCCAGAAACACCCATCAAAATGATGCATTGTCCTGCCATAATTTCCCCCATGATCAGACGGCGACCAGCATGCCGCCATCAACGAATAGCAGGTGACCGTTGACAAAATTGGACGCCTTCGACGACAGAAATACCGCCGCACCGATCAGCTCTTGTGGATCGCCCCATCGCGCAGCGGGAGTGCGTTTGCACAGCCAGTCGGTGAACGCCTGGTCATCGACCAGAGTTTGGGTCATCGCCGTTTTGAAGTAGCCCGGCGCTATTCCATTCACCTGAATGTTGTAGCGAGCCAGCTCAACGCACATGCCACGGGTCAGCATTTTCACTGCACCTTTGGCGGCGGCGTAAGGAGTGATAGTGTCCCGGCCTAACTCGCTCTGCATCGAACAAATATTGACGATTTTTCCCTGATTGCGGGTGACCATTCGTTTTGCGACGGCCTGAGATACCAGGAACACCGCCGTCTGATTTACCGAAATAACGTCATTCCATTCCTGTACCGGGAATTCTGTAAATGGGTGACGACGCTGAATGCCCGCATTATTAAATAGCACGTCAATTACGCCTATTTCCGCTTCGATTTTAGCGACTGCATTTTCAACGGATTCTGCATCCGTCACATTAAAGACTGCGGAATGCGCAATTGCGCCTTCATCGCGTAATTTCATTACTGCATCATTTGCCCGTGGCGCAGAAATATCGTTGATGATTATCTCTGCTCCGTATTTCGCCAGCCCTTGCGCCATAACAAAACCAATACCTTGTCCGGCACCGGTAATTAAAATGCGTTTGCCTTGTAAGCTAAAAAGATCGTTCATTTCGCTATCCTGATTAACGGCTGAATATCAATGAATTCGTGTGTCCTATCTCACGGATTTTCGTCGCTTCAAACTGTGATAAAGATCACTCAACTCCGTGTTACGAAAAGGGGTTACGTTAAACGTGATGCGGGGCGGGAATCGGTGCGTCATACAGGGGATTCACGGGGGAAGGGCGATTCTCTTTTCCCCCTCTGACAGGCATAATGGCCTGAAGTCGTGGAAGTATTTGACGGACAAATGAATGAAAGCACAACGCATTACGCTCAATGATATCGCTGAGCTTGCTGGCGTAACGAAAATGACCGTCAGCCGTTATTTACGTACACCGGATAAAGTGAAACCTGAAACGGCAGAGCGTATTGCCAGTGTTATTGCGGAAGTGGGTTTCGAGCCAGACCCGGATAATCCGGCGATGAGCAGCGTCTCTGTTCCCCGCATCGGCGTGCTGATCCCTTCTTTTCATAATCAAATTTTTGCCGATCTGTTAGCCGGGATTGAGTCGGTGACGGCGGCTCACGGCTATCAAACGCTGGTCGTGAACTACGACTACGACCGCCAGCGCGAAGAAGAGCAAATTGCCGCCGTACTGGCCTTTAACGTCAAAGGGTTGCTGTTGACGGAGTCGGTGCACACGCTCAGAGCGGAGAAGTATCTCAACGCCGCGAAAATTCCTGTCGCTGAAGTGATGGGCTTATCGGACAACCCTGGGCGCATCAACGTCGGGTTTGATAACTTCAAAGCCGGTTTTGATATGACCAATATGCTGCTGGCGAGCGGTAAGCAGCATGTTATTTACTTTGGCTCGATGTCCGATGTGCGCGACGAGCAGCGTTACGCGGGTTACTGCGAAGCGATGAGCAATGCCGGGCTGGCCGTGGGGCGCATCGCGCCAAATAAAGTCTCGTCAGTGTCGATTGGCACCGGGATGATGACGCTGGCGCGGCAGATGTACGCCAGTATGGACGCTATTCTCTGTACCAACGACGATCTGGCTGTGGGTGTATTGCAGGAGTGCATTGCCAGTGGAATCGCGATTCCGCAGGAGATGGCCATTGCCGGTTTCCACGGTCTGGAGATTGGCCAGATCGTTTCACCGCGCCTGGCGAGCGTCCTGACCCCGCGTAGCGAAATGGGCAAAGTGGCGACCGAGATCCTGATTAAGAAAATTAAAGGGCTGCCCACCATCGAAAAAGTCGATCTTCATTATCGGCTGTCGATGGGTGAAACCATCTGATTTGTCATACAGATCACGGACGCTGTAACAGCGTTTGTTAACACGATTCAGCGTGACGCAGATCGCAAAAAACCCTACAAAAAACCCGTTTGATAGTGGCATCCATTTTCACGACACATCAAACAGGTGATCTGATGAATATTGCAAATAACCGCGCCGTCCTTTTAATCGCTCCCGTTGTCGAGAGCCTGCAACAGCAGCTCGCCAGCCAGTTCCCGCTGTATCGTCTCTATGAACAGGACGATCCCATCACCTTTTTACGCGAGCAGGGCGAGAACATCGCCGTGGTGGTGACGCGCGGCGATGTTGGTGTACAAAACAACGTTCTTGAGATGCTGCCACACGTAGGGCTGGTGGCGATTTTCGGTGTGGGAACTGATGCGGTCGATCTGGATTATCTCCGCACTCGCCAGATATCCGTCACCATCACCTCCGGCGTATTGACCAACGACGTGGCCGATCTGGCGATGGGGCTACTGCTATCCGGCGCACGCCAGCTGTGCCAGGGCGACCGCTTTGTGCGTGAAGGCCGCTGGGCGAACGGCGGTCTTGCGCTGGGAACTCAGGTCAGCGGCAAACGCATTGGGCTGCTGGGAATGGGGAACATTGGCCAGGCTATCGCCCGTCGTGCCCGTGGTTTTGATATGGAAGTGCTCTATACCGATCGCAAAAAGTTGGCTGATCTGGATTATCAGTGGTGCGCAGATTTACATACGCTGGCTCACGAGAGTGATTTTCTGGTGATTGCGGCCTCAGGCGGGGAAGCGAATCGCGGTTTGATCGACGCTTCAGTTTTTAACGTCATGCCGAAACACGCGTGGCTGATTAATATTGCTCGCGGCTCGCTGGTGGATGAAAAGGCGCTGATTCAGGCGTTACAGAAGGGTGTTATTGCCGGAGCCGGGCTAGACGTTTTTGACGATGAGCCCAATGTGCCGGCGGAACTGATGGCCCTCGATAATGTGGTTCTACAACCGCACGTCGCCAGCGCCACGCATGAGACGCGGCAAAAAATGAGTGACGTGGTTTTTGCTAACATCGCTGCTTATTTTTCCGGGACTGCTTTACCGAATGCGATTAATTAATTTAAGAGTCTTATTTCTGCCCCTGTTTTCATGAAATGACAACAATAACCTCTGCATAGAGAGTGAGAAATATGAACGATAACATTCCCAGCACTCGCTGGCTGCGTATCATTGCGCCGGTATTAATTGCGTGCATTATTTCGTTTATGGACCGGGTTAATATTAGTTTTGCGCTACCCGGTGGGATGGAAGCAGATTTAGGCATTACCAGTCAAATGGCCGGTGTCGCCAGCGGAATATTTTTTATTGGCTATCTTTTTTTACAAATACCGGGCGGGAAGATTGCTGTTAATGGCAGTGGAAAACGGTTTATTGCCTGGTCGTTGGTAGCCTGGGCGATCGTTTCTGTTGCGACCGGTTTTGTGACTCATGAATATCAATTGCTGGTCCTGCGCTTTATTCTGGGCGTTTCCGAGGGCGGGATGCTGCCGGTCGTTTTAACAATGGTCAGCAACTGGTTCCCCGAAAAGGAGGTGGGTCGCGCGAACGCATTTGTGATGATGTTTGCTCCGCTGGGTGGGATGCTGACCGCGCCCGTTTCCGGTGCCATTATCTCGGCGTTTGACTGGCGATGGCTGTTTATCATCGAAGGGTTGCTGTCGCTGGTAGTGCTGGCCGTCTGGTGGTTCATGATCAGCGACCGGCCCGAAGAGGCGCGCTGGTTGTCGGACCGTGAACGCGATTATCTGGTGACGACCTTAGCCGCCGAGCGCGCCGCAAAGCTTGCCGAAGCGCCGGTCAGCAACGCGCCGGTGAAAGATGTTTTTCGCAATTCAGGGCTGATGAAACTGGTGATCCTTAACTTCTTCTACCAGACCGGTGATTATGGCTACACCCTGTGGCTACCCACCATACTGAAAGGGCTGACGGGGGGGAGTATGACGAGCGTGGGTTTTCTGGCGGTGTTGCCGTTTGTTGCCACGCTGGCGGGGATTTACGTCATTTCACTGTTCAGCGATCGCAGTGGCAAACGTCGCCTGTGGGTACGGTTCTCCCTGTATAGCTTTGCTACGGCGTTGGTGGCCTCGGTTATCCTGCGTGAACATGTGGTTGCAGCCTATATTGCGCTGGTGATTTGCGGGTTCTTCCTCAAGTCTGCAACCAGTCCATTCTGGTCGATGCCTGGGCGGATTGCGGCTCCGGAAGTAGCCGGAAGTGCGCGTGGCGTGATTAACGGACTGGGGAATCTTGGGGGATTCTGCGGCCCGTATCTGGTGGGCGTGATGATTTATCTCTATGGGCAGAACGTTGCAGTGTGCGCCCTGGCGGGATCGCTGATTATCGCCGGGACGATGACTTTCCTGCTGCCGAAGAAATGCGACCTGGTGGTCAGCGAGCCGGACGTGAAGGTGAGCGAACAGCCTGGACACACATCACCGTGAATACATAAATAACAGTTATCATTGTAAGCGGTTCGATTAACTGTCTACACTCTTGCTGATTACAACAAGCGTTAAAACAGGCAATACAATGATTCTGATAATTTATGCGCATCCTTATCCGCAGCACTCTCATGCGAATAAGCGGATGCTTGAGCAAGCAAGGGAAATCGACGGCGTAGAGATACGCTCCCTCTATCAACTTTATCCTGACTTCAACATCGATATCGCCGCCGAACAGGAGGCGATATCCCGCGCAGATCTTATCGTCTGGCAACATCCGATGCAGTGGTACAGCACACCGCCACTGCTCAAACTGTGGATCGACAAAGTGTTCTCTCACGGCTGGGCCTACGGCCACAACGGTCACGCGCTGAAGGGCAAAAGCCTGCTGTGGGCCGTCACTACCGGCGGTGGTGAAAGCCATTTTGATATCGGCTCCCATCCGGGGTTTGACGTCTTGTCACAGCCGCTACAGGCAACGGCGGTTTACTGTGGGCTTACCTGGTTACCCCCTTTCGCCATGCACTGCACGTTCGTCTGTGACGACGAAACGCTGCAGGCGCAGGCCCGCCACTACAAACAACGCTTACTCGACTGGCAGGAGCACCATCATGGATAGCCATACGCTCATACAGGCGCTGATTTATCTGGGGGCGGCGGCGCTGATTGTGCCGGTTGCTGTGCGTCTGGGCCTGGGCTCGGTGCTGGGGTATTTGATTGCCGGTTGCGCTATCGGCCCGTGGGGGCTGGGGCTGGTTACGGACGCTGAGTCTATTTTGCATTTCGCCGAAATCGGCGTGGTGCTGATGCTGTTTGTCATTGGTCTGGAGCTGGACCCGCAGCGCCTGTGGAAACTGCGCGCCTCGGTGTTTGGCGGCGGGGCATTGCAGATGGTGGCGTGCGGCGCGCTGCTCGGCGGCTTTTGTATTCTGCTCGGCATGGACTGGAAGGTCGCCGAGCTGATCGGCATGACGCTGGCGCTCTCCTCGACGGCGATTGCCATGCAGGCGATGAATGAGCGCAACCTGACTGTTTCCCAGATGGGACGCAGCACGTTTTCTGTCCTGCTGTTCCAGGATATCGCCGCCATTCCGCTGGTGGCGATGATCCCGCTGCTGGCGGCAAGCGGGTCGTCCACCACGCTGGGGGCCTTCGCCCTGTCGGCGCTGAAAGTGGCGGGCGCGCTAGCGTTAGTGATTCTTTTAGGACGTTATGTGACGCGTCCGCTGCTGCGTTTTGTAGCCCGCTCTGGGCTGCGTGAAGTCTTCAGCGCCGTGGCACTGTTCCTGGTCTTCGGCTTTGGTTTGCTGCTCGAAGAGGCCGGTCTGTCGATGGCGATGGGCGCATTCCTGGCGGGCGTGCTGCTGGCCAGCTCCGAATACCGTCATGCGCTGGAAAGCGATATCGAACCCTTCAAAGGTTTGCTGCTGGGGCTGTTCTTTATCGGCGTCGGGATGTCGATCGACTTTGGTACGCTGGTAACGCACCCGCTGCGTATTCTGACTCTGCTGGTCGGGTTCCTGGTCATCAAGATGGGGATGTTATGGCTGATCGCGCGTCCGCTCAACGTGCCGAATAAACAGCGCCGTTGGTTTGCCGTCTTGCTTGGACAGGGGAGTGAGTTTGCTTTCGTGGTGTTTGGCGCTGCGCAGATGGCGAACGTGCTCGACGCAGAATGGGCAAAGGCACTGACGCTGGCGGTGGCACTGTCGATGGCTGCTACGCCAATACTTCTGGTGCTGTTGACTCGTCTTGAGCAGTCTAATAGCGGGCAGGATCGGGAAGCCGATGAAATTGATGAAGAACAGCCACGAGTGATTATCGCCGGGTTTGGCCGCTTCGGGCAGATCACAGGCCGTTTGCTGCTCTCCAGCGGAGTGAAAATGGTGATTCTGGATCACGATCCTGACCACATCGAAACCCTGCGTAAATTTGGTATGAAAGTGTTTTACGGCGATGCGACGCGCGTCGATCTGCTGGAGTCCGCCGGAGCGGCAAAAGCCGAAGTGCTGATCAACGCGATTGACGATCCGCAGGCCAGTCTTCAGCTGGCAGAGCTGGCGCTGGAGCATTTCCCGAACCTGAAAATCATCTCCCGCGCGCGTGATGTAGACCATTACATCAAACTGCGTCAGGCAGGGATTGAAGCGCCAGAGCGTGAAACCTTCGAAGGGGCGCTCAAGTCCGGGCGCATGGCGCTGGAAGGGTTAGGGCTGGGGGCTTATGAAGCACGAGAACGCGCCGACCTGTTCCGCCGTTTTAACACCGATATGGTCGAAGAGATGGTGGAGATGGCAGAAGAGGATGCATCGTCTCGCGCAGCAGTGGTGAAACGCACCAGCGCGATGCTGACGGAGATCATTAATGAGGATCGTAATCATCTGTCATTGACCCAGCGTCACGGCTGGCAGGGAACGGAAGAGGGGAAACATACCGGCGATCCGAAAGATGAACCCGAGAGTAAACCTGTCGCGTGAAGTGGAGTTGCCAGCAATATTGAAATATTTCCCTTTCTTTACTCGGGCTGGAGTCGACGAAAGATTAAGCTTTACGTATAGTGGCGGCAATTTTTTGCATCCGGGAAATTTTCAATGATCAGTCTGATTGCAGCGCTGGCGGTAGACCGCGTTATCGGCATGGAAAACGCCATGCCGTGGAACCTGCCTGCCGATCTCGCATGGTTTAAACGCACCACCTTAAACAAGCCGGTAGTGATGGGCCGCCTGACCTGGGAGTCAATCGGTCGTCCGCTGCCGGGCCGTAAAAACATCGTTATCAGTAGCCAGCCGGGTACCGACGATCGCGTCGAGTGGGTTAAATCCATCGACGACGCGATTGCCGCCTGCGGTGACGCGGAAGAGATTATGGTGATTGGTGGGGGGCGTGTTTACGAGCAGTTCCTGCCGAAAGCACAGAAGCTCTATTTGACCCACATTGACGCAGAAGTGGAAGGGGATACGCATTTCCCGGACTACGATCCTGACGAATGGGAATCTGTGTTCAGCGAATTCCACGACGCTGATGCGCAGAACTCCCACAGCTACTGCTTCGAAGTGTTAGAACGTCGTTAAGTTTTAGTCCCCGGTGGCGCTTCGCTTACCGGGGCTACAAAACCTGAACGTAGGCCGGATAAGGCGGAGCCGCCATCCGGCAATAGCATCAGGAGGCAACCGCCTCGCCATCTCCTAGCTCAAGATGCCGGTTCGACGGCTGTACAAAATACTGCTTATCTTCCCAGCGCAGGCAGGTTAAATCCCCGCCCCAGCAGCATCCCGTATCCAGCCCGTAAATATTCTCTGGCGTGCCTTTGCCTTCCAGCGACGCCCAGTGGCCAAACACCACGCTGTACTCGTCCGTCACCGGGCCAGGAATCGCAAACCACGGTTTGAGCGGCGACGGCGCGTTTTCCGGCGTGTCTTTGCAGTACATATCCAACTGGCCGTTCGGGAAGCAGTAGCGCATACGCGTGAAAGCATTGGTCACGAAACGCAGGCGTGCCAGACCGCTTAATTCCGGGCTCCAGTTGTTTGGCATGTCGCCATACATCGCATCAAGGAAGAACGGATAGGAGTCGCTCGCCAGCACCGCTTCGACGTCGCGCGCGCACTCTTTGGCCGTTTGCAGATCCCATTGCGGCGTTATTCCGGCGTGGGCCATCACCAGCTTCTTCTCTTCGTCGACCTGCAACAGCGGTTGACGGCGTAGCCAGTTCAGCAGCTCGTCGGCGTCAGCCGCTTCCAGCAGCGGTGTGATCCGGTCCTTCGGCTTATTGCGACTGATCCCGGCAAACACTGCCAGTAGATGCAGATCGTGATTGCCCAACACCAGGCGCACGCTGTCGCCCAGCGATTTGACGAATCGCAGGACATCCAGTGAGCCAGGCCCGCGCGCCACTAAATCGCCCGTCAGCCAGAGGGTGTCTTGTCCGGGTGTAAAATCCACCTGTTTTAACAACGCGATCAGTTCATCGTAGCAACCGTGAACGTCGCCAATGAGATATGTAGACATAGATTTAATGAATGAATGTAGGAACGGCGAGACGGAAAACAGGAACAGCAACACGGAAGGTATTGCCGTCTGGATCGACCATTTCATAATGGCCCTGCATGGTGCCCATCGGTGTCTCAATTACGGCACCGCTGGTGTATTGATACTCTTCGCCAGGGGCGATGTGGGGTTGTTCGCCCACCACACCTTCACCCTGGACTTCGATTTCGCGGCCATTGCCGTTGGTAATAAGCCAGTAGCGCCCGAGCAGTTGCACAGGCATCCGCCCCAGATTGCGAATGGTTACGGTGTAAGCAAAAACAAAACGCTCGTCGTCCGGTGTGGACTGAGATTCGATATAGACGCTTTGCACCTGAACACATACGCGGGGCGAATCAATCATGGCTTAGCTCTCCTTTGGCGGGGCGTTATCGCTAATGTAGTTTGCCAACTTACAGTACTGCTCAACGGAAATATTCTCCGCACGCATCGCCGGGTCGATACCTAATTCGGTCAGCACTTCAACGGTAAATGAATTACCCAGGCTGTTACGAATCGTTTTACGGCGCTGGTTAAAGGCCTCGGTGGTGATGCGGCTCAGTACGCGCAGCTCTTTAACCGGATGCGGCATCACCGCGTGCGGCACCAGGCGAACGACCGCAGATTCCACTTTTGGCGCTGGCGTAAACGCCGTTGGCGGAACTTCAAGCACCGGAATAATCTGGCAGTAATATTGCGCCATGACGCTCAATCGACCATACGCTTTACTGTTCGGTCCCGCAACCAGTCGGTTGACGACCTCTTTTTGCAGCATGAAGTGCATGTCGGCAATGGCATCAGTATAGCTAAACAGATGGAACATCAGCGGCGTGGAGATGTTATACGGCAGGTTGCCGAACACGCGCAGCGGCTGGCCCAGTTTCTCGGACAGCTCAGCGAAGTTCATGGTCA
Organism: Lelliottia jeotgali; assembly: GCF_016771845.1. Lineage (NCBI taxonomy): Bacteria > Pseudomonadati > Pseudomonadota > Gammaproteobacteria > Enterobacterales > Enterobacteriaceae > Lelliottia > Lelliottia jeotgali. The sequence continues at coordinate 162,752 of NZ_JAENMQ010000002.1, read as the reverse complement.
TGGCGTCCTGCTGATAAATTGTCAGCTTTGGCCCCAGGAACGGGTGCGTTTGCAGACGCGCAGCCAGGTCGCGGTCCAGCTCGATAACCGTCATTTCGTCGAGGCGCTCACCCACTGGCTCAGTCAGTGCCGCAAGGCCCGGACCGATTTCGACCATCGCCTGGCCTTTTTGTGGATTGATAGCAGACACGATGCTTTCGATAACGAATTGATCGTTAAGGAAGTTTTGCCCGAAGCGTTTGCGGGCTAAGTGGCCCTGATGGACTCTAGTATTCATTGAGTATTAACAATCATTTTGATGGCGAGATTAAGCGCCGTAATAAAACTGCCGACATCCGCCTTGCCTTTTCCTGCCAGATCCAGCGCAGTACCGTGGTCAACGGACGTTCGAATAAAGGGTAAACCGAGCGTGATATTCACGGCGCGGCCAAATCCCTGGTATTTTAGCACGGGCAGGCCCTGATCGTGGTACATCGCGAGCACCGCATCGGCGTTATCGAGATATTTAGCCTGGAAAAGAGTATCGGCGGGCAGCGGTCCGCTGAGATTCATCCCTTTGGCGCGCATTTCTTCCAGGACCGGAATGATGGTGTCGATCTCTTCCGTGCCCATATGCCCGCCTTCGCCTGCATGCGGATTCAGCCCGCAGACCAGCACGTGTGGCGCTTTGATGCCAAATTTGGTTTGCAGGTCGTGATGCAAAATAGTGATGATTTCACGCAGTAACTCGGGCGTGATCGCATCCGATATCGCTTTGAGCGGTAAATGCGTTGTCACCAGCGCAACGCGCAGCTCTTCTGTCGCCAGCATCATCACTACGTTGTTGCTGTGCGAACGCTCTTCGAAGAACTCAGTGTGCCCGCTAAAGGGAACGCCCGCGTCGTTGATCACGCCCTTGTGCACCGGGCCAGTAATCAACGCGGCAAATTCACCGTTCAGGCAGCCATCACAGGCACGCGCCAGCGTATCGACAACGTAAAGACCGTTATCGGTGCTGAGCTGACCAAGGGTGACAGGGGCGCGAAGCGGGACGGGAAGAATCGTTAATGAGCCTGCCTGTTGCGGAACAGGGCGTTGGCTGGCGTCGTAAGGCAGAAGCGTTAAAGGCAGACCGAGCCATTCAGCCCGGTCTTTTAACAGTGTTGCATCAGCGCAGACAACCAGTTCCACCGGCCAGCTTCGCTGTGCGAGCTGGACGACGAGGTCAGGACCAATCCCGGCGGGTTCGCCGGGAGTGATGACAACACGATGTTGATTCATTAGTTGCTCAGGATTTTCACGTAAGCGCTGGCGCGTTGTTCCTGCATCCAGGTCGCTGCTTCTTCAGAGAACTTACGGTTGAACAGCATACGGTAGGCTCTGTCTTTCTGCGCCGCGTCGGTTTTATCCACGTTGCGGGTATCCATCAGCTGGATCAAGTGCCAGCCGAAGGAAGAGTGTACAGGTGCGCTCATCTGGCCTTTGTTCAGCTTCATCAGTGCATCGCGGAAGGCAGGATCGTAGATATCTGCAGCCGCCCAGCCAAGATCGCCACCCTGGTTGGCAGAACCTGGGTCCTGAGAGAACTCTTTTGCGGCATTCGCAAAGGAGGTTTTCCCGCTCTTGATATCTGCCGCAATCTGTTCCAGTTTCACGCGAGCCTGATCGTCAGTCATGATTGGTGATGGCTTAAGCAGAATGTGGCGAGCGTGGACTTCGGTGACGGAAATGCTCTGGCTCTGGCCGCGCATATCGTTCACTTTCAGGATGTGGAAACCAACACCGGAACGGATTGGACCGATAATATCGCCTTTCTTCGCCGTGCTCAGTGCCTGAGCGAAGATAGACGGCAGTTCCTGAATACGACCCCAGCCCATCTGGCCGCCTTTCAGCGCCTGCTGGTCAGCAGAATAGGTGATGGCAAGCTTGCCGAAATCACCGCCGTTACGCGCCTGTTCAACGATAGAACGCGCCTGGCTTTCGGCTTCAGCGGCCTGATCTGAGGTTGGGTTTTCCGACAGTGGCACCAGAATGTGGCTCAGGTTCAGTTCGGTACTGGCATCATTCTGATTGCCCACCTGCTTCGCCAGCTGATCCACTTCCTGTGGCAGGATCGTGACGCGACGACGCACTTCGTTGTTACGCACTTCAGAGATCAGCATCTCTTTGCGGATCTGATTACGGTATGTCGCGTAGCTGATGCCGTCATAGGCCAGACGGCTGCGCATCTGGTCGATCGTCATGTTGTTCTGCTTAGAAATGTTCGCGATCGCTTCATCGAGCTGCTGATCGGTCACTTTTACACCCATTTTCTGACCCATCTGCAGCACTATCTGATCCATGATCAAACGCTCGAGGATCTGATGACGCAGCGTGGCGTCATCTGGAAGTTGCTGACCTGCTTCGCCCGAATTGAGCTTCACAGATTGCATTAAACCATCTACGTCGCTTTCAAGTACTACACCGTTGTTAACAACGGCGGCGACTTTATCAACAACCTGTGGCGCGGCAAAGCTGGTGTTCGCAACCATAGCGATACCGAGCAGCAGCGTTTTCCAGTTCTTCATACTTTTTCCATTTCAATTAACCGCAAAGCGGATGGCGTTGTAAATCAAGCACATTACAAGGAACTACGATATGGCAGAATGTTCGAGCGCAGCATCTGCTGCGTGCCCAGGCCGTAATTGGAACTCAGGCCGCGCAATTCGACATTGAAGCCAATGACGTTATCGTATTTGCTCTGATTATTAGTGGTATCCCAGCCGTTAAGCTTGCGTTCGTAACCGACGCGAAGCGCGTAACAGCAGGAGTTATATTGCAAGCCAACCATCTGATCCGCTGGCTTGCTGGTATTGGTGTCAAAGTAATAAGCGCCCACAATTGACCAGCGATCGGCGATTGGCCAGCTTGCTGCGCCACCGACCTGCGAAATACCGTCCTTGTATTGCTCGGCTGTGGCGTAGTTTGGCAGCGTTGCCTGAATATACTCCGGGCTGGCGTAACGATAGGTCAGCTGCACCATCCGGTCTTCATCACGGCGATATTCAACGCTCGCGCTGCTGGTCGCAACGTTATCCAGTCGCGTGTCATATTGCAGACCACCGCGCAGACCCCAGCGATCGGTCATACGCCAGTAGGTATCACCCGCCCATACAAGAGCACCCGTTTTGTTGTCTTTTTCCCAGTTGATGTCGTCATCACCGGTTCGTGCTTCGGTGAAGTAGTAGATTTGACCCACAGAAACGTTAAAACGTTCAACTGCTGCGTCATCATATACGCGCGTCGTCACACCGGTCGTGACCTGGTTCGCGGACGCAATACGGTCGAGACCGCCATAGGTACGGTCGCGGAACAGGCCGCTATAGTCTGACTGAAGGAAAGAGGAGTCGTAGTTCTGGATTTTGCTCTGATCGCGATACGGCACATACAGATACTGCATGCGCGGCTCCAGCGTCTGGGTATATCCGTTCGCCAGGTTCATATCGCGTTCGAAAATCAGCTTGCCGTCCATTTTGAACTGCGGCAGTACGCGGTTAACGGACTCTTCGAGATCGGTGCCGTAACGGGTGTTATACCAGTCCAGATTTTTCTGCTGATAATGGGTGGCCATCATCTTGGCTTCGGTATTCAGACTTGCCCAGTCGTTAGACAGCGGCAGGTTGATAGTCGGCTCAAGGTGAACACGCGTCGCTTCCGGCATGTCGGAGTTGGTGTTGACGAAGTGGACGGCCTGACCATAAACGCGGGTATCAAATGGACCGACGTCGTTCTGGTACCAGTTAACGTCCAACTGCGGCTCTGCGCCGTAAGTGCTACGTGTCTGGGTACTAAACACCTGGAACTGTTTGGTGGAAACGGTGGCGTTGAAGTTCTGAATGGCGTAACCGACGCTGAATTTCTGCGTTGCGTAGCCATCGGTACTTGAACCGTATTTGGAATCGAAATCGTTAAAGTAGTATGGGTCGCTGACTTTGGTGTAGTCGACGTTGAAACGCCATACCTGATCCATCACACCCGAATGTTGCCAGTAGTACAGCCAGCGGTGGCGATCGCCCTCAGTCGGATGCTCATCGTTGAACACTTTATCTGATGGCAGATAATCCAGCTCCATCAAACCGGTACCGGCCTTGGTCAAATAGCGGAACTCGTTCTGCCACTGAATATTGCCGCGCTTGTGGATATAGTGCGGCGTAATCGTGGCGTCCATGTTCGGCGCGATGTTCCAGTAATACGGCAGGTAGAACTCAAAATAGTTCGTGGTGCTGTATTTGGCGTTCGGGATCAGGAAACCTGAACGACGCTTATCGCCAATGGGCAACTGGAGATAGGGACTGTAGAAGACGGGCACTGGGCCGAGTTTAAAGCGCGCATTCCAGATCTCTGCAACCTGCTCTTCGCGATCGTGGATGACTTCGCTACCGACGACGCTCCAGGTATTGGAACCTGGCAGGCAGGAGGTAAAGGAGCCGTTGTCCAGAATGGTGTAACGGTTTTCACCGCGCTGTTTCATCAGGTCCGCTTTACCGCGTCCCTGGCGACCCACCATCTGGTAATCACCTTCCCAGACGTTGGTATCTTTTGTATTCAGGTTTGCCCAGCCTTTCGGACCTTTCAGGATGACCTGATTGTCGTCATAGTGCACATTGCCCAGAGCATCCACGGTACGGACCGGCTCTGCCGCGCCCTCGGGTTGCTTCTGATGCAGCTGAACTTCGTCCGCCTGTAGACGGCTGTTACCCTGATTAATATCGACATTACCGGTAAAGGTCGCGTTATCAGGGTAATTCCCTTTCGCGTGGTCGGCATTAATCGTGACAGGTAAGTTATTGGTATCACCCTGCACCAGTGGGCGATCATAACTTGGAATGCCCAGCATACACTGCGAGGCAAGATCGGCGGCCATGCCCTGTTGGCTGTACAGAGCGGCGGCGATCATGGTGGCCAGGAGGGTGGGGATACGTTTTTTCATACGTTATATTTAGTGTTCCGTCATCAGTGGCTACGGCTTACAAACGCTCAGAGACTATCTTACTCATCTGCGCAGTGCCAGCGTTAATCCTGCCCGGTTACGAGTCAGAGTGTTAGGCTCGCTATCGAATGACGAGTATGATAATGCAAATTATAGGCGATGTCCCTCAATTGACCGTGGCTCGACCACTGAGATGATAGAGTTGCGTCGATACCTGGAACATGACTATACGGGGAGTATATGCAGTATTGGGGTAAAATAATTGGCGTCGCGTTCGCTTTATTGATGGGCGCAGGGTTCTGGGGCATCGTTCTGGGCCTGATTATCGGGCATATGTTTGATAAAGCGCGTAGCCGCAAGATGGCCTGGTTTGCCAATCAGCGCGAGCGTCAGGCGCTGTTTTTCGCAACGACCTTTGAAGTGATGGGGCATCTCACCAAATCAAAAGGTCGCGTCACCGAAGCAGACATTCAAATCGCCAGCGTGTTTATGGATCGCATGAGCCTGCACGGGGAATCCCGCGTTGCGGCGCAAAACGCGTTTCGTATCGGCAAGGCGGATAACTACCCGCTGCGCGAGAAAATGCGCCAGTTCCGCAGCATCTGTTTTGGCCGTTTCGATTTAATTCGGATGTTTCTCGAAATCCAGATCCAGGCGGCGTTTGCCGACGGTTCGCTACATCCAAACGAACGCGACGTGTTGTATGTGATTGCCGAGGAGCTGGGCATTTCCCGCATGCAGTTCGACCAGTTCCTGCGCATGATGCAGGGCGGAGCCCAGTTTGGTGGCGGTTATCAGCAGCAGTCTGCGGGCGGCGGCTGGCAGCAGACGCAGCGTGGTCCGACGCTGGAAGATGCGTGTAATGTGCTGGGCGTCAAAGCGACCGACGATGCGACGACCATCAAACGCGCCTATCGCAAGCTGATGAGCGAACATCACCCGGATAAACTGGTGGCGAAAGGTTTACCGCCAGAGATGATGGAGATGGCGAAGCAGAAAGCGCAGGAAATTCAGAAAGCGTACGAACTCATTAAAGAGCAGAAAGGCTTCAAGTAACATACGTTTGCCCGGCGAGCGCCGGGCAAACGGTTATGCTATACATCAAAAGTCAGCAGGGGCTTTAAACGTCATAAGATTGCCAAACTCCGGATGCGTTATTGTCAGCATCTGAGCATGCAATTGCAGGCGCGGCGCCATCGCCAGCGCTTCTGGCGTGGCGTAAAAACGATCCCCCAGAATCGGATGACCTAACGCCAGCATATGCACGCGCAGCTGGTGCGAGCGGCCGGTAATCGGTTTAAGCAGAATACGCGCGGTGTTATCCGCCGCGTAGTCCAGCACTTCATATTCCGTCTGCGCCGCCTTGCCGGTTTCAAAACAGACTTTTTGCTTAGGCCGGTTCGGCCAGTCGCAAATCAGCGGTAAATCCACCAGACCTTCTGCCTTTTCCGGGTGCCCCCAGATGCGCGCGACGTACTGTTTCTTCGGTTCACGATCGCGGAACTGGCGCTTTAACTCGCGTTCAGCCGCTTTGGTCAGAGCCACCACAATCACGCCGCTGGTTGCCATATCCAGGCGATGCACGGATTCGGCCTGCGGATAATCGCGCTGTACGCGCGTCATCACGCTGTCTTTGTGCTCCTCCAGACGTCCCGGCACGGACAACAGGCCGCTGGGCTTATTGACCACCATAATGTGCTCATCCTGATACAGAATGACCAGCCACGGGTCCATTGGCGGATTGTAGGTCTCCATGATCATGTCGCGCTCCGGTTACTGATGCGTCACAACGATCAGACGCAGGGCATCCAGTCGCCAGCTCGCCTGATCCAGGCTTTCCATGACCTGCTCGCGGTTGCTCTCAATGGCTGCCAGTTCGTCGTCACGGATGTTTGGGTTCACCGCTTTTAACGCTTCCAGACGCGACAGCTCGGCCGAGAGTTTATCGTCCGCTTCGCTGCGAGCGGCGTCAATCAGCGCGCGCGCGGCTTTCTCAATCTGCGCTTCGCCCTGCTGCAGGATGGCATGGACATCCTGCTGAACGGCGTTCACCAGCTTGCTGCCTGTGTGACGGTTCACCGCGCTCAACTGACGGTTAAAGCTCTCAAACTCCACCTGTGCGGCGAGGTTGGTACCGTTTTTGTCGAGCATCAAACGCACCGGCGTTGCAGGCAGGAAGCGGTTGAGCTGCAGCTGTTTTGGCGCTTGCGCCTCAACCACGTAAATGAGCTCAAGCAGCAGCGTCCCGACAGGCAGCGCTTTGTTTTTCAACAGTGAAATGGTGCTGCTGCCGGTATCGCCGGACAGAATCAAATCCAGACCGTTGCGAATCAGCGGGTGTTCCCAGGTGATAAACTGCGCATCTTCGCGGGAAAGCGCGACGTCACGCTCAAAAGTGATGGTGCAACCATCTTCCGGCAGGCCTGGGAAATCAGGCACCAGCATGTGATCGGACGGGGTCAGGACGATCATGTTTTCGCCGCGATCGTCCTGGTTGATACCCACAATATCAAACAGGTTCATTGCAAAGCTGATCAGGCTGGTGTCGTCGTCCTGCTCTTCGATGCTTTCGGCCAGGGCCTGCGCTTTTTCGCCGCCGTTGGAATGGATTTCCAGCAGACGGTCGCGCCCTTGCTCCAGCTGCAATTTCAGCGCATCGTGCTTCTCGCGACAGGATTTGATCAGGTCGTCGAAGCCCTCGGTCTCTTCGGGAGCCGCCAGATAACCGATCAGATCGCTATGTACCTGGTCGTAAATAGTGCGTCCGGTCGGGCAAGTATGTTCAAACGCATCCAGCCCTTCGTGGAACCAACGCACCAGTACGGACTGAGCGGTTTTTTCCAGGAACGGGACGTGGATTTGAATATCATGCGCCTGACCGATACGGTCCAGACGGCCAATACGCTGTTCCAGCAGATCCGGGTTAAACGGCAGATCGAACATCACCAGATGGCTGGCAAACTGGAAGTTACGGCCTTCGGAGCCAATTTCGGAACAGAGCAGAACCTGCGCGCCGCTGTCCTCTTCGCCGAACCAGGCCGCCGCGCGGTCACGTTCGATGATCGACATCCCTTCGTGGAACACGGCAGCGCGAATCCCTTCTCGCTCGCGCAGGACCTGCTCCAGCTGCAGCGCGGTGGCCGCTTTGGCGCAAATCACCAGCACTTTCTGCGAGCGGTGAGCCGTGAGATAACCCATCAGCCACTCAACGCGTGGATCGAAGTTCCACCAGGTTCCGGTATCGCCTTCGAATTCCTGGTAAATTTGTTCCGGATAGAGCATGTCGCGTGCGCGCTCTTCAGCACTTTTACGCGCCCCCATGATGCCGGAGACTTTAATCGCCGTCTGATACTGGGTTGGCAGCGGCAACTTGATGGTGTGCAGCTCGCGTTTCGGGAAGCCTTTCACGCCGTTACGGGTGTTACGGAACAACACGCGGCTGGTGCCGTGGCGGTCCATCAGCATCGAAACCAGCTCCTGACGCGCAGTTTCGGCGTCGTCGCGGTCGCTGTTCGCGGCGTGCAGCAACGGCTCAATATCCTGCTCGCCAATCAGCTCGCTCAGGGTGTTGAGTTCGTCGTTAGAGAGGTGTTTCCCGGCCAGCAGAAGAGCGACAGCATCAGCGACCGGACGGTAGTTTTGCTGTTCTTCGACAAATACCGAGAAATCGTGGAAACGGTTTGGATCGAGCAGACGCAGACGGGCAAAGTGGCTTTCCAGACCCAGCTGTTCCGGCGTGGCGGTCAGCAGCAGAATACCCGGCACGCGTTCCGCCAACTGCTCGATAGCCATATATTCACGGCTTGGCGCGTCTTCGCTCCACACCAGATGGTGCGCTTCGTCGACAACCATAATATCCCATTCGGCGTCGCACAGATGCTCAAGGCGTTGCTTGCTGCGGCGCACGAAATCGAGGGAGCAAATCACCAGCTGTTCCGTTTCGAACGGGTTATCCGCATCGTGCTGAGCTTCGGCGTAGCGTTCATCGTCAAACAACGAGAAGCGCAGGTTGAAGCGGCGCAGCATTTCGACCAGCCACTGGTGTTGCAGGGTTTCAGGCACCACAATCAGCACACGCTCGGCAGCGCCAGAAAGCAGCTGTTGATGCAGGATCATGCCCGCTTCGATGGTTTTACCTAAGCCCACCTCATCAGCCAGCAGCACGCGTGGTGCATGACGACGACCGACGTCGTGGGCGATGTTCAACTGGTGCGGGATCAGGCTGGTGCGCTGACCGCGCAGGCCGCTCCACGGCATACGGTACTGCTCGCTCTGGAACTTACGCGCGCGATAGCGCAGGGCAAAACGGTCCATGCGGTCAATCTGACCGGCGAACAGACGGTCCTGCGGCTTGCTAAACACCAGGCGGCTGTCGAGTAAGACTTCGCGCAGGATGACATTCGTTTCTTCAGTATCCACTCGCGTACCGATGTAGGCGAGGATCCCATTCTCTTCTTTTACGTCTTCAATCTTCAGCTGCCAGCCTTCATGGCTGGTAACGGTGTCGCCCGGATTAAACATGACGCGGGTAACAGGGGAATCATTGCGTGCATACAGACGGTTTTCACCGGTGGCCGGGAACAGGATGGTGACCATACGCGCATCCAGCGCTACCACAGTTCCTAATCCAAGCTCGCTTTCTGTATCGCTGATCCAGCGTTGACCAAGTGTAAAAGGCATAGTTGTTCGGCTCTAATCTTTTAATTTGCAGGCAATAGTTCGACCACCGTCGAAAAGTGACGGCCATCGAAAAATGGGTCCGGGAATGGAAAGGGCGCTATGGTACTGGATGGCGGCGTTTTCGTCACGCGTCAAAATAGCCCCAGTTGCCCTGTCATGAGTGTAGCAAAATCATCGTCGACAAAGGGTAATATTCCATCGGCGACAGGCATGAGTTGACGCGTCAGATAGTGATCGTAATCCAGCGGCGAGTGCTGATAATCCACCGGCTCCGGGCCGCTGGTGGTCCAGACGTATTTGATGGTTCCCCGGTTTTGATATTGTGGCGCACGCCCGAGGCGCACGTTTTCCTCATCGGCCAGCCGTGCGGCGCGAACGTGCGGCGGAATATTGCGCTGATACTCCGCCAGCGGGCGGCGCAGGCGCTTGCGATACACCAACTGACTGTCCAGCTCTCCGGCCAGCAGGCTGGCGATGGTCTCGCGGACATAATCCTGATACGGCTCGTTGCGGAATACGCGCAAATAGAGCGTTTGCTGGAACTGTTGCGCCAGCGGGGTCCAGTCGGTGCGAACCGTTTCTAGCCCTTTAAACACCATGCGCTGGGTGTCACCTTCCTGAATCAAACCGGCGTAACGCTTCTTGCTGCCCTGCTCGGTGCCGCGAATCGTCGGCATCAAGAAGCGGCTGAAGTGGGTTTCAAATTCAATCTCTAGCGCACTGGTTAACCGCTCTTTTTGCAAATGGTTTTGCCACCAGTCGTTAATGAAAGCCACCAGATCGTTGCCGATTTTTGCGGCGGCCTCTTCGCTGTGCGCGCCTTTCAGCCAGACGAACGTCGAGTCCGTATCGCCGTAGATCACGTCATAGCCCTGGGATTCCACCAGCGCTTTGGTCTGGCGCATGATCTCATGCCCGCGCATGGTGATCGAGGATGCGAGACGCGGATCGAAAAACCGGCACGCGCTGGTTCCGAGCACACCATAGAAGGCGTTCATGATGATTTTCAGCGCCTGAGAAAGGGGTTTATTGTGATGGCGCTTGGCCTCGTCGCGCCCGTGCCAGATCTGGCTGACGATCTCCGGCAGGCAGTGTTTCTCCCGCGAGAAACGTGCGCCGAGAAAACCTTCCGTGCTGTGGGCGTCATCGGGCTGAGCTATGCCCTCGACCAGCCCGACAGGATCGATCAGAAAGGTGCGAATGATCGACGGGTACAGGCTTTTATAGTCCAGCACCAGCACCGAATCATACAGCCCAGGCCGGGAATCCATCACATACCCGCCGGGGCTGGCCTGCGGTGGCACTTCGCCGAGATTCGGCGCGACATAGCCCGCGCGGTGCATACGTGGAATATAAAGGTGCCCAAACGCAGCGACGGATCCGCCGTGGCGATCGATCGCCAGGCCGTTGACGGTCGCGCGTTCCAGCAGGAACGGCATGATCTCAGTTTTGTGGAAAATCCGCGTCACCAGCTCGCAGTCTTTCAGGTTGTAGGTCGCCAGCGCTGGTTTGTCTTCATTGAAGCGCCGGTCGATCTCGTCCATCCGATCCCAGGGATTGTCGATGGATTTCCCTTCGCCGAGCAGCTCCTGCGACACCGCTTCCAGCGAGAAAGAGGAGAAACTCCAGAAAGCGGATTTGAGGGCGTCGATGCCGTCGATAATCACCCGGCCATTGGCCTGAGCGAAGAACACGCCGTTCTTGAAACCGTGCTCGCGCCACTCCAGTTCGCTGTTGCCGCGCCCGAGCATCAGTGGGATGCGATACCGTTCGGCATGTTTTTGCAAAACGCGCAGGTCAAACTGCACTACGTTCCAGCCAATCAGTACATCAGGGTCGTGGGTGGCAAACCACTGGTTGAGTTTTTCGATCAACTGCGGGCGGCTGTTGACGTACTCCAGTTCGAAATCGAGAGCTGAGGCATCGCCATTTTCTGGCCCCAGCATATAAACAATCCGCTGGCCGCAGCCTTCCAGCCCGATGCAGTAGAGCTCGCCGTGGCGCGTGGTTTCGATATCCAGCGACACCCATTTCAGCGGCGGGCGGTAGTGGGGATTGGGTTTCAGACGGGCGTTGATCAGCCTGTCACCTTGCGGTGTGCCGTCGACCCAGACGGGGGCGGTGATAAAGCGCTCCATCAGGAAACGCTCAGGCGGACGAACGTCGGCTTCGTAGAGTGTCACGCCCGCTTCACGCAGCAGCTTTTCATAGCGCATCAGCTGGCGATGCGCGCGGCAATAAAGCCCGTACACCGGCTGGCGGTGGAAATCTTTCAGTTCCAGCGGCGTGATGCGCCAGCCGTTTTCACCGCGCAATACCTCGCGCGTTTTTTCAACATGCTGTTCCGGGATAAAGGCCACGGACTCCTGCGGCGCAAGTGTGACGTTCAGCGGGCCGTCGTCCGTTGCCAGCCAGAATTCCACCTCGGTTCCCTGAGGAGTGTCCCGCCAGTGTCGGGTCAGTAAAAAGCCTTCTCGCGCCTGCGCCACGCCGTTATCCCATAAAACAAAACCAGGCGTGAGTATAGCCTGGTTGAGAGGTGTTTGCTGGGTTTATATACAGGTGTGTTTGTTGCCGGATGACGCTGCGCTTATCCGGCCTACAAAACCCTAACCGATCACTGCCCGTAATACGCCGTCGCCCCATGCTTGCGCAGATAGTGTTTATCCAGCAGCGTTTGCTGCATGTCCGGGAGCTGCGGTGACAACTGGCGGCAGAAGATCCCCATGTAGGCAACCTCTTCGAGCACGATGGCGTTATGCACCGCATCTACGGCGTTTTTCCCCCATGCGAACGGGCCGTGGGAGTGAACCAGCACGCCAGGCATTTGCGCCGCGTCGATCCCCTGTTTTTCAAAGGTTTCGACAATCACGTTGCCCGTTTCCCACTCATATTCGCCGTTGATTTCGGCGTCGGTCATTTTGCGCGTGCAGGGGATAGAGCCGTAGAAATAGTCGGCGTGCGTCGTGCCCGTCGCCGGTATCGACTGCCCGGCCTGCGCCCAGATGGTGGCGTGGCGCGAGTGGGTGTGGACGATGCCGCCAATAGACGGGAATGACTGATACAGCAGGCGATGGGTTGGCGTATCGGAAGAGGGCTTTTTAGTCCCTTCGACGACTTCGCCGGTGGCGATGCTCACCACGACCATGTCCTCGGCGGTCATCATGCTGTAATCCACGCCAGAGGGTTTGATCACAAACACGCCTTGCTCACGATCGACGGCGCTGACGTTACCCCAGGTGAGGGTGACGAGGTTGTGTTTCGGCAGGGCCAGATTGGCTTCCAGCACCTGACGTTTGAGATCTTCTAACATTGTTGTCTCCATGCCGGGTGGCGCACAGCGATCCCGGCCTACAGTATTTGCGCCCTCCCGTAGGCCCGGTAAGCGAAGCGCCACCGGGCAATCCGGCAGCGTGCTTAACGTTTTGAACCGTAATAGACTTCGTTCCAGCGCAGCGCATCTTTAAACGCTGGCAGACGGGTGTCGTTGTCGATAACGGTCAGCTCGATGTCATGCAGTTCCGCGAACTGACGCATATCGTTCAGATCCAGCGAATGGCTGAAGACCGTATGGTGTGCGCCACCGGCGACGATCCAGGCTTCGGATGCGGTCGGCAGATCCGGCTGTGCTTTCCACAGGGCGTTTGCCACCGGCAATTTCGGCAGGGAATGCGGGGTCTCGACGGCATCCACGCAGTTCACAAGCAGGCGGAAGCGATCGCCCAGATCAATCAGGCTGGCGTTAATCGCCGGGCCGGTGCGGGTGTTGAAGATCAGACGGGCCGGATCGGCTTTGCCGCCGATGCCCAGGTACTGCACATCGAGGATCGGTTTCTCTTCGACGGCGATGGAAGGACACACTTCCAGCATGTGCGAGCCCAGCACCAGATCGTTGCCGTTCTCAAAGTGGTAGGTGTAATCCTCCATAAACGAGGTGCCGCCCTGTAGACCGGTCGACATCACCTTCATGATGCGAAGCAGGGCGGCGGTTTTCCAGTCGCCTTCGCCCGCAAAGCCGTAGCCTTGCTGCATCAGACGTTGTACCGCCAGGCCGGGCAGTTGTTTCAGGCCGTGGAGGTCTTCAAAAGTGGTGGTAAAAGCGTGGAAACCGCCCTGTTCGAGGAAGCGTTTCATGCCTAACTCAATGCGCGCCGCATCGATGACATTCTGACGCTTGTCGCCGTTGATCTGCGCCGCTGCGGTCAGGCGATAGCTGCTTTCGTATTCATCCACCAGCGCGCTGATGTCGCCCTCGCTAATTTCATTCACTACCTGCACCAGGTCGCCCACAGCCCAGGTGTTAACCGAGAAACCGAACTTAATCTGCGCGGCGACTTTATCGCCGTCCGTCACCGCCACTTCGCGCATGTTGTCGCCAAAACGCACCACTTTCAGATGGCGGGTATCTTGTTTCGATACCGCCTGGCGCATCCAGGAGCCGATGCGCTGCTGGGCGTGTTGATCCTGCCAGTGACCGGTTACCACGCCGTGCTGCTGACGCATACGCGCGCCAATGAAGCCAAATTCACGGCCGCCGTGTGCGGTCTGGTTCAGGTTCATAAAGTCCATATCGATGCTGTCCCACGGCAGGGAGGCGTTGAACTGGGTATGGAACTGGAGAAGCGGTTTGTTAAGGATCGTCAGACCGTTGATCCACATTTTGGCTGGAGAGAAGGTGTGCAGCCACACCACCATCCCGGCGCATTTGTCGTCGTAGTTCGCGTCGCGGCAGATGTTAGTGATCTCATCCGGCGTGGTGCCGAGCGGTTTCAGCACCAGTTTGCACGGCAGCTTAGCCTCGGCGTTCAGGGCATTAACCACGTGTTCCGCGTGTTTCGTCACCTGTTGCAGCGCTGCCGGTCCGTATAAATGCTGGCTGCCAATGACAAACCACACTTCATAATTGTTAAAAATGCTCATTATCGTGTCCTTAATGTGTCAGGGTTGCCGGTTTTTCCGCGGTGTTTTTGGCCGGGGCGGCGACAGGGAGATAGTGTTGTTCGGCGCTTTTCGACCATTGCAGGTAGCGCTGATAAAGCTGTTCGAAGCGTTGAGCCTGTGCGGTGCGAGGCTGGAGCGTGCTTTCTACGGCACTCGCCATATGTTGCTGCGCGGTCGGGATATCCGCGTGAACGCCTGCCGCCACGGCGGCGAAAATGGCAGCACCGAGGGCACAGCACTGATCGGAGGCGACGATTTGCAGCGGACGGTTCAGCACGTCGCAGCAGGCCTGCATGATGACCGGGTTTTTACGCGCGATACCGCCGAGCGCCATCACCTCGTTGACCGCGATGCCCTGCTCGGTGAGGCATTCCATGATGGCGCGTGCGCCAAAGGCGGTGGCTGCAATCAGGCCGCCAAACAGCGCGGGCGCGTCGGTTGCCAGGTTGAGGTCGGTAATCACGCCTTTGAGACGCTGGTTAGCAAACGGCGTACGGCGGCCGTTAAACCAGTCGAGCACCACCGGGAGATGATCCAGCGACGGGTTTTTGGCCCAGGCTTCGGTGAGTTGCGGGAGAAGCTGTTTTTTGCTGGCAGCGATCTGAGCTTTCAGCTCTGGATGGGTTTCCGCCAGCTGATCCAGCGGCCAGCCGAGTACGCGGCCAAACCAGGCGTAGATATCACCGAAGGCCGATTGCCCCGCTTCCAGACCGATAAAATCAGGCACTACGCTGCCGTCAACCTGTCCACAAATGCCTTTCACCGCGCGGTCGCCGACGGTGGCTTTATCGGCGGTGAGGATGTCGCAAGTCGACGTGCCAATGACTTTCACCAGCGTGTTCGGCTGTGCGCCTGCGCCAACGGCACCCATATGGCAGTCGAACGCGCCGCCGGAAATGGCGACATTTTGCGGCAAGCCCAGACGCTGCGCCCACTCTTCGCTGAGCGTGCCGACCGGAATCTCAGCGGTATAAGTGTCGGTAAACAGTGGGTATTTCAGGCTTTGATTGATGAGTGGGTCGAGTTCATCAAAGAACGCCGCCGGAGGCAGTCCGCCCCAGCTTTCATGCCACAGTGATTTATGCCCGGCGCTGCAGCGTCCACGGCGAATATCCTGCGGACGGGTGGTGCCTGACAGCAGCGCAGGCACCCAGTCGCACAGCTCAATCCACGACACCGCGGCTTGCGCCACGTCGCGGTCGGCGCGGGTGACATGTAAAATTTTTGCCCAGAACCACTCGCTGGAATAAATTCCGCCAATGTAACGGGAGTAGTCCACCTTGCCGGATTGATGGCACAAACGGGTGATGGCTTCGGCCTCTTCAACCGCAGTATGGTCTTTCCACAGTACGAACATGGCGTTCGGGTTGTCGGCAAACTCAGGGCGTAGCGCTAGCACCCGGCCTTCGGCATCTACCGGAGCAGGTGTAGAGCCGGTGCTGTCGACGCCAATCCCGACGATCTCCGCACGTTGCGATTCGCTCAGTTCGGCGAGGACGGTTTTGATCGCCGCTTCCATCGATTCGATGTAATCGCGCGGATGATGGCGGAACAGATTATTTGGCGCATCGCAGTAACGCCCCTCTTGCCAGCGCGGATACCACTCAACGCTGGTCGCTATTTCTTGGCCCGTACCACACTCCACCGCCAGGGCGCGTACCGAGTCACTGCCAAAATCGAGGCCAATCGCAATTGCCATTTATGTTGCTCCATCAAAAAACGGGTATGGATCAACATTAGAGATTGGGGGCGAAAATCGTCAGGCAGGATTCGCTAATCTTATGGATTAAATTGCTGTTGAGGTGGAAAGTGTGACGCCGTGCAAATATTCAATGTGGACATTTCTGCCGCAGTTATAGACACTTTTGTTACTGCTGATGTGCACGATGTCGCGGATAAATCTGGGGTAAAGGCTGAGGAAAAGCGGAGTTAAAAGAGCGGACATACGATTGGGATCTTTTAACGACTCGTTTTAAGGCAGTTTTTATCGATATGGACAATTTGTTTCCTTTATCACCGTCGGGAGTCACCTGTTTATGGCTGAAATACAAAACGATCCCCTGTTGCCGGGTTACTCCTTCAACGCCCATCTGGTGGCGGGTTTGACCCCCATCGAAGCCGACGGCTACCTCGACTTTTTTGTCGATCGCCCGCTGGGTATGAAAGGCTACATTCTGAATATTACCGTGCGCGGCGAAGGGGTGATTGAAAATAACGATCGGCAGTTTATCTGTCGCCCTGGCGATATTTTGCTGTTTCCCCCGGGGGAGATTCACCACTATGGCCGCCATCCCGATGCGAAAGAGTGGTATCACCAGTGGGTCTATTTCCGCCCGCGCGCCTATTGGCAGGAGTGGCTTGCGTGGCCAGCGATTTTTGCCCATACCGGTTTTTATCGCCCCGACGAGGCGCACCAGGCGCAGTTCCGCGAGCTGTTTGCGCAGATTATCGAGGCCCAGGCGGGCGGGCGCTATGCCGAACTGCTGGCGATAAATCTGCTGGAACAGCTGCTGTTGCGCCGCATGGAGGCGATTAACGAATCGCTCAATCCGCCGTTGGATAACCGCGTGCGCGATGCCTGTCAGTACATTAGCGATCATCTGTCGGACAGCCAGTTTGATATTGCGGGCGTGGCGCAGCACGTCTGTTTGTCGCCGTCGCGCCTGTCGCACCTGTTCCGCCAGCAGCTCGGCGTGAGCGTCCTGAGCTGGCGCGAGGATCAACGCATCAGCCAGGCCAAACTGCTGCTCAGCACCACGCGGATGCCGATCGCCACCGTCGGGCGTAACGTTGGCTTTGAAGATCAGCTCTATTTTTCGCGCGTCTTTAAGAAATGCACCGGCGCCAGCCCGAGCGAATTCCGCGCCGGGTGTGAATAAAACGTAAATAAAACTAAACAAACAGGTGAAGTCTGGCGGCACCCGGTAAACTATTCAGACAATTGTTGTCTTGACGCGGCAGGATGCACTTCGCAGAATCCGTGCTTCGTTATCTGACCGGAATCGTTATGCAGGCATTGCTGGAACATTTTATTACGCAGTCCGTCGCCTACTCGCTGCTTGCCGTCGCGCTAGTGGCTTTCCTTGAATCGCTGGCGCTGGTCGGGCTGATTTTACCCGGTACGGTAATGATGGCGGGCCTCGGAGCGCTGATCGGCAGCGGCGAGGTTAACTTCTGGCAGGCGTGGATGGCCGGTATTATCGGCTGTTTGCTGGGTGACTGGATCTCTTTCTGGTTAGGCTGGCGCTTTAAAAAGCCGCTGCATCGCTGGTCGTTCATGAAAAAGAACAAAGCGCTGCTCGATAAAACCGAACATGCCCTGCATCAGCACAGCATGTTTACGATCCTGATCGGACGGTTTATTGGGCCAACGCGGCCGATTGTGCCGATGGTTGCCGGGATGCTGGACCTGCCCGTCGCAAAGTTTCTTCTGCCGAACATCATCGGCTGTATCCTGTGGCCGCCGCTCTACTTCCTGCCGGGTATTCTTGCCGGTGCGGCGATTGATATTCCTGCCGATGCGCAAAGCGGTCATTTTAAATGGCTGTTGCTCGCCACCGCGCTATTACTGTGGGTGGCGGTGTGGTTGTGCTGGAGATTGTGGCGCAGTGCGAAAGCGGGGACCGATCGTCTGACCCACTATCTGCCGCGTGGCCGCCTGATGATGCTCGCGCCCTTAACACTGGGAATTGCCGTGATAGCGCTGGTGGCGTTGATTCGTCATCCATTGATGCCGGTGTATGGCGAGATTTTGTTGAAGGTGGTGAGCCGGTAGTTTATCGCCCGGTGGCGCAGGCCTACATCGGCCCGAACGGCGGTGCGGCCTGATATTGCCCGATGGCGCTACGCTTATCGGGCCTACAAGGGCTCGAATGACTAAACATGGTGCGGTCTGATATTGCCCGGTGGCGCTTCGTTTACCGTGCCTACAAGGGCTCGAACCGTAGGCCGGATAAGGCGTAGCCGCCATCCGGCGTTTTTACTGCGGCACGATTCCCAACAACGCTGAGGCACTCGCCTTCCCACTTACCAGCTCTTGCGTTTCCCCGTCCCACGCAATGCGTCCGTCGGCGATCACCACGGAGCGCGCCGCGATCCGCGCGGCGTCTTCTACGCTGTGCGACACCATCAGCATGGTGAGGTTCTTCTGCTGGCACACCTCCTTCACCAGCAACAGCATCTCCTGGCGTAGCGCCGGGTCGAGAGCGGAGAACGGTTCGTCGAGGAGTAAAATCGGCTGTTCGCGAACCAGACAACGGGCTAGCGCGACGCGCTGACGCTGGCCGCCGGAAAGCTCACCCGGCAGTCGGTCGAGAAATTCATTCAGTCCCATTTGCTGCGCGATAGCGTCCAGTTTCTCACGCTGGGCCTCGGTCAGCTTCAGGCCGGGATTCATCCCTAAGCCGATATTCTGGCGCACCGTCAGATGGGTAAACAGGTTGTTTTCCTGGAACAGCATCGACACCGGGCGCTGGGAAGGCGGCGTGTGGGTGTGGTTCTGCCCGTCAATCACCATCTCCCCGCGCGCCGGAGGCAAGAAACCTGCAATCAGATTCAGTAGCGTGCTTTTCCCCGCACCGCTTGGCCCGAGGATCGCAATCATCTCCCCGCGCTCGACGGAGAGCGTAAAGCGCATCGGCAGATGCTGATAAAGCCAGGTTACATCAGTCAGTTTTAGCATCGCGCCCCGGAAGTTTTTCGATAACGGTAAAGAGGGTAAAGCACAGCAGCAGCAGGAGCAGGGCGGTGACCGCGCCATCCTGACTGCGATACGAGCCGATCTGCTGATACAGCCAGAACGGCAGGGTGCGGAAATCGTCGTTGCCAAACAGCGCCACTACGCCGAAATCGCCAATCGACAGCACGCTGGCAAACGCCAGCGCCTGTGCCAGTGGGCGCTTCAGTGCGCGGAGTTCCACAACCTTCAACCGCTGCCAGCCGCGCATATCCAGTGACTGACACAGCAGCGTGTAGCGGGCGCTCAGATCGCGCATCGGATTTTCCAGCACTTTCAGCGCGTAGGGGATAGCCATCAGCGCGTTGGTGAAGATAACGATCCCGTCGGCATGGTCAGGTAATCCGAGGGTACTGTTGAACAGTAAAAAGAATCCGGTCGCCAGCACAATGCCTGGCATCGCCAGAATCAGCATTCCACTCAGCTCAAGTGCCTGTCCGAAGATGCGGGACTGGCGGGCGTACAGTTCGCGACTGCTCCACAGCAGCATCATAGTCAGCACAACGCACAGCAACCCGGCCCCGAGAGCGATGCGCAGTGACGTCCACAGCGCCTGCCACAGCACCGGCTGTTGTAGCACGGATAACAGATTCAGATTCAGACCGTCTACCACCACTGCCAGCAGCGGCGGGAGGAGTAATAAGAGCGCGAGGGCGATCAGCACGAGATCGCTCAGACGGCTGCGCAGGCTGTCCTGCGGGTCGCGCCAGCCGTTCACCTGATGACTGCCGACGGCAATCGCCTTGCTCAGGCGCTGGCTCAGCAGCACCAGCCCCAGACAGCAGAACATCTGGATCATCGCCAGCACTGCCGCGCGGCCCGGATCGTAGTCAAAGCTCAGCGCCTGATAGATCGCCAGTTCAATAGTGGTCGCCTGCGGCCCGCCACCAAGCGACAGCACGGTGGCAAAGCTGGCGAAGCAGAGCATAAAAATCAGTGCCGCGACGGGCGGGATCTGTCGACGCAGCCACGGCCACTCGACAAAGCGGAAGAAGGCGAAACCGCGCATCCCGAGCTGCGCCGCCAACTGGCGCTGTTCGCCGGGAATATTTTCCAGCGCTTGCAGGAACAATCGCGTCGCCATCGGCATATTAAAGAATACGTGAGCGAGTAAAATGCCCTGCAGGCCGTAAGGGGAGAAACTCCATTCGATGCCAAGCGCATTCAACAGCGTGGCGATCCACCCCTGTCGTCCGTATACGCTCAAAATGCCAAACACGGCGACCAGCACGGGCAGAATTAAGGTCATTGCGCACAGGCGCAGCAGGGCTTGCCTGCCGGGGAAGCGGCGGCGGTACAGTGCTCGCGCCAAAAAAATCGCCGGGACGACAGAAAGCAATGCCGAGAGAAACGCCTGCCAGAAGGAGAAGCGCACCACGTGCCAGAGATAGCTATCGTGCCACAGCGCGGCAATATCGCTTTCCGGTGCGTTCAGCCACAGGGCAAGAAATGCCCCGAGACTGACCACCACCATCAGCGTGGCAGCGGTCAGCCCAGGGATCAGCCAGCCGGGGATTAACGGCTGACGGCGCGTTGCCATTCACTGATCCAGGCGGCGCGCTGAGTGGAAACCTGCTGTGGAGTAAATTCCAGCGTGGTTTGCGGTTTGCTCAGCTGATCAAAGCCTGCGGGCAGCGTCACGTCGGTCACCGGATACATCCAGTTGCCGGTCGGGATCGCATTCTGGAACGCAGGTGAGACCATAAATTTCAGGAATTTTTCTGCCAGTTCTGGCTGTTTGCTGGCGGCGGTACGCGCGGCGACTTCCACCTGCAGATAATGGCCTTCGGCAAAGTTTGCGGCGGCGTAGTTGTCTTTTTTCTCTTCGATGATGTGATAGGCCGGAGAGGTGGTGTAGCTCAGAACCAAATCGCTTTCACCTTTCAGGAACAGGCCGTAGGCCTCACTCCAGCCTTTGGTGACGGTGACGGTTTTGGCCGCCAGTTTTTGCCAGGCTTCCGGCGCTTTATCGCCGTACACTTTTTGCATCCACAGCAGCAAGCCCAGGCCTGGCGTGCTGGTGCGCGGGTCCTGATAAATTACGCGCCATTTCTGGTCGCTCTCAACCAGTTCTTTCAGGCTTTTCGGCGGGTTCTTGAGCTTGTTTTTGTCATAGACGAAGGCGAAGTAGCCGTAATCGAAGGGCACGAAGGTGTCGTTTTTCCAGCCGCCTGGAACGCTCACCGCATCGGTGGCGATCCCACTTTTGACGAACAGATTAGTTTGCGAGGCCGCTTCCAACAGATTGTTGTCGAGACCCAGCACCACGTCGGCTTTGCTGTTTTTGCCTTCCATCCGCAGACGGTTCAGCAGGGAGACGCCATCTTCCAGCGCCACGAATTTCAGCTCGCAGTTGCAGTCGGCTTCAAAGGCTTTTTTGACCACCGGGCCAGGGCCCCAGTCGGCGGCAAAGGAGTCGTAGGTGTAGACCGTCAAAACGGGTTTGGCAAAAGCAGGCAGCGCGAACAGCGCCAGCAGGGGGAGAACTTTTTTTAACACTTTGCACCTCAAAGTTGAGTGGCAAAGGATTTTGAGCGACAGCCTCAAATCCCTTCGCCGGCGTTATCCGGATCAGGTTCGACGGGTATTATCTCAGCGCACATCGTTGATGCAGCACCCCGTTGAGAACGGCGGTATTGTAATGATTTGGTGAATATTACGAAAGTGTTATGGTTCCGGCGGCGCAAACCAGGCTGATTTAAAGTCAAACCAGCCGAGGGTGTTCATGCGCAGGCCGCGCATACTGCGCTGTCCCTGAATCATTAGCCAGTGGTGGATCAGCGGCACCATCGCCTGCTGGGCCAGCAGTTGCTGACACCAGACCGCCAGATTCATATCGCCCGCTCGCCACTGGGCGGCGTCCTGCTGCCAGTTGCGGGCGATGCAGTGCTGGATCAGCGGCGTTTCATACAGATGCGAGAATAACGAGAAATCGAGCGGCAGGGTGAAGTTCGCGCTGTTGAGCCAGATATCGCTCACCGCTTCGCCGCGATGCCATTCGTCGTATTCCACTTCCTGAATGTCTAGCACCACCCCTTCTGCGGCCAGCAGCTTGCTCATGATGCGGGCGATAAACCGGTGCTCAACGTGTTCGCGATAATAGGTCAGGGTAATGGATTCCAGCCCGGCAGGCTTTTCGCACCGCCCTGGACGGGCGTGGTGCCAGCGGGGCAGCAGCCCGTAGGCCGGGAACCAGTAGGTCTGGTGCTGATCTTCCGCCTGATAAATCAGATTGGCAGGTGCGAGGATTTGGCTGACCCACTGGCGCACTTCGGGGCTCGCGCCCCGGTGGGTGCGAGCATCGAACAATAGATAGTAGCAGCCCTCTTCAAGACGGCTTTCGACCGCTTTTTCGCCGTCGGTCGGGCCTTCCAGCGTCAGGCCGGGGCTGAACTCTTCGCTGATCTCCGGCAGCACCCAGACATTCACTTCATCAATCAATGCGCGATAGCCAAAATAGTCATCGAAGGCACGAATTTTCAGCTGATTGTTATTATTGCGCGTCACCGCGTAAGGGCCGGTTCCTACCGGCTGACTGGCGAAATTCGCCATCGAACCCCACTCGTGCGGCAAAATCATCGACGGAATATGGCCCATCAGCCACGGCAACCACTGGTCTGGCTCGGAAAGCTCAATATCCAGCGTCCAGGCGGTAGGGGAGTGAATGTGCGTAATGTGGGAGTAGAGCGGCAGCTCGCGGGCGCGTTGCAGGGAGGCAATAACGTCGTCCATCTCCAGCTCGCGGCCATGATGAAAATGAATACCGGGGCGTAAAAAAAAGCGCCAGTGTAACGGGGATAATTGCTGCCAGTGATGGGCGATATCGGCTTCCAGTTCCCCATTTTCCTCATTTATACGCGTCAGGCCGCTAAATATTTGTCTCGCCATGTGCGTTTCGGAACGACGTAAGGCGCTGCCGGGCAGCAGGTTTTTCATCGGACGATAGTAAAGCACGCGCAGGATGTGCTTGCCCTGGCGGAAGCTGCGGCCCAGATGAGAGACCAGCATCTGGCGCACGGCGGCTTTGTCGCCCACCAGTTGCACCAGCTGATCGATGCGGTCCTGCTCCAGCAGGTCTTCGGCGCGCTGTTGCTGGAGTGCCAGCCCGGTATAAAGGAAGGTTAAGCGCGAGCGCTTTCCGCGTCCGGCCTCCGCCTCCCAGCTGAGCCATCCCTGCTGCTGCATGGTGTTGAGCAGCGTTCGCATATGGCGGCGCGAGCAGTTCAGCAGTTCTGCCAGTTCGCTCAACGTGGTCTCTTTCGGCTGGCCTTCGCAGCATTGCCAGAGGCGGATGAATTGTTGTTGCAGACGACCAGACGGCATAAAAGGGGAACTCCTGACAAAAAATCAGCAATTTATTATTCCTCATAATAAGCCAATAATTGATTTCGATGAAGTGAGGAGGTGAATATGAAGAGGTCTACCGCACGTCAGTTTTATCAGCAGTACTTTTCAGCGACAAAAGGAGTGTCCTGGCTGGCCCGCCAGTGTGCAGAACAGCGCCTGAAAATGCTCGAAGATCTGATGCAGTGGGATGTTACGAATCCGACCTCTTCCCGCTGACTTGCCTCGATCATGTGTGACTGAGTATTGGTGCTTATCACCCGCCAGCAAAATGTTTTTGCTGGCTTTTTTCGTTTACACTGCCTCCTGATTTCGCTCCTCTTTGACAAGGAACTGCGCATGCTCTGGTTGATGACGATGGGCCGCCGCCTTAACGGTGTGTATGCCGCTTTTATGCTGGTGGCCTTTATGATGGGCGTCGCGGGTGCGCTGCAAGCGCCGACCCTGAGCCTGTTCCTGAGTCGCGAGGTGGGCGCACAGCCTTTTTGGGTGGGCCTGTTTTATACGGTCAACGCCATCGCCGGGATTTTGGTTAGCCTTGCGCTGGCGAAACGCTCTGACAGCAAGGGCGATCGCCGCAAACTAATCCTCTTTTGCTGCGCGATGGCCATCGGCAACGCGCTGCTGTTCGCTTTCAACCGCCACTATCTGACGCTGCTCACCTGCGGTGTGCTGCTGGCGTCGCTCGCCAATACCGCCATGCCGCAGCTCTTTGCGCTGGCGCGTGAGTATGCGGATAACTCGGCGCGAGAAGTGGTGATGTTCAGCTCGGTGATGCGTGCCCAGCTTTCGCTGGCGTGGGTCATTGGCCCGCCGCTGGCCTTTATGCTGGCGCTGAATTACGGCTTTACGATGATGTTCTCGATCGCGGCGGGGATTTTTGCCATCAGCCTGGTGCTCATCGCGTGCGTATTGCCGTCCGTCGCCAGGGTCGAACAGGCTGCAGATACGCCCGTCACCCAGGTGAGCGGCTGGAGTAACAAAAACGTCCGTATGCTGTTTATCGCTTCGACGCTGATGTGGACCTGCAACACTATGTACATCATCGATATGCCACTGTGGATCAGTAGCGATCTGGGGCTACCGGATAAACTCGCCGGGATTTTGATGGGCACCGCCGCCGGGCTGGAGATCCCAGCGATGATCCTCGCGGGCTATTACGTGAAACGCTTTGGCAAGCGCCGGATGATGGTGATCGCGGTGGCGGCTGGCGTGCTGTTTTATCTTGGGTTAATTCTGTTCCATTCCCGCGAGGCGCTGCTGGCGTTGCAGTTGTTTAATGCGATTTTTATCGGGATTGTCGCCGGGATTGGTATGCTCTGGTTCCAGGATCTGATGCCCGGACGTGCGGGTTCAGCCACCACACTTTTCACTAACAGTATTTCGACCGGCGTGATTCTGGCGGGGGTGATTCAGGGGGCGCTGGCGCAGAGCTACGGTCACTTTGCGGTGTACTGGGTGATTGCGGGAATATCGTTGGTGACGCTGGGGCTGACGCTTCGTGTCCGAGATGTATAAGTTTGCCGGATGGCGCTGCGCTTATCCGGCCTACAAAGCTACAAAGCTACAAACCAAACAAAATGGCCCGCTTTCGCGGGCCTTTTTCGTTAACGCATAAACGCCGGTTGTTTGTTTTCGTAGGTCGCAATCGACTCTTCGTGTTGAAGGGTCAAACCGATGCTGTCCAGACCGTTGATCATGCAATGGCGGCGGAAATCATCGATTTTAAAGCTGTAGGTTTTTTCACCTGCTTTCACCACCTGCGCTTCCAGATCCACTTCAAACGAAATGCCCGGATTGGCTTTCACCAGCGCGAACAGCTCATCGACCTGCTCATCGCTCAGGGTCACCGGCAGCAGCTGATTGTTGAAGCTGTTGCCGTAGAAGATGTCGGCAAAGCTCGGGGCGATCACCACTTTAAAACCGTAGTCGGTCAGTGCCCACGGCGCGTGTTCACGGGAAGAACCACAGCCGAAGTTTTCGCGCGCTAACAGAATCGATGCGCCTTTAAATTCCGGGAAGTTCAGGACGAACTCAGGATTCGGCTTCTGACCTTCATCGTCGAGAAAACGCCAGTCATTGAACAGGTGGGCACCAAATCCGGTGCGAGTGACTTTCTGCAAAAACTGCTTCGGAATAATGGCGTCCGTATCCACGTTCGCCGCATCCAGCGGGACAACCCGGCCCGTATGTTGGGTAAATTTCTCTGCCATGATTGTCTCCTTATTTCAAACCACGAATATCGGCAAAATGACCGGTGACAGCTGCCGCTGCCGCCATCGCCGGGCTGACCAGATGGGTGCGTCCACCACGACCCTGGCGGCCTTCAAAGTTACGGTTGCTGGTAGATGCGCAGCGCTCGCCTGGATTCAGACGGTCGTTGTTCATCGCCAGGCACATGGAGCAGCCGGGTAAACGCCACTCAAAACCGGCTTCGATAAAGATCTTATCCAGACCTTCGGCTTCCGCCTGCGCTTTTACCGGGCCGGAGCCTGGTACCACCAGCGCCTGCACGCCAGGAGCCACTTTACGGCCTTTGGCAATTTCCGCCGCCGCGCGCAAATCTTCGATACGGGAGTTGGTGCAGGAGCCGATAAACACTTTATCGATCGCCACGTCCGTCAGCGGCACGCCCGGTTTCAGGCCCATATAGGCCAGCGCTTTCTCGGCGCTCGCACGTTCAACCGGATCGGCAAACGAGGCCGGATCGGGGATGTTGTCGTTGACGGAAATCACCTGGCCTGGGTTGGTGCCCCAGGTGACCTGCGGGGCGATCTCTTCGGCCTGCAGCGTCACCACGGTGTCGAAGGTCGCGCCGTCGTCAGTTTGCAGGGTTTTCCAGTATTGCACCGCATCGTCGTAATCTTTGCCTTTCGGCGCGTGCAGACGGCCTTTCACATAGTTAAACGTGATGTCGTCTGGCGCAACCAGACCGGCTTTGGCGCCCATCTCAATTGCCATGTTACACAGCGTCATGCGGCCTTCCATGCTCAGTGCACGGATAGCATCACCGCAGAATTCCACGACGTGGCCGGTACCGCCTGCGCTACCGGTTTTACCGATAATTGCCAGCACGATATCTTTGGCGGTAATACCCGGTGCCGCTTTGCCATTGACTTCGATTTTCATGGTTTTCGCGCGGCCCTGTTTCAGGGTTTGCGTCGCCAGAACGTGCTCCACTTCGGAGGTGCCGATACCAAACGCCAGTGCACCGAACGCGCCGTGGGTAGCGGTGTGGGAGTCGCCGCAGACGATGGTCATGCCCGGCAGGGTGATGCCCTGCTCAGGCCCCATCACGTGGACGATGCCCTGATACGGATGATTCAGGTCGTACAGCTCAACGCCGAACGCGTTGCAGTTCTTGATCAGCTCCTGCATCTGGATACGCGCCATTTCGCCGGACGCGTTGATATCTTTGGTCTGGGTCGAAACGTTGTGATCCATCGTGGCGAAAGTTTTACCCGGCTGGCGAACCGGACGGTTGTGCGCGCGCAGGCCATCGAATGCCTGTGGGGACGTCACTTCGTGGACCAGATGACGGTCAATGTACAGCAGCGGGGTTTCGTTTTGTGCCTCAAAAACCACGTGAGCATCAAACAATTTTTCGTATAACGTCTTCGCCATGATTACACCCCTTCAGCGACATAGCGGGCAATGATGTCGCCCATTTCATCGGTACTGACCGCCGCCGCGCCGCGCGCTAAGTCGCCGGTGCGGATGCCTTCTTCTAATGCGCGGTTGATGGCGCTTTCGATTGCGTCTGCAGCGTCGTTCGCGTCGAGGCTGTAGCGCAGCAGCAGGGCCAGAGAGAGGATCTGCGCAATCGGGTTGGCGATGTTTTTACCGGCGATATCCGGCGCGGAGCCGCCCGCTGGCTCGTACAGACCAAACCCTTCTTCGTTCAGGCTGGCGGACGGCAGCATGCCCATCGAGCCGGTGATCATCGCGCACTCGTCAGACAGAATATCGCCGAACAGGTTGGAGCACAGCAGCACGTCAAACTGCGACGGGTCTTTGATCAACTGCATAGTGGCGTTGTCGATGTACATGTGTGCCAGCTCAACGTCCGGATACTCTTTGGCGATTTCGTTGACGATTTCGCGCCACAAAATCGAAGATTGCAGAACGTTAGCTTTATCAATGGAGGTCACTTTGTGACGGCGTTTACGCGCAGACTCAAAGGCGATGCGGGCAATGCGTTCGATTTCAAAACGATGATACACCTCGGTATCAAACGCTTTCTCGTGCTGACCGCTGCCTTCGCGACCTTTTGGCTGGCCGAAATAGATGCCACCGGTTAATTCACGCACGCACAGAATGTCGAAGCCGTTGGCGGCAATATCGGCACGCAGCGGGCAAAACTCTTCCAGCCCCTGATACAGCTTCGCCGGACGCAGGTTGCTGAACAATTTGAAGTGCTTACGCAGCGGGAGCAGCGCGCCACGCTCTGGTTGCTCTGCTGGCGGCAGGTGTTCCCATTTTGGGCCGCCGACGGAGCCGAACAAGACCGCATCAGCGTTTTCACAGCCTTCAACGGTGGCTTTCGGCAGTGGAGTGCCGTGGTTATCAATCGCAATGCCACCCACATCATAGTGGCTGGTGGTGATTTTCATCGCGAAACGTGCGCGAATGGCTTCCAGGACTTTCAGGGCTTGTGTCATCACTTCCGGGCCAATTCCATCCCCCGGCAACACAGCAATATGGTAATTCTTCGACATTACACGGTTTCCTTATTGTTCTCTTTATTCTGAGCTTTGCGTTGCAATTCTTTTTCGACTTCGGCGGCGCGCCAAATGTTGTTCAGAACGTGAACCATCGCTTTGGCGGAGGATTCAACGATATCCGTCGCCAGACCGACGCCGTGGAAACGGCGGCCATTGTAGGTGACGACGATATCGACCTGACCGAGTGCGTCTTTGCCGTGGCCTTTGGCGCTGAGATCGTATTTGACCAGCTCGATGTCATAGGCGGTGATGCGGTTGATGGCCTGGTAAATCGCGTCGACCGGGCCATTACCGTTGGCGGCTTCCGCTTTGATGTCTTCGCCGCAGGCCAGTTTTACAGAGGCGGTGGCGATGTCGCTGGAGCCGGACTGGACGCTGAAGTAGTCCAGGCGGAAGTGCTCTGGTTCTTCCTGCTGTTTGTTGATGAACGCCAACGCTTCCAGGTCGTAATCGAACACCTGACCTTTTTTATCGGCCAGTTTCAGGAACGCGTCGTACAGGTGATCCATGTTGTAGTCGCTTTCCTTGTACCCCATCTCTTCCATACGGTGTTTTACCGCCGCGCGGCCAGAACGGGAGGTCAGGTTCAACTGTACCTGGTTCAGACCGATGGATTCCGGGGTCATGATTTCGTAGTTTTCGCGGTTCTTCAGCACGCCGTCCTGGTGGATGCCGGAGGAGTGGGCGAATGCGCCGGTACCGACAATCGCTTTGTTTGCCGGGATCGGCATGTTGCAAATCTGGCTGACGGTCTGGCTGGTGCGCCAGATTTCGTTGTGATTAATGCGGGTCTGCACATTCATGATGTCTTTACGCACTTTGATCGCCATGATCACTTCTTCCAGCGAACAGTTACCGGCGCGCTCACCGATGCCGTTCATTGCCCCTTCTACCTGACGTGCGCCAGCATGGACGGCTGCAATTGCATTGCCAACGGCCAGGCCCAAATCGTCGTGAGTGTGGACGGAAATAATCGCTTTATCGATATTCGGTACGCGTTCGTACAGGCCGGTAATGATGTTGGAGAACTCGAACGGCATGGTGTAGCCGACGGTGTCCGGGATATTGATGGTGGTGGCACCGGCGTTAATCGCGGCTTCAACCACGCGTGCCAGATCGGCGATTGGCGTACGACCGGCATCTTCACAGGAGAATTCAACGTCGTCGGTGTAGTTGCGAGCCCGTTTGATCATGTAAATCGAACGCTCAATAACTTCATCCAGCGTGCTACGCAATTTTGTGGCGATATGCATCGGGGAGGTGGCGATAAAAGTATGGATTCGGAATGCTTCGGCCACTTTCAACGATTCTGCTGCCACGTCGATATCTTTTTCTACGCAGCGAGCCAGAGCACATACGCGGCTATTTTTGATGGTGCGGGCGATAGTCTGCACGGACTCGAAGTCACCCGGTGAGGAGACCGGGAAACCCACCTCCATTACATCGACACCCATCCGTTCAAGGGCCAGCGCAATCTGCAGTTTCTCTTTCACGCTCAGGCTTGCCTGTAACGCCTGTTCACCGTCACGTAAGGTTGTATCGAAAATTACGACTTGCTGGCTCATGGGTTTGGTCCTTGTCTGTCCTGGGGCGCCTTGCTACGAGCATAAAAAAACCCGCGCAGTGGCGCGGGTTTTTTTGTTTACTGGAGACGATTCAACGTTGAATTTCGCCCGCCAGCCTACCGCGCAAAGTGGATGCGTTTAGTAGTAGTAGGCTGAGGAAGCGAATGGTACGAATCATGAATCAGGCTCCAGATGAATGCGTTATGCTTTTAGTGGTACTGGATATGCGGATTCAAGTCAACCCTTGAGGTGAAAAACAGCAACAATCATTGAAAGCAATAAGCGGAACGCTTTAGCGTATTGTGCTGGGTTATGCCTCTGCGGCTATTTAAATTGTCTAATTTTGGACTTTGATTAAATGTTTGGAATGAAATTAATATATTTCGTTTCAATTATCCTTGAGACTGGTCGAACGATTGATAATTTCTAATTTCATTAAATTCATAGGGTTGTAGGTTTTCATGGGGTGTGAAGAGTGAATGAATATGGAACCATGATAATGAAATGTTAACCGGTGGTCGTTAGTCGTGTTGAATAGTTTAATAAAACTTAAATATTTGTTTATCAGTAGGCTTATTGTTTATTCATTGGATTTATGGTTTCATTCGAATCCTAATGTTTTACTTATTACTTTTATTTCTCATCGCGTGATCGCGTATGTTCCTGTATGTGCTATTTAGTGTGAGTCCTTTGAATATTCCGATTTTTAATCTTTTCTCATTTTCTGGTTTTATCTGCATGATAAATAATATTTTTAAAAGTTATTACTGCACTAAAGCAAAGGGAGTGTAGCGTGACAGTGGAGTTAGGTATGTTAGAAAAAAGAAATGAACGGCCTCACGCCAGTGAAGGGAGCAGGCCACAATTACGCACCGTTGATCTTAACTTATTAACCGTTTTTGATGCAGTCATGCAGGAGCAGAATATCACTCGAGCGGCACAGTCTCTGGGGATGTCCCAGCCTGCTGTGAGTAATGCTGTAGCAAGGCTTAAACTGATGTTTAACGACGAACTGTTCGTGCGGTATGGCCGGGGTATCCAGCCGACCGCCAGAGCTTATCAGCTTTTTGCTTCTGTACGACAAGCATTACAACTGGTGCAAAATGAGCTCCCTGGGTCCGGTTTCGAACCTTTAAGCAGCGAGCGTATTTTCCATCTTTGTGTATGCAGCCCACTGGATAATTACCTGACCTCTATTATTTATAATAAAGTTGAAGCCATTGCGCCGAATATTAATTTGATATTTAAGTCCTGCTTAAATCAGAATACAGAGCACCAGCTACGTTATCAGGAAACGGAATTTGTACTGGGCTATGAAGAGTTTCGGCGTCCAGAGTTTTCCTGCGTGCCGCTATTCAAAGATGAAATGGTATTAGTCGCCAGCAAAACCCATCCGCGCATAAATGGGCCGTTGCTCGAAAGTGACGTGTATAATGAGCAGCACGCGGTTGTTGCCCTTGACAGGTACGCTTCATTTAGCCAGCCGTGGTATGACACCCCGGATAAACAGGCCAGCGTGGCATATCAGGGAATGGCTATGGTGAGTGTGTTGAATATCGTTTCGCAGACGCATCTGGTGGCTATTGCCCCTCGCTGGCTGGCGGAAGAGTTCTCATCCCAATTGAATTTGCAAATATTATCGCTGCCGCTAAAACTCAATAGCCGCACTTGTTATCTTTCCTGGCATGAAGCAGCAGGGCGAGATAAAGGCCATCAGTGGATGGAAGAGCTATTGGTAAGCGTTTGTCGGCGTTAATCACCATCAGGATAAATCGGTGTAACTCATCCGCTTTATCCTGCATTTATTTTATCGACCAGTATTTTATGCTGTTCTGAATTTTTCCTTTCGCTTTTTACCACGCAAAAATAGATGAATTACTGATTCAATGCCTTTTTAAGCGACGAATCATCATCACAAAAGTCTATTCCAGTGGAATTCACCATATCTTGTCATAATGCCTGTGTATTCTGCTTTTACCCTCATTTTCACGCCTCCGTTTGCTGATTGCCTGCCTCATAGGGAGCGGTTAAGGTGAAGGTCACTCTGCAAAAATGACAGACAGGGGAAACCCTGGAAAGTAAGACGGCGAGGAAATGAATTTCTCGGTTCGTCTATAACAACAAGAAGCCTGGAGGCAAACCATGGAGATGTTGTCTGGCGCCGAAATGGTCGTCCGGTCGCTTATCGATCAGGGCGTCAAGCAAGTATTCGGCTATCCCGGAGGCGCGGTCCTCGATATTTACGATGCCCTGCATACCGTGGGCGGTATCGATCATGTACTGGTTCGCCATGAGCAAGCTGCCGTACATATGGCCGATGGCCTGGCGCGTGCAACCGGAGAAGTGGGCGTGGTGCTGGTCACCTCCGGCCCTGGAGCCACCAACGCCATTACGGGCATTGCGACTGCCTATATGGATTCCATCCCGCTGGTCATTTTATCCGGACAGGTTGCGACTTCCCTGATTGGCTACGATGCCTTTCAGGAGTGCGACATGGTGGGGATCTCCCGCCCGGTGGTAAAACACAGCTTCCTGGTCAAGCAAACGGAAGACATTCCGGGCGTACTGAAAAAAGCGTTCTGGCTGGCGGCCAGCGGTCGTCCAGGCCCGGTGGTGGTCGATTTACCGAAAGATATTCTTAATCCGGCCAATAAGCTGCCGTACGTCTGGCCGGATTCCGTGAGCATGCGTTCCTATAACCCGACGACTCAGGGACATAAAGGTCAAATCAAACGTGCGCTGCACACGCTGATCGCCGCCAAAAAACCGGTGGTTTACGTCGGCGGTGGGGCGGTAAATGCACATTGTCACGCGCAGCTACGCGAACTTATCGAAAAATTAAACTTACCCGTGGCCTCATCGTTAATGGGGCTGGGTGCGTTTCCGGCTACCCATCGCCAGGCATTGGGTATGTTAGGCATGCATGGCACTTATGAAGCCAACATGACGATGCACAACTCCGATGTGATTTTCGCCGTCGGCGTACGTTTTGACGATCGCACCACCAACAATCTGGCGAAGTACTGCCCGAATGCGACAGTGCTGCATATCGATATCGACCCGACTTCCATTTCCAAAACGGTTCCAGCCGATGTGCCGATTGTGGGCGATGCCCTTCAGGTTCTGGAACAGATGCTGGAGCTGCTGGCGCAGGACGTTCCTGCACAGCCGCTAGATGATATTCGCGACTGGTGGCAGCAGATTGAGCAGTGGCGCGCCCGTCAGTGTCTGAAGTACGACACCCAGAGTGAACACATTAAACCGCAGGCGGTGATCGAAACGATCTGGCGGTTGACCAAAGGAGAGGCTTACGTCACCTCCGATGTGGGCCAGCACCAGATGTTTGCTGCCCTTTATTATCCATTCGATAAACCGCGTCGCTGGATTAACTCCGGTGGCCTGGGAACCATGGGATTCGGTCTGCCTGCGGCACTGGGCGTTAAGCTGGCATTGCCGGATCAAACCGTGGTGTGCGTGACCGGGGATGGCAGTATCCAGATGAACATTCAGGAACTCTCCACCGCGTTGCAATACGATCTTCCGGTGCTGGTGCTGAACCTCAACAACGGCTATCTGGGGATGGTGAAGCAGTGGCAGGATATGATCTACTCTGGCCGCCATTCGCAATCCTATATGAAATCGTTGCCGGACTTTGTGCGTCTGGCAGAAGCCTACGGCCACGTGGGGATTCGCGTTAGCGATCCAAATGAGCTGGAGGCAAAACTCGGCGAAGCGCTGGAGCACGTCAGGAACAACCGCCTGGTCTTTGTGGATGTGATCGTCGATGGAACGGAGCACGTCTATCCGATGCATATTCGCGGCGGCGGTATGGATGAAATGTGGTTAAGCAAAACGGAGAGAACCTGATGCGCAGGATATTATCTGTACTCCTGGAAAACGAATCTGGCGCGTTATCGCGCGTCATTGGGCTCTTTGCGCAGCGCGGCTACAACATTGAAAGCCTGACCGTGGCACCGACCGACGATCCGACGTTGTCGCGAATGACCATCCAGACCGTCGGCGATGCAAAAGTGCTTGAGCAAATTGAAAAGCAGCTGCATAAATTAGTCGATGTGCTGCGAGTCAGTGAATTAGGGCAGGGGGCCTACGTCGAGCGCGAAGTCATGCTGGTGAAAATTCAGGCCAGCGGATACGGGCGCGAAGAGGTGAAGCGCAATACGGATATCTTCCGTGGGCAGATCATCGATGTCACGCCGTCTATCTATACCGTTCAGCTTGCCGGAACCAGCGATAAGCTTGATGCGTTTCTGGCTTCTGTTCGCGATGTAGCAAAAATTGTTGAGGTCGCGCGCTCAGGCATCGTGGGCTTGTCCCGCGGTGATAAAATCATGCGTTAACGACCAAAAAGGTTCGCCTCTTTCAGCCCGGTCTGCAAAGCCGGGCTTTTTTTTGCCTAAACGCAGCCTAACTGAGAGAAAAGCGGTTGCCGCAAGGACTATTCTGCGTTTAGATGTTAAAAGATATAACCATAAACCTGACAAGGCCATGGACTCTTTTATTTCGTTTAAGGGGCAATTGTGAAACTGGATGAAATCGCCCGGCTAGCCGGCGTGTCACGAACTACGGCGAGCTATGTGATTAACGGTAAAGCAAAGCAGTACCGTGTTAGCGACAAAACCGTTGAAAAAGTCATGGCGGTGGTTCGCGAGCATAACTACCATCCGAACGCCGTCGCGGCTGGGTTACGTGCCGGGCGCACTCGCTCTATTGGTCTGGTGATTCCGGATCTTGAGAACACCAGCTATACCCGCATTGCGAATTATCTCGAACGTCAGGCGCGCCAGCGTGGCTATCAGCTGTTGATCGCCTGCTCGGAAGATCAGCCGGATAACGAGATGCGTTGCATTGAACATCTCCTGCAACGCCAGGTTGATGCGATTATTGTTTCCACCTCTCTGCCGCCAGAGCATCCTTTCTATCAGCGCTGGGCGAATGGCTCGTTCCCGATCGTCGCACTGGATCGTGCACTGGATCGCGAGCATTTCACAAGCGTAGTGGGTGCGGATCAGGACGATGCTGAGATGCTAGCCGCCGAGCTGCGCACTTTCCCGGCGGAAACCGTGCTTTATCTCGGCGCGTTGCCGGAGTTGTCCGTTAGCTTCTTGCGCGAGCAGGGGTTCCGTACCGCCTGGAAAGACGATCCGCGCGAAGTGCATTATCTGTATGCCAATAGCTACGAGCGTGAAGCCGCTGCACAGCTGTTTGAGAAATGGCTTGAGACTCATCCGATGCCGCAGGCGTTGTTCACCACTTCTTTTGCTCTCCTTCAGGGGGTGATGGACGTTACGCTGCGTCGTGAAGGGAAACTGCCTTCCGAGCTGGCTATTGCCACTTTTGGCGATAACGAATTACTCGATTTCTTGCAATGTCCGGTTCTGGCCGTTGCTCAGCGTCATCGTGACGTCGCGGAGCGTGTACTGGAAATTGTGCTGGCGAGC
The DNA here is from genome assembly GCF_016771845.1 of Lelliottia jeotgali. NCBI lineage: Bacteria > Pseudomonadati > Pseudomonadota > Gammaproteobacteria > Enterobacterales > Enterobacteriaceae > Lelliottia > Lelliottia jeotgali. The sequence goes on along the minus strand of NZ_JAENMQ010000002.1, from coordinate 127,356 downwards.
CTTGATGAGCCGCGCAGGCCAAAACCTGGGCTGACGCGTATCAAACGTAATCTGTACCGCCGTGGTGTGCTGAGCCGTCATTAATTGAATTATCAGGGCAGTTGACTGCCCTGATTGTTTCTCATTATCACGCTAAATAATAACCTGACCAAAATTAGGATAATTCTTTAAGAATCATAGCCTGCTATTCTTCTTATTTCATTTTGCGTTCTTCGCGGTCTTTTTAAGGTTATTTCGGCAACAGTCATCACTATTTTTTGTATTGTTTTGTTACAAAGGCCATTCTCTCGCTGAAATATCAGCCGTTTTTTCCTCATTGACTCCAGCCTGCGCGCCAGGTCTTGTGCCTTCACGCTTCTGGGCTGCATCTGGCGCTGTCATCCCTGTGCGTAATGTCTTAAAATGCCGTCCGCGTCGCAAACTGACACTTTATATTTGCCTCTGATGATATGAAGTGAAATTTAACGCCCGTATGCCTGTTTGTTTTTTTTCTTACAAATATTCATGACGTTAATTTTGCCTCGCCAGTTGTGCAGTTATTAATCAAGTTGGGTTATGTCTGTAAATAGGGGTCTTCCAGACCCATATCGCGGCAGTCCTGGCTTGACAAGCTTTTCCTTCGCTCCGTAAACTCCTTTATGTGGGAATTTGTGGGTTAAAGTGGTGATAAGGGGTGAAGCTGGCATGTTCCGTGGGGCGGCGTTAGTTAATCTCGACAGCAAAGGACGTTTATCGGTACCAACCCGATATCGCGATCTGCTGATCGAAAACGCTTCTGGTCAAATGGTTTGCACCATTGACATCAACCACCCCTGCCTGCTGCTTTACACCTTGCCCGAATGGGAAATTATTGAGCAAAAACTGTCGCGACTGTCGAGCATGAACCCGCAGGAACGCCGCGTGCAGCGGTTGTTATTGGGACATGCCAGTGAATGTCAGATGGACAATGCAGGGCGATTATTGATAGCGCCTGTGTTGCGGCAACATGCCGGTCTGACGAAAGAAGTGATGCTGGTCGGGCAGTTCAATAAGTTTGAACTGTGGGATGAAACGACCTGGTATCAACAGGTCAAGGAAGATATCGACGCTGAGCAGTCAGAATCCGCAGTGTTGTCGGATCGATTGCAGGACTTGTCTCTATAAATATGATGGAAAATTTTAAACATACTTCGGTGCTACTGGATGAGGCCGTCAACGGCCTGAATATTCGTCCTGATGGCATCTATATCGATGGAACATTTGGTCGCGGTGGTCACTCGCGTCTGATCCTCTCCCAACTGGGAGCGGAAGGTCGCTTACTGGCAATCGATCGCGATCCGCAGGCTATTGCCGTGGCGAAGACTATCGATGATCCACGCTTTTCCATCGTCCACGGACCTTTTTCTGCGCTGGCTGATTATGTCGCTGAGCGCGGCCTGACGGGCAAGATCGACGGAATCCTTCTCGATCTTGGCGTCTCTTCTCCACAGCTTGATGATGCAGAACGCGGTTTTTCCTTTATGCGTGACGGGCCGCTGGATATGCGTATGGACCCGACGCGCGGCCAGTCTGCTGCCGAGTGGCTGCAAACTGCTGACGAAGCGGATATTGCGTGGGTAATTAAAACCTTCGGCGAAGAGCGTTTCGGCAAACGCATTGCGCGCGGCATCGTTGAGCGTAACCGCATCGAACCGATGACGCGCACTAAAGAGCTGGCAGAAGTTGTTACGGCGGCCACGCCGGTCAAAGACAAATTCAAACATCCTGCGACCCGTACCTTCCAGGCGGTGCGCATCTGGGTAAACAGTGAACTGGAGGAGATAGAGCAGGCGCTAAAAAGCTCGCTCGGCGTACTGGCCCCCGGTGGGCGTTTATCCATCATCAGCTTCCACTCGCTGGAAGACCGTATTGTGAAGCGCTTTATGCGTGAGCAAAGCCGCGGTCCTCAAGTGCCAGCTGGGCTGCCGATGACGGAAGAACAACTCAGGAAACTGGGCGGTCGTCAGCTGCGAGCATTAGGCAAGATGATGCCGGGCGAAGAAGAGGTGGCAGAGAATCCACGTGCCCGTAGTTCAGTGCTGCGTATTGCAGAAAGGACGAACGCATGATCGGCAGAGTAGCAGAGACCTTAAGCAAGGTTAAAGGATCGTTAGGAAGCAACGAGCGCCATGCCTTGCCTGGCGTGATCGGCGACGATCTCTTGCGGTTTGGGAAGCTGCCACTCTGCCTGTTCATTTGCATTATTGTGACGGCTGTGACGGTGGTGACCACCGCACACCATACCCGTTTATTAACCGCGCAGCGCGAACAGATGGTTCTGGAACGTGATGCGCTGGATATCGAATGGCGAAATTTGATTCTTGAAGAAAACGCGCTCGGCGATCATAGCCGGGTTGAACGGATCGCAACGGAAAAGCTGCAATTGCAGCATGTTGATCCTTCTCAGGAAAATATCGTAGTACAAAAATAAGGGAACACGCGACGCATGAGAGCAGCGGCGAAAACGCAAAAACCGAAACGTCAGGAAGAACAAGCCAACTTTGTGAGTTGGCGTTTTGCGTTGCTTTGTGGCTGTATTTTACTGGCGCTGGTTTTCCTGCTGGGTCGTGCGGCGTGGTTGCAGATTATCGCCCCTGACATGCTGGTGCGTCAGGGGGACATGCGCTCCCTGCGCGTCCAGGAAGTGGCGACATCACGTGGTTTGATAACCGATCGTTCCGGTCGTCCACTGGCGGTGAGTGTGCCGGTGAAAGCGATCTGGGCCGACCCGAAAGAGCTGCATGATGCGGGTGGTGTGACGCTCGATAACCGCTGGAAAGCGCTGGCCGATGCGCTAAAAATGCCGCTCGATCAGATGGCGGCTCGCGTGAACGCTAACCCGAAAGGACGCTTTATCTATCTGGCGCGTCAGGTGAACCCTGACATGGCCGACTACATCAAAAAATTGAAACTGCCGGGCATTCATCTGCGCGAAGAATCACGCCGTTATTACCCGTCGGGAGAAGTGACCGCTCACCTCATTGGTTTTACAAACGTGGATAGCCAGGGGATTGAAGGGGTCGAAAAAAGCTTTGATAAATGGCTGACCGGCCAGCCAGGTGAACGCGTGGTGCGTAAAGACCGCTACGGTCGTGTTATCGAGGATATCTCCTCAACTGACAGCCAGGCCGCGCACAACCTCGCGCTGAGCATCGACGAGCGCCTGCAGGCGCTGGTCTACCGTGAACTGAACAACGCCGTGGCTTTCAACAAAGCCGAATCCGGCAGCGCCGTGCTGGTGGATGTCAGCACCGGCGAAGTGCTGGCGATGGCCAACAGCCCGTCCTATAACCCGAACAACCTGACCGGCACGCAGAAAGATGTCATGCGTAACCGCACCATTACTGACGTCTTTGAGCCTGGTTCTACCGTTAAACCGATGGTGGTGATGACCGCACTTCAGCGCGGTATCGTCAATGAAAGTACCGTTCTGAATACCATACCTTACCGAATCAACGGCCATGAAATCAAAGACGTGGCGCGTTATAGCGAATTGACCCTGACGGGGGTTTTGCAGAAGTCGAGTAACGTCGGTGTTTCTAAGCTGGCGTTAGCGATGCCGTCCTCAGCGTTGGTAGATACTTACTCACGTTTTGGGCTAGGAAAGGCGACCAATTTGGGGTTGGTCGGAGAACGCAGTGGCTTATATCCTCAAAAACAACGGTGGTCTGACATAGAGAGGGCCACCTTCTCTTTCGGCTATGGGCTAATGGTAACGCCGTTACAGTTAGCGCGAGTCTATGCAACGATTGGCAGCTATGGCGTTTATCGCCCGCTGTCGATTACCAAAGTTGATCCACCGGTTCCGGGGGAGCGAATCTTCCCGGAAGCGACGGTGCGTACCGTCGTTCATATGATGGAAAGCGTCGCCCTGCCGGGCGGCGGTGGCGTGAAGGCCGCCATCAAAGGCTATCGCATCGCGATTAAAACCGGTACCGCGAAAAAAGTGGGGCCGGATGGCCGCTACATCAACAAATACATTGCTTATACCGCAGGCGTTGCGCCTGCCAGTAATCCACGTTTTGCGCTGGTGGTCGTCATTAACGATCCACAGGCGGGTAAATACTACGGCGGCGCCGTTTCCGCGCCAGTGTTCGGTGCCATCATGGGCGGTGTGTTACGTACCATGAACATCGAACCTGATGCGCTGGCCACGGGCGATAAAAATGAATTCGTAACTAATCAAGGCGAGGGAACAGGTGGCAGATCGTAATTTGCGCGACCTTCTTGCTCCGTGGGTGCAATCGCTACCTGCGCGGGCACTGCGAGAGATGGTACTCGACAGCCGTGTGGCTGCATCGGGCGATCTTTTTGTAGCAGTAGTCGGTCATCAGGCGGACGGGCGTCGTTATATCCCGCAGGCGATAGCGCAAGGTGTAGCTGCCATTATTGCTGAGGCAAAAGATGAAGCAACCGATGGTGAAGTCCGTGAAATGCACGGCGTTCCGGTCATCTATCTCAGCCAGTTAAATGAGCGTCTTTCCGCCCTGGCGGGACGTTTTTATGATGAACCGTCTGACCAGCTGCGTCTGGTTGGCGTGACGGGCACCAACGGTAAAACCACCACCACGCAGCTGATGGCGCAGTGGGCCGAACTGCTGGGCGAAACCAGCGCGGTGATGGGTACCGTCGGTAACGGTCTGTTGGGCAAAGTGAATCCAACGGAAAATACCACCGGTTCTGCGGTCGACGTGCAGCACGTGCTGGCGGGTCTGGCAGGGCAGGGCGCAACCTTTGCCGCGATGGAAGTCTCTTCTCACGGGTTGGTCCAGCATCGCGTCGCCGCGCTGAAATTTGCGGCGTCGGTATTCACCAACCTGAGTCGCGATCACCTCGATTATCACGGCGATATGGAAAGCTACGAAGCGGCGAAATGGCTGCTGTACTCCACGCACCACTGCGGCCAGGCGATTGTTAACGCTGATGACGAAGTGGGTCGTCGCTGGCTGGCTAAGCTGCCGGATGCGGTTGCGGTGTCGATGGAAGACCATATTAATCCGAACTGTCATGGCCGTTGGCTGAAAGCTACGGACGTGAAGTACCACGACAGCGGCGCGACGATCCGCTTTGACTCCAGCTGGGGCGAAGGCGAAATTGAAAGCCGCCTGATGGGCGCTTTTAATGTCAGCAATTTACTGCTGGCACTGGCAACGCTGCTGGCGCTGGAGTACCCGCTGGCAGAATTGCTGAAAACCGCCGCGCGTTTGCAACCTGTTTGTGGGCGTATGGAAGTGTTTACCGCGCCGGGCAAACCGACGGTAGTGGTTGATTATGCCCACACTCCGGACGCGCTGGAAAAAGCGCTGCAAGCGGCGCGTCTGCACTGCACGGGTAAACTGTGGTGTGTCTTCGGCTGCGGCGGCGATCGCGACAAAGGTAAACGCCCACTGATGGGGGCTATTGCCGAAGAGTTCGCGGATATTCCTGTTGTGACCGACGACAACCCGCGTACCGAAGAGCCGCGTGCGATCATCAACGATATTCTCGCCGGCATGATTGATGCTGGCCGCGCACGTGTGATGGAAGGCCGCGCAGAAGCGGTCACGAATACCATCATGCAGGCCAAAGAGAACGACGTGGTGCTGTTGGCCGGTAAAGGCCACGAAGATTACCAGATTGTCGGCGCACGTCGTCTCGACTATTCCGACCGCGTTACCGCGGCCCGTCTGCTGGGAGTGGTAGCATGATTAGCTTAACGCTAAGCCAGGCTGCTTCTGTGCTCAAGGGCGAGCTGCAGGGTCAGGATCTGACTATTGATGCCGTCACGACCGACACCCGCAAAATCACCGCGGGCTGTCTGTTTGTGGCGCTGAAAGGCGAGCGCTTTGATGCGCACGATTTTGCCGACCAGGCGAAAGAAAACGGCGCGGGCGCACTGCTTGTCAGCCGCAAGCTGGATATCGACCTGCCGCAGATTGTGGTGAAAGACACCCGTCTGGCGTTTGGTGAGCTGGCGGCGTGGGTTCGTCAGCACGTTCCGGCACGCGTAGTCGCGCTGACCGGTTCTTCTGGCAAGACCTCCGTAAAAGAGATGACGGCGGCTATCCTGAGCCAGTGTGGCAACACGCTGTACACCGCAGGCAACCTGAATAACGACATTGGTGTGCCAATGACGCTGCTGCGTCTGACCAAAGAATATGACTACGCCGTGATTGAATTAGGCGCCAACCACCAGGGCGAAATCGCCTGGACCGTCGGTCTGACGCGTCCGGAAGCGGCGTTAGTCAACAATCTGGCTGCAGCACATCTTGAAGGTTTTGGTTCGCTGGAAGGCGTGGCGAAAGCCAAAGGTGAGATTTACACCGGTCTGCCGACAGACGGTATCGCCATCATGAATGCCGATAACAACGACTGGCTGAACTGGAAAGAGGTGATTGGCTCGCGCAAGACCTGGCGTTTTTCGCCAAATGCCGCCAACAGCGACTTTACGGCGACCAATATCCATGTGACCTCGCACGGCACCGAATTTACGTTGCAAACCCCAACGGGTGGCGTTGATGTTTTACTCCCGCTGCCGGGCCGCCACAATATCGCTAATGCCCTGGCCGCTGCCGCGTTGTCGATGGCGGTCGGCGCCACGCACGAGGCGATCAAAACGGGTCTGGCAAATCTGCAAGCAGTACCAGGACGTCTGTTCCCGGTCCAACTGGCGGAAAACAAGCTGCTACTGGATGACTCCTACAATGCCAACGTCGGTTCCATGACCGCCGCAGTGCAAGTGCTATCAGAAATGCCGGGCTATCGCGTGATGGTCGTGGGCGATATGGCAGAACTGGGTGTCGAGAGCGAAGCCTGTCATATCCAGGTCGGCGAAGCGGCGAAAGCTTCAGGAATTGATCGTGTATTGAGCGCCGGAACCTTGAGCCAGGCGATTAGCCAGGCGAGTGGCGTCGGTGAACATTTCGCTGATAAATCGGCGCTGATTACGCGCCTTAAAACACTGGTAGAAGAACACCAAATTGTGACGGTTTTAGTGAAAGGTTCACGTAGTGCCGCCATGGAAGAGGTTGTGCACGCATTACAGGAGAACGGAACATGTTAGTTTGGCTGGCCGAACATTTGGTCAAATATTATTCAGGCTTTAACGTCTTTTCCTATCTGACGTTTCGCGCCATCGTCAGCCTGCTGACCGCGCTGTTCATCTCTTTGTGGATGGGCCCGCGCATGATCGCCCGTCTGCAAAAACTCTCTTTTGGCCAGGTTGTGCGTAACGACGGCCCAGAATCGCACTTCAGCAAACGCGGTACGCCGACGATGGGCGGGATCATGATCCTGACCGCCATTGTGGTCTCCGTTCTGCTGTGGGCTTATCCGTCAAACCCGTACGTCTGGTGTGTTCTGACCGTTCTCATCGGCTACGGGATTATCGGTTTTGTTGATGACTATCGCAAAGTTGTTCGCAAAGACACTAAAGGTCTGATTGCACGCTGGAAATACTTCTGGATGTCGGTCATTGCGCTGGGTGTAGCCTTCGCACTTTACCTGGCAGGGAAAGATACTCCGGCCACTGAGCTGGTGGTGCCGTTCTTTAAAGACGTGATGCCACAGCTGGGTCTGTTCTACATCCTGCTGGCCTACTTCGTGATTGTCGGTACCGGCAACGCCGTGAACCTGACCGATGGCCTGGATGGCCTGGCGATTATGCCAACCGTCTTTGTGGCCGGTGGTTTTGCGCTGGTGGCGTGGGCGAGCGGTAACATGAACTTTGCCAGCTACCTGCACATTCCGTATTTGCGTCACGCCGGTGAACTGGTGATCGTCTGCACGTCGATTGTCGGTGCTGGCCTCGGCTTCTTATGGTTCAACACCTATCCGGCGCAGGTCTTTATGGGCGACGTCGGTTCGCTGGCACTGGGCGGGGCGCTTGGCATCATCGCTGTACTGCTGCGTCAGGAGTTCCTGCTGGTGATCATGGGCGGCGTGTTTGTGGTTGAAACTCTTTCGGTGATTTTGCAGGTCGGCTCCTTCAAGCTGCGCGGTCAGCGCATCTTCCGTATGGCGCCGATTCACCATCACTATGAGCTGAAAGGCTGGCCAGAACCGCGCGTCATTGTGCGCTTCTGGATTATTTCGCTGATGCTGGTCCTGATTGGCCTGGCCACGCTGAAGGTACGTTAATCATGGCAGATTACCAGGGTAAAAAAGTCGTTATCATCGGGTTAGGCCTTACGGGGCTTTCCTGCGTGGACTTTTTCCTCGGGCGTGGCGTGACGCCGCGTGTGATGGATACGCGTGTTTCTCCGCCTGGCCTGGACAAGTTGCCAGAACAGGTTGAACGCCACCTTGGTGGTCTGAATGATACCTGGCTACTGGATGCCGATCTGATTGTTGCCAGCCCTGGTATGGCGCTGGCGCACCCGTCCTTAAGCGCGGCGGCGGATGCAGGCGTTGAGATCGTCGGCGATATCGAACTGTTTTGCCGTGAAGCCCAGGCGCCAATTGTGGCGATTACGGGTTCCAACGGTAAAAGCACGGTCACGACGCTGGTGGGCGATATGGCAAAAGCGGCGGGCGTGAACGTCGGTGTCGGCGGCAATATCGGCCTGCCAGCGCTGATGCTGCTCGATCCTGCGCGCGAGCTGTATGTGCTTGAACTGTCCAGCTTCCAGCTGGAAACCACTTCCAGTCTGCAGGCCGTGGCTGCCACGATCCTGAACGTGACGGAAGATCATATGGATCGCTATCCGTTTGGCCTGCAGCAGTACCGTGCGGCCAAACTGCGCGTGTATGAAAATGCAAAAGTGTGCGTGGTGAATGCGGACGATGCGTTAACCATGCCAGTGCGCGGCGCCGATGAGCGCTGCATCAGCTTTGGCGTGAATATGGGTGACTATCACCTGAATCACCAGCAGGGCGAAACCTGGCTGCGCGTTAAAGGCGAAAAAGTGCTGAACGTGAAAGAGATGAAGCTTTCCGGACAACACAACTACACCAATGCTCTGGCGGCACTGGCGCTGGCGGATGCCGCAGGTTTACCGCGTGCTTCCAGCCTGAAAGCCCTGACCACCTTTACCGGTCTGGCGCATCGCTTCCAGCTGGCGCTGGAACATAACGGTGTGCGCTGGATTAACGATTCTAAAGCCACCAACGTCGGCAGTACCGAAGCGGCGCTGAACGGTTTACGCGTCGATGGCACGCTCTACCTCCTGCTCGGCGGCGACGGTAAATCGGCAGATTTCTCCTCTCTTAAGCAATATCTGACGGGTGATAACATCCGCCTGTACTGCTTTGGCCGCGATGGCGCTGAGCTGGCGGACCTACGTCCAGAGATTGCGGTGCAAACCGAAACTATGGAACAGGCGATCCGCCTGATTGCGCCTCTGGTCAAAGCGGGCGATATGGTGCTGCTGTCGCCAGCGTGCGCCAGCCTCGACCAGTTTAAGAATTTCGAACAGCGTGGTGATCTCTTTACCCGCCTCGCGAGGGAGTTAGGCTGATGCGTTTATCTCTCCCTCGCCTGAGAATGCCGCGTATGCCGGGATCGCGTATCTTTGGCTGGCTGTTTGCGGCGCTGAAAGGCTGGGTGATGGGCTCGCGGGATAAAGATTCCGATAGCCTGGTGATGTATGACCGTGCGCTGCTGTGGTTCACGTTGGGCCTGGCGGCGGTCGGTTTCATCATGGTGACTTCGGCTTCGATGCCTGTCGGGCAGCGTCTGGCGAACGATCCTTTCCTGTTCGCCAAACGTGACGGTTTGTACATCATCCTCGCATTCTGTCTGGCGATGATTACCTTGCGTTTGCCGATGGAGTTCTGGCAGCGCCACAGTACCGCGATGCTGATTGCTTCCATCATCATGCTGCTGATCGTATTGGTGGTGGGGAGCTCGGTAAACGGTGCATCGCGCTGGATTGCCTTCGGCCCGCTGCGTATCCAGCCAGCGGAATTTACCAAGTTGTCGCTGTTTTGCTATCTCGCCAACTACCTGGTGCGCAAGGTCGATGAAGTGCGAAATAACCTGCGCGGCTTCTTAAAACCGATGGGTGTGATTCTGGTGCTTGCAGTTCTTTTGCTGGCGCAGCCTGACCTCGGTACGGTAGTCGTACTGTTCGTGACCACGCTGGCAATGCTGTTCCTGGCGGGCGCGAAACTGTGGCAGTTCATCGCCATCATCGGGATGGGGATTTCGGCAGTGGTCCTGCTGATCCTCGCCGAGCCGTATCGTATTCGCCGCGTGACCTCTTTCTGGAACCCTTGGGAAGATCCATTTGGCAGCGGTTATCAGCTGACTCAGTCTCTGATGGCGTTTGGGCGAGGCGAGGTTTGGGGCCAGGGGCTGGGCAATTCAGTGCAAAAACTGGAGTATTTACCCGAGGCACATACCGACTTCATCTTCTCCATTATTGGGGAAGAACTGGGTTATATCGGTGTGGTACTGGCACTTTTAATGGTATTCTTCGTCGCTTTCCGCGCCATGTCGATTGGCCGAAAAGCGCTGGAAATCGATCACCGCTTCTCAGGTTTCCTGGCCTGCTCAATTGGTATCTGGTTTAGCTTCCAGGCATTGGTCAACGTTGGCGCGGCAGCCGGTATGCTGCCGACAAAGGGCCTGACGTTGCCGTTGATCAGTTACGGTGGTTCGAGTCTGTTGATCATGTCGACAGCGATTATGTTCTTGTTACGTATAGATTATGAGACGCGTCTGGAAAAAGCCCAGGCGTTTACACGAGGTTCACGATGAATCAACCGAAGCGGTTAATGGTGATGGCGGGCGGCACCGGCGGACATGTTTTCCCTGGGCTCGCGGTTGCGCACCATTTAATGGATCAAGGCTGGCAAGTTCGCTGGCTCGGAACCGCCGATCGCATGGAAGCCGATCTGGTGCCAAAGCACGGTATCGAGATCGACTTTATTCGGATTTCAGGCTTACGTGGCAAAGGTATCAAAGCTCAGCTGCTAGCTCCGGTGCGCATCTTCAATGCCTGGCGTCAGGCGCGCGCAATCATGAAGCGCTTTAAACCTGATGCGGTGCTGGGTATGGGCGGGTACGTTTCCGGTCCGGGCGGATTGGCTGCCTGGTCGCTGGGCATTCCGGTTGTGCTTCATGAGCAGAACGGTATTGCCGGGTTGACCAATAAATGGCTGGCAAAAATTGCCACCAAAGTGATGCAGGCTTTCCCTGGCGCGTTTCCGAAAGCGGACGTGGTGGGCAATCCGGTGCGCGTTGATGTGCTGGCGTTACCGCTACCGCAGGAGCGCCTGATCGGGCGCGAAGGCCCGGTGCGGGTGTTAGTCGTCGGCGGCTCGCAGGGCGCACGTATTCTGAACCAGACGCTTCCGCAGGTTGCGGCAAAACTGGGCGACAGCGTGACCATCTGGCATCAGAGCGGGAAGGGCGGGCAGCAAACGGTTGAACAGGCTTATGCCGAGGCGGGCCAGCCACAGCATAAAGTCACAGAATTTATTGACGACATGGCAGCGGCGTATGCCTGGGCCGATGTCGTGGTGTGTCGTTCCGGTGCGCTGACGGTGAGTGAAATTGCCGCCGCGGGTTTACCAGCGGTGTTTGTGCCTTTCCAGCACAAAGACCGGCAGCAGTACTGGAACGCGTTGCCGCTTGAGAAAGCCGGTGCCGCCAAAATTTTTGAACAGCCACAGTTTACCGCTGACGCAGTCGCTACCACCCTTGCGGGCTGGAATCGTGTGACGCTGCTGGAAATGGCCGAACGCGCGCGCGCGACGGCGATCCCGGATGCGACCGAGCGGGTGGCAAATGAAGTGAGCCTGGCAGCAAAGGCTTAACCCTTGTAGCGCGTTTTGCGTTGCACGAATTTTTAGAAGTATCGATGGCGGTTAGAGAATGAATACACAACAACTGGCGAAACTGCGTTCAATCGTGCCCGAGATGCGTCGCGTCCGGCACATTCACTTCGTTGGCATCGGCGGCGCAGGTATGGGCGGTATTGCCGAAGTTTTAGCAAACGAAGGTTACCAGATCAGCGGTTCCGATCTGGCGCCGAATCCTGTTACGCAGCAGTTGGCGTCGCTTGGGGCGACTATCTATTTCAATCATCGCCCTGAAAACGTGCTCGATGCGAGCGTTGTTGTGGTCTCCAGCGCGATCTCTGCCGATAACCCGGAAATTGTAGCCGCGCATGAAGCGCGCATCCCGGTTATTCGTCGTGCAGAAATGCTGGCTGAGCTGATGCGTTTTCGTCATGGCATCGCGGTTGCCGGTACGCACGGCAAAACCACGACCACGGCGATGGTCTCCAGCATTTATGCGGAAGCCGGTCTCGATCCGACATTTGTTAATGGCGGTCTGGTTAAAGCGGCGGGCGTTCATGCGCGGCTCGGCCACAGTCGTTATCTGATTGCGGAAGCTGATGAGAGCGACGCGTCGTTCCTGCATCTGCAGCCGATGGTAGCGATTGTCACCAATATCGAAGCTGACCACATGGATACTTACCAGGGTGACTTCGAAAATTTAAAGCAGACGTTTATTAATTTCCTGCACAATTTGCCGTTTTATGGTCGTGCAGTGATGTGTGTGGACGATCCGGTCATTCGTGAATTACTGCCACGTGTGGGTCGTCATATTACGACTTACGGTTTCAGTGACGATGCAGACGTGCGCGTAGAAGATTACACGCAACGGGGCGCCCAGGGACATTTCACCCTGGTGCGTCAGGATAAAGCCCCGCTGCGCGTGACGCTGAACGCGCCGGGCCGCCACAATGCGCTCAACTCTGCTGCAGCGGTGGCGGTTGCCACTGAAGAAGGCATTGAAGACGAAGACATTTTACGCGCGCTGGAGAGTTTCCAGGGTACAGGACGGCGCTTCGATTTCCTCGGCGAATTCCCGCTGGAACCGGTAAACGGCAAAACGGGCACGGCGATGCTGGTGGATGACTACGGTCATCACCCGACTGAAGTGGATGCAACGATTAAAGCCGCGCGAGCAGGTTGGCCGGACAGAAATCTGGTGATGGTATTCCAGCCGCACCGTTTCACGCGTACGCGCGACCTGTATGACGACTTCGCTAACGTGCTGTCTCAGGTGGATACGCTGCTGATGCTGGACGTTTATTCAGCGGGTGAAACTCCGATTCCGGGCGCAGACAGTCGATCCTTATGTCGTACTATCCGTGGACGCGGTAAGGTAGACCCGATTCTGGTCTCCGATCCGGCGCAAGTGGCTGAAATTCTGGCTCCTGTACTGACCGGTAACGATTTGATTCTGATTCAGGGTGCGGGAAATATCGGCAAAATCGCCCGTAACTTAGCGCAAATCAAACTGACGCCGCAAACCTCTGAGGATGAACGCAATGGCTGATAAGATTGCGGTCCTGTTTGGTGGCACCTCTGCGGAGCGTGACGTTTCCCTGAACTCTGGCGCGGCTGTGCTGGCGGGGTTGCGTGAAGGTGGCGTGAATGCTCATCCGGTTGATCCGAAAGAGACCGACGTCACCCGCCTGAAAGAAATGGGCTTTGCTAAAGTTTTCATCGCTTTGCATGGGCGCGGTGGTGAAGATGGAACCCTGCAAGGGCTATTGGATTTGATCGGTTTGCCTTACACCGGAAGTGGTGTAATGGCCTCCGCGATTTCAATGGACAAACTGCGCAGCAAATTGCTGTGGCAGGGCGCGGGTTTGCCGGTTGCGCCGTGGGTGGCATTGACGCGCCGTGAGTTTGAAATGGGACTTGAAGATAGCGTTAATGCACGCATTGCGCAGCTGGGGTTACCGGTTATTGTAAAACCCAGCCGTGAAGGCTCTAGCGTCGGAATGTCAAAAGTCGAGAAAGCGGGCGATTTGACCTCTGCGTTAGCGTTGGCTTTTCAACATGATGAAGAAGTTCTGATCGAAAAATGGCTCAGCGGGCCAGAATTTACCGTGGCGATGCTCGGTGAAGAAATTTTGCCGTCAATTCGTATCCAACCCGCTGGAACCTTCTATGATTATGAAGCGAAGTATCTCTCTGATGAGACGCAATATTTCTGCCCAAGTGGTCTGGAAGCAGAACGTGAAGCTGAATTGCAGAGCCTGGTGCTCAAAGCCTGGACTGTTTTAGGTTGCCGTGGTTGGGGTCGTATCGACGTGATGCAGGACAGCGACGGGGAATTTTATTTGCTGGAAGCCAATACCTCACCGGGTATGACCAGCCACAGCCTGGTGCCAATGGCGGCACGTCAGGCGGGCATGAGCTTCTCGCAGTTAGTCGTCCGTATTCTGGACCAGGCGGGCTGATATGTCTCAGGCCGCACTGAACACGCGCAACCGTGAAGAGGAAGAAGAATATTCTTCATCTGGTCGGAGTAATGGAACGCGTCTTGCAGGGATTTTATTCCTGCTGGGTGTGCTGTGTACCGTGTTTATCAGCGGCTGGATGGTGTTGGGCTGGATGGAAGATGCACAACGGTTGCCGCTATCAAAACTGGTGGTCACCGGCGAGCGTCATTACACGCGTAACGATGATATTCGCCAGTCGATCCTGGCGCTGGGCTCGCCCGGAACGTTTATGACGCAGGACGTCAACATTATCCAAAGCCAGATTGAAAGGCTGCCGTGGATAAAACAGGCGAGCGTAAGAAAGCAATGGCCTGATGAATTGAAGATTCATCTGGTTGAATATGTGCCCATTGCGCGTTGGAATGATCAGCATATGGTCGACGTAGACGGAAATTCGTTTAGCGTCCCGGCAGATCGTGTCAGCAAGCAAAGTTTACCGATGTTGTCTGGCCCGGAAGGCAGTGAGAACGAAGTGTTACAAGGTTTTCGCGAGATGGGGCAGGTGCTGGCTAAGGACAGATTTGCGTTAAAAGATGCAGCAATGACGGCGCGCCGTTCATGGCAACTGACGTTAACGAATGGGATTAAGCTCAATCTTGGTCGCGGCGACACGATGAAGCGTTTGGCGCGTTTTGTAGAACTGTACCCGGTTTTACAGCAGCAGGCGCAGACCGACGGCAAACGGATAAGCTACGTTGATTTGCGCTATGACTCAGGCGCAGCAGTCGGCTGGGTACCGGCTCCGGTTGAGGAACCTAATCAGCAACAGAATCAGGCACAGGTACAGGCAGAACAACAATGATCAAGGCGACGGACAGAAAACTGGTAGTTGGACTGGAGATTGGCACCGCTAAGGTTGCCGCTTTAGTAGGGGAAGTTCTGCCCGACGGTATGGTCAATATCATTGGCGTGGGCAGTTGCCCGTCCCGTGGTATGGATAAAGGTGGGGTAAACGACCTCGAGTCGGTGGTGAAATGCGTACAGCGCGCCATCGATCAGGCAGAATTAATGGCAGATTGCCAGATTTCCTCCGTCTATCTGGCCCTCTCTGGTAAGCATATAAGCTGCCAGAACGAAATCGGGATGGTGCCGATTTCCGAAGAGGAAGTGACGCAGGAAGACGTTGAAAACGTGGTGCATACGGCTAAATCCGTGCGCGTGCGCGATGAACATCGTGTGCTGCATGTCATCCCACAGGAATATGCGATCGACTATCAAGAGGGTATCAAAAACCCGGTCGGCCTTTCCGGTGTGCGTATGCAGGCAAAAGTGCACTTGATCACATGTCACAACGATATGGCGAAGAACATTGTTAAAGCCGTGGAACGTTGTGGCCTGAAAGTTGACCAACTTATCTTTGCAGGGCTGGCAGCAAGCTATTCGGTGCTGACAGAAGACGAACGTGAACTGGGCGTCTGTGTGGTTGATATCGGTGGTGGTACAATGGATATGGCCGTGTATACCGGCGGTGCATTGCGTCACACCAAAGTTATCCCTTACGCCGGGAATGTAGTGACCAGTGATATCGCCTACGCCTTTGGTACGCCACCGAGCGATGCAGAGGCAATCAAAGTGCGCCACGGTTGTGCGTTAGGTTCTATCGTTGGCAAAGATGAGAGTGTTGAAGTGCCAAGCGTGGGCGGTCGTCCGCCGCGTAGTCTGCAACGGCAGACTCTGGCCGAAGTGATAGAGCCGCGTTATACCGAGCTGCTCAATCTGGTCAACGAAGAGATTTTACAGTTACAGGAACAGCTTCGTCAGCAGGGTGTGAAACACCATCTTGCGGCGGGGATTGTCTTAACCGGTGGTGCAGCGCAAATTGAAGGTCTCGCTGCCTGTGCCCAGCGCGTGTTCCATACGCAAGTCCGTATTGGTGCGCCGCTGAATATTACCGGTTTAACGGATTACGCTCAGGAGCCGTATTACTCAACGGCGGTGGGCCTGCTGCACTACGGGAAAGAGTCCCATTTAAGTGGTGAAGCAGAAGTCGAAAAACGCACGTCGGTCGGTTCTTGGGTCAAGCGACTCAACTCCTGGCTGAGAAAAGAATTTTAATTTTAAAGAGACCGGAGAGAATTAGCGGTCTCAGGCGACAGGCACATACGCGGAAGCATTCAATACGCCCAGGCAGGCAGAATGGTGAAGTGTAAAAACGGAGAGAAACCATGTTTGAACCAATGGAATTAACCAACGACGCGGTGATTAAAGTCATCGGCGTCGGTGGCGGCGGCGGTAACGCTGTCGAGCATATGGTGCGCGAGCGCATCGAAGGTGTTGAGTTCTTTGCTGTGAACACCGACGCTCAGGCACTGCGAAAGACGGCCGTAGGCCAGACTATTCAGATCGGTGGTGGTATCACCAAAGGTCTGGGCGCAGGGGCTAACCCAGAAGTAGGCCGTAATGCGGCTGAAGAAGACCGCGAAGCACTGCGTGCTGCACTTGATGGCGCCGATATGGTGTTTATCGCAGCGGGCATGGGCGGTGGTACCGGTACAGGTGCTGCGCCAGTGGTGGCTGAAGTGGCCAAAGATTTAGGTATTCTGACCGTTGCTGTCGTGACTAAGCCTTTCAACTTTGAAGGCAAGAAGCGTATGGCATTCGCGGAGCAGGGTATCACTGAGCTGTCCAAACACGTGGACTCTCTGATCACTATTCCGAACGACAAACTGCTGAAAGTGCTGGGTCGCGGTATCTCCCTGCTGGACGCGTTTGGCGCTGCGAACGACGTGCTGAAAGGCGCGGTTCAGGGTATCGCTGAGCTGATTACTCGTCCGGGTCTGATGAACGTCGACTTCGCTGACGTGCGCACCGTGATGTCCGAAATGGGCTATGCGATGATGGGCTCTGGCGTAGCGAGCGGTGAAGACCGTGCAGAAGAAGCGGCTGAAATGGCGATCTCTTCTCCACTGCTGGAAGATATCGACTTGTCTGGTGCGCGCGGCGTGCTGGTCAACATTACCGCTGGCTTCGATCTGCGTCTGGACGAATTTGAAACAGTAGGTAACACCATTCGCGCATTCGCTTCTGATAATGCTACTGTGGTTATCGGTACTTCCCTTGACCCGGAAATGAATGATGAACTGCGTGTGACTGTCGTTGCGACCGGTATCGGTATGGACAAACGTCCTGAGATCACCCTGGTCACCAACAAACAGACTCAGCAGCCGGTGATGGATCGCTACCAGCAGCACGGCATGGCGCCGCTGACGCAGGAGCAAAAACCGGCCGCGAAAGTGGTTAACGACAATACGCCGCAAACTGCGAAAGAACCGGATTATCTGGATATCCCAGCGTTCCTGCGTAAGCAAGCTGACTAAGAATTGGCTGGAATTTGGGGATTTTCGCTCTTTGTGCTAAACTGGCCCACCGTTAGTGATATACACTCTCGGTTGGATAAGTAATTTGGCGAGATTATACGATGATCAAACAAAGGACTCTTAAACGTATCGTTCAGGCGACTGGCGTCGGTTTACATACCGGCAAAAAAGTCACACTGACGTTACGCCCTGCGTCGGCCAATACCGGGGTCATCTATCGTCGCACCGACTTGAATCCACCGGTAGATTTTCCGGCTGATGCCAAATCTGTGCGTGATACTATGCTCTGTACTTGCCTGGTGAATGAGCATGACGTGCGGATTTCTACCGTAGAGCACCTGAACGCCGCCCTGGCGGGTCTGGGTATCGACAACATTGTTATTGAAGTCGATGCACCAGAAATCCCAATTATGGACGGTAGTGCTGCTCCGTTCGTTTATCTGCTGCTGGATGCCGGCATCGATGAACTGAACTGCGCGAAGAAATTTGTACGCATTAAAGAGACTGTTCGCGTTCAAGATGGCGACAAATGGGCTGAATTCAAACCGTTTAATGGTTTCTCGTTGGACTTTACCATCGATTTTAACCATCCAGCGATTGATGGCAGCAACCAGCGCTATGCGATGAACTTCTCTGCTGATGCGTTTATGCGTCAGATTAGCCGTGCACGTACTTTCGGTTTCATGCGTGATATCGAATATCTGCAGTCCCGTGGCCTATGCCTGGGCGGCAGCTTCGATTGTGCCATCGTTGTTGACGATTATCGCGTACTGAACGAAGACGGCCTGCGTTTTGAAGATGAATTCGTTCGTCACAAAATGCTGGATGCGATCGGCGACCTGTTCATGTGTGGTCACAATATCATTGGTGCATTCACCGCGTTTAAATCCGGTCATGCATTGAACAACAAATTGTTGCAGGCAGTCCTTGCAAAACAGGAAGCCTGGGAATTTGTGACCTTCGAAGATGAAGCTGAACTGCCTCTGGCATTCAAAGCTCCGAGCACGGTCCTGGCGTAACGGTTAATTCCGTATCGTAAAATCGACTGGTTGACCTGGTACTCTCTCCGACCAGGAAGACCAGTCGTTTTTGTTTCTAGACCTCTGATTTTCTTCCCCGCATGAAATTTGCCCACTAAGCACAGAATGTGCGCGCGTTCGCTGCATTCTTGACCGAATTTCCCTGAGGCATTACGTCATTCCTGCTGCTGTATTATCGCTTTAGTGATAATATCTGTGCGCTAAATAATATCTGAACGCATGCCTGTACTGGCCTGCATACGATGGTGGATTAGGTGAGCGGAATACTAACGCGCTGGCGACAATTTGGCAGACGTTACTTCTGGCCGCATCTCTTATTAGGGATGGTCGCGGCGAGCTTCGGCTTGCCTGTGCTCAGCCACAGCGCAGAAGCGGCAACGCCTGCAAACACCACCACAACTAAACACGATCTCTCCACGCGGGTTAATTTCACTAACCTCGCGCTGCTTGAAGCCAATCGCCGCCCTAACTTTACGGTCGATTACTGGCATCAACATGCTATCCGGACCGTCATTCGCCATCTTTCATTTGCGATGGCACCGCAGGCTGTGCCTGTCGTAGAAGAATCACTGCCCGTTCAGGCACAACATCTTGCTCTGCTGGATACGCTCAATGCGCTGTTGACGCAAGAAAGCAAACCGCCAGTGATCGTTCGTCAGATGACGAATACCGCTTTTATTCCACACGCTGCCTTTTCGGTGTCGGCCTGGATTAGCCAGGTGCAGGGCATCCGCGCCGGGCCACAACGCCTCAGCTAAATTAACTGTTTTTCAATACCTTAATTTATCTGCCCATGATGGGGCGTGTGAGAATTTATTATGCTAATCAAATTATTAACCAAAGTTTTCGGTAGCCGTAACGATCGTACCCTGCGCCGTATGCGCAAAGCGGTCATCGTCATTAATGGTATGGAACCGGAGATGGAAAAACTCTCCGATGACGAACTGAAAGCGAAAACCGGTGAATTCCGTGAGCGCCTGGCAAAAGGCGCAACCCTGGAAAGCCTGATTCCGGAAGCTTTCGCCGTGGTTCGTGAAGCGAGTAAACGCGTGTTCGGCATGCGTCACTTTGACGTACAGCTGCTCGGCGGTATGGTTCTGAACGAACGCTGCATCGCAGAAATGCGTACTGGTGAAGGTAAAACCCTGACCGCAACGCTGCCTGCATACCTGAACGCACTGACCGGTAAAGGCGTTCACGTCGTCACCGTCAACGACTACCTGGCGCAGCGTGACGCCGAAAACAACCGTCCACTGTTCGAATTCCTCGGCATGTCCGTGGGTATCAACATGTCTGGCCTGCCTGCTCCGGCGAAGCGCGAAGCTTATGGCGCGGACATTACCTACGGCACCAACAACGAATACGGTTTTGACTACCTGCGCGACAATATGGCGTTCAGCCCGGAAGAGCGCGTACAGCGCAAACTGCACTACGCGCTGGTGGATGAGGTCGACTCAATCCTGATCGATGAAGCTCGTACTCCGCTGATCATCTCTGGTCCGGCTGAAGACAGCTCTGAGATGTACCGCAAAGTCGACAAAATCATTCCGCATCTGATTCGTCAGGAGAAAGAAGATTCTGATACGTTCCAGGGCGAAGGCCACTTCTCCGTTGACGAAAAAGCGCGTCAGGTGAACCTGACCGAACGCGGTCTGGTTCAGATTGAAGAGCTGCTGGTTGAGCAGGGCATTATGGATGAAGGCGAGTCACTTTACTCTCCGACCAACATTATGCTGATGCACCATGTGACTGCCGCACTGCGCGCTCACGTGCTGTTCACCCGAGATGTGGATTACATCGTGAAAGACGGCGAAGTGATCATCGTTGATGAACATACCGGTCGTACCATGCAGGGCCGTCGCTGGTCTGATGGTCTGCACCAGGCTGTGGAAGCCAAAGAAGGCGTGGATATTCAGAACGAAAACCAGACGCTGGCTTCTATCACCTTCCAGAACTACTTCCGTCTGTACGAAAAACTGGCGGGCATGACCGGTACTGCAGATACCGAAGCGTTCGAATTCAGCTCCATCTACAAACTGGATACCGTTGTCGTCCCGACTAACCGCCCAATGATCCGTAAAGATATGCCGGATCTGGTGTACATGACCGAAGCGGAAAAAATTCAGGCGATCATCGAAGATATCCGCGAGCGTACCGCTGCAGGTCAACCGGTACTGGTGGGTACCATCTCGATCGAGAAATCCGAAGTGGTTTCTCATGAACTCGATAAAGCGGGTATCAAGCACAACGTACTGAACGCTAAATTCCACGCCAAAGAAGCAGATATCGTTGCTCAGGCCGGTTATCCGGCGGCGGTTACCATCGCCACCAACATGGCAGGTCGTGGTACCGATATTATGCTGGGTGGTAGCTGGCAGGCCGAATTGGCCGAGCTGGAAAACCCAACTCCAGAACAAATTGCGCAGATCAAAGCTGACTGGCAGGTGCGTCACGATGCGGTACTGGCATCTGGTGGTCTGCACATTATCGGCACCGAGCGTCACGAATCTCGTCGTATCGACAACCAGCTGCGTGGTCGTGCGGGTCGTCAGGGTGATGCTGGTTCTTCACGCTTCTACCTGTCAATGGAAGATGCGCTGATGCGTATTTTCGCCTCTGACCGCGTGTCTGGTATGATGCGCAAACTGGGCATGAAACCAGGTGAAGCAATCGAACACCCGTGGGTGACCAAAGCAATTGCCAACGCCCAGCGTAAAGTGGAAAGTCGCAACTTCGATATTCGTAAGCAACTGCTGGAATATGATGACGTTGCGAACGATCAGCGCCGTGCGATCTACTCCCAGCGTAACGAACTGCTGGACGTGTCTGATGTGAGCGAAACCATCAACAGCATCCGCGAAGATGTCTTTAAAGCGACTATTGATGCGTACATTCCGCCACAGTCTCTGGAAGAAATGTGGGACATCGAAGGCCTGCAGGAACGTCTGAAAAACGACTTCGACCTCGAACTGCCGATCAAAGAGTGGCTGGACAAAGAGCCTGAGCTGCACGAAGAGACGCTGCGCGAACGTATTCTGGAAACAGCGATTACTGTTTACAAGCAGAAGGAAGAAGTCGTTGGCATTGAGATGATGCGTCACTTCGAGAAAGGCGTCATGCTGCAGACGCTGGATTCCCTGTGGAAAGAGCATCTGGCAGCGATGGACTATCTGCGTCAAGGTATCCATTTGCGTGGCTATGCGCAGAAAGATCCTAAGCAGGAGTACAAGCGTGAATCCTTCGCGATGTTCGCTTCAATGCTGGAGTCACTGAAGTACGAAGTGATTAGCACCCTGAGTAAAGTTCAGGTGCGTATGCCGGAAGAAGTAGAAGCAATGGAACAGCAGCGTCGTGAAGAAGCTGAGCGCCTGGCACAGATGCAACAGCTGAGCCACCAGACTGACGAAGATGAAGCCGCAGCGGCGATTGCTGCCCAGACGGGCGATCGCAAAGTGGGTCGTAACGATCCATGCCCATGTGGTTCCGGTAAAAAATATAAAGCGTGTCATGGCCGTCTGAGCTAAACGCACATCACTAATCGAAAAGGCGCAGAGATCTGCGCCTTTTTTATGGAAGTCACACATATGAAAGTACTGCAAATCGCTGTCGGGATTATTCGTAACCCGCAAAACCAGATCTTCATTACTCAGCGTGCCGCTGATGCCCATATGGCCAACAAGTGGGAATTTCCGGGCGGTAAAATCGAATCAGGTGAAACGCCGGAACAGGCGCTGGTGCGAGAGCTTCAGGAAGAGGTGGGAATTACTGCGCTGGAACCAACGTTGTTCGATAAGCTCGAATATCAATTCCCGGACAGGCACATTACGTTGTGGTTCTGGATGGTTGAACGCTGGGAAGGCGAACCTTGGGGTAAAGAAGGGCAGCCTGGCAGTTGGTTGGCGTTGGAGGCACTGGACGCCGAGAAATTCCCGCCCGCTAATGAACCAGTAATCGCCAGACTGACCCAGGAACTGAAGGCCTGCTAAGCACGTTGCCAGCAGGCACAACAAAGAAGAGGTTACTGTTGCTCTTCGCTCCAGTCGTCGCTATCTGATAAATCGCCCTCGCTCGGGATGCGTTTCTCTTCTGCGGCCCATTCACCCAGATCGATTAACTGGCAGCGTTTGCAGCAGAACGGGCGAAACGGGCTAATCTCGCCCCAAATAACAGCTTTCCCACAGGTCGGGCAGCTTACGGTAATAATTTCAGACATCAATATTCCTTAGCAGCAAGCCAGTTCAAAATCGAGACGTTCTGGCACTGTGCCATTTTCGCTATCCAGCGGCATAAAGCGAATCGCGAAGCGACTTTTATGCCCGGAAATCTGCGGATAAAGTTGTTCGCTGAGCGACAGATTCAGTCGCAGCAGATCGGCGTCGTCACCATTATCCTGGTAAAAACCATTGAGGCTGGTCTGTTTGCGAAACGGTGCAGAGTGGCGTACGAGATCAAGGATTAGTGTCAATGCCTGGTTCATTGGTTCCAGACTATCCATCCAGCTCTTCACCTGCACATCACGCTGTTCCTGCTGCATATGCAGCCACATGTGCAGCGTCGGCAGATCAAAGCTACAGCATCCGCCTGGAATACTCAGGCGCTGGCGTACCAGGGCAATCAGGCGGTCTTCACGCAGGAACTGCCCCACGCGAGGCGCTGCCATCAGAACTGTGCTGCTTTGTTTCAACTGCAGTCGCAGGGAATCAATTCGGCTCTGATCGACGCCCGGGACTTCAGCCCACCCCTGTAATTTACGCTGTTGGCGCTCAAGTTCTTTCAGTAACTCTGTACGAACATCACCGCGTTCAATGACATCCAGCAGATCGCCAACGTTGCGAAAAAAATGTAGTGCCGCAGCATGATCGGCAATAGGGCGATGGTGTGACATCTGCTGAATCAGAAATTCGATGCGCAACCAGGTGCGCATTTTTTCATTGAGTGGGTGCTCAAAAAGGATGTGCGTATTCATTATGGTTTTTCCTGTGCTACGGCCTGCGCGGCGTAGGTCAGATATTGGGCGTGCAGGCGGGCGACATCCGACGCAATGGAATCGGGTGCGCCATCATTATCAATAACATCATCTGCGACGGCAAGGCGCTCTTCGCGTGTTGCCTGCGCAGCAAGAATTTGTTCAGCATGTTGGCGAGAGACATTATCGCGCAGCATGGTTCGCTTAAGCTGTGTCTCAGGCGACACATCGATCACCAGAATACGATCGGCCTTATGCTGAAGCTGATTTTCAACGAGCAAGGGAACAACCCAGAGTACATAAGGCGACGTGGCTTCAGCGATCTGGCGCTGAGTTTCCTGGTGAATCATGGGGTGCAGGAGGGCGTTGAGCCAGGTTTTTTCTGCGGGTTGCGAAAAGATACTCTCGCGCAGCAGGCGTCTGTTCAGCGTGCCGTCGGCATTCATGATGTTGGGCCCGAAATGTGCAGCGATAGCATTAAGCCCAGGTGAATGAGGCTCTACCACCTGACGGGCAATGATATCGGCATCAATAATCGCAATACCCAAGCGTGAAAAAGCGTCAGCAACGGTGCTTTTGCCACTACCGATACCGCCTGTTAACGCAACAACGTACCCCATTAAATCAAATCCTGGGAATTATTCATTTTTAAAATCAGCTGCTTAGAAATTAAACTTACCGGAGCGGATGGTTAACTCTGTTTACCTGCTTTTGACCAGGTAAATTTATAGGATTGTAGCGTAAAAAAAGAGAAATTCGCAGTCTTGCGGAGCACGTATTAGTGCGTATGATAACGTCACTGGAGTTGTGCTTTGACTATATTTGCCTCTAACCCCAGGAACCCGCACATGCGTATCGAAGAAGATCTGAAGTTAGGTTTCAAAGACGTTCTTATCCGCCCTAAACGCTCTACGCTGAAAAGCCGCTCAGACGTTGAACTCGAACGTCAATTCACCTTTAAACACTCCGGTCAGACCTGGTCTGGCGTGCCTGTTATTGCTGCCAATATGGATACCGTGGGTACCTTTGCGATGGCAACGGCGCTGGCGAGTTTCGATATTCTGACTGCAGTGCACAAACACTACAGCAACGAAGAGTGGAATGCATTTGCGGCTTCCGCTTCTGATGATGTTAAGAAACACGTGATGGTGTCCACGGGTACATCTGACGCTGATTTCGAGAAAACCAAACAAATTCTGGTGGATAATCCAGAGTTTAATTTCGTTTGTATCGACGTAGCGAATGGCTATTCCGAACATTTCGTTCAGTTTGTCAGCAAAGCACGCGCGGCCTGGCCAACCAAAACCATCATCGCGGGTAACGTTGTGACCGGCGAGATGTGTGAAGAGCTGATTCTGTCCGGCGCGGATATCGTGAAAGTGGGGATCGGCCCTGGCTCTGTCTGCACCACGCGTGTCAAAACAGGTGTCGGCTATCCGCAGCTGTCCGCCGTGATTGAGTGTGCCGATGCGGCCCACGGCCTGGGCGGTCAGATCATCAGCGACGGCGGCTGCACCATGCCGGGCGATGTTGCAAAAGCCTTCGGTGGCGGCGCAGATTTCGTGATGCTGGGCGGTATGTTGGCCGGTCATGAAGAGAGCGGTGGTACCGTAGTTGAAGAAAACGGTGAGAAATTCATGCTGTTCTACGGAATGAGTTCTGAATCCGCTATGAATCGCCACGTCGGCGGCGTTGCGCAGTACCGTGCAGCAGAAGGCAAAACCGTGAAACTGTCCCTGCGCGGTCCGGTTGAGAATACCGCTCGTGATGTTCTCGGTGGCCTGCGTTCTGCCTGTACCTACGTCGGTGCATCTCGTCTGAAAGAGTTGACCAAACGCACGACGTTTATCCGCGTTCAGGAACAAGAAAACCGCGTTTTCAACAGCCTGTAATCGCTGTTCCGCTGGTGCGCACCTGTGCACCAGCGTTATCCCGCACTCATCGCATCGCCTAAATGGAAAATTGGCAGATACATTGCCACCACCAGTGTTCCGATAATGATGCCTGTCACAATTAACAGCAGTGGTTCTAACAGCGACGCGAGATTATCCGCGTGCTGGAATGTTTGTTCATTATGATGATGAGCTAGATTTGCCAGCATCGTATCCAGTGAGCCAGAAACCTCCCCTGTTCGCACAAGCTGAATGCACAGAGGGGTGAAAATTCGCGCTTCACTGAGTGAGGACCCAATAGGTGCTCCTTGCGCCACCCGCTCCCT
Source organism: Lelliottia jeotgali (assembly GCF_016771845.1). Taxonomy (NCBI): domain Bacteria; kingdom Pseudomonadati; phylum Pseudomonadota; class Gammaproteobacteria; order Enterobacterales; family Enterobacteriaceae; genus Lelliottia; species Lelliottia jeotgali. The sequence continues at coordinate 101,566 of NZ_JAENMQ010000002.1, read as the reverse complement.
GGCGCCCCGCAGTGCTTCTTGCCAGAATATGCCCGCAACCGATTCTTCTGCACTTTCCAGCCCCTGTAAGAAGGCGATCCCCGCCTGTTGGGTTAGCGATAATACGGTAAATATTTGGCTTAGTTTTTGTCCGCGTACCAATACTCCCATAACAGGTAGACGCAAAACCAGACGCTGACTAAAACGCTGCCAGCCTGGGTGGTGTCGTAAGCCACGCATCATGAATGCCGGAAACAGCATCACGAAGAATAGAGCAATGATGTGCTGATGGACGAAATCAGCAAACCCCATTACCAATTGTGTTAGCAAAGGGAGGGGCGTATTGAACGTTTGATAGATGGCGGCGAATTCAGGTAACACTAATGTCACCATCGCCAGCACCACAACCACCGCGAGAGCCAGAATGATCAGCGGATAACGCAGGGCCTTTTTGACTTTCATACTGAGCAATCGCTGTGATTTTTGCTGCTGAGCCAACTGACTACAGCACTCTTCCAGTTTTCCGGTCAGTTCCCCGGTTTTCATCATTGAGATATAAAGCGGAGGAAATACCTCAGGCCATTTTTTCAGGGCTTCAGAGAATGCGCAGCCTGCGCTGAGATCGTTCGCAAGTCTGGCTAAAAGCGCCTGCCATTGTTTCATCGGATGTTGATCAGCCAGCATTTGCAGGCTGTAGGCGAGTGTAAGCCCGGCCTGAAGCAGCGCGGCAAGTTGGCGGAAAATCTCATAGCAATGTTGAGGCTGCCATTTCTTCAGCATAAGCGTGCGAGACAGTGACAGCGGGCAAAGTGCCTCATATGACAACTGACTAAAGGCTGCTTCTCGATTCACCGCCCAAAGGGTGCCTTGCTGAAGTTCCCCCTGTAAGGTGAGGGCGCGCCAGCGCCAGAGATGATTAGCAGCCATCGGGCAACCCCAAAACGCGGACTATCTCTTTCAGAGTGGTATGTCCTTGTTCCACGGCCATGCAGCCGTGTTCGAAGAGCGTGGTCATGCCTGTCCCCCTTGCTGTGAGGTCTATCTCTTCAATCGACGTACCGCTAGCTATCGCCTGACGAATATCACTGTTGACCGAGAGCACTTCAAACAGAGCGACGCGACCATAAAAGCCGTGATAACAGCGATCGCAGCCTACCGGTTGCCAGTGAGGAAGTTCACGTGGCCAGACGGTCTTAGGCAATTTTGCTTTCATCTCACCCTCTTTTCGACAATGAATGCACAGGCGGCGTACCAGCCTTTGCGCTACCACCAGCGTCAGGGCGGATGACACCATCCAGCGGGCAACACCCATCTGCTGCAATCGTATCAATGTCTCGGTGGTGGAGTTGGTGTGCAATGTTGAGAGCACCAAATGCCCCGTCTGGGCGGCATTGATGGCGATTTCAGCCGTTTCACCATCGCGTATTTCGCCCACCATGATGATGTCCGGGTCCTGGCGTAGCAGTGCTCGAAGCACGCTTTGAAACGTCAGTCCTGCTCGTGGATTGATTTGTGTTTGGTTCAACCCTGCGAGAGGGATCTCTACCGGATCTTCTACACTACAAATATTCACGTCCTGAGCGTTTAGGGCTTGCAGTGCACTGTAGAGCGTGACGGTTTTTCCACTTCCGGTCGGGCCGGTCACCAATAAAAGTCCTTGCGGCTGATAAAGTGCTTCTGCAAAAAGCATCCGTTGGGAATCAGTCATGCCTAATGCGCCAAGTTCCAGTGCCTGTTGCACTTGATGAAGTAAACGCAAAACGATTTTTTCGCCCCCGCGACAAGGAAGCGTGGCGATACGAAAAGAGACTGCACTGCCCGTCAACTCAACGGTAAATTGACCATCCTGCGGCAGGCGGCGTTCTGCAATATCCAGTTCACCCAGTACCTTCAGCCGAGCGATGAGCGTCGTCGCTAATGCTGCTCTTAACGGGGGTTGTGGATAAAGCACGCCATCAATACGCAAGCGGATTTGCCAACTCTCCCCGGCAGGCTCGATATGGATATCGGACGCGCGCTGACTCAGCGCCTGCTGAAGCGTGCGGTTAAGAATATCGACAGCGGAGCTGACGGGAGTGGTTATCGGTAAATGTGCCTGGGATGATGTCTGCTGATATTTCTCCATCCGCTCTTTCGTCCAGCATTCAATATCAATCCGCTTTTGCGTGGCGAAGCGCAGAGCCTCCATCATCTGTGATGCTGGAGTGTCCAGCACGGCAATACTGACCATTTCATCGTTATTGCTTAATAGCAATGCATGATGGCGCTGGCACAGCAGCATTAGTTGTTCTGAATTCATCATCCGCCCCTTTTATTTATTGTCGAAGCGAAAAACATCTTCACACGCTTGTTTCAGGGCGCTGTCATTAGCGATATTGCAGTCTCGCGTCCAGCCGGTTATCCCGTTTCCGTCGTTCCAGATTGGGGCTAAAACCACTTCCAGACCGTTCAGACTCTCCTGACCTGTCAGAGCTACTGAGCCTTTGGCGACGCTCATCGCTGAGGTGTAACGCGTTGTTGTCGGTGAGGAGATCCCGTTGGTTCCACCATCGCAGCTATCGACACCGCCATGATCGAGTGCGCAAAGTTCTATAGCTGTGCGATAGGGCATAAAGGTTTGCAACATATCCGTCAGTGCGGCTTTGCGAAGATAGTTCTGGTATGCGGGAACGCCGATGGCGCTGAGAATCGCGATAATGCCAATGACCACCATTAGCTCAATGAGGGTAAATCCTTGTTGTCTGTTCATGTCTGCTCCTTGGGTTTCGTGGCGCAACTGTGGCAGTGCGCGAAAGTAAAAACGAGGAGCAATAAGGAGATTGTGAAGGGAGGTTCAGAGGATTTTAAAGCAGTTGCATGAAGGCATAAAAATTTTGCGAGAAGCGCCGTAAACGGTGGATTAACTTCGCTCTCCCGGTAGAAGAGAGCGAAGAATCACGTATTATTTGAAGCGCATAGAGAGGTCGAGTGCTTGTACGTGTTTGGTGAGTGCGCCTACGGAGATAAAGTCCACGCCCGTTTCAGCGAATTCACGCAGGGTTTCATGCGTAACGTTGCCGGAGACTTCCAGCTGCGCCTGACCATTGGTGCGTTTGACGGCTTCGCGCATTTGTTCGATTTCGAAGTTGTCGAGCATGATGATGTCCGCCCCGGCTTTGAGTGCGGCGTCTAATTCATCCATGTTTTCAACTTCGACTTCGACAGGCACGTCAGGATGCAGCCAGAAGGCTTTTTCGACCGCCTGGCGTACCGAACCAGACGCGATAATGTGGTTCTCTTTGATCAGGAAGGCATCGGATAATCCCAGACGATGGTTTGCGCCACCGCCGCACAGAACCGCATATTTTAGCGCCGTACGCAGGCCGGGAAGCGTTTTACGAGTATCGAGCAACTGAGTTTTAGTGCCAGCCAGAAGCTCAACGTAGCGACGAACGGCGCTCGCCACGCCAGACAATGTCTGGACGAAGTTCAGAGCGGTACGTTCACCTGTCAACAGCACGCGGGACGGGCCATTGAGTTCAAAAAGAGGTTGATTGGCGCTGATGCTGTCGCCATCCTGAACGTGCCAGGTTATCTGTACGTCGTCGCCAGCGAGCTGGGTAAAGACCTCTTCTACCCAGCGCTTGCCGCAGAATACGCCGTCTTCGCGAGTGATAATCACTGCGTGGGAGCGCGTCTCTTTTGGTAGCAATTGTGCGGTAATATCGTTATCGGCATTCACCTCTCCGCCCAGATCTTCGCGCAGCGCATGGGCGACGCTTGCCGGGATATCGAGGTTAATACGTTCCAGAAGCGCGTCACGTCGGTGGTCGGGGTTGTAGCGGCGAGGCGGCATGATAAAACTCCAAATTGGTAACGAATCATAAGATTGAAACATGCTACTCTGAACCGAGAATCTGCACCATATATAAGGAGAGCCAGCATGCAGTTACAAGACGGATGGCTGGTGGATGCGCGGCACGTACCGTCGCCGCACCATGATGGCCGCCCGGAGGATGAAACGCCCTCACTGCTGGTGGTCCACAATATTAGCCTACCACCGGGTGAATTTGGCGGTCCGTGGATCGACGCATTATTCACCGGAACAATCGATCCTAATGCCCATCCTTTTTTTGCTGAAATTGCCCATCTGCGCGTTTCGGCACATTGTCTGATTCGACGCGACGGTGAAATCGTCCAGTATGTTCCTTTCGATAAACGTGCGTGGCACGCCGGTGTCTCTGTGTATCAAGGGCGTGAACGCTGTAACGATTTTTCGATTGGTATTGAGCTGGAAGGCACAGATACTACGCCTTACACCAATGCGCAGTATCTGGCTTTGGCTGCGGTGACGCGTGCTTTGTCCGCGCTATACCCAAAAATTGCTGAAAATATCACCGGGCATAGCGATATTGCACCCGTGAGAAAAACCGATCCCGGCCCGGCGTTTGACTGGTCCCGGTTTCGCGCCATGCTTACCGCTTCGTCAGATAAGGAGATGACATGACGTTGTTTACCATGCTGCTGGTGATGATCGCTGAACGGTTATTTAAACTGGGCGAGCACTGGCATTTGGATCACCGGATGGAAGTATTCTTCCGCCGGATTAAACATTTTTCGATGCTGCGCACCCTCCTGATGACCGCTGTGGTGATGGGCGTGGTATTTCTGTTGCTGCGTGCGCTGCATGGCCTCTTTTTCAACGTGCCGCTGCTGGTAGTGTGGATCTTGCTTGGCGTACTGTGTATCGGTGCCGGAAAAGTGCGGTTGCACTATCATGCCTATCTGAAAGCCGCATCGCGTGACGATAGCCACGCGCGTGGCGCGATGGCGAGCGAACTGACGCTTATTCACGGCGTGCCGCCGGACTGCAATGAGCGCGATTATCTGCGCGAGCTGCAAAATGCCCTGTTGTGGATCAACTTCCGCTATTATCTCGCGCCGCTGTTCTGGTTTGTCGTGGGCGGCCCGTGGGGCCCGGTGTTCCTGATGGGATACGCTTTCTTACGCGCCTGGCAGACCTGGCTGGCGCGCTATCTGACACCGCACGAGCGTCTGCTGTCGGGCATCGACGCGATTTTACACGTGCTGGACTGGCTGCCGGTTCGTCTGGTCGGTGTGGTCTATGCCTTAATCGGTCACGGCGAAAAAGCACTTCCGGCGTGGTTTGCCTCCCTAGCCGATCGTCATACTTCTCAGTATCAGGTGCTGACGCGCCTGGCGCAGTTCTCACTGGCGCGTGAACCACACACGGATAAAGTCGAAACCCCGAAAGCGGCGGTGTCGATGGCGAAGAAAACTTCGTTTGTGATTGTGGTGCTGGTGGCGTTACTGACCATTTACGGCACGCTGGTGTAAGCCAGCGCACCGCATTCCTCAATACGTATCCGCAGGCGGGATGCCAAAATCAGGCATCCCGTTTTTGTCCCAGCGAACTAACTTCAGGCGGGTATGACGATTCGGATCGTAAAGCGGATCGCCTTCAATTTCTGTGTAGTTTCGTGCGTGATACACCAGCACATCTTCGCCGTCCGGCGTTTGCGTAAAGCTGTTGTGCCCAGGCCCGTACTGGCGATTTTCGTAGCTGGTGGTAAACACCGGTCGCGGTGCTTTGTGCCAGTTGGCTGGATTGCGCGGATCGGCGCTTTTATCAATCCACAATAGCCCCATGCAGTAGTTCTCATCCGTCGCGCTGGCAGAGTAGCTGATAAATAGCGTATTGCTATGCTCCAGCACCGCCGGGCCTTCGTTGACCCAAAACCCCCGACATTCCCAGTCGTATTCCGGTTTGCTGAGCATGATGGGCTCACCTTTGAGCGTCCACGGGTTTTCCATTTCGCACAGATAGAGATTGGAGTTACCGGAAATATGGGGTGCTTTTTGCGCCCACAGATACCAACGTTTGCCCTGATGCACGAAGGTGGTGGCATCGAGCGCAAACGTATCAAACGGCGTGACGATTTGTCCTTTTTCGACCCACTTCCCACTCAGCGGATCGCTGTCTGCGCATTCCAGCGCGAACATCCGGTGCTGGAACATATTCAGTTGGTCGAGAGCTTGGGTGCGCGCGGCGGCAAAATAGATGTACCACTTGCCGTCAATGTAATGCAGTTCCGGCGCCCAGATCAGCTCACTCATCGGGCCGGTATCCGGTTTACGCCAGACCACCACTTCTTCTGCGCTACGTAACCCTTCCAGCGAGTCGGCGCGACGGATCTCCAGCCGGTCGTACTCTGGTACTGAGGCGATGAAATAATAAAGCCCGTCGTGATGCAGAATATACGGGTCGGCACGTTGTTCGATAAACGGGTTTGGCCAGTGACGCATAGGGCTTTCCTTATTTAGTCTCTACAGCTTTGAGTTCCTGGTAATCATTCAGCTCGCGATAGTTATTACGGCGTTTTTCCAGGTCCTCCTGGATCTGCTTCATCATTTCGCGGTCAACTTTCAGCAGGCGAACCACGCCAGCAGTAATCAAATAACCCACGCCCGGAATGATGGTAAACAGCAGGACAATCCCGTTAGTGGCATCGGCGCTTTGTGCTTTTGCTCCGGAATCATAACCGTACCAGGAGAGCAGGAATCCAACCATTGCACCGGCAATCGCCAGCCCGAGTTTGAGGAAGAAGATATTGCCGGAAAAACTGATCCCGGTGATGCGTTTCCCGGTTTTCCACTCACCGTAGTCGTCCACATCCGCCATCAGCGACCAGTGCAGCGGGGAAGGGATCTGATGCAGAATATTGAGCAGGAAATAGAGTACGACGATGGTGGTCGTGGCTTTCGGGTCGAAGAAGTAGAACGCGCAGGAGAAAATCGCCAGTGCGATATTGGTCCAGAAGAACACTTTCAGCTTACACCAGCGGTCGGTCAGGGTTTTCGCAAAAATACTGCCGAGCATCATGCCCACCACGCCGAGGCTGATAAACAGGGTGGCGAAATGGGTGCTTTGTCCCATTACCCAGGTGACGTAATACATGGTCGCCGCCATGCGGATAAAGCCCGGACAGACGTTGCACAGGGTCAGCAGCAGGATGCGCACCCACTGATCGTTCTTCCACACATCTTTCAGATCGTTTTTCAGCTCATCATTGGTTTGCACCGCAGGGCGAATACGTTCCCGTACGGTCGAGAAACTGAACAGGAACATGCAGGTGCCAATCAGCGCCAGCACGGTCATCGCCATTTGATAACCTTTGGCTTTGTCGTCGCCGCCAAAATACTCCACCATTGGCAGCAGCGTTAACGAGAGCAGCAGCGTGGCAATCCCGACCATTACAAAGCGGTACGACTGACAGGCCACGCGCTCTTTAGGGTCGTTGGTGATCACCCCGCCCAGCGAGCAGTATGGGATGTTAATTGCCGTGTAGGTGAGAGACAGCAGGAAGTAAGTGACAAACGCATAGATAACTTTGCTGTTGTAAGTCCACTCTGGGGTGGTGAACATCAGGATGCTGAACAGAGCATAGGGGAAGGCAATCCACAGCAGCCATGGACGAAATCGACCATATTTACTGCGGGTGCGATCGGCAATCGCGCCCATTATCGGGTCGGTGATGGCATCGATGACCCGCACTGACAGCAGCAGTACGCCGACCAGTGCCGGTGCCAGCCCAAAGATATCCGTATAAAAATAGTTAACAAACAACATGATGGCGCCAAAGATGATATTGCATCCCGCGTCGCCCATCCCATAGCCGATCTTTTCTTTTACTGACAGCTTATTGTTATCCATCGACAGATCTCCGAGTTTCGGTATGGAGAGAATTATTCGCTGGCGAAGGAATATATGCGTTGCAGGATAAGGGCGGTGATATGGATGAAATGGCTGTTGGTGAGAATTTGTGAGGCAGGTAACACGCTCTGTGCCGCAATCGGGCACAGAGCGAGACACGATTAATGCGCTTTTACGGTTTTGGCATTTTTCTGTTTAAACATGTAGCCCACACCCAGTATCGCAATCCACACCGGGATCAGATACACGGAGATGGCCATGCCTGGGGTGATCAGCATGATGACCAGTACCGCCGCCATAAAGACCAGGCAGACCCAGTTGCCGAGGGGATAAAGCAGGGCCGGGAAGCGGGTTTTCACACCTTGTTTCTGCTTGGCGCGACGGAATTTAATGTGCGCCAGGCTGATCATCGCCCAGTTGATCACCAGTGCGGAGACCACAAGTGCCATCAGCAGACCAAAGGCAGATTCCGGTGCCAGGTAGTTAATCAGTACGCACAGTGCGGTAACCAGCGCGGACACCATAATGGAGTTCACCGGTACGCCACGTTTATCCACGTTAAGCAGCGCTTTTGGTGCGTTGCCCTGCTGAGCCAGGCCGAACAGCATACGGCTGTTGCAGTATACGCAGCTGTTATAGACGGATAGCGCAGCGGTCAGCACCACGATGTTCAGCGCGTTCGCCACAAAAATGTCGCCCAGTTCATGGAAGATCAATACGAACGGACTGGTGTCTGCGGTCACGCGCGTCCACGGCAGCAGGGAAAGCAGAACCGCCAGGGAGCCCACATAGAAAATCAGAATACGGTAGATAACCTGGTTGGTGGCTTTCGGGATGCTCTGCTCAGGATTATCGGCTTCAGCTGCGGTAATACCCACCAACTCCAGCCCACCGAATGAGAACATAATGATCGCCATCATCATCACCAGACCGGTCATGCCGTGAGGCAGGAACCCGCCTTGCTCCCACAGGTTACGCACAGTGGCCTGCGGGCCGCCGTTGCCGCTGAACAGCAGCCAGCCGCCGAAGATGATCATCGCGACCACGGCGATGACTTTGATAATGGCAAACCAGAACTCCATCTCACCAAACACTTTAACGTTGGTCAGGTTGATGGCGTTGATGATCACGAAGAAGGCCGCCGCTGAAGCCCATGTAGGGATCTCCGGATACCAGAACTGAATGTACTTACCGACGGCAGTCAGTTCCGCCATGGCAACCAGAACGTACAGGACCCAGTAGTTCCAGCCCGATGCGAAACCGGCAAAGCTGCCCCAGTATTTGTAGGCAAAGTGGCTAAAGGAGCCTGCTACCGGCTCTTCAACGACCATTTCGCCCAGCTGGCGCATAATAAGGAAGGCAATAAAGCCTGCGATGGCGTAACCCAGAATAATGCCCGGACCTGCCGACTGAATGACGGATGCGCTGCCCAGAAAAAGGCCGGTACCGATAGCGCCACCCAACGCGATGAGCTGTATATGGCGGTTTTTAAGGCCGCGCTTTAGCTGATCGCCATGCTGTTGAGCTTCCATTTGAAACCTCGTGTGTGGTTGTTATGTTCACGCTCGGGCGTGTGTAATTATGAAAGTCCATTTTCTGTATTTATTTCTTTACGGTTAAGTTAACCGAAAAAATCGGAGATGGCTTCCGTTGACGCCAGAATAGTGGTAAGCGACCGCGAATGCACCTGCTTTATGAAGGGATGTGGATCGCTTGAATAAAAAGAAAGCATTTGTAAATAGTGCCGATTCACTCCCGTACCCAACCTATAGAATAAAAATGCTCCATAAGTGGGCTAATTTTCATTATTTACCTTGTTGAATCGCTTCAGATTGCAAATTCCCTCGTTTCAATATGGTTAAAACACCCTCTTTAGTAGTAACCAGTTCATTTGTGCAAAGTTACATTTCTGAAACGTTATTTCTGTAAGGTTGTTAAAATGTGCAGGGTTTACTGATTTCAATCAAAACCAAGATGGACAGAAGGTGAATACTTTGTTACTTTAGCGATACGAACATGAAATTGGTAAGACCAATTTACTCCGGGCAAAAAGGCGTAAGACAGGGAATATGGCCTACAGCAAAATTCGCCAACCAAAACTATCGGATGTGATAGAGCAGCAGCTGGAGTTTTTAATCCTCGAAGGGACTCTGCGCCCCGGTGAAAAACTCCCGCCTGAACGCGAACTGGCAAAACAGTTCGACGTTTCTCGTCCCTCTCTGCGCGAGGCAATTCAACGTCTCGAAGCGAAGGGCTTGCTGCTTCGTCGTCAGGGCGGTGGAACTTTTGTGCAAAACAGCCTGTGGCAGAGCTTCAGCGATCCGCTGGTAGAGCTTCTATCTGACCACCCAGAATCCCAGTTTGACCTGCTTGAAACCCGTCACGCGCTTGAGGGCATCGCTGCATATTACGCGGCCCTGCGCAGCAATGATGAAGATCGTGAACGTATTCGCGAGCTTCATCAGGCCATTGAACGGGCCCAGCAGTCAGGCGATCTCGACGCCGAGTCCGATGCCGTCGTCCAGTATCAAATTGCCGTCACCGAAGCGGCGCACAATGTGGTGCTGCTCCATCTGCTTCGCTGCATGGAGCCGATGCTGGCACAGAATGTTCGACAAAATTTTGAATTGTTGTACGCCCGCCGGGAGATGCTCCCGTTGGTCAGCAACCATCGCACCCGAGTATTCGAGGCGATAATGGCCGGGGAACCGGAGCAGGCGCGTGAAGCGTCGCACCGTCACCTGGCTTTCATTGAGGAAATCTTGCTGGACCGCAGCCGTGAACAGAGTCGTCGAGAACGTTCACTTCGCCGCATACAGCAACGAAAGGATTAAGCGCCAGGCATTTTTAGAGCGCGGCAACTAAACGCAGAACCTGTCTTATTGTGCTTTTAGTTTTCGAAATAGTTCGAGTTGTATCGCGGCGGCAAGCGCGCGAATCCTGGGAGCATAGTTAACTATGTGACCAGGGTGAGGCAGCGCAGCCAACAAAGAGACAGCCTGAAATAGGAAGAAAAAGAGCACAATGGGACAGGTTCCAGACAAATCAACGTATTAGATAGATAAGGAATACCCCCATGTCAGAACGTCTCCAAAATGACGTGGATCCGATCGAAACTCGCGACTGGCTACAAGCGATCGAATCGGTCATCCGTGAAGAAGGTGTTGAGCGCGCTCAGTATCTGATTGATCAGCTGCTTTCAGAAGCCCGTAAAGGTGGCGTGAAAGTAGCTTCAGGTGCAGGGGCTAGCAACTACGTAAACACGATTGCCGTCGAAGACGAACCGGAATACCCGGGCAATCTGGATCTGGAACGTCGTATTCGTTCTGCCATCCGCTGGAACGCGATCATGACCGTTCTGCGCGCATCCAAGAAAGACCTGGAACTGGGCGGCCACATGGCTTCCTTCCAGTCTTCTGCGACCGTATACGAAGTGTGCTTCAACCACTTCTTCCGCGCGCGCACCGAGAAAGACGGCGGCGACCTGGTGTACTTCCAGGGCCACATCTCTCCGGGCGTTTACGCACGTGCGTTCCTGGAAGGTCGTCTGACTGAAGAGCAGATGAACAACTTCCGTCAGGAAGTTCACGGTAAAGGTCTGTCCTCTTACCCGCACCCTAAACTGATGCCTGAATTCTGGCAGTTCCCGACCGTTTCTATGGGGCTGGGTCCAATCGGTGCAATCTACCAGGCTAAATTCCTGAAATATCTGGAACACCGTGGCCTGAAAGACACTTCTCAGCAGACCGTTTACGCCTTCCTGGGCGACGGCGAAATGGATGAGCCAGAATCTAAAGGTGCGATCACCATCGCCACCCGTGAGAAGCTGGACAACCTGTGCTTCATCATCAACTGTAACCTGCAGCGTCTGGATGGTCCGGTAACCGGCAACGGCAAGATCATCAACGAACTGGAAGGCATCTTCAGCGGTGCTGGCTGGAACGTGGTTAAAGTGATGTGGGGTGGTCGTTGGGATGAGCTGCTGCGTAAAGACACCAGCGGTAAACTGATCCAGCTGATGAACGAAACCGTTGACGGCGACTATCAGACCTTCAAATCCAAAAACGGTGCTTACGTTCGTGAACACTTCTTCGGTAAATACCCTGAAACCGCAGCGCTGGTTGCAGACTGGTCTGACGATCAGATCTGGGCTCTGAACCGCGGCGGCCACGATCCGAAGAAAGTCTACGCAGCACTGAAAAACGCTCAAGACACCAAAGGCAAAGCAACAGTTATCCTGGCACATACCATCAAAGGTTATGGCATGGGTGACACCGCTGAAGGTAAAAACATTGCTCACCAGGTGAAGAAAATGAACATGGACGGCGTGCGTTATATCCGCGACCGTTTCAACGTTCCTGTCACCGACGAGCAGGTTGAAAACCTGTCTTACATCACCTTCCCGGAAGGTTCTGAAGAACACACCTACCTGCATGCACAGCGTCAGAAACTGAACGGCTACCTGCCGTCCCGTCAAGTGAACTTCACTGAGAAACTGGAACTGCCGGTTCTGGAAGACTTCTCCCAACTGCTGGAAGAGCAGAACAAAGAGATCTCTACCACTATCGCTTTCGTTCGTGCCCTGAACGTGATGCTGAAGAACAAGTCGATCAAAGATCGTCTGGTGCCAATCATCGCCGATGAAGCGCGTACTTTCGGTATGGAAGGTCTGTTCCGTCAGATCGGTATTTACAGCCCGAACGGCCAGCAGTACACCCCGCAGGACCGTGAGCAGGTTGCATACTACAAAGAAGACGAGAAAGGCCAGATTCTGCAGGAAGGGATCAACGAGCTGGGTGCAGGCGCATCCTGGTTGGCTGCTGCGACCTCTTACAGCACCAACAACCTGCCGATGATTCCATTCTACATTTACTATTCAATGTTCGGTTTCCAGCGTATCGGTGACCTGTGCTGGCAGGCTGGCGACCAACAGGCTCGCGGCTTCCTGGTCGGTGGTACTTCCGGTCGTACAACGCTGAACGGTGAAGGTCTGCAGCACGAAGATGGTCACAGCCATATTCAGTCGCTGACTATCCCGAACTGTATCTCTTATGACCCGTCTTACGCGTACGAAGTAGCAGTCATCATGCATGACGGCCTGGTTCGTATGTACGGTGAAGCGCAAGAGAACGTTTATTACTACATCACCACTCTGAACGAAAACTACCACATGCCGGCTATGCCAGCAGGTGCCGAGGAAGGTATCCGTAAAGGTATCTACAAACTCGAAACCATCGCGGGTAGCAAAGGTAAAGTTCAGCTGCTGGGCTCCGGTTCTATCCTGCGTCACGTACGTGAAGCAGCGCAGATCCTGGCGAACGACTACGGCGTTGGCTCCGACGTGTACAGCGTGACCTCCTTCACTGAACTGGCGCGTGATGGCCAGGATTGTGAGCGCTGGAACATGCTGCACCCGATGGAAACTCCACGTGTACCGTACATCGCTCAGGTAATGAACGACGCACCGGCAGTGGCATCTACTGACTATATGAAACTGTTCGCCGAGCAGGTTCGTACTTATGTACCGGCTGACGATTACCGCGTACTGGGTACCGACGGCTTCGGTCGCTCTGACAGCCGCGAAAACCTGCGTCACCACTTCGAAGTTGACTCTTCTTACGTGGTTGTAGCAGCGCTGGGCGAACTGGCTAAACGTGGCGAAATCGATAAGAAAGTGGTTGCAGAAGCAATTACCAAATTCAACATCGATGCAGATAAAGTTAACCCGCGTCTGGCGTAAGAGGTAAAAGAATAATGGCTATCGAAATCAATGTACCGGACATCGGGGCTGATGAAGTTGAAATCACCGAGATCCTGGTCAAAGTAGGCGACAAAGTTGAAGCTGAACAGTCGCTGATCACTGTAGAAGGCGATAAAGCCTCTATGGAAGTCCCGTCTCCTCAGGCTGGCATCGTTAAAGAGATCAAAGTCTCTGTTGGCGACAAAACCGAGACCGGCAAACTGATCATGATTTTCGATTCCGCCGACGGTGCAGCAGCTGCTGCACCTGCGCAGGAAGAGAAGAAAGAAGCAGCGGCTCCGGCGGCTGCACCTGCGGCTGCGGCTGCAAAAGACGTTAACGTGCCGGACATCGGCGGTGACGAAGTCGAAGTGACTGAGATCATGGTGAAAGTGGGCGACACCGTTGCCGCTGAACAATCCCTGCTCACCGTAGAAGGCGACAAAGCCTCTATGGAAGTCCCGGCTCCGTTCGCGGGCGTGGTCAAAGAGATCAAAATCAACACCGGTGACAAAGTGTCTACCGGCTCCCTGATTATGGTCTTCGAAGTAGCGGGCGCAGCACCTGCTGCGGCTCCAGCACAGGCAGCTGCTCCGGCAGCAGCGGCGGCACCAGCAGCGTCTGGCGCGAAAGACGTTAACGTTCCGGATATCGGCGGTGACGAAGTTGAAGTGACTGAAGTGATGGTGAAAGTGGGCGACAAAGTTGCCGCTGAGCAGTCACTGATCACCGTAGAAGGCGACAAAGCCTCTATGGAAGTCCCGGCTCCGTTCGCAGGTACCGTGAAAGAAATCAAAATCAGCACCGGCGACAAAGTGTCTACCGGCTCTCTGATCATGGTCTTCGAAGTGGAAGGCGCTGCGCCTGCCGCGGCTCCGGCTGCTGCGCCAGCACCTGCTGCTGCCGCTCCGGCTCCTGCTGCTGCCGCTCCGGCTCCTGCTGCAAAAGCAGCGGCACCGGCGGCGAAATCCGAAGGCAAATCTGAGTTTGCTGAAAACGACGCGTACGTTCACGCCACTCCGCTGATTCGTCGCCTGGCGCGCGAATTCGGTGTGAACCTGGCGAAAGTGAAAGGGACTGGCCGTAAAGGTCGTATCCTGCGCGAAGACGTTCAGACTTACGTGAAAGAAGCGGTGAAACGCGCTGAAGCGGCACCTGCTACTGCCACCGGCGGCGGTATTCCGGGCATGCTGCCTTGGCCGAAAGTGGACTTCAGCAAGTTTGGTGAAATCGAAGAAGTGGAACTGGGTCGTATCCAGAAAATCTCTGGTGCTAACCTGAGCCGTAACTGGGTGATGATCCCGCACGTTACGCACTTCGACAAAACCGATATCACCGATCTGGAAGCGTTCCGTAAACAGCAGAACGCCGAAGCTGAAAAACGTAAACTGGACGTGAAATTCACCCCAGTGGTCTTCATCATGAAAGCCGTTGCGGCAGCGCTTGAGCAGATGCCACGTTTCAACAGCTCTCTGTCTGAAGATGCACAACGTCTGACGCTGAAAAAATACATCAACATCGGTGTTGCGGTTGATACGCCAAATGGTCTGGTTGTTCCGGTCTTCAAAGACGTGAACAAGAAGAGCATTACTGAGCTGTCCCGTGAACTGACAGTGATCTCCAAGAAAGCGCGTGATGGTAAGCTGACAGCCGGCGAAATGCAGGGCGGTTGCTTCACTATCTCCAGCATCGGCGGCCTGGGTACCACCCACTTCGCGCCGATTGTTAACGCGCCAGAAGTGGCGATCCTCGGTGTGTCTAAGTCCGCGATGGAACCAGTGTGGAATGGTAAAGAGTTTGTGCCGCGTCTGATGATGCCAATCTCTCTCTCCTTCGACCACCGCGTGATCGACGGTGCTGATGGTGCTCGCTTCATTACCATCATCAACAACACCCTGAGCGATATTCGCCGCCTGGTGATGTAATCGCAAAAGCCGGCCAGTCGGCCGGCTTTTTGTCTTGTAATCTCATGATAATTGTGAGGTTATGGGTAAAGACAAGAATTCATGAGCCGTTTGTTGTTTCAAAATTGTTAACAATTTTGTAAAATACGGGCGGATAGAACGTCCCGGTGGATGAAGGGCGACAAGTACCTGGACCGCCGGAAATCAATAAGAGGTCATGATGAGTACTGAAATCAAAACTCAGGTCGTGGTACTTGGGGCAGGTCCTGCAGGTTACTCTGCTGCCTTCCGTTGCGCTGATTTAGGTCTGGAAACCGTTATCGTAGAACGTTACAGCACCCTCGGTGGTGTTTGTCTGAACGTCGGTTGTATCCCTTCTAAAGCACTGCTGCACGTAGCAAAAGTTATCGAAGAAGCCAAAGCACTGGCTGACCACGGTATCGTCTTCGGCGAGCCGAAAACCGATATCGACAAGATTCGTACCTGGAAAGAAAAAGTGATCACTCAGCTGACCGGAGGTCTGGCTGGCATGGCCAAAGGCCGTAAAGTGAAAGTGGTCAACGGTCTGGGTAAATTCACCGGGGCAAACACCCTGGAAGTGGAAGGCGAAAACGGCAAAACCGTGATCAACTTTGACAATGCGATCATCGCGGCGGGCTCCCGTCCGATCGAACTGCCGTTCATTCCGCATGAAGATCCACGCGTATGGGATTCCACCGACGCTCTGGAACTGAAAACCGTTCCAAAACGCCTGCTGGTTATGGGTGGCGGTATCATCGGTCTGGAAATGGGTACCGTATACCACGCGCTGGGTTCAGAGATTGACGTGGTTGAAATGTTCGACCAGGTTATCCCGGCTGCCGATAAAGACATCGTTAAAGTCTTCACCAAACGCATCAGCAAGAAATTCAACCTGATGCTGGAAACCAAAGTGACTGCCGTTGAAGCGAAAGAAGACGGTATTTACGTTTCCATGGAAGGCAAAAAAGCCCCTGCTGAAGCGCAGCGTTACGACGCAGTGCTGGTGGCTATCGGTCGTGTACCGAACGGCAAAAACCTGGATGCAGGCGCGGCTGGCGTTGAAGTTGACGACCGTGGCTTTATCCGTGTCGACAAACAGCTGCGCACCAACGTGCCGCACATCTTTGCTATCGGCGATATCGTCGGTCAGCCAATGCTGGCGCACAAAGGTGTTCACGAAGGCCACGTTGCCGCTGAAGTCATCGCGGGCATGAAGCACTACTTCGACCCGAAAGTGATCCCATCGATCGCCTACACTGAGCCAGAAGTTGCCTGGGTGGGTCTGACCGAAAAAGAAGCGAAAGAAAAAGGCATCAGCTACGAAACCGCCACCTTCCCGTGGGCTGCTTCTGGCCGTGCGATCGCTTCTGATTGCGCCGATGGCGTGACCAAACTGATCTTCGACAAAGAGACTCACCGTGTCATCGGTGGTGCGATTGTCGGCACCAACGGCGGCGAGCTGCTGGGTGAGATCGGTCTGGCTATCGAAATGGGCTGCGACGCTGAAGACATCGCGCTGACCATCCACGCGCACCCGACTCTGCATGAGTCAGTGGGCCTGGCGGCAGAGATCTTCGAAGGTAGCATCACCGACCTGCCGAACGCGAAAGCCAAGAAGAAGTAATCTTCTGAATGTGAAAAAGCCGCTCAACTGAGCGGCTTTTTTTATGGCGCTACGGCCTGCCACCCCTTATCCGGATGATAAGTCTTTATCTCCTGCGCTTTTTTCTGCGACTCCTTGCCCAGATCCGTCTGATATACCTGATCTTCACCGTTCACTATAAAACTCATCACTCCGGTCTGCCCGTAGCTGACGGGCCAGGCGATCATCGCAAAGCCGTTATTGCTGTCCGGAAGAATACGGAATTGATAGCCGTGATATCCGGTGCCTGGCACCTGCGGGCTGAATGCCGGACCAAGTGGACTCGGTGCTTCACCGGGTACTGCAGGCCAGTACAAGCCATCTTTTTTCCCTTCTGAGCTGATCACTTTTTTCGCGTACTGATGATTGAGCGCGAAATAGCTTTCCTGAGCATCGACATAGGCGTGAAGGGCTTCAATGGCGGCGAGTTCGTTGCGACCGATTTCACGCGTCAGGATTTCCTCTGAAGCTTTTTGCATATCAAACTGCCAGCCGGAGGCGCGTTTCACCGCCGGAATGGGCAGTTGCCAGTCGCTGTCGCCCACGTTCAGATGCGCAATATCACCTTCGACCACCGTACGATGGCTCACTTTCCAGTCTCGCAGGAAACGGTCAACGGCATCGGGATCGACACCTTCTGGTGGCAGAAAATCACGCCAGTCATCGCCGAGCAGATTTTTCATCTCGCCTTCGTTTTGCGCGTTGATCGCCTTGGCCAGTGCGCTGGTCGCCTCTTCTGGGTTAGTGAAGCTCTGCTGTGCGAGAGTGAACGTCGAGACCATCAACAGCATCATCCCACTGAGTAATTTCTTTTTCATGTTGTTGTCCTTAGCGATGACGGAATTCACGATGTTCACTACGGCCCGCAGGCATTTGCCGTGGCTGCTGACGGTTCTGGTTGTGCGAGGCGAGCTGGCGACTCTGATTGCCACGCTGCTGCTGTGCCTGCCAGTTTGCTGACCGGCTATCGTTCCCGCTCAAGGCATTGGCTCGGGGTTGCGTATTTCGCTGCTGGCTGGTTTGCGCAGCCGGCCTGTTTTGTCGTTGCGTCTGCGTTTGGCGATTTTCGCGCTGCGCTGTGTTATTCGCCCTTTGCGCGGTCTGCGGTTTGCTGTTGTCGTAACCACGGTAATTATTGCGCTGGGAAATCTGCTTCAGCTGATTGTTGGCCGCCTGACGCTGAGCGTCTTTCGTTGCCGGACGCTGGGTTTGCGAAAGGTTTTTCCCGGTGGATTGCTGAACCTGAGCCAGTGCCGCCTGGCGCTGACTGTCGCGGTTAACCGGTTTTTGTTGAGTCGTACTCAGTCCCGTTGCGCTGTTTGTCGAATGGAAACGATTGTTCAGCTGATGAGTCGGGTAAGGAACGCCTTCGCGGTAAGCAGGATTATGCTGCCAGGTACGGTTATTTTCGTTCAGCCGCTGCCCGCTGATTTTATTGAAATTATCCACGTTGATATTGATGTTGTTATCGCCGTTACGGTTATAGCCGCCGTTGTGGTGGTCGTAATCATCGTGGTCATGGTGATGATAATCGTCGTCATCGTCCCAGTCGATATTACTGAAAATGGCGTAGGTCGTTGCGACGCCGAGGCTAAAGCCCAGGCCTTTTACCAGGCTATCGGTAAATTGCTCGCCCGGAGAAGGGGGCAGATAAACCGGCGGATAGCTGGTACTTGGCCAGGTGCCGTAAACCGTGTTGGGGTTGTACGTTGGGACGTAAACCACCTGCGGATCGGCGGATTCGATCTTGATTACCGTTGGGCTGGTTGTCGTTGTGACAGCCGTTGAGCCCGATGTGGTGCTGGTTGCGGGAGCCGCTTTCTTCACGCTCGTCACCGTTTGCTGCGGTGTCGATTGCAGTGCGCCCGTTTGTTGGGCAAGCAGGCGCAAACGCTGGACGGAATCCATCACATCTTTCGGTTGTGCGAGGAAGGCATCGCCGAGACTTTGTATCCACGGCGGGTTTTCACCCATCAGCGACATCAGTTGAGGGAAAGCGACCAGCGATTTTACGCTCGGGTCCCACGGCTGATTACTCACCGCCTGAATCGCCGCATCGCCCTGCATTTTGGGGTTATCTTTCGACCACTGCGCCGCCTGAATAACGTTGGCCGGATAGGTCGAGGCCATCAGGATTTGCGACAGTAGGGCATCAGGATAGAGCGCAACAGGCGCCGTCAATTGATCGATTTGCGCGGCGGTATAGGTCGGTGCGACAACCGGTGCGGGGGGAGGGCTTACGGCCTGAGGAGCGGCGGGAGTTGCCGTTACCGAAGGTGTTGAAACCGTTTCAGGCGCTCGACTCTTCACATACATAACACCGGATGCGGCTAACAGCCCGGCACTGCACAGCAGGACCAGAAGGTGTGGCTTAAAGGGCAACTTCATAGTGTGACTCCAGCGTAAGCAGTGTCGATGGGCGTTCTTGTTGCCGCGAGTATATTCACCCGTGGTTTGCCGTTTTGACGTTTCTTGGGAAACGGCGGAAGTGTCCGGATAAAGAGTGTGAGCATTTATGACACAAATTATATCCGATGGAGGAAAAGACGTCGGAGATTCAGAAGGCCGCCCTTGCGAGCGGCCAGTAGCTAGTTGCCGAGATTGACCACCAACAGCACCGTGATGTCGGAAATATTCCAGCCACCATGCAGCGCCGTCAGCAGTAAACTGGTCACAACGATCAGCGCATAAACATATCGCCTCTCCATTGCGTGCGTTCCTTTGCAGGGCTACGCGGATTCCTTCTTCACCGGGAAAGGCAGAACCAGGCAAGTTGATGATTGCCACGTAGGTTACGGAACTGCTCCCGGGCCCGGTGACTGGTTGCTACACCAGCGAAGCAGGCCGGAGTGGACATTAGCGTATTAATTATTGTGAAAGAAGCTGTGAAATGGCATTACTTTGATTTTCAACTGAAAGCGGAAGAGGCTACGCAAAAAGAAAAACAGAACTTGCACCGCACCGAATGAAAGAGCAAAATTCGCTGTGTTGATGATTGCCGCACAACCTGCCAGCCCGGTGTGCTACCACCGCAAGGCAACAACTAAACCGCTGAAAGGCGGTTTTTTTGTACCCGAAAAATGACACTTTCTTCTCGCTACACCATCCTTAACGATTCAGCAAATTATTCAATGTTGCTTTTTTGTAAACGGATTAACACTGTGCAGAAATCCTGCTATGCTGCCCGACGCGGTATCGGGCATTTACCCTACAAACTGCTGTCTCACAGGAGCGTGAAGAGAACGCCGACCGCATATGACAATGAGAGCGAGGAGAACCGTCGTGCTAGAAGAATACCGTAAGCACGTAGCAGAACGTGCCGCCGAGGGAATTGTACCGAAACCCTTAGATGCAACCCAGATGGCCGGCCTCGTCGAGCTGCTGAAGAATCCGCCTGCGGGCGAAGAAGAATTCCTGTTAGATCTGTTGATCAACCGCGTTCCGCCTGGCGTTGATGAAGCCGCGTATGTAAAAGCCGGATTCCTTGCTGCCGTTGCCAAAGGCGAAGCCACCTCCCCACTGGTCACTCCTGAAAAAGCGATTGAACTGCTCGGCACGATGCAGGGCGGCTACAATATTCACCCGCTAATTGATGCCCTAGAAAGCGAAAAGCTGGCACCGATTGCCGCTAAAGCCCTGTCTCAGACGCTGCTGATGTTTGATAACTTCTACGATGTGGAAGAGAAAGCAAAAGCGGGCAACCCTCATGCGAAGCAGGTGATGCAATCCTGGGCGGATGCCGAATGGTTCCTGAACCGCCCGGCACTGGCTGAAAAAATCACTGTCACCGTCTTTAAAGTGACCGGTGAAACCAACACCGATGACCTGTCTCCGGCCCCGGATGCCTGGTCTCGCCCGGATATCCCACTGCACGCTTTGGCGATGCTGAAAAACGCCCGCGAAGGCATTAATCCAGATCAGCCGGGTGTTGTTGGCCCAATCAAACAGATCGAAGAATTAAATAAGAAAGGTTTCCCGCTGGCTTACGTCGGTGATGTTGTCGGTACCGGTTCTTCGCGCAAATCCGCAACCAACTCCGTGCTGTGGTTCATGGGCGATGATATCCCTCATGTGCCGAACAAGCGCGGCGGTGGCCTGTGTCTTGGCGGTAAAATCGCACCTATCTTCTTCAATACTATGGAAGACGCGGGCGCGCTGCCGATCGAAGTCGATGTGAATGACCTGAACATGGGCGACGTGATTGACGTTTACCCGTTCAAAGGTGAAGTGCGCAACCACGAAACCAACGAACTGCTGGCCAGCTTCGAACTGAAAACTGATGTGCTGATCGATGAAGTGCGTGCCGGTGGCCGTATTCCACTGATCATCGGTCGTGGTCTGACAACCAAAGCGCGTGAAGCGCTGGGTCTGCCACACAGCGATGTGTTCCGTCAGGCGAAAGATGTTGCCGAGAGCAATCGCGGCTTCTCCCTGGCACAGAAAATGGTCGGTCGCGCTTGCGGCGTAGCCGGTGTGCGTCCGGGTGCGTACTGCGAACCAAAAATGACCTCCGTCGGTTCTCAGGACACCACCGGTCCAATGACCCGTGATGAGCTGAAAGATCTGGCGTGTCTGGGCTTCTCGTCTGACCTGGTGATGCAGTCCTTCTGCCACACGGCGGCCTATCCGAAGCCAGTTGACGTGACCACTCACCACACCCTGCCAGACTTCATCATGAACCGTGGCGGCGTGTCGTTGCGTCCGGGCGATGGTGTTATCCACTCCTGGCTGAACCGTATGCTGCTTCCGGATACCGTCGGTACCGGTGGTGACTCCCATACTCGTTTCCCGATCGGTATCTCCTTCCCGGCGGGTTCTGGCCTGGTGGCGTTTGCCGCTGCGACAGGCGTCATGCCGCTGGACATGCCGGAATCCGTTCTGGTGCGCTTCAAAGGCAAAATGCAGCCGGGCATTACGCTGCGCGATCTGGTGCACGCGATCCCGCTGTACGCGATCAAGCAGGGTCTGCTGACCGTTGAGAAGAAAGGGAAGATCAACATCTTCTCTGGCCGTATTCTGGAGATCGAAGGTCTGCCGGATCTGAAAGTCGAGCAGGCGTTTGAGCTGACCGATGCCTCCGCTGAGCGTTCTGCTGCTGGCTGTACCATTAAGCTCAATCAGGAGCCGATCGTTGAGTATCTCAGCTCTAACATCGTGCTGCTGAAGTGGATGATCGCAGAAGGTTACGGCGATCGTCGTACGCTGGAGCGTCGTGTTCAGGGGATGGAAAAATGGCTGGCGGAACCTAATCTGCTCGAAGCAGATGCTGACGCAGAATATGCGGCAGTGATCGACATCGATCTGGCGGATATCAAAGAGCCAATCCTGTGTGCGCCGAACGATCCTGACGATGCACGTCTGCTTTCTGATGTGCAGGGCGATAAGATTGACGAAGTGTTCATCGGTTCTTGCATGACCAATATCGGTCACTTCCGCGCGGCAGGTAAGCTGCTGGATGCGCATAAAGGCCAGCTGCCAACTCGTCTTTGGGTCGCTCCGCCAACGCGTATGGATGCGGCACAGCTGACGGAAGAAGGCTACTACAGCGTGTTTGGTAAGAGCGGTGCGCGTATCGAAATCCCTGGCTGTTCCCTGTGTATGGGTAACCAGGCGCGTGTGGCAGACGGTTCAACGGTGGTTTCCACCTCGACCCGTAACTTCCCGAACCGTTTAGGGACCGGCGCGAACGTCTATCTGGCGTCTGCGGAACTGGCGGCTGTTGCGGCGCTGATCGGCAAACTGCCGACGCCGGAAGAGTATCAGACCTATGTGGCTCAGGTTGATAAGACAGCGGTAGATACCTATCGCTATCTGAACTTCGATAAACTTTCTCAGTACACCGAGAAAGCGGACGGCGTGATCTTCCAGACTGCTGTATAACTGTTTTCTCCCTCTCCCGTGGGAGAGGGCCGGGGTGAGGGCATCAGCCCGCACAATCCCCCCAAAAAACCCCGCGTTTTTCACGCGGGGTTTTTATTTTCCACTCCTGACACCCGTCCCGCTTTTTATCTCCTCTCTATCTGCGATAATTAGGCAATGGCTTTGCAGAGGAAAACATCATGGATTACGAATTTCTGCGCGATATCACCGGAGTGGTGAAAGTGCGTATGTCGATGGGCCACGAAGTGGTCGGGCACTGGTTTAACGAAGAAGTGAAAGAGAACCTTGCCCTGCTTGATGAAGTGGAACAGGCGGCGGGCACGGTGAAAGGGAGCGAGCGCTCATGGCAGCGCGTCGGACATGAATATACTCTGTGGATGGACGGTGAAGAGGTCATGGTTCGCGCCAATCAGCTTGAGTTTTCAGGCGATGAGATCGAAGAGGGGATGAGCTACTACGACGAAGAGAGCCTGTCGCTCTGCGGCGTCGAGGACTTTTTGCAGGTTGTCGCGGCGTACCGTGATTTTATGAAACAGAAGTAAACCAGCGGAGCATCCGTGCTCCCCGTGCGTTTTACACGGCCGGAATATTGCGGCCGTAATAGATTTCGCGCATCTCTTTCCAGAGCAAATCGGTGATCACCTTCCGCTCTTCTTCGCTTAAATCTTCTGGCTTCGTGTGGAACATGTAGTGCTTCAGGTCGAACTCCTTCAGTAACATCTTGGTGTGGAAGATGTTTTCCTGGTACACGTTCACGTCCATCATGTCGTACAGCGCCTTCATGTCGTCTGACATAAAGTTCTGAATCGAGTTAATTTCATGGTCGATAAAATGTTTCATCCCGTTGATATCACGGGTGAAACCGCGCACACGATAATCGACGGTGACGATATCAGATTCCAGCTGGTGGATGAGATAGTTCAGCGCGTTGAGCGGTGAAATCACGCCACAGGTCGACACCTCGATGTCGGCGCGGAAGGTGCACAGCCCGCCTTCAGGATGGCTCTCCGGGTAGGTATGGACGCAGATGTGGCTCTTATCGAGATGGGCGACTACTGCCTCTGGCAACGGGCCAGGATGCTCTGTTGGGTCGATAAGCTTGGGATCAATCGGCTCTTCGCTCACCAGGATAGTGACGCTCGCGCCCTGCGGTTCATAGTCCTGACGGGCAATGTTCAGGATATTAGCCCCGATGATGGAGCAGGTTTCTGACAGGATCTCGGTCAGTCGGTTGGCGTTGTAGAGTTCATCGATATAGGCGATATAACCATCGCGCTCCTCCGCTGTTTTGACGTAGCAGATATCGTAAATACAAAAACTCAGGCTTTTGGTCAGGTTGTTAAAGCCATGCAGTTTCAGCTTTTTCAATTTAGTTCACCCCCTTAGAAGACAGCGCGTCGTGCAGATACTGCGGCAAGGCAAAAGCGGCGGTGTGGACTGCCGGATTATAGTAACGACATTTGAGGTGTGCCTGATGGAATCGGGCCTGAATGATCTCCGTTGAGAGATGGCGTAGCGCCTCGTTATCCGTCGCCCAGGCAAAGGTCATGATGCCACCGTAATAGGTTGGGATCGCCGCCTGATAAAAGCTTACATCACCGAAGTAATTGCTGAGCTTGCGATGACTATCGATGGCTTCGTCCTGCTGCAGGAAACACACACCGTTCTGGGCGACGAAAACACCGCCAGGGTTAAGGCAACGTTTGCAGCCTTCGTAGAAGGATGACGTGAAGAGCGTCGCGCCCGGCCCAATAGGATCGGTGCAGTCGGAGATGATCACATCGAAAGTCTGGCTGGTCTGATTCACAAAGTTGACGCCATCGTCGATCACCAACGAAAAGCGCGGATCGTCGTAGCTGCCCGCATTGTGGTTCGGCAGATACTGGCGGCAGAAGGAGACGACACCGGCGTCGATTTCGACCATCGTAATCGTCTCGACGGTCTTATGACGGGACACTTCGCGCAGCATTGCGCCATCGCCACCGCCAATAATCAGCACGTGTTTTGCGTGGCCGTGCGCCAGCAGCGGCACGTGGGTCATCATTTCGTGATAGATAAACTCATCGCGCTCGGTGGTTTGCACCACGCCGTCCAGCGCCATGACGCGCCCAAATGCTGCGTTCTCGAAGATGACCAGATCCTGATGATCGGTTTTCTCATGATAAAGCACGTTATCAA
The DNA here is from genome assembly GCF_016771845.1 of Lelliottia jeotgali. Lineage (NCBI taxonomy): Bacteria > Pseudomonadati > Pseudomonadota > Gammaproteobacteria > Enterobacterales > Enterobacteriaceae > Lelliottia > Lelliottia jeotgali. The sequence continues at coordinate 76,508 of NZ_JAENMQ010000002.1, read as the reverse complement.
CGGCAAAGTACTGACCAAACTGGTCATGCAGCGTTTCGTGCCACAGGGTTTTCTCGGTCACAGGCTGATACCTCCTTTGTTAACATCCATTACACCCACGCAAAATGGGCGCAACATCATAGCCAACAATGACCGCGCATGCACGGCCATCATGTTTAACAAAGGGGCGTCGGGAAGGTTACTTCACGTAGGCGAGCAGGCTCAGCGAATCGCGGGCCAGCGCTTTGCATTTTTTCGCGACCGGGATGCCGATGCCGCTTAAATCGCGGTAGCTGTCTTCGCCGAGTGCCTTCATGTCAAAGCTATCGTAGTTGCTGAGATCCCATTGGTTTTGCTGGGCAAAAAAGACCAGTGCGCGACGAATTTGCCCGTTGGGTAAATTCTGGTATCCACAATCGTTTTTCAGGAAAACAAAAACTGCCGTTAAATCGGCCATATCTTCTGCTTCGTTTTCACTCAGCGCATAACTGTTCGCACTTGTCGCCACCAGGCAGGCGAACAAAATTGTCCTGAAAAACGTCTTCATTGCTTCTACCACTGCATCACGGAAATTAAACGTTAGCATACTTGATACCAGCCCGACGATCTTTATTATTGCCACTTTACTTGACCTTCCGCTTAGGGGAGGGTTTAAGCTCAAAATATCGCCTGCACGGAAAAAAGGAATGAACATGCAACGTCGTGATTTTTTGAAATATTCGGCTGTAATAGGGGCTGCCAGCGCATTACCTTTATGGAGTCGCGCGGTGTTTGCCGCCGACAGACCGGCGCTCCCGATCCCCGATTTACTGACCGCAGACGCACGTAGCCGCATTCAGCTGATCGTTCAGTCAGGAAAATCCACCTTTGGACCACATCAAGCCACGACATGGGGATATAACGGTAACTTGCTCGGCCCGGCGCTTCAGCTGCGCAGGGGAAAAGAGGTAACGGTGAATATTCACAATACGCTGGCGGAAGAGACGACGTTGCACTGGCACGGCCTGGAGATCCCCGGTGAAGTGGATGGCGGCCCGCAGGGCGTGATTAAAGCGGGCGGTGAGCGTACCGTGACCTTTACCCCAGACCAGCACGCCGCGACCTGCTGGTTCCACCCGCATCAGCATGGCAAAACCGGGCATCAGGTAGCGATGGGGCTGGCGGGATTAGTGCTTATCGAAGATGACGAAAGTCGATTGCTGCGCCTGCCAAAACAGTGGGGCATCGACGATGTGCCGGTGATTGTGCAGGACAAAAAGTTTACCGCCGACGGGCAGATCGACTATCAGCTGGACGTGATGAGCGCAGCCGTCGGTTGGTTTGGCGATACGCTTCTGACCAACGGTGCGATTTACCCCCAGCACGCGGCACCGAAAGGCTGGCTGCGTCTGCGTCTGCTCAACGGCTGTAACGCCCGCTCCCTGAATTTTGCGACCAGCGACCAGCGTCCACTGTACGTGGTGGCGAGCGACGGCGGGCTGTTAGCCGAGCCGGTGAAAGTCAGCGAGCTGCCGATGCTGATGGGCGAGCGCTTTGAAGTGCTGGTGGATATAAGCGACGGCAAGCCGTTTGATCTCGTCACACTGCCGGTGAGTCAGATGGGGATGGCTGTAGCCCCGTTCGATAAGCCACATCCGGTGCTGCGCATTCAGCCTTTGCTGGTCACGGCCTCTGGCGTATTGCCAGACGCGCTTGCCGCCGTGCCAGCGCTGCCGTCACTCGACGGCTTAACCCAGCGCAAACTCCAGCTGTCGATGGACCCGATGCTCGACATGATGGGCATGCAGGCGCTGATGACTAAATATGGCGACCAGGCGATGGCCGGGATGCACCACGATCAGCCGATGGGTCATATGAATATGGATCATGGCAAGATGGGCAACATGGGCCATATGAATCATGGCGGCGGGAAAGGGTTTGATTTCCACAACGCCAACCGTATCAACGGTCAGGCCTTCGATATGAACACGCCGATGTTTGCGGCCCAAAAAGGGCAGTACGAGCGCTGGGTGATTTCAGGCGAGGGCGACATGATGCTGCATCCGTTCCACATTCACGGCACACAGTTCCGCATTTTGTCCGAGAACGGTAAAGCGCCAGCGGCCCATCGTAAGGGCTGGAAAGATACGGTGCGAGTGGAAGGTGGCGTCAGCGAAGTGCTGGTGAAGTTCGAACATGATGCGCCGAAGGAGTTTGCCTATATGGCGCACTGTCATCTGCTGGAGCATGAAGATACGGGGATGATGCTCGGCTTTACGGTGTAAATTCGTGCGGTTTGATGCCCTCACCCCGACCCTCTCCCACAGGGAGAGGGGAAAACCGGGCAGATTATCACTCTTCAGGAAGAACGCACTGAACGGTCCCCTCTCCCTTGAGGGAGAGGGCTAGGGTGAGGGGGAAAATTACTTCACATCATCCGGCAACGCATACGCGACAATATAATCGCCCATCTTGGTGCCAAACGAGCCGTGACCACCCGCTGAAATGACAACGTACTGCTTGCCATTCACTTCGTAGGTCATCGGTGTGGCCTGTCCGCCTGCTGGCAGACGGCCTTGCCACAGTTTCTCACCGTTGGTCATGTTATACGCACGCAGATAGTTATCTGCGGTTGCGGCGATGAACAGGACGTTACCAGCGGTAGAGATCGGGCCGCCGAGCATCGGCATCCCCATATTGAACGGCACCGGAACCGGCATCGGGAACGGCATGCTGTCCTGCGGTGTGCCAATACGTTTTTTCCATACGACCTGATTGGTTTTCAGATCCAGCGCGGAGATATAACCCCAGGCAGGCTGTTTACACGGCAGGCCAAACGGAGAAAGGAACGGGTTCAGCGTCACGCCAAACGGCACGCCGTACTGCGGCTGAATACCGGCTTCGGTACCGCTGCCTTTCGCATCTTTCGGCTGCTCCATCGGGTTACCAGGACCGCGTGGGATCAGCTTCGAGACAAACGGCAATGCCATCGGGTTAGCAATCGCTACCTGACGGTTTGGATCGACTGAGATACCGCCCCACTCAAACATCCCCAGGTTCCCTGGGAAGACCAACGTGCCTTGCTCAGACGGCGGTGTGAAGATGCCTTCATAGCGCAGCTGATGGAACATCACGCGGCACACCAGCTGGTCGAACATCGTGGCGCCCCACATGTCCGCGCCGGTCAGATCTTTCTTCGGACGGAAGCTCAGGTCAGAGAATGGCTGCGTTTTTGAAACGTAGTCGCCTTTCGCCGCACCCTGCGGTACTGGTTTTTCTGGAGCCGGAACCACCAGTTTGCCGTTGGTCCTGTCCAGTACGAAGATGTTGCCGGTTTTCGCCGGAGCGTAAATCACCGGAACCGTTTTACCGTCGACGGTAATGTCGGCCAGCGTCGGCTGGGACGGCATATCCATATCCCACAGATCGTGGTGAACGGTTTGATAGCTCCAGGCCAGTTTCCCGGTCGTGGCGTTCAGCGCCACAATCGCGCTGGCGTAGCGTTCCTGCTCTGGCGTACGGTTTCCGCCCCAGATATCTGGCGTGGTCACGCCCATCGGCAGATAGACCAGATCCAGCTTCGCGTCATACGCCGCCGGTGCCCAGGAGTTAGGAGAGTTAAAGGTAAAGGTATGTTCATCCGACGGGATCGCATTGGGATCTTTCGCGCCCGGATCGAAGGCCCACAGCAGTTTCCCGGTATTCACGTCGAAACCGCGAATCACGCCAGAGGTTTCACGGGTAGAGAAGTTATCCGTGACTGAGCCGGCAATGACGATGGTTTTATCGGTGATGATCGGCGGAGACGTCGGCTCATACAGGCCCGGCGTGGTATCCGGCATGTTGGTCTGCAGATTGAGGATACCTTTGTTGGCAAAGGTTTCGCACAGTTTGCCGGTTTCGGCATTGATGGCAAACAGACGGCCATCGTTCACCGGCAGCATGATACGGCGAGGACAATCAGCCACAACTTCCGGGGAGGCCGTTTCCGCGCGCGCTTCGTGGTAAGAGACACCGCGACAGGTCACGTGCTGGAACGAGGTATTGGTGTTCAGCTGCGGGTCAAAGTGCCACTTCTCCTTACCCGTCGCCGCATCCAGCGCGAACAGACGCTGGTGAGCAGTACACAGGTAAAGCATGTCGCCCACTTTGATCGGCGTGACTTCGTTGGTCAGTTCACCCGGATCGTTCGGCTGCTTCAGATCGCCGGTGCGGAAAGTCCAGGCTTCTTTCAGGTTTTTCACGTTATCGGCGTTGATTTGCTTCAGCGGCGAGTAGCGTTGTCCTTCCTGATTACGGCCATACGCCGGCCAGTCACCGTCTGCCACCTGAGAAATGGCGGCAGCAGGAGTGGAATCAGCGCTGAGGGTGCCTTTCACTTCCTGCGGATCGTTAAACCCGGCCCAGGTCAGAATGCCACCCGTGATGAGCAGGGCAACGACCAGTGCGCTCACGGCACCGCTGGACGGAACCAGCAGGCGACGCCAGACGAACGGCAGAATCAACCAGATACCGAAGAAGACGAGGATGTCGCTACGCGGCGTGAGCGCCCAGAAGTCGAAGCCGACCTCCCAGACACCCCAGACCATCGTTGCGAGCAGTAATGCTGCGTAAAGCCACAGCGCGGAACGTTTACGACGCAAAAGCAGGACGGTCACACCTATCATGACCAGGCCCGCAATCGGGTAGTACCAGGAGCCGCCTAACGCGACCAGCCATACGCCACCGGCTAACAGATACAGCGCGCAGAAAGCGGCAAATGCGGCTGTTAACGTTACCAGTAGACGCGGCTGTGGAGATTTTGTTTCAGCCATAGAAAAGTACTCTGTAGTTTGTTAATTATTTGATAGCAATTAATTATAGGTATTAACAAGTGTGATCGGAATCACAAAATGAGCTTTTTGTAACTCATGCGCCAGGCGAATCCATTTGCTGGTATACTGCTGAACTTGTGAATCATTGCCGGACGTATCTACATCCGCAGTGATAGATTGGTTTTAAATCATACGGTTAGTAATATGAAACATACTGTTGAAGTGATGATCCCGGAAGCCGAGATCAAAGCGCGTATCGCCGAACTGGGTCGTCAAATCACCGAACGTTATCAGGACAGCGGCAGCGATATGGTGCTGGTAGGCCTGCTGCGCGGCTCTTTCATGTTCATGGCAGACCTGTGCCGTGAAGTTCAGGTGTCCCATGAAGTGGATTTCATGACCGCCTCCAGCTACGGCAGCGGGATGTCGACCACCCGTGATGTCAAGATCCTGAAAGACCTGGACGAAGACATTCGCGGCAAAGACGTGTTAATCGTAGAAGACATTATCGATTCCGGTAACACCCTTTCTAAAGTGCGCGAGATCCTGAGCCTGCGTGGACCAAAATCCCTCGCGATTTGCACCCTGCTGGATAAACCGACGCGTCGTGAAGTGGACGTCCCGGTTGAATTTGTCGGTTTCTCGATCCCGGATGAGTTCGTGGTGGGTTACGGCATTGATTACGCACAGCGCTATCGCCATCTGCCGTATGTTGGAAAAGTGGTTCTGCTGGACGAGTAAGACTGATGTGGGTGCGGTCTGATGCCCTCACCCCAACTCTCTCCCACAGGGAGAGGGTCAACAAGGCCGGGTAAGGCGAAGCCACTACCCGGTACAATGTTGATGTTTCTGCGGAATTTCGCCCGGTGGCGCTGCGCTTACCGGGCCTACAAAAGCGTGAACGGTGAATCGTAGGCCGGGTAAGGCGAAGCCGCCACCCGGCTTTTTTACAGGTTATTTATGGTTAACGTGCTTGAGCTTCAGGTTGGCAATGCCGGAACGATAGCGTTGTTCCAGGGTTTCGCGGTTGGTGGCGGTCACTTCCAGGTTACGCAGTAATCCGTCATGAATACCGTACGCCCAGCCGTGAACCGAGACTTTCTGCCCGCGCTTCCATGCCGACTGCATAATCGTGGAATGACCCAGGTTATAAACCTGCTCCATCACGTTCAGCTCGCAGAGGGTATCGAGGCGGCGCTCCTGCGGCATTTCGCCCAGCAGTGAGCTATGTTTGAACCAGATATCGCGAATGTGCAGCAGCCAGTTATCGATTAGCCCTAGCTCCGGGTTTTCGACCGCCGCCTGCACGCCACCGCAGCCGTAGTGGCCGCAAATAATGATGTGCTCCACTTCCAGCACGTCGACTGCGTACTGTACGACGGAAAGACAATTGAGATCGGTGTGAATGACCAGGTTGGCAACGTTACGGTGAACAAAAAGTTCACCCGAATCAAGGCCTGTCAGGCGTTCTGCCGGGACGCGGCTGTCAGAGCAGCCAATCCACAAAAAGCGTGGATTCTGCGCTTTCGCCAGCTTCTCAAAAAATCCCGGATCCTCTTCTACCAGCATTTTTGACCATAGTGCATTGTTGCTGATGAGTGTATCTATGTCATTCATAGAGGTTAACGACCTGTAACCGAGTAATAGCGTTGCGCTAATATAGGGTAACTCGACTTTTATTGAAACCACACAACGTGTGTCAGAACTATAGGTAAGTTTAATTCATGACAATTGCACTTGAGCTAAAGCAGCTTAAAAAAGTCTATTCTGGCGGCGTTCAGGCGCTGCGTGGAATCGATCTGCAGGTCGAAGCGGGGGATTTCTACGCGCTGCTGGGGCCGAATGGCGCAGGGAAATCCACCACCATCGGCATCATCAGTTCACTGGTGAATAAATCTTCCGGCAGCGTCGCGGTATTTGGTTATGACCTCGATAAAGACGTGGTGAACGCCAAGCGTCAGCTGGGACTGGTGCCGCAGGAGTTCAACTTCAACCCGTTTGAAACCGTGCAGCAAATCGTCGTTAACCAGGCCGGTTATTACGGCGTTGAGCGTCAGGACGCCATCGAGCGCAGCGAAAAGTACCTCAAACAGCTCGATCTGTGGGAAAAGCGCGGCGAACGTGCGCGGATGCTCTCAGGCGGTATGAAGCGCCGTCTGATGATCGCCCGTGCGCTGATGCACGAACCAAAGCTGTTGATCCTCGATGAACCCACTGCGGGCGTCGATATCGAATTGCGCCGCTCGATGTGGGGCTTCCTGAAGGATCTGAATGACAAAGGCACCACCATCATTCTGACCACTCACTACCTCGAAGAAGCTGAAATGCTGTGCCGCAATATCGGTATCATTCAGCGCGGCGAGCTGGTGGAAAACACCTCGATGAAAAACCTGCTGTCGAAACTGAAATCTGAAACTTTCATTCTCGATCTGGCGGCGAAAAGCCCGTTGCCGAAGCTGGAGGGCTATCAGTATCGACTGGTAGATACTTCCACCCTGGAAGTCGAAGTGCTGCGTGAGCAGGGCATCAACAGCGTCTTCGCGCAGCTGAGCGCGCAGGGCATTCAGGTATTGAGTATGCGTAACAAAGCCAACCGACTGGAAGAACTGTTTGTCTCTCTGGTTAACGATAAACAAGGAGAGCAGGCATGACACATCTTTACTGGGTGGCGCTCAAGAGTATCTGGGCCAAAGAGATCAACCGCTTTATGCGCATCTGGGTGCAGACCCTGGTGCCGCCGGTGATCACCATGACGCTCTATTTCATCATCTTCGGTAATCTGATTGGTTCCCGCATTGGTGAAATGCACGGTTTTACCTACATGCAGTTTATCGTTCCGGGCCTGATCATGATGGCAGTGATCACCAACGCTTACGCCAACGTGGCCTCGTCGTTCTTCAGCGCTAAGTTCCAGCGCAATATTGAAGAACTGCTGGTGGCCCCGGTGCCGACGCACGTGATTATCGCCGGTTATGTCGGCGGTGGCGTGGCGCGCGGGCTGGCGGTCGGGATTTTGGTCACGGCCATTTCGCTGTTCTTCGTCCCGTTCCAGGTGCATTCATGGATGTTCGTGGCGCTGACCTTGCTGATGACAGCGATCCTGTTCTCGCTGGCCGGTTTGCTGAATGCGGTGTTCGCCACCACGTTCGATGACATCAGCCTGATCCCAACCTTCGTCCTGACGCCGCTGACCTATCTCGGTGGGGTGTTCTACTCCCTGACGCTGCTGCCGCCGTTCTGGCAGGCGCTGTCGCACCTCAACCCGATTGTCTACATGATCAGCGGGTTCCGCTTTGGGTTCCTCGGTATTACCGACGTACCGCTGTTTACCACCGTCATCGTGCTGGCCGTCTTCATCATTGCTTTCTATATTCTGTGCTGGTATCTGATCCAGCGCGGGCGCGGACTGCGCACCTAAATATCCTACCCGGCAGCGCACAACCTGCCGGGTCATTTTCTTGATAGTTATCACCCTAAATCAACCTTCACTCCGCTAAACTACTTTCCCCGTTAAGGAGAGACGCTATGCTGGGTTGGGTAATTACCTGTCACGATGACGATGCCCAGGCAATGATCGATCGCCTGGAAAAGAAGTTTGGCCCGCTGCCGCAGTGTTGGGTGGTCAATTACTGGCGTGGACTGAGCACCAATATGCTGAGCCGCATGATGTGCGATGCTCTGCATCAGACGGACACCGGCGAAGGGGTGATCTTTCTGACCGATAAATCCGGTGCTGCACCTTATCGTGCTGCCGCATTGTTAAGCCACAAACATGAAAACTGCGAAGTGATTTCCGGTATTAACTACCCGTTGCTGGAGATGATGTACCCGCTGCGTCAGACGCTCAGCAGCGCGGAGTTCCGCGACACGCTGGTTGGGCAGGAAATACCTGGTGTCAGCAGTCTCTGGCATCAGCAGCAGAAAAACCCGCCTTTCGTCCTGCTCCACGATCTGTATAAGAATTAAACATTGGTATTGATGTCGCTTTTGCTACAATGGCGACTGATTTTTTGTGTCGATAATAATCCCATGTTTATGCGCGTTTTTTTCCTTCTGATGCTGCTGGTTTCCGGCGGTGCGTCGGCCAGTTTATTAAGCCAGCAAGGCTTACCCGCTCAATATATGCAAACCACCGAAGATGCGGCGATCTGGGCGCAGGTGGGCAACGAGGTAGTGAACGTCGGCAATGTCCGCGCGGGGCAAATTCTCGCGGTGGTCCCGACAGCAGCGGACTATTACGAATTTCGCTTCGGCTTTGGCACCGGTTTTATCGACAAAGGCCACCTCGAAAAGGTGCAGGGGAAACAGCGCGTACAGGACAGCCTGGGCGATCTCAACAAGCCGCTCAGCAATCAGAATCTCATCACCTGGAAAGACACTCCGGTTTACAACGCCCCCAACAGCGGCAGCGCTCCGTTTGGTACGCTCAGTTCAAACCTGCGCTATCCCATTCTCAGTAAGCTGAAAGACAGGCTTAACCAGACGTGGTTCCAGATTCGCATGGGCAACCGGCTTGCGTGGGTAAGCAGCCTGGATGCCCAGGAAGACAACGGCATTCCGGTGATTACCTATCATCATATCCTGCGCGACGAAGAGAATACCCGTTTCCGCCATACCTCCACGACCACCAGCGTGCGCGCGTTCAATAACCAGATGACCTGGCTGCGCGATCAGGGCTATACCACCCTGACGATGTATCAGCTGGAAGGCTATGTGCGCAATAAGATGAACCTGCCCGCGCGGGCGGTGGTGATCACCTTTGATGACGGTCTGAAGTCGGTCAACCGTTACGCCTGGCCGATTCTGAAGCAGTACGGTTTTAAAGCGACGGCGTTTATTATCTCGTCGCGAATCAAAGGCCACCCGCAGAAGTGGGATCCTAAATCACTGCAGTTTATGAGCGTGTCGGAGCTGAAAGAGATCCAGGATGTGTTTGATATCCAGTCGCATACCCACTTCCTGCATCGCGTCGACGCCAACAAACATCCGATTTTGCTGAGCCGCAGCGCACATGTGATCTTGTTTGATTTTGAACGCTCGCGCCGCGCGCTGGCGCAGTTCAATCCGCACGTGCTCTATCTCTCGTATCCGTTCGGTGGGTACGATGACAAAGCGGTGAAAGCGGCGAACGAGGCCGGTTTTCATCTGGCGGTGACGACGGTGAAAGGGAAGGTGAAGCCGGGGGATAATCCGTTCTTACTCAAACGCCTGTACATCTTAAGAACGGATTCGCTGGAGACGATGTCGCGGCTGGTAAGCAACCAGCCGCAGGGGTAAATCAGGCAACCTGAACCGGGACCGCTTTCGCGGTGCGTTTCATCTCGTTGTCGCCGTCAAAATAGGCCACTTTCGGCTGCCAGCTGCGCGCCTGCTCGTCCGGCATGGTGACGTAGGTGGCGATAATCAGGATATCACCCACGTCCGCACAGTGTGCCGCCGCGCCGTTCACGGAGATGATTTTCGAGCCGCGTTCACCGGCAATCGCATAGGTCGAGAAGCGTTTGCCGTTGGTGACGTTGTAAATATCAATGGCTTCGTATTCAAGAATACCCGCCGCCTCAAGGAAATCCTGGTCAATCGCGCAGGAACCTTCGTAATGCAGGTCTGCCTGCGTCACTTTGACGCGGTGAAGCTTACCTTGCAGCATTGTGCGAATCATAACGTTACCTTTACTCTTCATGCAGTCCCTCTCCGGCTGGAGAGGGCAGGGTGAGGGGAAACATTCCCCAGGCAAATATCAGCGCAGTATTGCCCGATTTTTAGTCGCTGTCTACTGCGTCAGTTCAACCACTTTATTGTCGATCAGACGTGCCTGGCCCAGCCACGCGGCTACCAAAATCACGGCGCGTTTGCTGGTCTCTGAAAGCTCCAGCAGAGTGTCGGCATCGCGGATTTGCACGTCGTCAGCACGCAGCCCTTTTTCGTTCAATTCTTGTTCCGCAATGGCGATAATCTCTTCCGCCGTCAGCTCGTTTGCGCTGAGTTTTTCCGCCATTGCATTCATGACTTTGCTGAGTCCCGGCGCGATTTTTCGCTGGTCAGCGGTCAGATAACCGTTGCGGGAGCTGAGCGCCAGACCGTCTTTCGCGCGCACAATCGGCACGCCGACGATCTCGATGTCGTAGCCCATGTCCGCGACCATTTTGCGGATCAGCGCCAACTGCTGGAAATCTTTCTCGCCGAAGCAGGCGATATCCGGCTGTACCAGATTAAAGAGTTTGCTGACGATCGTCGAAACGCCACGGAAATGCCCCGGACGGCTGGCCCCTTCGAGCATCGTTGAAATGCCCGGCACGTCAACGAAAGTCGCCCCTTCGGTACCTTGCGGATAGATATCGCCAGGCGCAGGCGAGAAGACGAAGTCGACGTGGTGTTTTTTGAGCTTTTCGCAATCTTCCTGCAGCGTGCGCGGGTAACGCGCCAGATCGTCGGCGCGGTCAAACTGCATCGGGTTCACGAAGATAGAGACCACCACCACATCGGCGCGGGCTTTGGCCTCTTCGACCAGTTTCATGTGGCCGTCATGCAGATTACCCATAGTCGGGACCAGAGCGATACGTTTACCTTCCTGACGCAGGCGGCGAATGTGCTGGCGCAGCAGCGGCAGGGTTTCAATGATTAGCACAACGAGACTCCTTAATGGAAACTGTGTTCTTCACCCGGGTAAACACCGGATTCGACGTCGGCAATATACTGCCTGACCGCAGCGCGCATGTCGCCCGCTGTGCTTAAGAAATTCTTCGCAAATTTAGGAATGTGGCCGCCGGTAATGCCGAAGGCGTCGTGCATCACCAGGATCTGCCCGTCAGTCACGTTGCCTGCGCCAATGCCGATTACCGGAATGGAGAGCGCTTCGGTGACGCGTTTAGCCAGTTCAACAGGCACGCACTCCAGCACCAGCAGCTGCGCACCGGCAGCTTCCAGCGCCAGGGCATCGTCCAACAGAATTTGCCCGGCGTCGCCGCGACCCTGAACTTTATACCCGCCGAAGATATTCACCGACTGCGGCGTTAATCCGAGATGGCCGCACACCGGTACCGCGCGCTCGGTCAGCTTTTTAACGGTCTCAACCAGCCAGGCACCGCCTTCGATTTTCACCATATTGGCACCCGCGCGCATTACCGCGGCGGCGTTTTCAAAGGCTTGTTCAGGTGTGGCATAAGCCATGAAAGGAAGGTCAGAAAGTAACAGGCAATTTGGTGCACCGCGGCGTACGGCGCGGGTGTGATAAGCAATCTCTTCTACCGTCACTGGCAGGGTGGAATCATGTCCTTGTACCGTCATCCCTAACGAGTCGCCGACCAGCATGACGTTAATGCCTTCATCAGCAAACAGTTTGGCAAAGCTGTAGTCATAAGCAGTAATCGTGGCGAAGCGTCTTTTTTCCTGTTTGCATTTCTGCAATAAGGCGATGGTGGTTGGTTTCATAATGTGTCCTGATAGCCCAAAACGAATCTTTGCGCATTCTATCAGTAACATTCAGGGGAACAATGATTTTAGGCAACCGATTAACAGCAAATGTTTTGTGGGTAATCAGCAAAAAAAACGGTTTACCAGAGGGCGGGTTTGTCGGCGTTGAGTTGCTGCAAAATCGCCTGTAACGATTCGCCAGTAGGGAAGGTGAGTTGCGGGGCAACGTCGAAAAGCGGCCAGAGCATAAAACCGCGATTTTTCATGTCGTAATGCGGCACCGTCAGGCGTTCTGTATGAATCACTTCATCGCCAAATAGCATGATATCGAGATCCAGCGTGCGCGGTCCCCAGCGTTCTGCTTTGCGCTGACGGCCCTGGGTGAGCTCAATACGCTGGGTATTATCCAGCAGCGTATCGGCATCGAGGGAGGTTTCAAGCACCACGGCGGCGTTCAGGTAATCAGGCTGATCCTGCGGCCCAAGCGGCGGAGTGCGGTAAAACGCAGAAACCGCCACCAGGCGGCTCTGTGGGATTTCGCTTAACGCCTGAACGGCAGCGTTAACCTGCTCCAGAGGAGAGGCCAGATTGCTGCCGATGGCGATATAAGCAAGCGTCATGCACTGCCTTCGCGGCGCGGTGCGCGTTTACGCGGGCGGCGATGACGGCGACGCGGCTCAGGCTCTTCGTCGAGATTGGTCAGCATCCCTTTTTGTTCCGGCGGTGCGGAAACCTGGAACTCACCCCACCACTGAACCAGACTTTGCAGCTCTTTGTTGTTTTCGATCTCAGCGCGCAGCGCCAGCAGATCGTAAGCCGCACGGAATTTTGGATGCTCCATCAGCTTCCACGCGCGCTTGCCCTGACGGCGAGACATGCGTAACTGCAACTGCCAGATATCGCGAACCAGCGTGGTGATGCGCTTAGGAATCGCCAGCGTACGGCAGGCTTCATCCAGCACGTCGTTCGCGGCCAGCGCGAAAGCGTCGTAATAGGCCAGACCGCTTTCCTGAGCAATTTTCTGCGCAGTTTCCAGCAGCGGATACCAGAACATCGCCGCAAACAGGAACGCCGGATTCACGCGCATATCGTTATGAATGCGGGTGTCGGTGTTTTTCAGCACCTGCGCGATAATGCGTTCCATCGGGCTGTCACCGTTTTCGGTGAAGTAGCGCACAATGGTCGGGAACAGCGGCTGGAACAGGCTGTTTTCACGCAGCAGTTTATAGGTTTCATACCCATAACCGGCTTGCAGCATTTTCAGCGCTTCTTCGAACAGGCGCGCCGGTGGCACGTCGTTGATAAGCGTCGCCAGACGTGGGATCGGCTCGGCGGTTTCCGCACTGATTTGCATATTCAGCTTGGCGGCAAAGCGCACGGCGCGAAGCATACGCACCGGATCTTCGCGATAGCGCGTTTCTGGATTGCCGATCAGGCGAATCACGCCGTCTTTCAGATCCTGCACGCCGCCGACGAAATCACGCACCGTGAAATCGGCCACGCTGTAATAAAGGCTGTTGATGGTGAAATCGCGACGCTGGGCATCTTCTTCGATAGAACCAAAGATGTTGTCACGCAGCAGCATGCCGTTCTGGCCGCGCTGAGACGTAGTGCGATCCGGTGTTCCGCCCGCTTCGTGGTGACCACGGAAGGTGGCCACTTCGATAATTTCCGGGCCAAACATCACGTGAGCAAGACGGAAACGACGGCCTACCAGACGGCAGTTGCGGAATAATTTACGCACCTGCTCCGGCGTGGCGCTGGTCGTCACGTCAAAATCTTTTGGTTTTTTGCCAAGCAGTAAATCGCGGACCCCGCCGCCCACGAGATAGGCCTCGTATCCTGCTTTATTCAGACGATAGAGCACCTTGAGGGCATTTTCACTGATATCTTTGCGGGAAATAGTGTGCTGCTCACGCGGAATAACCGACATATGTGATTGAGCGATAGCGTCATTTGCTACGCTCTCATCGCGGCTTAGCACCTTACGGCAAAAATTAGCGACTCGAGTAAAAATAGTACACCTCGGTAGTGTGTTTTCATTGATCCGAAAAAAAATAGCGGCTAATCATAGCTCAGCGAGACGCATTTGAGAATGCTGGATTTTAGGCACCGCAGACAGCGACCAGCTATCGACAGCTTTTTTCAGCAATTCTTCAACGGATAGATCCTGCCATTCCTGGGTTACATTCTGGTTTAGAAATCGTAAAGCGTCGATCAAAACAGGGCGCGGATCGCCATCGGGTAACGCTGGCGCGTGATTCTGCTTTGAAAGTTTATTGCCTTGTTCATTCACGGCCAGCGGCAGATGAATATAATCCGGCGTCTGCCAGCCAAACTGCTGATACAAAGAAATTTGCCGCACTGTGGGTTCAATCAAATCTGCACCGCGCACAATTTCGGTCACGCCCTGAAAATGATCGTCGACGACCACAGCAAGATTATAAGCAAATAAGCCATCGCGACGATGAATAATAAAATCTTCCCGCGCCAGACGCTCATCGGCGTTAATTTCACCGAGCAGTACATCTTGAAATCGGGTCACGGGATGATGTTGCAACAAACGGACTGCTGCATTTTCTGGCCCATTGTTCAGAGTACGGCAATGACCGTCGTACACACCGCCAGCGCTCTGAATTCGCGCGCGGGTGCAGGTGCAATAATAAGAAAGCCCTTGTTCATAGAGCCACTTCAGGCGTTCGCGGTAGGCGTCGTGACGTTGCGATTGCCACAGTACGTCGCCGTCCCAGTTAAGGCCGTAATGTTCCAGCTGACGCAGGATGGTTTCTGCTGCACCGGGAACTTCACGAGGGGGATCAATATCTTCAATACGCACGCGCCAGATACCGTGCTGAGAACGTGCTTGCAGGTAGCTGCCGAGAGCGGCAATGAGCGAACCAAAATGCAGCTCACCGGAGGGAGATGGCGCAAAGCGCCCGATATAGTCAGATTGAGGCATATTCACGACAGACAAAAAGCCACAAGGCGGGATTAACTCCCGCCTTTATGATCGTTACGACAGGGTCGGGATTAACCCGCCATCTGTTTTTCGCGGATTTCAGCCAGCGTTTTGCAGTCGATGCACAGATCGGCAGTTGGACGCGCTTCCAGGCGACGAATGCCAATTTCTACACCGCATGATTCGCAGTAGCCAAAATCTTCGTCCTCGACCTTCTTCAGCGTTTTCTCAATCTTTTTGATGAGTTTGCGCTCGCGGTCACGGTTACGCAGTTCGAGGCTGAACTCTTCTTCCTGAGCGGCACGGTCTACCGGATCCGGGAAGTTGGCTGCTTCGTCTTGCATATGTGTAACGGTGCGATCGACTTCATCCCGAAGCTGATTACGCCATGCTTCAAGAATACGCCTGAAGTGAGACAGCTGGGCTTCGTTCATATACTCTTCGCCCGGCTTCTCCTGGTATGGCTCCACCCCAGCGATGGCGAGAATACTCAGGGACGATGTTTTACGGTTTTGCCCTTCTTGCATGTTGCTTCTCCTTAACACGCACTATCGATCCCCGTGTGGGGGAAAAATCAGGTCGCTATAAATAGCAGATGCTTTTCCGTAAGGCAATTATCTATACGTAACACTTGACAAGCCTGTGAGGAAAAGCGTATTTGCGCACGCGGCCAGAACACCAAATAGTCATCTTCTAACCCCTTATAACACAACGGGGAGCGTCGACTTCAGAGTCATATTATCGGCAGAAAGTTCCGCTTTATAAGCGAAAACTTCTACCCCCTGCTTTTGTGCCTCATTCAACAATTGTGCGTACTTCGGGTCAATGTGGCGGGCCGGAGAGAATCGTTCAATTGCTGAATGCAAGACGGCAAACAACAATACGGCGCGCTTGCCCGCCGCCGCAACACTTATCAACTCTCGCAGATGCTTTTGGCCGCGTAGCGTCACCGCATCCGGAAAGTAACCGTTATCCCTGTCTGCTAACGTCACTGATTTGACTTCAATATAGCACTCCGGGCGGTCATTCGCCTGGAGCATAAAGTCAATTCTGCTGCCTTCCTCGCCATATTTCACTTCGCCTTTAATCTGGCTGTATCCCGTAAGCTCAGGAATCAGCCCGGCGTCGATGGCCTCTTTTACCAGAGGATTCGCACGCTGGGTATTCACGCATATAAATGCACCGTCCTGAGTCTCGGTAATTTCCCAGGTGTGCGCATATTTGCGTTTAGGATTATCGGACGTAGAGTACCAGACCGTGTCACCCGGCGTAGCGCAGCCGGTCATCGCCCCGGTATTTGGGCAGTGCAGCGTCAAGTGCTCGCCTTCGGGCGTCACGACGTCGGCGAGAAAACGCTTATAGCGCTGAATCAGAGTGGCTTGCTGTAAAGCAGGGGTAAACTTCATCGTGAATCCTTGATTAGTCGCTCAACGGCCAGCGCGTGAGTCGCGTATAGCGGGTGCGTCCCTGGCTGAATACCGATTCATAAAGCACAAATTCCGTTACCGGAAAACTCCAGCTAAAGCCGGGCGCGGGAATAGCGACGGCATGGTTGGTGTTGCGCAGCAGGGTGATATGCGGGTGAAACGGCTGTGGACTTTGATAGCAGCCGCTGCGTGCGGCCTGAGCGCGCAGTAAATTCGCCAGCTGCAACAAACCGCGCGGCGGCTGACGCGTGCCGAGCCATACCACGCGAGAACGCAGCCACTGGCCGGCGTCATCCAGATTCAACGTAAAACCCGGCTGGCGGATGCGCCCGGCCATCGCCGACAGCGCCTGCTGCTTCTCCGCGCTCACCTCACCGAGAAACGCCAGCGTCAGATGTAAATTGGCGGCCGCCACCGGGCGGCCCGCTTCTGCCGGGAAATTCGCGGCGCGCCAGCGAACAATTTGCCGCTGTATTTTTGCAGGTGGCTCGATGGCGAAAAACAGGCGTTTCGGCTCAGACATAAGGGGGGCTCGGTAATGATATGCGGCGATGCTACAATGTCCGCCGCCTAATGTTAACCCTCTGGAGCTGTTCGTGTCCTTATTGCCGGTCGCCGCCGTACTGCCTGAGCTACTTGCCGCCTTACGACATGCCCCTCAGATCCTGCTGAATGCGCCAACGGGCGCGGGTAAATCGACCTGGTTGCCGCTGCAAATCCTCAAAGAGGGGAATATTCCCGGAAAAATTATTCTGCTGGAGCCGCGCAGGCTGGCGGCCCGCAACGTGGCGCAGCGGCTCGCTGAACTGCTGGGCGAAAAGCCGGGCGAAACGGTCGGGTATCGTATGCGCGCCGAAACCTGCGTCAGCGCCGCGACGCGTCTCGAAGTGGTGACCGAGGGCATTCTCACTCGAATGCTGCAGAACGATCCGGAGTTGAGCGGCGTTGGTCTGGTGATCCTCGATGAATTCCACGAGCGCAGCCTGCAGGCCGATCTGGCGCTGGCGCTGCTGCTCGATGTGCAGCAAGGGCTGCGCGACGATCTCAAATTGTTAATCATGTCCGCGACGCTGGATAACGCACGTTTGCAGCAGATGCTGCCTGATGCCCCCGTGATTTCATCCGAAGGGCGGGCGTTTCCCGTCGATCGTCGCTATCAATCGTTACCCGCTCATCAGCGTTTTGATGAAGCCGTTGCTATTGCCACCGCAGAGTTACTGCGTCACGAGCCCGGCTCGCTGCTGCTGTTTTTACCCGGCGTCAGTGAAATTCAGCGCGTCCAGGAAAAGCTCGCTTCCCGCGTCGGCAGCGATGTCATGCTCTGCCCGCTATACGGCGCACTTTCGCTGAACGAACAGCGCAAAGCGATCCTTCCTGCACCCGCCGGGCAGCGCAAAGTGGTGTTGGCGACTAATATTGCCGAGACCAGTTTAACCATTGAAGGTATTCGTCTGGTGGTCGATACCGCGCAGGAGCGGGTAGCGAGTTTCGATCCCCGTACTGGCCTGACGCGTCTTCTGACACAGCGCATCAGCCAGGCGTCGATGATTCAGCGTGCGGGCCGCGCCGGGCGACTGGAGCCGGGGATTTGCCTGCATCTCATCGGCGCGGAACAGGCAGAACGCGCGACAGTGCAGGGCTCGCCGGAAATCCTGCAAAGCGATCTTTCCGGGCTACTGCTGGAATTACTGCAATGGGGTTGCCTGGATCCGAGCCAACTGACCTGGCTCGACCAGCCGCCAGCAGTGCATCTGGCGGCGGCACGTCGATTGCTCACGCAGCTCGGCGCGCTGGAGAATGAACGCCTGTCGTCACGCGGTCAGAAAATGGCGACGCTAGGCAACGAACCGCGTCTGGCGGCGATGCTGGTGGCGGCAAAAAATGATGACGAAGTGGCAAGCGCCGCGAAACTTGCGGCGATTCTGGAAGAGCCTCCGCGTGGCGGAAGCAGCGATCTGGCCTCGGCATTTTCGCGCAATCAGCCTAACTGGCAGCAGCGCGCGCAGCGGCTTAGCCAGCGCCTGAACAGTCGCGGTGGTGCGCTGGACAGCGATCTTATCGCCGGTCTGCTGGCGCAGGCTTTCCCCGACCGGATTGCGCGCCGTCGCGGGCTGGACGGTCGTTATCAGCTGGCGAACGGCATGGGCGCCATGCTCGACAGCGACGACGCGCTGACCCGCCACGAGTGGCTTATCGCCCCGCTGCTGTTGCAGGGGAGTTCATCCCCGGATGCGCGTATTTTGCAGGCTATCGCCGTGGACATTGAGGTTCTGACTCGCACCTGCCCGCAGCTGTTGCAGCAATCGGACACTATCGAGTGGGACGATGCGCAGGGCACGCTGAAAGCGTTTCGCCGCAGCCAGATTGGCAGGTTGACTGTCAGCGTAAAACCGCTGGCGAAGCCCTCCGAAGAGGAACTGCATCAGGCGATGCTCAATGGCATTCGCGATAAAGGGCTGAACGTGCTCAACTGGACGCCGGAGGCCGAACAATATCGCCTGCGGTTGCACTGTGCCGCGCGCTGGTTGCCGCAATACGCGTGGCCGGCGGTTGACGACGAGTCGCTGTTGGCCTCGCTGGAATCGTGGTTATTGCCGCAAATGAGCGGCGTGCATTCTCTGAGAGCCCTGAAATCGCTGGATGTGAAGCGGGCGCTTGAGAATTTACTCGACTGGTCATTACGTCAACGTCTGGATAGTGAGTTGCCTGGGCATTACACTGTGCCGACCGGAAGCCGGATTGCCATTCGATATCATGAGGATAATCCCCCGGCTCTGGCGGTGCGGATGCAGGAGATGTTTGGCGAAGCGACTACGCCGTCGATTGCCGAAGGGCGCGTTTCGCTGGTGCTGGAGCTGTTGTCGCCCGCCCATCGTCCGCTGCAAATCACCCGCGACCTGGGCGCGTTCTGGGCCGGAAGTTATCGTGAAGTGCAGAAAGAGATGAAAGGGCGCTACCCGAAACACGTCTGGCCGGACGATCCGGCGAATACCGCGCCGACGCGGCGCACGAAGAAGTATTCATAGGTGTGTGCGGTTTGATCCCCTCTCCCTTGAGGGTGAGGGGGGTTAATGTTTTTGAGAGATTTCTTCTTTCACCGCTGGGTGGAAGAAAAGAGAATCGGGCCATTGCGCCTGAATGTTGCGGAGAGAAAGCATGGCGGGGAATGACCGCGAGCCAATAGGACGTAAGGGTAAACCTGCGCGTCCGGCGAAGGAAAAAATCAGCCGTCGTCGCCTCAGAGATGAGGATTATGACGATGACTATGAAGACGATGATGAGGATGAGCCGATGCCACGCAAGGCTAAAGGCAAAGGGGGCAAACCTCGCGGCAGACGCGGCTGGTTCTGGCTGCTGCTGAAGCTGTTTATTGTATTTGTCGTTCTGATGGCAATTTATGGCGTGTATCTGGATCAGAAGATCCGCAGCCGTATCGACGGTAAAGTCTGGCAGTTGCCTGCGGCGGTCTATGGCCGCATGGTCAACCTTGAGCCAGACATGTCCATCAGCAAGAACGAAATGGTCAAACTGCTGGAAGCTACGCAGTACCGCCAGGTGACGAAGATGACCCGTCCCGGCGAATTTACTGTGCAGGCGGGCAGCATTGAGATGATCCGTCGTCCGTTTGATTTCCCGGACAGTAAAGAGGGGCAGGTGCGCGCGCGTCTGACCTTTGACGGCGATCATCTGGAAACTATCGAAAACCTGGACAGCAACCGTCAGTTCGGTTTCTTCCGTCTCGATCCGCGCCTGATCACCATGCTCTCCTCGCCAAACGGCGAGCAG
The DNA here is from genome assembly GCF_016771845.1 of Lelliottia jeotgali. Classification (NCBI taxonomy): domain Bacteria; kingdom Pseudomonadati; phylum Pseudomonadota; class Gammaproteobacteria; order Enterobacterales; family Enterobacteriaceae; genus Lelliottia; species Lelliottia jeotgali. The sequence goes on along the minus strand of NZ_JAENMQ010000002.1, from coordinate 56,154 downwards.
CGTCTGTTCGTGGCGCGTAATGGCTTCCCGGATCTGCTGGTGGATACTCTGCTGGCGACAGAAGACCGTCACTTCTACGAGCACGACGGCGTGAGCCTGTACTCGATTGGTCGTGCGGTACTGGCGAACCTGACGGCTGGCCGTACGGTGCAGGGGGCGAGTACCCTGACCCAGCAGCTGGTGAAAAACCTGTTCCTCTCCAGCGAACGCTCCTACTGGCGTAAGGCCAACGAAGCGTACATGGCTGTGCTGATGGACGCCCGCTACAGCAAAGATCGCATTCTTGAGCTGTATATGAACGAGGTGTACCTCGGTCAGAGTGGCGATAACGAGATCCGCGGCTTCCCGCTGGCGAGCCTGTACTACTTTGGTCGTCCGGTGGAAGAGCTGAGCCTCGACCAGCAGGCACTGCTGGTGGGCATGGTGAAAGGCGCGTCGATCTACAACCCGTGGCGCAACCCGAAACTGGCGCTGGAGCGTCGTAACCTGGTTCTGCGCTTGCTGCAACAGCAGCAGGTTATCGATCAGGAGCTGTACGACATGCTGAGTGCCCGTCCGCTGGGCGTTCAGCCGCGCGGCGGCGTGATTTCACCTCAGCCTGCGTTTATGCAGATGGTGCGTCAGGAGCTGCAAACTAAGCTCGGCGACAAAGTGAAAGATCTCTCCGGCGTGAAGATCTTTACCACCTTTGATTCCGTGGCGCAGGACGCCGCCGAGAAAGCCGCCGTTGACGGTATTCCGGCGCTGAAAAAACAGCGTAAGTTGAGCGATCTGGAAACCGCGATGGTGGTGGTCGACCGCTACAGCGGCGAAGTGCGCGCGATGGTCGGCGGAGCAGAGCCGCAGTTCGCGGGCTACAACCGTGCGATGCAGGCGCGTCGTTCGATTGGTTCCCTGGCCAAACCGGCAACGTATCTCACCGCGCTGAGCCAGCCGAATCAGTACCGACTGAACACCTGGATTGCCGATGCACCGATTGCGCTGCGTCAGCCGAACGGCCAGGTGTGGTCTCCGCAGAACGACGATAAACAGTTCAGCGGACAGGTGATGCTGGTGGATGCGCTCACGCGTTCCATGAACGTCCCGACGGTGAATCTCGGTATGGCGCTGGGCTTGCCAGCGATTACCGATACCTGGGAAAAACTGGGTGTGCCGAAAGATCAGCTTCATGCGGTTCCGGCGATGATTCTGGGGGCGCTGAACCTGACACCAATCGAAGTAGCGCAGGCGTTCCAGACCATTGCCAGCGGCGGTAACCGTGCGCAGCTTTCTGCGGTGCGCTCGGTGATTGCCGAAGACGGCACGGTGCTGTATCAGAGCTTCCCGCAGGCGGAACGCGTGGTTCCGGCGCAGGCGGCGTACATGACGCTGTGGACCATGCAGCAGGTGGTGCAGCGCGGTACGGGTCGTCAGCTTGGCGCGAAATATCCGGGCCTGCATCTGGCGGGTAAAACCGGGACCACCAACAACAACGTCGATACCTGGTTCGCCGGTATTGATGGCCGTGAAGTGGTGATTACCTGGGTGGGACGCGACAACAACCAGCCGACCAAGCTGTATGGTGCCAGCGGGGCGATGTCGATTTACCAGCGCTACCTGACCAACCAGTCGCCGGTGCCGCTGAACCTGACACCGCCGGAAGATATCGTCGATATGGGCGTGGATGAATCCGGTAACTTCGTCTGCGGCGGCGGGATGCGAACGCTTCCGGTATGGACGGACAAACCGGAATCCCTGTGCCAGCAAAGCCAGCCTGAACAGCCGACGGGCAATCCGTTTGAGCAGTCTCAGCCTCAACAGCAGCAGCCGCAGCAACAGCAGCAGCCGCAGCAACAGCAGCAGCCGCAGAATGAGAAGAAAGACAGCGACGGCGTCGCGGGCTGGATCAAAGACATGTTCGGCAGTAACTAAGTCTGTGAATACCCTCTCCTGCGGGAGAGGGGATTTATTCACGCATACAAAACATATTCCTAACCCTTATTTAATCCTGTTTTAACCCCTCATTTTCCCTCTGGTTATTTCTTATACCCTCAATTCTTGTAGGGCCGCATATCGCTTGCTATGCCGCCAGCGTTTCGCATATTATTCTGCGGTCATAATAATAATTCTCGTTTACGTTATCATTCACTCTTTCATCAGAGATATACCAATGGCGTCCAAAACTGCTCAGCCAATGAGTCCTTCACTGCGTAAAATCGCAGTCGTTGTAGCCACAGCGGTGGGTGGCATGTCTGCTTTTGCACATGCGGCTGAAACCACGAAAAAAGAAGAAACGATTACTGTAACGGCGGCTCCTGCTGCGACAGAAAGTGCATGGGGCCCGGCGGCAACGATCGCGGCACGTCAGTCTGCGACCGGCACCAAAACCGATACTCCGATTCAGAAAGTTCCACAGTCTATTTCTGTGGTGACCGCCGAAGAGATGGCACTGCACCAGCCGCGCTCGGTGAAAGAGGCGTTGAGCTACACCCCTGGTGTTGCGGTTGGTACGCGCGGTGCGTCCAACACTTATGACTATCTGGTAATTCGCGGTTTTGCCGCTGATGGTCAGAGCCAGAACAACTACCTCGACGGTATGAAGATGCAGGGCAACTTCTATAACGACGCGGTAATCGACCCTTATATGCTGGAGCGCGCTGAAATCATGCGCGGTCCGGTTTCCGTCCTGTACGGAAAAAGCAGCCCAGGCGGTTTGTTGAATATGGTGAGTAAGCGTCCGATGACGGAACCGCTGAAAGAGATCCAGTTCAAAGTCGGCACCGACAGCCTGTTCCAGACTGGGTTTGACTTCAGCGATGCGATTGATGATGACGGCGTGTATTCCTACCGCCTGACCGGTATCGCGCGTTCGAATAATGCCCAGCAGGAGCGTGCGGAAGAGCAGCGTTATGCCATCGCGCCATCGTTCTCCTGGCGCCCGGATGACAAAACCAACTTCACCTTCCTCTCTTATTTCCAGAACGAACCGGAAACCGGTTATTACGGCTGGTTGCCAAAAGAAGGGACGGTTGATCCGCTGCCGAACGGTAGCCGTCTGCCAACCGATTTCAACGAAGGTGCGAAGAACAATACCTACTCCCGTAACCAGAAAATGGTTGGGTACAGCTTCGACCACGAATTCAACGATACCTTCACTGTGCGTCAGAACCTGCGCTTTGCTGAGAACAAAACCTCGCAAAACAGCGTGTACGGTTACGGCGTCTGCTCCGATCCGGCGAACGCAGGCAGCAAGCAGTGCGCGGCATTAGCGCCAGCGGACAAAGGTCATTACCTGGCACGTAAGTACGTGAAGGATGACGAGAAGCTGCAAAACTTCACCGTCGATACCCAGTTGCAAAGCAAATTTGCCACCGGCGCGTGGGACCACACCCTGCTGACCGGCGTTGACTTTATGCGTATGCGTAACGACATCAACGCCTGGTTCGGTTACGACGACTCCGTACCGTTACTGGATCTCTACAACCCGGTGTACACCGATTTCGATTTCAACTCGAAAGATCCGGCGACATCAGGTCCGTATCAGATCCTGAATCGCCAGAAGCAAACGGGTCTGTACGTACAGGATCAGGCGCAGTGGGATAAAGTGCTGGTCACTCTGGGCGGTCGTTATGACTGGGCCGATCAGGAATCCTACAACCGTGTTTACAACACCACATCCAAGCGTGACGATACTCAGTTTACCTGGCGTGGCGGCGTTAACTACCTGTTTGATAACGGCGTAACCCCGTACTTCAGCTACAGCGAATCCTTCGAACCGGCTTCTCAGACCGATGCGCAGGGTAAACTGTTCTCACCTTCTAAAGGTAAGCAGTACGAAGCGGGCGTGAAATACGTGCCGAGCGATCGTCCAATCGTGTTGACCGGTGCTATTTACCAACTGACCAAAACCAACAACCTGATGGCTGATCCTGCGGGCTCATTCTTCTCCGTTGAAGGCGGCGAAATCCGTTCACGCGGCGTGGAAATCGAAGCCAAAGCGGCGCTGTCTGCCAGTGTTAACGTGGTCGGTTCTTACACTTATACCGATGCGGAATACACCACTGACACCAACTACAAAGGCAACACCCCAGCGCAGGTGCCAAAACACATGGCTTCCCTGTGGGGCGACTACACCTTCTTTGATGGCGCGCTGTCTGGCCTGACCGTCGGTACCGGCGGACGTCTGACCGGTTCCAGCTACGGCGACCCGGCGAACTCCTTCAAAGTGGGCAGTTACACTGTTGTCGATGCCCTGGTACGCTACGATCTGGCGCGCTTCGGCATGGCGGGCTCTAACGTCGCGGTTCACGTCAACAACCTATTGGATCGTGAATACGTCGCGAGCTGCTTCAACACCTACGGCTGCTTCTGGGGTGCTGAACGCCAGGTTGTCGCCACGGCGACCTTCCGCTTCTAATCTCTTTTCGGGCACGGTTCGCCGTGCCCTTTAACAAGTTGGCCACTATGCAGGAAAATAAAACGCACTCCGATACCACGTTTGCGCTTGATAACACCTCCTTTCGCGTCCCTGGACGCACGCTGCTGCATCCGCTCTCTTTGACATTCCCTGTCGGTAAAGTCACAGGCCTTATTGGTCACAACGGTTCGGGTAAATCCACATTGCTGAAAATGTTGGGTCGCCATCAGCCGCCGTCCGAAGGAGAAATCCTGCTCGACGGACAGCCGCTCGACAGCTGGAAAAGCAAAGCGTTTGCCCGCAAGGTCGCCTATCTGCCGCAGCAACTGCCGCAGGCTGAAGGGATGACCGTGCGCGAGCTGGTGGCGATTGGACGTTATCCGTGGCACGGCGCGCTCGGACGTTTTGGGGTGGCTGACAGAGAGAAAGTGGAAGAAGCTATTTCCCTGGTGGGATTAAAACCTCTGGCGCACCGTCTGGTGGATAGCCTTTCGGGCGGCGAGCGCCAGCGCGCGTGGATTGCGATGCTGGTGGCGCAGGACAGCAACTGCCTGCTGCTCGACGAACCAACCTCGGCGCTGGACATCGCTCATCAGGTGGATGTTCTGGCCTTGATTCATCGCCTCAGCCAGCAGAAAGGGCTGACGGTGATTGCGGTTCTGCACGATATCAACATGGCCGCACGCTACTGCGATTATCTGGTGGCCCTGCGCGGCGGCGAGATGATTGCCCAGGGCACGCCTGCTGAGCTAATGCGCGGCGAGACGCTGGAACTGATCTACGGTATTCCAATGGGTATCCTGCCGCATCCGGCAGGGGCTGCACCGGTGAGCTTTGTGTATTGATGCTGGATCCAACTTTGATAAGTCGCCGTCGATTACTGACGGCGCTGGCGCTTTCGCCACTGCTGTTAAAAATGAATACCGCGCGCGCGGCAGCCATCGATCCGCACCGCATCGTGGCGCTGGAATGGCTGCCGGTTGAGCTGATGCTGGCCCTGGGCATCGCGCCCTACGGTGTGGCGGATATTCCCAACTACAACATGTGGGTCAACGAGCCGAAAATCCCTGCCTCGACTATCGACATTGGCCTGCGCACCGAGCCGAATCTCGAGCTGCTGACGCAGATGAAACCCTCTTATCTGGTCTGGTCGGCGGGCTACGGTCCTTCACCAGAAACGCTGGCGCGTATTGCGCCGGGCCGAGGTTTTACTTTCAGCGACGGGAAAAAACCGCTGACGATGGCGCGTCACTCGATCAACGAAATGGCCCAGCTTCTGGACCGCGAAGCGGCGGCAAAAGAGCACCTCGACCATTTCGATAGTTTTATCGACGCGCTCAAACCACGTTTTGCCGCGCGTGGCGACCGTCCGTTGCTAATGGTCACGCTGCTGGATGCGCGTCACGTGCTGGTGTTTGGCAAAAACTGCCTGTTCCAGGAAGTGCTTGATCGTTTCAATATTCATAATGCCTGGGAAGGGGAGATGACCTTCTGGGGCAGCACTACCGTCGGCATCGACCGTCTGGCGCAGTTCCGCGATGTGGATGTGCTCTGTTTCGATCATGGCAATGACCGCGAGATGCAAAGCCTGATGGCGACGCCGCTGTGGCAGGCGATGCCGTTCGTGCGCGAGCAGCGTTTCCAGCGCGTGCCTGCGGTGTGGTTCTACGGAGCGACGCTGTCAGCAATGCACTTTGCCCGCGTGCTTGACGGCGCTCTGGGAGGCAAGGCATGAAGTCACGGATCGCACCATTCCCTGCGCTGTTATTGAGCGTCGTTTTCGTCGCCGCACTGATCTTAACCTGGTCAAATCTGTCGATTGCGCTGCCGCGCGGGCAGTGGGGCCAGGCGTTCTCCGTACCGGATATCGATAACATCCAGCAGATGCTGTTCCACTACAGCCTGTTGCCGCGTCTGGCCATTTCCTTACTGGTGGGCGCGGGGCTGGGGCTGGTCGGCGTGCTGTTCCAGCAGGTGTTGCGTAACCCACTGGCGGAACCGACCACGCTCGGCGTCGCCACTGGCGCACAGCTCGGAATTACGATTACTACGCTCTGGGCGCTGCCCGGCGCACTCACCAGCCAGTTTGCTGCGCTGGCGGGGGCCTGCGTGGTGGGCGCGCTGGTGTTTGGCGTGGCGTGGGGGAAACGACTTTCTCCGGTGACACTGATTCTGGCCGGTCTGGTGGTGAGTCTCTACTGCGGAGCGATCAACCAGCTGCTGGTGCTGTTCCATCACGACCAGCTGCAAAGCATGTTCCTGTGGAGTACCGGGACGCTGACGCAGACCGACTGGAGTATTGTGCAGCGTCTGTGGCCGCAGCTGATCGGCGGCGTATTACTGACCTTGCTGCTGCTGCGCCCGCTGACCCTGATGGGGCTGGACGACGGCGTGGCGCGTAATCTGGGACTGGCCCTTTCGCTGGCGCGCCTCGCGGCGCTGACGCTGGCGATTGTGCTCAGCGCCCTGCTGGTGAATGCGGTCGGGATCATCGGCTTTATTGGGCTGTTTGCACCGCTGCTGGCGAAGATGCTCGGCGCACGTCGTCTGCTGTCGCGCCTGATGCTGGCCCCGCTGATCGGGGCGCTGATCCTCTGGCTTTCAGATCAAATCATTCTCTGGCTGGCGCGCGTGTGGATGGAAGTCTCCACCGGCTCCGTGACTGCCCTGATTGGTGCGCCGCTGCTGCTGTGGCTGCTGCCGCGCCTGCGCAGTATGAGCGCTCCGGCGATGGATGCTGGCGATAAAGTTTACGCCGAGCGTCAGCATATTCAGTGGTTCGTTCTGACGGGCCTGATTGTGCTGCTGATCGTCGCGTACATTGCGCTCTCTCTGGGGCGTGACGCCAGCGGCTGGCACTGGGCGACCGGCCCGATGCTGGATGAACTTATGCAGTGGCGCTGGCCGCGTATTTTCTCCGCGCTCATTGCTGGCGTGATGCTGGCGGTGGCGGGGTGCATTATTCAGCGTCTGACCGGCAACCCGATGGCCAGCCCGGAAGTGTTAGGGATCAGCTCCGGCGCGGCGTTTGGCGTGGTGATGATGCTGTTCTTCGTGCCGGGCGACGCCTTTGGCTGGCTGATGCCTGCGGGGAGTATCGGTGCCGCCGCGACGCTGATGATCATTATGATCGCCGCGGGGCGTGGAGGCTTTTCACCGCACCGGATGTTGCTTGCGGGTATGGCGCTCAGCACCGCGTTTACCATGCTGCTGATGATGCTCCAGGCCAGCGGCGATCCGCGTATGGCGCAGATCCTGACCTGGATCTCCGGCTCGACCTACAGCGCAACGGGCGCGCAGGTAATGCATTCCGGGATCGCGATGGTGCTGCTGCTGGCGATCACGCCGCTATTACGTCGATGGATGACAATCCTGCCGTTGGGCGGCGAAACGGCGCGGGCGGTAGGTGTTGCGCTGACGCCGTCGCGGGTTGGATTGTTGCTACTGGCCGCCTGTTTGACCGCCGTCGCGACCATGACCATTGGCCCGCTGAGCTTTGTCGGTCTGATGGCGCCACACATCGCGCGCATGATGGGCTTTCGCCGCACGATGCCGCATATCGTCATGTCGGCGCTGGTCGGTGGGATGATGCTGGTGATTGCCGACTGGCTGGGCCGGATGGTGCTGTTCCCGTATCAGATTCCGGCAGGACTACTATCGACCTTCATTGGGGCGCCGTACTTTATTTATTTGCTCAGGAAGCAGAGCAGATAATAAAAAGCCGGGTGGCGCTAACGCTTACCCGGCCTACAGGAAAGGCATGGTTTTGTAGGCCGGGTAAGGCGAAGTCGCCACCCGGCAAATACACCCATCAAAGTTTTGCAAACACCTTACGCGCCGCGTCGATGGTGTTGTTGATATCTTCTTCGCTGTGCGCGACTGACATAAAGCCTGCTTCGAACGCCGACGGTGCCAGATACACACCTTCTTCCAGCATCAGATGGAAGAAACGCTTAAAGCGCTCAACGTCGCACTTCACCACGTCCTGATAACTCGTCACGGTTTCCGCATCGGTGAAGAAAATCCCGAACATACCGCCGACATGGTTCACCACCAGCGGAATGCCTTTCTCTTCTGCGGCTTCCAGCAGACCGTTAGCCAGCTGCGTGGTCCGTTCGGTCAGGGTTTCGTGAATTCCTGGCTGCGCCACTTCGGTCAGACAGGCGAAACCGGCGGCCATCGCAATCGGGTTGCCGGACAGCGTTCCCGCCTGATAAACCGGGCCGGTTGGCGCCAGAGCTTCCATCACGTCTTTACGTCCGCCGAATGCGCCCACCGGCATACCGCCGCCGATGATTTTGCCCAGACAGGTCAGGTCTGGTACCACGTCGTAATAAGATTGTGCGCCCGCCAGCGCCACGCGGAAGCCAGTCATCACTTCGTCGATGATCAGCAGTGCGCCGAATTCGTCGCACAGGGCGCGCAGGCCCGGCAGGAATTCTGGCTGCGGCGGGATGCAGTTCATGTTACCCGCGACCGGTTCCACGATGATGCAGGCAACTTCTTGCGGGTACTGCTCGAAGGCGGCACGAACCGTGTCCAGATCGTTATAGGTGCAGGTCAGAGTGTGTTTGGCGAAATCTGCCGGAACGCCCGGAGAGTTCGGCTGGCCGAGGGTCAGCGCGCCGGAACCGGCTTTCACCAGCAGGCAATCGGCGTGGCCGTGGTAGCAGCCTTCAAATTTGATGATTTTGTCGCGGTCGGTAAAGCCACGCGCCAGACGAATCGCGCTCATGGTCGCTTCCGTACCGGAGTTCACCATGCGTACCATGTCCATAGTCGGGACCAGTTCGGTCACCAGCTCCGCCATTTTGACTTCCATCTCGGTTGGTGCGCCGAAACTCAGACCGCGCTGCGCCGCTTCAATCACCGCATTGCGAATGGTTGGGTGGTTATGACCCAGCACCATCGGACCCCAGGAGCCGACATAATCGATATAGGCTTTGCCATCCACATCGTACAGATACGCGCCGTCCGCACGTTCGATGAACAGCGGCGTGCCGCCGACGCCGGTAAAGGCGCGAACGGGAGAGTTGACCCCGCCTGGGATTAGCTCGCGTGCAGCACTGTAGAGGTTTTCAGACTTACTCATAGCGTCGTTCCTGGTTCGTAGAAAAGGGTTAAGCTAGCTATTCTAAGGGATTCGCCGATGCTTATAAAATTTTTGCCCTTATGATCCTAAACAATTGTTAAGGATTTTTCAGGCGACGGGCTGCGCCAGGGACATTAAAATCCCTGCGTGATTTGTATTACCAATAAAAGAACCCGTGATGACAGCACAAAACTCCTCGTTTGAAGAACAGCAATTTGCGCGCCTGCGACGCCGGGCCAGCGTTCGACGTTTACTGAATCGCGATAAAACCCCGCTGATGATTCTGGTGATGGCGGCGGTTGTCGGCACGCTGGCCGGGCTGGTCGGTGTGGCGTTTGAGAAAGCCGTCAATGGCGTGCAGAACTGGCGCATCGGCACGCTGGGCGGCGTGGCAGATACCCCGTGGCTATTGTGGTCGCTGGCGTTTGGGCTGTCGGCAATTCTGGCAATGGTCGGCTATTTCCTGGTGCGCAAATTTGCCCCGGAGGCAGGCGGGTCAGGTATTCCAGAAATCGAAGGCGCGCTGGAAGAGTTACGTCCGGTGCGCTGGTGGCGCGTTATTCCGGTTAAATTTATCGGCGGGATGGGCACGCTCGGGGCGGGGATGGTGCTGGGGCGTGAAGGGCCAACGGTGCAGCTTGGCGGGAATATCGGGCGCATGGTGGGGGATATTTTCCGCATGCGCAGCGGCGAGGCGCGGCATACGCTGCTGGCAACCGGTGCGGCGGCAGGGCTGTCGGCGGCGTTTAACGCGCCGCTGGCTGGGATCTTGTTTATCATCGAAGAGATGCGCCCGCAGTTTCGCTACAACCTTATCTCGATAAAAGCCGTCTTCACCGGCGTGATCATGTCGAGCATTGTGTTCCGCATTTTTAACGGCGAATCGGCGGTGATTGAAGTGGGTAAACTCACCAATGCGCCGGTGAATACGCTGTGGCTGTATTTGATTCTGGGGATGATTTTCGGCGTGCTGGGGCCGCTGTTTAATTTCCTGGTGCTTAAAACCCAGGATATGTTCCAGCGTATTCACGGCGGGAATATCACCAAGTGGGTGTTGATCGGCGGTTTACTTGGCGGCCTGTGCGGCGTGTTGGGCGTGATCCAGCCGGGTTCGGCGGGCGGCGGGTTTAGTCTGATCCCTATCGCTATGGCGGGGAATTTTAGTCTCGGCATGCTGCTGTTCCTGTTTATCTCCCGCGTGGTGACGACGCTGCTGTGCTTCTCTTCCGGTGCGCCGGGTGGGATTTTTGCCCCGATGTTGGCGCTGGGAATGCTGCTTGGCACCGCGTTCGGCATGGCCGCTGCCGCAGGATTTCCGGCGTATGAGCTGATGCCTGGCACTTTTGCGATTGCCGGAATGGGGGCGCTGCTGGCAGCCTCTTTGCGTGCGCCGCTGACCGCTATCGTGCTGGTTCTGGAGATGACGGATAATTATCAGCTCATTTTGCCAATGATCATTACCTGCCTCGGGGCGACACTATTAGCCCAATTCCTGGGCGGAAAGCCGCTATACTCCACCATTCTTGCTCGTACTCTGGCGAAACAAGAGGCGGCACTGGCTGAGAAGCAGAATACTTGAATGAATTACCAGGGTATTAGATAATGAAAAAAAGAATTGGATGTTTTTTAATCCGATTCAGTAGCAGTATTCATGGGAGCAAAAAATGAGTGATGACGTAGCGCTGCCGTTGCAGTTTACCGAAGCAGCAGCCATTAAAGTGAAAAGCCTGATTGCGGATGAAGATAATCCGGAGCTGAAACTGCGTGTGTATATTACCGGCGGCGGTTGCAGCGGCTTCCAGTATGGTTTCACCTTTGACGATCAGGTAAACGACGGTGATATGACAATTGAGAAGCAGGGCGTCGCGCTGGTCGTTGACCCGATGAGCCTGCAATATCTGGTCGGCGGCGCGGTGGATTACACCGAAGGCCTGGAAGGATCGCGCTTTGTGGTGACCAACCCGAACGCTAAAAGCACCTGCGGGTGTGGTTCTTCGTTTAGCATTTAATGATGCGCGGGGATGGTGCGGTTTGATGCCCTCACCCCGGCCCTCTCCCACGGGGAGAGGGAGAAAACACTAAAAAGGCAACCTCGTGGTTGCCTTTTGCTTTTACCTTCCGTTCTCATCCAATGCAAACGTCGGTAGCTTCAGGTGCCAGCGAATAGCCGCCAGTCGAATCACCAGCGTCACCACCATGCCGATCATCGCCGCCGTTTCCAGCTCAACGCCAAAGGTGTAAAACGCCGTCGCGTGGACAATCCCGCCGATAATACAGGCGGTGGCATAGATTTCAGTGCGCAGAATCATCGGGACTTCACGGGCCAGAATATCGCGGATAATCCCTCCGCCGACGCCGGTCAGCACGCCCATGCAAATCGCCACCAGTGGTCCTGTACCCGCCATAAAAGCTTTATTGACGCCGATGCCGACAAACACCGCCAGACCCACCGCATCCAGTACCGGCAGAATCCATTTCGGTAAGCGACGCGGCTGGCGCACCAGCACGATCGTCAGCATACAGGTCACCATCGCGACGACCAGATCGGTCGGATCTCTCACCCAAAATACCGGACCGTGATCGAGGGCCATATCGCGGATCGTTCCCCCGCCGACTGCCGTTACCACGCCAAGCACCAATACGCCAAACGGATCCATGCGTAATTTGCCCGCCAGCAAAACGCCGGAGATAGCAAAAACGGCTGTGCCAAGGATATCCAGCCAATAAACGAGCATTTTTCAATCCTCAGACGATGAGGGTTAATTACTGGCTCTGCGCGAGGGCAGAGCAGAGTTGTTTTGCGGCGAGGATAATACGCGGGCTTGCGCGTTCAAACCAGTCACTGTGCAGGGCGATAACCGGAATTTTTAGCTGGCTTTGCCAGAATTGTTCTATTTTCGGAATCTCGCTCGCATTCCCAATCACCACAATCGCTTGTGGCTGACGCGCAATCACCTGTTCGCGGCTGACCTGCGGCCACGGAACGCGGCTGGCTGCGAAGATATTTTCACCGCCGCACACTTCCAGAACCTGATTCTGAATCGACCCTTTACCGGTGGTAAACAGCGGCTGGCTGCCAAATTGCAGGAAAACGCGCTTTTTCACTGGCGTGTCATATTTTGCCTTCAGTGCAGCATAGTCGTTAAGCAACTGCTGCGCGGCCTGCTGGGCTTTTTTCGGCGTTGGGCTCCAGGGCGCTAAATCACGCAGCGCCTGCGCCACTTGCTCAATGCTGATGGCATCGACCCACAGCACTTTTATCCCAAGCGCTGAGAGCTGATTGACCTGCCGCTCGGCGTTTCCGCCGCGCCAGGCCAGCACCAGATCCGGTTTGAGCGCAACAATGCGTTCAAGGTTCATCCCTTGCCAGGTCGAGACCTCTTCAATCTTTTTCGCTTCCGGGGGATAGTCTGAAAAGCTGCTGACGCCCACTGGCGTGATCCCAGCGGCGAAAGCCAGTTCCGTATTGGCGGGGGAGAGGGTAATGACGCGAGGCGCGGCAGCGAGCCACGCCGGTGCCAGCAGAAAGAGGGCGACCAGCGCCCTTACACACTTAGCCACGCGCCAGTTTCTGCACCAGGGTTTCGACCATGATGGTGGACTGTTTAGCAGCAACCGCCAGGAACTCGTCGAAGCTCAGGTGGGATTGCTGATCGGCCACGTCGGAGATGGCGCGAACCACCACGAACGGTACGCTGAAGTTATGGCACACGTGCGCAATCGCGGTCGCTTCCATTTCAACGGCAATCGCCTGCGGGAAGTTGTGGCGGATTTTCGCCAGACCCACGGAACCATTGATGAAGGCGTCGCCGCTGACGATCAGGCCGCGTACGGCGTTGAGGTTCAGCTCGGCGATGCAGCTTTCTGCGGCAGCTACCAGCTTATCGTCGGCTTTAAAACCTGCCGGACAACCAGGCAGCTGGCCGTACTCGTAACCGAATGCTGTGACATCGGCATCGTGATAACGCGCTTCATCGGAGACCACGATATCGCCCACTTTCAGGGTAGGAGCCAGACCGCCCGCAGAACCGGTATTGATGATCACGCCCGGTTTGCAGCGCTCAAGCAGCAGGGTCGCGCCCAGTGCTGCCGCTACTTTACCGATGCCTGATTTCAGCAGAGCGACGTCAGTTCCGTTCAGCTGGCCGGTGTAGATTTCACAGCCACCCAGAGTGAGGGTCTGACAGTTCTCAATTTTGTCACGCAGCAGCGTAACTTCTTCTTCCATTGCACCAATAATGCCGATTTTCATAGATTTACTCGCGATGTGCCTTGTTAAGATGCATAGTCTATCATGCGCATCAGGGGAAACGCATTCTCAGGCGGGGGAGCTCATGGCACCAATCGATTTTCGCAATAAAATTAACTGGCATCGTCGTTTCCGTTCTCCGCAGGGAGAAAAGAGTGAACACGAGATCCTGCGTATTTTTGAAAGCGATCGCGGGCGCATAGTCAATTCGCCGGCGATCCGCCGCTTGCAGCAAAAAACTCAGGTGTTTCCACTGGAGCGCAACGCCGCTGTCCGCACGCGTCTGACCCATTCTATGGAAGTACAGCAGGTCGGGCGCTACATTGCCAAAGAGATTTTAAGCCGTCTGAAAGAGCAGCGTTTGCTCGAAACCTACGGTCTGGATGAGCTGACCGGGCCGTTCGAAAGCATCGTTGAGATGGCCTGCCTGATGCACGACATCGGCAATCCGCCGTTTGGTCATTTCGGTGAAGCGGCGATTAACGACTGGTTTAAACAAAAACTGTTTCCCTCAGATGCAGCAAGCCAGCCCCTCAGCGACGATCGCTGTATCGTCAGAGCCCTAAAACTGCGTGAAGGCGAAGAGACCTTAAACGACCTGCGGCGCAAGGTGCGTCAGGATCTTTGTCAGTTTGAAGGGAATGCGCAGGGGATTCGGCTGGTGCATTCTCTGATGCGAATGAACCTGACGTGGGCGCAGGTCGGCTGTATTCTTAAATATACCCGCCCGGCGTGGTGGATGGGCGAACCGCCCGCGACGCACAGCTATTTAATGAAAAAGCCCGGCTATTATTTATCTGAAGAACGCTATATTGAAAGGCTGCGTAAAGAACTTTCTTTGACCCCACATGGCCGCTTTACATTGACGTGGATTATGGAAGCCGCAGACGATATATCCTATTGCGTGGCCGATCTGGAAGATGCCGTCGAAAAAAGAATATTTAGCGTTGAAGAACTTTATCAGCACCTTTATGAGGCCTGGGGCAAGCACGAGAAAGGCTCACTGTTTTCTCAGGTCGTCGAAAACGCGTGGGAAAAATCGCGCTCCAATTCATTGAGTCGCAGTACCGAAGATCAGTTCTTTATGTATTTGCGGGTCAACACGTTAAATAAACTGGTGCCCTACGCGGCGGCGCGTTTTATCGATAATTTACCGGACATTTTTAGCGGCGAGTTTAATCATGCGCTGCTGGAAGACGACAGCGATTTTAGCCAACTGCTTGAGTTGTATAAGCACGTTGCGATGCGCCATGTTTTCAGTCACCCGGATGTTGAACAGCTGGAATTACAGGGCTATCGGGTGATTAGCGGCCTGCTGGAAATTTATCGTCCGCTGCTGCAATTATCCGTCGATGAATTTACCGAGCTGGTGGAAAAAGATCGCGTTAAGCGCCTGCCGATTGAAACCCGTCTGCTGCATAAACTCTCGACCCGTCATCGTCTTGCCTACGTCGAAGCAGTGAGTAAAATCGATCGTGATTCCGTGCAGTGGCCCGTTATGGAATATTATTATCGCTGTCGACTTATTCAGGACTATATCAGCGGAATGACCGATTTGTATGCATGGGATGAATACCGCCGTCTGATGGCAGTGGAATAAGGAATGAGTTTTGTAAAGACGACCAATAAATTTTTACTTTTTCCAGAAACTTAATCCTGGAACTTCAGGCTATAAAACGAATCTGATGTACACAGCAATTTTGCGTTATCTGTAAATCGAGATTGAGAATATGAAAAAAACCACATTAGCAATGAGTGCACTGGCTCTGAGTTTAGGTTTAGCGTTATCCCCTCTGACTGCCACCGCAGCCGAGACCGCGTCTTCGGCAGCAACCGCGCAGCAGATGCCAAGCCTTGCCCCGATGCTCGAAAAAGTGATGCCATCGGTGGTGAGTATTAACGTTGAGGGGAGCACAACCGTTAATACACCGCGCATGCCGCGCAACTTCCAGCAGTTCTTCGGTGATAACTCACCGTTCTGCCAGGACGGTTCCCCGTTCCAGAGTTCACCGTTCTGTCAGGGTGGCGGCGCGGGTGATGATACCCCAGGCGGCGGTAACGGCGGCGGACAGCAGCAGAAATTCATGGCGCTCGGCTCAGGTGTCATCATTGACGCAGCCAAAGGCTATGTCGTCACCAATAACCACGTTGTCGACAATGCCAGCACCATCAAAGTCCAGCTGAGCGATGGCCGTAAGTTTGATGCCAAAGTGGTGGGTAAAGACCCACGCTCAGACATCGCCCTGATTCAGATTCAGGATCCGAAAAACCTGACGGCGATTAAACTGGCCGATTCCGACGCTCTGCGCGTGGGTGATTACACCGTGGCCATCGGCAACCCGTTTGGTCTGGGTGAAACCGTGACCTCTGGTATCGTTTCTGCGCTGGGCCGTAGCGGCCTGAACGCGGAAAACTATGAAAACTTTATCCAGACCGATGCAGCAATTAACCGTGGTAACTCCGGCGGTGCGTTGGTTAACCTGAACGGTGAATTGATCGGGATTAACACCGCGATCCTGGCACCGGACGGCGGTAACATCGGTATCGGCTTTGCGATCCCGAGCAACATGGTGAAAAACCTGACCGGTCAGATGGTTGAGTTTGGCCAGGTGAAACGTGGTGAGCTGGGTATTCTGGGTACCGAACTGAACTCAGAACTGGCGAAAGCGATGAAAGTGGACGCTCAGCGCGGCGCATTCGTCAGCCAGGTCATGCCGAACTCCTCTGCGGCGAAGGCCGGTATCAAGGCGGGTGATGTTATTACCACGCTGAATGGCAAGCCAATCAGCAGCTTCGCGGCGCTGCGTGCTGAAGTCGGCTCTATGCCGGTCGGCAGCAAAGTGTCTCTCGGCCTGCTGCGCGATGGCAAACCGGTCAACGTGAGCCTGGAACTGCAGCAGAGCAGCCAGAATCAGGTTGATTCCAGCACCATCTTCAGCGGTATTGAAGGTGCGGATATGAGCAACAAAGGCGCGGATAAAGGAGTGGTGGTGAGCGACGTGAAAGCCAACACCCCGGCGGCGCGTATTGGCCTGAAAAAAGGCGATGTGATTATCGGTGCGAACCAGCAGCCGGTGAAAAACATTGCGGAACTGCGCAAAATTCTCGACAGCAAACCAACGGTGCTGGCGCTGAATATTCAGCGTGGTGACACCACTCTGTACCTGTTGATGCAGTAATCCCCTCAGCCCCTGCCTGCACTCAGGCAGGGGCTTTTCCTTTTCTGTGACCCTTTCCACAAGTCCATACTTCTCTCACTGACTTTGTGCATTCGCACAATGCGACGCCCTTTGAACTCCCCTATGCTTGAGCTCTGCTCACAGGAGGGTTACATGGCTGGCTGGCATCTTGATACCAAAATGGCGCAGGAAATCGTGGCACGAACCATGCGCATCATTGATACCAATATCAACGTAATGGATGCCCGTGGGCGAATTATCGGCAGCGGCGATCGTGAACGCATTGGGGAATTGCACGAAGGTGCGCTTCTGGTGCTCTCTCAGGGACGAGTGGTGGATATCGACGATGCGGTTGCGCGGCATCTGCACGGTGTGCGTCAGGGAATCAATCTGCCTCTGCGACTGGAAGGGGAAATCGTCGGCGTTATCGGTCTGACTGGCGAACCGGAATCCCTGCGCAAATACGGTGAGCTGGTGTGTATGACCGCCGAGATGATGCTGGAACAGTCGCGTCTGATGCATCTTCTGGCTCAGGACAGCCGCCTGCGCGAAGAATTGGTGATGAACCTGATTCAGGCTGAAGAGCACACGCCTGCACTGACGGAATGGGCGCAGCGTTTGGGTATCGACCTGAATCAGCCGCGCGTGGTGGCGGTCATTGAAGTGGACAGCGGTCAGCTCGGCGTGGACAGCGCGATGGCGGAGTTGCAGCAGCTGCAAAACGCGCTGGCTACTCCGGAGCGCAATAACCTCGTGGCGATTGTGTCGCTGACGGAGATGGTGGTTCTGAAACCGGCGCTCAATCAGTTTGGCCGCTGGGACGCTGAAGACCACCGTCGTCGCGTGGATCAACTTATCGCACGGATGAAAGAGAACGGTCAGCTGCGTTTTCGCGTCGCGCTCGGCAACTATTTCACCGGGCCGGGCAGCATCGCGCGGTCGTGGCGAACGGCGCGTACCACCATGATGGTGGGCAAGCAACGAATGCCCGAAAGCCGGGGCTATTTCTATCAGGATTTGATGTTACCGGTGCTGCTCGACAGTTTACGCGGTGGCTGGCAGGCCAATGAACTGGCGCGACCGCTGGTGCGTCTGAAAGCAATGGATAATAACGGGCTTCTGCGCCGTACGTTGCAGGCCTGGTTTCGCCATAACGTGCAACCGCTGGCGACCTCGAAAGCGCTGTTTATTCACCGCAATACGCTGGAATACCGGTTGAATCGTATATCAGAACTGACGGGCTTAGATTTGGGGAATTTCGATGACAGACTGCTGCTGTATGTGGCGTTGCAGCTGGATGAACAAAGGTGATGTTGTTGGAACGTAGGCCCGGTAAGCGCAGCGCCACCGGGCGTTTAACCGCACGAATCTCGCCTATGTGCCGGGTGGCGGCTTCGCCTTACCCGGCCTACAGGGAGACCGCACCACAGCATTTACTTCCCGCGCGTTAACTTCTCAAGATCAGATTCGATTTCGCTGATCTTGTTAGTCACAACACTTTCCAGATGACGCAGATCGTCGAGGATCTTACGTTTAAGGTCGACTTCGGTGCGATCGCGCTGGCAGATCTGATCGAGTTCATCAATAACATAGCGCAGGTTCGGGCTGATTTCCTGAACCTCTTTATACCCCTGACCAATGCCATCGGCGACGACGGTTTTACGTTGACGCGGGTATTTGAACTTCACGCTCTTTGCGAAAAACTCTCCTTTGTCCTTGTGAAAATAGATTTTCAGAATATCGTTGTTCGCTTCCTGGCGGAGGCTGTAACGATCAATTTCATCAGGATTGGTAATGCCCAGACTTTTCAGATTATCGTACATAGCGGTACCCTTGATCTCAACATAACCTATGAATAATTAACGAAAAAATCTATCTTCGCCACCATCAGATGTAAAAAAAGCGGGGTGGCCCCCGCTTTTTGTTATACCCGATTAATCGATGGTACGCAGCAGTTCGTTGATGCCGACTTTGCCGCGCGTTTTCGCATCGACTTTTTTCACGATAACCGCACAGTACAGGCTGTATTTGCCATCTTTCGACGGCAGGTTGCCGGAGACGACAACAGAACCGGCCGGTACGCGACCGTAATGCACTTCACCGGTTTCACGATCGTAAATGCGGGTGCTCTGACCAATGTAAACGCCCATCGAGATAACTGAGCCTTCTTCCACGATAACGCCTTCAACCACTTCGGAACGCGCACCGATGAAGCAGTTATCTTCGATGATGGTTGGGTTGGCCTGCAGTGGCTCAAGAACACCACCGATGCCGACGCCACCGGACAGGTGAACGTTTTTACCGATCTGCGCGCAAGAACCGACGGTTGCCCATGTATCCACCATCGAGCCTTCATCAACATACGCACCGATGTTGACGTAAGACGGCATCAATACGGTGTTGCGTGCGATGTATGCGCCCTGGCGAACGGCCGCAGGCGGAACCACGCGGAAACCTTCTTTCTGGAAACGCGCTTCGTCGTAATCAGCGAATTTCATCGGCACTTTATCGAAGTAGCGGCTTTCTGCTCCGTCGATAACCTGGTTATCGTTAATGCGGAAAGAGAGCAGCACGGCCATCTTCAGCCACTGATGAGTTACCCACTGGCCGTTAATTTTTTCCGCGACACGCAGCGCGCCGGAATCAAGCAGAGAAATCACCTGATTCACCGCTTCGCGGGTGACGGTATCCACATTTGCCGGGGTAATTTCGGCGCGACGCTCAAAGGCGGACTCAATAACGTTCTGTAACTGCTGCATTGTTTTTACTCTTTCCATTTCACTAAAAAACACGTCACCCTTTATCGTTTGGATTGAGGGCTGCTGTCAACCGTTGTTGTACCTCAAGTTGCAGCTGATTATTAAGGGCACGCCGGTCGGCGGTGGCGATTATGAATAAATCTTCTACTCGCTCACCAATGGTTGTAATTCGGGCGCCATGCAGCGAAATTCCCAGATCCGCAAAAACCTGACCAACCCGCGCCAGCAGGCCCGGCTGGTCCAGCGCGATCAGCTCGAGGAACGATTTCCGGTCTGTGTGTGTTGGCAGGAAATTGACCTCTGTATCAACCGTGAAATGACGCAATTTGGCCGGCTGACGACGGGGTTGCGGCGGCTGCCAGCTGTGCTGGGTAATCGCCTGTTCCAGACCGAAGCGAATGCCTTCGTGACGATCGGAAGAGAGCGGGCTGCCGTCCGGCTCCAGCACGATAAACGTATCCATCGCCATGCCGTCGCGGGTGGTAAAGATCTGCGCGTCATGAACGCTCAGATTGCGCCGGTCGAGTTCGGCGCAAACGGCGGCAAACAGATAAGCCCTGTCCGGACTCCAGATAAAGATCTCCGTGCCGCCGCGCGTGGCCTGCGGGCTCAGCAGGATCAGCGGTTTTTTCAGGTCGTGCTTCAACAGATGTCGCGCGTGCCAGGCGAGCTGATGTGGGCTGTGACGCACAAAATAGTTGGCCCGACAGCGCGACCAGATCTGGTGCAGCGCTTCTTCATCAATGTTATCCATTCGCAGCAACGCCAGCGCCTGAAGCTGATGATGGCGCACGCGCTCGCGCATATCCGGTGTGTTTTGCATCCCGCGGCGCAGCTGTTTTTCGGTGGCGAAATAGAGCTCACGCAACAGGCTCTGCTTCCAGCTGTTCCACAGGGTTTCGTTGGTAGCGCAGATATCCGCAACAGTCAGGCAGACCAGGAAACGCAGGCGGTTTTCCGTTTGCACGATTTCGGCGAACTGCTTGATCACTTCCGGGTCCTGGATATCGCGGCGCTGCGCGGTGACGGACATCAACAGGTGATGGCGTACCAGCCAGGCGACCAGTTGCGTTTCGCGGGAGTTAAGCCCGTGTAGTTCGGCAAATTTCAGCACGTCCTGTGCGCCGAGCACCGAATGATCGCCCCCGCGACCTTTGGCGATATCGTGGAACAGGGCGGCAATCAGAATCAACTCTGGGTGGCTGAGGCGCGGCCACAGCTCAACGCACAGCGGATGTTTTGCGCGCGTCTCTTCTTTGGCGAAACTTTCCAGTTTCAGCATCACGCGAATGGTGTGTTCATCTACCGTGTAAGCATGGAAGAGGTCAAACTGCATCTGGCCGACGATGTGCGACCACTGCGGCATGTAGGCCCAGAGCACGCTGTGGCGGTGCATCGGCAGCAGCCCACGGCTGACCGCACCGGGGTGGCGCAACATGCTCAGGAATAACGAACGCGCCTCCGGGATATAGCATAAAGGCTGCGTCAGATGCCGACGGGCATGGCGCAGATGGCGCAACGTAGTGGAGTAGATCCCGGTGATCGTGCTGTTGCGCACCATCGTGTAGAACATCCGCAGGATTGCTTCCGGCTCGCGGATAAACAGCGTTTCATCGCGCAGATCGATAAGCGTACCGCGCAGCTGAAATTCGTCATCAATCGGGCGCGGTTTTTCATCGGTAGTCAGCGCCAGGATCGCTTCGTCGAACAGCTGCAACAGCATCTGATTGAGTTCAGACACGCGGCGAGTCACGCGGAAGAAATCCTTCATCATGTGCTCAACCGGCTCGTTACCTTCCCCGCTGTAGTTCAGGCGCTGGGCGACGCTGAGCTGGCGGTCAAACAGCAGGCGGTTGTCATAGCGGGTGACTTCCAGATGCAGTGCAAAACGGATGCGCCACAGCAGATGCAGACATTCGTTCAGTTCGTTGCGTTCGGCTTCGGTTAAAAAGCCAAAGCCGACCATTTCGTCCATCGATGTCGCACCAAAATGGCGGCGGGCGACCCACTGCAGAGTATGAATATCCCGCAGGCCGCCTGGGCTGCTTTTGATATCCGGTTCGAGGTTATAGCTGGTGCCGTGATAGCGCTGGTGGCGGACATTTTGCTCTTCAACCTTGGCGGCAAAAAAGCGTTCTGATGGCCAGAAACCGTCGCTGAAAATGTGCTTTTGCAGTTCAAGGAACAGCGCGACATCGCCGATCAGCAGGCGCGTTTCAATCAGGTTGGTGGCGACGGTAAGATCCGACAGTCCTTCGAGCAGACACTCTTCGAGCGTGCGGACGCTGTGGCCGACTTCCAGCTTCACGTCCCACAGCAGCGTCAGCAGTTCACCCACTTTTTGCGCCTGCTCGTCGGACAGTTTTTTGCGGCTCAGTACCAGCAGGTCGATGTCGGAAAGCGGGTGCAGTTCACCGCGTCCGTAACCGCCGACCGCAACCAGTGCGACGTCACTGATCTGGCCGAAGCCGTAATCGATCCACAGGCGCTGCAGCAGCTGATCGATAAATTCGGTGCGCGCTTCGATAAGCTCTTCTGCCGAAATGCCTTCATCAAAGGCTTTTCCCAGCCAGCGCTGAAAAACGTCGATATGCGCTTTGATATCCGCCACCGTGAGCTCGCGCTGTGGCCAGACGCCGGGGTTGTCCGGCTGGTCGGGCAGGGTGGGCAGAGCTGTGTTCGGATACTGTTCGGGTAAAAGGTTACTCATCTCGTGCGTCACCCATAAGTAAAAGCTATAGCCATTAAAAAAGCCGGCATTTGCCGGCTTCTTATTATTCGTTGTGCGAGAGTATCGCCGGGATGGTGTCATCCTTTCGCAACGTCATAATTTCGCAGCCGTTGTCTGTTACCACAATAGTATGCTCGTACTGCGCAGACAAGCTTCTGTCTTTGGTTTTTACCGTCCAGCCATCTTTCATGGTGCGGATGCGGTAGTCGCCGGAGTTCACCATCGGTTCGATGGTGAAGGTCATGCCTTTTTGCAGAACCACGCCGCCGTCATCCGCATCGTAGTGCAGAACCTGAGGTTCTTCATGGAAGACACGGCCAATGCCGTGCCCGCAGTATTCGCGCACCACGGAGAAACCTTCCGCTTCGACGAATTTCTGAATGGCAGCACCGAGGGTACGCAGGCGGATACCCGGCTTCACCATTTTCAGCGCCAGGTAGAGGCTTTCCTGGGTGATGCGGCACAGACGCTCGCCGAGAATGGTCGGTTTGCCGACGATAAACATTTTGGAGGTATCGCCGTGATACTCATCTTTGATAACGGTCACGTCAATGTTAACGATATCGCCATCTTTCAGCAGTTTCTCGTCATCCGGAATACCGTGGCACACTACTTCATTAATAGAGATGCAAACGGATTTCGGGAAGCCGTGATAGCCGAGGCAAGCGGAAACCGCGTGCTGCTCGTTGACAATATAGTCGTTACAAATGCGATCCAGCTCACCGGTGCTGACGCCCGGTTTGATGTACGGCTCGATCATTTCCAGCACTTCAGCGGCCAGACGACCGGCGACGCGCATCTTTTCAATTTCTTCAGGGGTCTTAATAGAGATAGCCATGTAATCTGTCCATCGGTGTCGATTTTTTCGACAATACTAGTCTAAGTGTTGTCAATGGTACCAGTCTGGAGCGCCGCCTGCCAAATTGAGAATCATTAACAGCACACTCCGTCAACAACTGTTGGTGTCTGGTAGTGTTTTGTGGTATAAAGCGCGCCGGACTTCCGATCCATTTCATCTACACAAGATGGACCAGAAGCGACAATCTCACTTTGTGTAAATAACACACACGTATCGGCACATATTCCGGGGTGCCCTTTGGGGTCGGTAATATGGGATACGTGGAGGCATAACCCCAACTTTTAAATAGAGGTTTTAAACATGGCAACTGTTTCCATGCGCGACATGCTCAAGGCTGGTGTTCACTTCGGTCACCAGACCCGTTACTGGAACCCGAAAATGAAGCCTTTCATCTTCGGCGCGCGTAACAAAGTTCACATCATCAACCTTGAGAAAACTGTACCAATGTTCAACGAAGCCCTGGCTGAGCTGAGCAAGATCTCTTCCCGTAAAGGTAAGATTCTGTTTGTTGGTACTAAACGCGCTGCAAGCGAAGCTGTGAAAGAAGCTGCAAACAGCTGCGATCAGTTCTTCGTGAACCATCGCTGGTTGGGCGGCATGCTGACCAACTGGAAAACTGTTCGTCAGTCCATCAAGCGCCTGAAAGATCTGGAAATCCAGTCTCAGGACGGTACTTTCGATAAGCTGACCAAGAAAGAAGCGCTGATGCGTACTCGTGAGCTGGACAAGCTGGAAAACAGCCTGGGCGGTATCAAAGACATGGGCGGTCTGCCAGACGCTCTGTTCGTTATCGATGCTGACCACGAGCACATCGCAATCAAAGAAGCGAACAACCTGGGTATTCCAGTGTTCTCTATCGTTGATACCAACTCCGATCCGGACGGCGTTGACTTCGTTATCCCGGGTAACGACGATGCAATCCGTGCAGTTACACTGTACCTGAGCGCTGTTGCAGCTACCGTTCGTGAAGGCCGTTCCCAGGATCTGGCTTCTCAGGCGGAAGAAAGCTTCGTAGAAGCTGAATAATAAGGTCCTCCCTTATTTAGTACCGTGTATAAATAGGGGCCTCTTTCTGGCCCCTTTTTCACTTTTAAGACTGTCTGGTTTTTTAACCGGGCAGGACATCTCTCCCGAGGATTAAAGAATGGCTGAAATTACCGCATCCCTGGTAAAAGAGCTGCGCGAGCGTACTGGCGCAGGCATGATGGATTGCAAAAAAGCGCTGACTGAAGCGAACGGCGACATCGAGCTGGCAATCGAAAACATGCGTAAATCCGGCGCAATCAAAGCGGCGAAAAAAGCTGGTAACGTTGCAGCTGATGGCGTGATCATCACTAAGATCAACGGCAACTACAGCATCATTCTGGAAGTTAACTGCCAGACTGACTTCGTTGCTAAAGACGGTGGCTTCCAGGCATTTGCTAACAAAGTTCTGGACGCAGCTGTTGCAGGCAAAATCACTGACGTTGACGTTCTGAAAGCACAGTTCGAAGAAGAACGTGTTGCCCTGGTTGCTAAAATCGGTGAGAACATCAACATCCGTCGCGTTGCTGCACTGGAAGGCGAAGTACTGGGTTCATACCAGCACGGCGCACGTATCGGTGTACTGGTAGCGGCTAAAGGCGCTGACGAAGAGCTGGTTAAACAGCTGGCTATGCACATCGCTGCAAGCAAACCAGAATTCGTTAAACCAGAAGACGTGTCTGCTGAAGTAGTAGAAAAAGAGTACCAGGTTCAGCTGGACATCGCCATGCAGTCTGGCAAGCCAAAAGAAATCGCAGAGAAAATGGTTGAAGGCCGCATGAAGAAATTCACCGGCGAAGTTTCTCTGACTGGCCAGCCTTTCGTAATGGATCCAAGCAAGTCTGTTGCTCAGCTGCTGAAAGAGCACAACGCTGATGTGACTGGCTTCATCCGCTTCGAAGTGGGCGAAGGCATCGAGAAAGTTGAAACTGACTTCGCAGCAGAAGTTGCTGCAATGTCCAAGCAGTCTTAATGATTGCGAAGGAGCCGCCTGAGGGCGGCTTCTTTTTGCCCCTCGTGTGTAAATCAGACAGAGCCCGCTAGTTTCTGTGCTGATATGCGACATACAATGTCGCCAGAATTAACCCCATCTTAATCGTTGACAGTCTCAGGAAAGAAACATGGCTACCAATGCAAAACCCGTGTACAAACGCATTCTGCTTAAGCTGAGTGGCGAAGCACTGCAGGGAACAGAAGGCTTCGGTATTGACGCAAGCATTCTCGACCGCATGGCACAGGAAATCAAAGAACTGGTTGAACTGGGTATCCAGGTTGGCGTGGTGATTGGCGGTGGCAACCTTTTCCGTGGCGCTGGTCTGGCGAAAGCGGGTATGAATCGTGTTGTGGGCGACCACATGGGTATGCTGGCAACCGTGATGAATGGCCTGGCAATGCGTGATGCGCTTCATCGTGCTTATGTGAACGCCCGCCTGATGTCCGCTATTCCGCTGAATGGCGTGTGTGACAATTACAGCTGGGCAGAGGCGATCAGCCTGCTGCGCAATAACCGCGTGGTGATCCTCTCCGCCGGTACTGGTAACCCATTCTTTACGACTGACTCCGCTGCGTGCCTTCGCGGGATCGAGATCGAAGCAGACGTTGTGCTGAAAGCGACCAAAGTGGATGGCGTGTTTACTGCCGATCCGGCAACTGATCCGACTGCGACCATGTACGAACAGCTGAGCTACAACGAAGTGCTGGATAAAGAGCTGAAAGTGATGGATCTTGCCGCCTTCACGCTGGCTCGTGACCACAAATTACCGATTCGTGTTTTCAACATGAATAAGCCTGGTGCACTGCGTCGCGTAGTGATGGGCGAAAAAGAAGGCACTTTGATCACGGAGTAATATCCGTTGACGACAAATCAAGGTAAGATTCCGCATTACTTTGTAGTGGGTTTGTTACCTGGACGCGCCTTTGGCGTTGTCATGAATTAAACGCGACTATACTTAGCACACCCATAGCGGCTGTGCTGGCGGATAGTCTGCCTGAGACTAGTTTTCAAGGATTCGTAACGTGATTAACGACATCAGAAAAGATGCTGAAACACGCATGGAAAAGTGCGTAGAAGCGTTCAAAAACCAAATCAGCAAAGTGCGTACTGGTCGCGCTTCTCCAAGCCTGCTCGATGGCATTGTGGTTGAATACTACGGTACTCCAACTCCGCTGCGTCAGCTGGCAAGCGTCACAGTTGAAGACACCCGTACCCTGAAAATCAACGTTTTCGATCGTTCTCTGGGCCCGGCTGTTGAGAAAGCGATCATGGCTTCCGATTTGGGTCTGAACCCAAGCTCTGCGGGTACTGATATCCGTGTTCCACTGCCTCCGCTGACAGAAGAACGTCGTAAAGAGCTGATTAAAGTGGTTCGTGGCGAAGCTGAAGGCGCTCGCGTTGCCGTACGTAACGTACGTCGTGATGCTAACGATAAAGTGAAAGCGCTGCTGAAAGAAAAAGAAATCAGCGAAGATGACGATCGTCGCTCCCAGGACGACGTGCAGAAAATGACCGATGCAGCGATCAAGAAAGTTGACGCGGCGCTGGCAGATAAAGAAGCGGAACTGATGCAGTTCTGATTTCTGACGTCATCTGATAAAACGCCGTACAGAAAGTCCTGTGACTTTGCTGGCGGCGTTTTGCTTTTATATGGTCTAACTTTTTTCCGGGCATCTCATGAAGCATTTAACTCTCCTCGGCTCGACCGGCTCAATCGGTTGCAGCACTCTCGACGTTGTTCGTCATAACCCTGAACACTACACGGTGGCCGCTCTTGTGGCCGGAAAGAACGTGCAGCGTATGGTTGAGCAATGTCTGGAGTTTACTCCCCGCTATGCGGTGATGGATGACGAGGAAAGTGCTCGCCAGGTCAAAACGCTGCTGGCGGAGAATGGCAGTCGTACGAAAGTTCTGAGTGGCCAACAGGCGGCGTGTGAAATGGCAGCGCTGAACGAGGTGGACCTGGTGATGGCGGCTATTGTGGGTGCGGCCGGGCTGCTGCCAACGCTTGCTGCTATTGATGCCGGTAAAACGGTACTGCTGGCAAATAAAGAGTCACTGGTCACCTGTGGTCGCCTGTTTATGGACGCGGTAAAGGCGCGCGGTGCGCGACTTTTACCGGTAGATAGCGAACATAACGCCATTTTTCAGAGTTTGCCGCAACCGTTTCAGGAAAACCTGGGTTACGCTTCCCTTGAGCAGAATGGCGTTGTGTCGATTCTGCTTACCGGGTCTGGTGGCCCGTTCCGTGAAACGCCGATGTCTGAGCTGGCTTCAATGACGCCCGCTCAGGCCTGTCGGCATCCGAACTGGTCGATGGGACGTAAAATTTCCGTCGATTCCGCCACTATGATGAACAAAGGTCTGGAATACATTGAAGCCCGCTGGCTGTTTAATGCGTCGGCGAAACAGATGGAAGTGCTCATCCACCCACAGTCTGTGATTCATTCTATGGTGCGTTATCAGGACGGCAGCGTGCTTGCGCAATTGGGTGAACCGGATATGCGCACGCCAATTGCTCACTCCATGGCGTGGCCAAACCGTGTTATCTCTGGGGCAAAACCGCTCGATTTTTGCAAAATCAGCGCATTGACCTTCAGCGAACCTGACTACGATCGCTACCCTTGTCTGAAGCTGGCGATGAACGCCTTCGATCAGGGGCAAGCGGCGACGACGGCACTCAACGCGGCCAATGAAATTACCGTCGAAGCATTTCTGCAACAGCGAATCCGCTTTACAGATATTGCGACACTCAATTTGTCGGTTCTTGAAGCGATAGATCTGCGTGAACCACAGAGTGTGGAAGAAGTGCTGGCAGTCGATGCTGCAGCGCGCGTTGTTGCGCACCAACAAGTGACACGTCTCGCAAGCTCGTGATAATCCACCCACTAGTGGTCGTGCTATTTGTTAGCGTTGGGCTTCAGTGATATAGTCTGCGCCACCTGATTGCAGGCATTTGACTTTGAGTGGTCAGGCAAGCCGTGGTTTACACGGCTTTTTTGTGGAAAGGCTTCAGTATTCCTGAGTACCGTTAAATCCTTTCAGGGACTAAAAACGCGTTATGTTGTCTGCGAATCAACCAATAAGCGAAAACTTGCCAGCTCATGGCTGTCGCCATGTAGCAATCATCATGGATGGCAACGGCCGCTGGGCGAAAAGACAAGGGAAGATACGAGCCTTTGGGCATAAAGCTGGGGCGAAATCTGTTCGCCGCGCCGTTTCTTTTGCCGCCAATAACGGCATTGATGCGTTAACGCTCTATGCTTTCAGCAGTGAAAACTGGAATCGACCGCCGCAGGAAGTGACTGCGTTGATGGAATTGTTTGTGTGGGCGCTCGACAGCGAAGTAAAAAGCCTGCACCGCCACAACGTACGCTTGCGCATTATCGGCGATACCAGTCGTTTTAACTCACGTCTGCAGGAACGCATTCGTAAAGCGGAAGCGGTGACCGAAAATAATACCGGTCTGACGCTGAATATCGCGGCGAATTACGGTGGACGTTGGGACATTATCCAGGGTGTTCGGCATTTGGCTGAGCAAGTTCAGGAAGGGCTGTTAAGACCCGACCAGATTGATGAAGAGGCGCTGGGTCAGCAAATCTGCATGAACGAACTGGCACCCGTGGATTTGGTTATTAGGACAGGGGGAGAACATCGAATTAGTAACTTTTTGCTTTGGCAAATTGCCTACGCCGAACTTTACTTTACGGATGTTCTTTGGCCCGATTTTGATGAACAAGACTTTGAAGGTGCGTTGAATGCCTTTGCCAATCGTGAGCGTCGCTTCGGCGGTACTGAGCCTGGCACCGAAAAAGTCTGATGGGGGTAGCTTTTGCTGAAGTATCGCCTGATTTCCGCTTTTGTATTAATACCCATCGTTATCGCGGCGCTGTTTTTGCTGCCGCCGGTGGGATTTGCCATTGTCACGTTAGTGGTGTGTATGCTCGCGGCGTGGGAATGGGGGCAGCTTAGCGGCTTTACTTCGCGCACTCAGCGGGTATGGCTGGCAGTACTCTGTGGCCTGTTACTGGCGCTGATGCTGTTTCTGTTGCCTGAATATCATCACGATATTCATCAGCCATTGATCGTAGGTTCCCTGTGGGCCTCGCTGGGCTGGTGGGTTGCCGCATTACTGCTGGTGCTTTTTTATCCCGGTTCTGCAACGTTCTGGCGCAATTCTAAAACGCTGCGTCTGATTTTTGGCCTGCTCACAATTATTCCTTTTTTCTGGGGTATGCTTGTGCTGCGCGTCTGGCACTATGACGATAACCACTACAGCGGCTCACTGTGGCTTCTTTATGTGATGATTCTCGTCTGGGGCGCTGACTCCGGTGCCTATATGTTTGGCAAACTGTTCGGCAAACATAAACTGGCGCCGAAAGTGTCGCCTGGCAAAACCTGGCAGGGGTTCATTGGTGGGCTGTTTACGGCCGCGTTAATCTCCTGGGGTTATAGCGTGTGGGCAAATCTTGAAGTCGCTCCAGGTACGCTCCTGATTTGTTCCATTTTCGCTGCACTGGCATCAGTATTGGGTGATTTGACCGAGAGTATGTTTAAGCGCGAAGCAGGGATCAAAGACAGCGGCCACCTCATTCCAGGACATGGTGGAATACTGGACCGTATTGATAGCCTCACGGCTGCGGTACCGGTGTTTGCATGCCTGTTGTTGCTGGTATTTGGCACGATTTAACGGAAGGTTTTATGCTGAGCATCCTTTGGAATTTGGCGGCGTTCATTGTTGCACTTGGTGTACTGATCACCGTGCACGAGTTTGGCCATTTCTGGGTTGCCCGGCGTTGCGGAGTGCGGGTCGAGCGTTTTTCTATTGGCTTCGGTAAATCACTGTGGCGTCGTACTGACCGACAGGGAACCGAGTTTGTTATTGCGCTTATCCCACTCGGCGGCTACGTCAAAATGCTTGATGAGCGTGTAGAGCCAGTCGCCCCCGAAATGCGACATTACGCGTTCAATAACAAAACGGTAGGCCAACGCGCCGCTATCATTGCTGCCGGACCGGTAGCCAACTTCATCTTCGCCGTTTTCGCCTATTGGCTGGTGTTTATCATCGGTGTCCCTGGTGTTCGTCCGGTTGTTGGCGAAATAACCGCCAACTCCGTCGCAGCAACAGCGCAAATTGCGCCAGGTATGGAACTTAAAGCAATCGATGGTATCGAAACCCCTGATTGGGATGCCGTAAGGCTGCAATTGGTTTCGAAAATCGGCGATGACCAGACCACTATCAGTGTTTCACCGTTTGGGGCCAATCAGCGTCAGGACAAAGTCCTCGATTTACGTCACTGGACTTTTGAGCCTGACAAAGAAGATCCTGTTGCTGCATTAGGGATTCGCCCTCGTGGTGCACAGATTGAACCTGTGTTAGCTGAAGTGCAGGCTGATTCGGCTGCAAGTAAAGCAGGTTTGCAAGCGGGCGATAGGATCGTTAAAGTCGATGGTCAGCCGTTAACACAATGGATGACCTTTGTTATTCTGGTGCGCGATAATCCTGGCACACCGCTGGCAGTCGAAATTGAACGGCAGGGGAGTCCGCTCTCTTTGACGCTCATCCCGGACACCAAGCCGGGTGGTGGTAAGGCAGAAGGATTTGCTGGCGTAGTGCCAAAAGTGATCCCGCTGCCAGATGAGTACAAAACAATACGCCAGTATGGACCGTTTAGCGCCATCCTTGAAGCCACGGATAAAACATGGCAACTGATGAAGCTTACGGTCAACATGTTGGGGAAATTGATAACCGGTGACGTAAAACTGAACAACCTCAGTGGGCCGATTTCTATCGCTCAAGGGGCTGGGATGTCAGCAGAATACGGGGTGATTTACTATCTCATGTTTCTCGCGCTCATTAGCGTGAACCTCGGGATAATCAACCTGTTCCCGCTTCCCGTTTTAGACGGTGGGCATCTGCTGTTTTTAGCGATTGAAAAGCTAAAAGGTGGGCCGGTATCCGAGCGAGTTCAAGACTTTAGTTATCGCATTGGCTCGATACTGCTGGTGCTGTTAATGGGGCTTGCGCTTTTCAATGATTTCTCTCGGTTGTAAGAGAGATAGTTAGGAAGAATGCATAATAACGATGGCGATGAAAAAGTTGCTCATAGCGTCGCTGCTGTTTAGCAGCGCAACCGTATACGGTGCTGAAGGGTTCGTAGTGAAGGATATTCATTTCGAAGGCCTTCAGCGTGTCGCCGTCGGTGCGGCCCTCCTCAGTATGCCAGTTCGCCAGGGCGACACGGTTAATGATGAAGATATCAGTAATACCATTCGCGCATTGTTTGCCACTGGCAACTTTGAGGACGTCCGCGTCCTGCGTGATGGTGATACGCTGCTGGTTCAGGTGAAAGAACGCCCAACGATTGCCAGTATCACTTTCTCCGGTAACAAATCGGTGAAAGACGATATGCTCAAGCAAAACCTTGAAGCATCGGGTGTTCGTGTGGGTGAATCTCTGGACCGCACAACCCTGTCTGATATCGAAAAAGGACTGGAAGACTTCTACTACAGCGTCGGTAAATACAGCGCAAGCGTCAAAGCTGTTGTCACCCCACTGCCGCGTAACCGCGTCGATCTGAAGCTCGTCTTCCAGGAAGGCGTCTCTGCGAAGATCCAGCAGATCAACATCGTGGGCAACCACGCGTTCAGTACGGACGAGCTGATCTCCACCTTCCAGCTGCGCGATGAAGTGCCGTGGTGGAACGTGGTCGGCGATCGTAAATACCAGAAACAGAAGCTGGCGGGCGATCTTGAAACCCTGCGTAGCTATTATCTGGATCGCGGATACGCTCGTTTCAACATCGACTCTACTCAGGTCAGTCTGACTCCGGACAAGAAAGGGATCTACATTACGGTTAACATTACTGAAGGCGAGCAGTACAAACTTTCAGGTGTTGAAGTCAGTGGAAACCTGGCGGGTCACTCTGCTGAGATCGAGAGTCTGACTAAGCTCCAGCCGGGCGAGCTGTATAGCGGCGCGAAAGTGACCAAAATGGAAGACGGCATTAAAAAGCTGCTCGGCCGTTATGGTTACGCCTATCCGCGTGTACAAACCCAGCCTGAAATCAACGATACGGATAAAACCGTTAAGCTCCACGTCAACGTTGATGCGGGCAACCGCTTCTATGTGCGTAAGATTCGCTTTGAAGGTAACGATACCTCCAAAGATTCCGTACTGCGTCGCGAAATGCGCCAGATGGAAGGCGCATGGCTGGGCAGCGATCTGGTTGACCAGGGTAAAGAACGTCTGAACCGTCTGGGTTACTTTGAAACAGTTGATACAGACACTCAGCGTGTATCAGGCAGCCCGGATCAGGTAGACGTTGTTTATAAAGTAAAAGAACGTAACACCGGTAGCTTTAACTTCGGTGTGGGCTACGGCACAGAAAGTGGCGTGAGCTTCCAGGTTGGCGTTCAGCAGGATAACTGGTTAGGTACAGGGTATTCCGTTGGTATCAATGGTACCAAGAACGACTACCAGACCTATTCCGAGTTCTCTGTTACTAACCCGTACTTCACCGTTGACGGTGTCAGTCTGGGTGGTCGTATTTTCTATAACGACTTTAAAGCAGATGACGCGGATCTGTCCTCATACACCAACAAAAGTTATGGTCTTGATGGCACCCTCGGTTTCCCGATAAATGAATACAACACCCTGCGTGCTGGTTTAGGTTACGTGCATAACGACCTGTCCAATATGCAACCACAGGTGGCCATGTGGCGTTATCTCGATTCAATCGGGCAGAAGGCAAGCACCTCTAGCGACAACAACGGTTTCGCTGCTGATGACTTCACCTTTAACTACGGCTGGACCTATAACCGTCTTGACCGTGGCTTCTTCCCGACTGAAGGTTCTCGCGTTAACCTCAACGGTA
Source organism: Lelliottia jeotgali (assembly GCF_016771845.1). NCBI lineage: Bacteria > Pseudomonadati > Pseudomonadota > Gammaproteobacteria > Enterobacterales > Enterobacteriaceae > Lelliottia > Lelliottia jeotgali. Next base: position 22,995 of record NZ_JAENMQ010000002.1, on the reverse strand, counting down.
AAGTGACGGTTCCGGGTTCTGATAACGAGTTCTACAAACTCACGCTGGATACCGCGTCTTACTTCCCGATTGATGACGACCACAAGTGGGTTGTTCTGGGTCGTACCCGTTGGGGTTACGGTGATGGTTTAGGTGGCAAAGAATTGCCATTCTATGAGAACTTCTATGCAGGTGGTTCCAGCACCGTACGTGGCTTCCAGTCCAATAACATTGGTCCGAAAGCGGTTTACTACGGCGGTAACGACACTGATAACTGCGATAAAAAATCGTCTTCAGAAGTCTGTAGTTCTGATGATGCGGTGGGCGGTAACGCCATGGGTGTTGCGAGCCTTGAGTTCATTACACCAACTCCGTTTATCAGCGATAAGTATGCGAACTCAGTACGTACTTCGTTCTTCTGGGATGCAGGTACCGTGTGGGATACCAACTGGCAGAACACGGCTCAGATGAAAGCTGCGGGTGTGCCGGATTATAGCGATCCGAGCAATATTCGCATGTCTGCAGGTATCGCATTACAATGGATGTCACCGTTGGGGCCGTTGGTCTTCTCCTACGCCCAGCCGTTTAAGAAATACGATGGAGACAAAGCGGAGCAGTTCCAGTTTAACATTGGTAAAACCTGGTAATAATCCGTTGCAATGGAATGCGTTGGCAGTGTAGCGCTGACAACCGGCGATCGCACAGACGATCGCCTTGCCACGCAAAGAACGGTACCTTCGGGTACCAATGGGATGGTAAGGAGTTTATTGTGAAAAAGTGGTTATTAGCTGCAGGTCTGGGTTTGGCGATGGTAACTTCTGCTCAGGCAGCGGACAAAATTGCAATCGTGAACATGGGTAATCTTTTCCAGCAGGTTGCACAGAAAACGGGTGTTTCTGCGACTCTGGAAAACGAATTCAAAGGCCGTGCTGGCGAACTGCAGGGTATGGAAAACGACCTTCAGTCCAAAATGCAGCGTTTGCAGCGTGATGGTTCTACCATGAAAGCTGCCGATCGTAGCAAGCTGGAAAAAGACGTAATGGCACAGCGTCAGACTTTCTCTCAGAAAGCGCAGGCTTTCGAACAGGATCGTCAGCGTCGTTCTAACGAAGAACGCGGCAAACTGGTTACTCGTATCCAGAGCGCTGTGAAAGCGGTTGCAGCCGATCAGAACATCGATCTGGTTGTTGATGCAAACGCCGTTGCTTTCAATGGTAGCGATGTGAAAGACATCACTGCTGATGTTCTGAAACAGGTTAAATAAGTAATGCCTTCAATTCGACTGGCTGATCTCGCTCAGCAGTTGGATGCAGAATTACACGGTGATGGCGATATCGTCATCACCGCTGTTGCGTCCATGCAATCTGCTAAAGCAGGCACAATAACGTTCATGGTAAGCCCTAAGTACCGTGAGCACCTGGCTCAATGCCAGGCGTCTGCTGTCGTTCTGACGCAGGACGACCTTCCGTTTGCCACCTCAAGTGCACTGGTAGTGAAAAATCCCTACCTGACCTACGCACGTATGGCTCAAATTCTTGATACCACGCCGCAGCCGGCGCAGAACATTGCTGCCAGTGCAGTGATTGATCCTTCGGCTAAGCTGGGTAACAACGTCTCAATTGGCCCAAATGCCGTTATCGAATCCGATGTTGTTCTCGGTGATAATGTGGTGATTGGTGCAGGTTGCTTCGTTGGTAAACACACAAAAATTGGCGCAGGTACCCGCTTGTGGGCCAATGTATCCGTTTATCATGAGATCGAAATCGGCGAGAATTGCCTGATCCAGTCAAGTACCGTAATCGGTTCAGACGGCTTTGGCTATGCTAACGATCGGGGTAACTGGATTAAGATCCCTCAGCTCGGCCGCGTGATTATCGGCGATCGCGTTGAGATCGGTGCCTGCACTACCATTGACCGCGGTGCGCTCGACGACACCATTATTGGCAATGGTGTTATCATTGATAACCAATGTCAGATTGCGCATAACGTTGTGATTGGCGACAATACGGCAGTTGCGGGTGGCGTAATCATGGCAGGCAGCTTGAAAATTGGCCGTTACTGCATGATCGGTGGTGCCAGCGTGATTAATGGGCATATGGAAATATGCGACAAAGTCACGGTGACAGGCATGGGTATGGTGATGCGTCCTATCACTGAACCGGGTGTCTACTCCTCCGGCATTCCGCTGCAACCGAACAAAGTGTGGCGTAAAACCGCAGCCCTGGTGATGAACATTGATGATATGAGTAAGCGCCTCAAAGCGATTGAGCGCAAAATCGATCAACAAGACTAAAGGTTCATCCCTATAACGCTAAATTTCCCGGCCTGTCGGCTTTCTTATAAACCGGCAGGCCGTGTTATTATTGCTATTCAGTAAATTTTGACAGGAAGAGTATTTTGACTACCGACACTCATACTCTGCATATTGAAGAGATTTTAGAGCTTCTGCCGCACCGCTACCCGTTCTTGCTGGTAGATCGTGTGTTGGATTTTGAAGAAGGTCGTTTTCTGCGCGCAGTGAAAAATGTCTCAGTAAATGAGCCATTCTTCCAGGGACATTTCCCTGGTAAACCTATCTTCCCGGGTGTTTTGATCCTGGAAGCGATGGCACAGGCGACCGGTATTTTGGCGTTTAAAAGCGTCGGGAAACTGGAGCCGGGTGAACTGTATTACTTCGCGGGTATTGATGAAGCGCGCTTTAAGCGTCCAGTCGTACCTGGTGATCAGATGATCATGGAAGTGACTTTTGAGAAAACGCGCCGTGGTCTGACGCGCTTCAAAGGCGTTGCGCTGGTTGACGGCAAAGTTGTTTGCGAAGCTACCATGATGTGCGCGCGTAGCCGGGAGGCCTGATACGTGATTGATAAATCTGCCTTTATTCATCCTACCGCCATTGTGGAAGAGGGTGCCGTAATTGGTGCCAACGCTCACATTGGTCCTTTTTGTATTGTTGGGCCCCATGTCATTATTGGCGAGGGTACCGTACTGAAGTCTCATGTTGTGGTAAATGGTCATACGACCATTGGCCGCGATAATGAGATCTATCAGTTTGCCTCCATTGGCGAAGTTAACCAGGATCTTAAATATGCTGGCGAACCGACCCGTGTGGAAATAGGCGATCGTAATCGCATTCGCGAAAGCGTCACCATTCATCGTGGCACATTACAGGGTGGTGGATTGACGAAGGTGGGCAGTGACAACCTCTTTATGGTGAATGCGCACATTGCTCATGACTGTACTGTGGGTAGCCGCTGTATCCTCGCCAACAACGCAACGCTGGCGGGACACGTATCGGTTGATGATTTCGCAATCATTGGCGGCATGACCGCAGTCCATCAGTTCTGCATCATTGGTGCACACGTGATGGTCGGCGGTTGCTCCGGTGTGGCACAAGATGTCCCACCGTATGTGATTGCGCAGGGCAACCATGCGACGCCGTTTGGCGTCAACATTGAAGGTCTCAAGCGTCGTGGCTTCAGCCGCGAAGCTATCACCGCGATCCGCAACGCGTACAAACTTCTGTACCGTAGCGGCAAAACGCTGGAAGAGGCCAAGCCAGAAGTTGCAGAGCTGGCAGAACAGCACCCTGAAGTGAAAGCGTTCACCGAATTCTTTGAACGCTCAACTCGCGGTCTGATTCGTTAATGGTCGACAATCGTCCATTAACGATAGCCTTGGTCGCCGGAGAAACCTCCGGCGATATTCTTGGTGCAGGTCTAATCCGCGCACTCAAGGCTCGCGTACCTAACGCTCGCTTTGTCGGCGTTGCCGGTCCGCTGATGCAGGCCGAAGGCTGCGAAGCCTGGTACGAAATGGAAGAGCTGGCGGTGATGGGCATTGTGGAAGTGCTGGGCCGTTTGCGCCGTTTACTGCACATTCGCGCCGATCTTACCCGTCGTTTTACCGACCTCAAACCCGATGTGTTTGTCGGCATCGATGCCCCTGATTTCAATATCACCCTTGAAGGGAACCTGAAAAAGCAGGGTATCAAAACGATCCACTACGTCAGTCCGTCCGTCTGGGCGTGGCGACAGAAACGCGTTTTCAAAATAGGCAGATCGACCGATCTGGTGCTGGCATTCCTGCCTTTCGAAAAAGCGTTTTACGATAGATTCAATGTTCCGTGCCGCTTTATCGGTCACACTATGGCAGACGCCATGCCGCTTGATCCCGATAAAAATGCGGCGCGCGATGTTCTTGGCATCCCGCATGATGCCCACTGTCTGGCCCTGCTGCCAGGAAGTCGCGGTGCAGAAGTGGAAATGCTTAGCGCCGATTTCCTGAAAACGGCGCAAATCCTCCGGAAGACTTATCCCGATCTGGAAGTGGTAGTGCCGCTGGTGAATGCGAAACGCCGCGAGCAGTTCGAGCGCATCAAAGCCGAAGTGGCGCCAGACCTGCACATCCATCTGCTGGATGGCAAAGGCCGTGAGGCAATGGTCGCCAGCGATGCTGCGCTGCTTGCTTCGGGCACGGCGGCGCTGGAGTGTATGCTCGCCAAATGTCCGATGGTGGTGGGTTATCGCATGAAGCCGTTTACCTTCTGGCTGGCGAAACGCTTGGTGAAAACGGATTATGTATCGTTGCCTAACCTGCTGGCCGGGCGCGAGCTGGTGAAAGAGTTATTGCAGGATGAGTGTCAGCCGCAGGCCTTAGCCGATGCGCTGCAGCCATTACTGGCAGATGGCAAAACCAGTCACCAGATGCATGACACTTTCCGCGAATTGCACCAGCAGATTCGCTGTAATGCCGATGAGCAAGCGGCTGATGCGGTGCTGGAGTTAGCAAAATGATGGAATTTATTTATCCGCACACGCATCTGGTGGCGGGTGTGGACGAAGTCGGGCGCGGTCCGCTGGTCGGCGCGGTGGTGACTGCTGCCGTCATCCTCGACCCTCATCGTCCGATTATCGGGCTTAATGACTCGAAAAAGCTTTCCGAAAAGCGCCGTCTGGCGCTCTTTGATGAGATCAAAGAAAAAGCATTAGCCTGGAGCTTAGGCCGCGCTGAGCCTGAAGAGATCGACACGCTAAATATTTTACATGCCACCATGCTGGCGATGCAGCGTGCTGTTGCTGGACTAAAAATTACTCCAGAATATGTACTGATTGACGGAAACCGTTGTCCTGCGCTACCTATGCCTTCACTGGCGGTGGTGAAGGGCGATAGCCGCGTGCCTGAAATCAGCGCGGCATCTATTATTGCTAAAGTCACGCGCGATGCTGAAATGGCCGCGCTGGACGTCACTTTTCCCCAGTATGGCTTTGCCCAGCACAAGGGGTATCCGACCGCTTTCCATCTGGAAAGACTGGCTGAACACGGCGCAACTGAACATCATCGACGCAGTTTTGGTCCGGTGAAACGCGCACTGGGACTGGTGTCCTGAATCAATACGCAAGCAATTAAGTAACGCGGAATCTGAAGATGGCTGAACCACGTTTCGTACACCTGCGGGTGCATAGCGACTACTCCATGATTGATGGGCTGGCGAAGACCGGGCCGCTGGTAAAAAAGGCGGCCTCGCTTGGCATGCCTGCGCTGGCGATCACCGATTTCACTAACCTTTGCGGTCTGGTGAAGTTCTACGGAACGGCACATGGCTCAGGTCTGAAGCCTATTGTCGGTGCAGATTTTCACGTGCAGAGCGATCTGATCGGCGATGAGCTGACGCAAATTTCTGTGCTTGCCATGAATAACACAGGTTACCAAAACCTGACGCTGCTGATCTCCCGCGCCTACCAGCGCGGCTACGGTGCAGCAGGCCCGTGGATCGACCGCGAGTGGCTGGCAGAGCTGAATGAAGGCTTATTGCTCATCTCTGGTGGCCGCATGGGTGATGTCGGCAAAAGCCTGATCCGTGGCAATAGCGTGCTGGTCGATCAGTGCGTCGCATTTTACGAAGAACACTTCGCGGATCGTTTCTATCTGGAACTGATCCGTACCGGTCGACCTGATGAGGAAAGCTACCTGCATGCGGCGGTGGCCCTTGCGGAAGAGCGCGGTTTACCGGTGGTTGCGACTAACGACGTGCGTTTCCTTGAACCGGGTGATTTTGATGCGCATGAAATCCGCGTGGCGATTCACGATGGTTTTACGCTCGACGATCCCAAACGCCCGCGCAATTACTCTTCGCAGCAGTACATGCGTAACGAAGATGAGATGTGTGAGCTGTTCGCAGACATCCCGGAAGCGCTGGAAAATAGCGTAGAAATTGCCCGTCGCTGTAACGTCACCGTTCGTTTGGGCGAGTACTTCCTGCCTCAGTTCCCGACCGGTGATATGACCACGGAAGATTTCCTGGTTGTGAAATCGAAAGAGGGCTTGGAAGACCGTCTGGAATTCCTGTTCCCGGATCCTGTAATCCGCGCAGAAAAACGTCCACCATATGACGAACGTCTGGATATCGAACTCCAGGTGATTAACCAGATGGGGTTCCCTGGCTACTTCCTTATCGTAATGGAATTTATCCAGTGGTCGAAGGATAACGGCGTGCCGGTTGGCCCTGGCCGTGGTTCCGGTGCGGGTTCGCTTGTGGCCTACGCGCTAAAAATTACTGACCTCGATCCGCTTGAATTTGACCTGCTGTTCGAACGTTTCCTTAACCCCGAACGTGTCTCAATGCCCGACTTTGACGTCGACTTCTGCATGGAGAAACGCGATCAGGTCATTGAGCACGTCGCGGATATGTATGGCCGTGATGCGGTATCACAAATTATTACCTTCGGTACGATGGCGGCGAAAGCCGTTATCCGTGACGTGGGTCGCGTGCTGGGCCATCCGTATGGTTTCGTCGATCGCATCTCTAAACTGGTGCCACCCGATCCGGGCATGACGCTGGCGAAGGCCTTCGAAGCGGAACCGCAGCTGCCGGAAATCTACGAAGCTGACGAAGAGGTCAAAGCGCTGATTGATATGGCGCGCAAGTTGGAAGGTGTCACGCGTAACGCCGGTAAGCACGCCGGTGGTGTGGTTATCGCGCCGACGAAAATTACCGATTTTGCGCCGCTGTATTGCGACGAATCGGGCCAGCATCCGGTCACCCAGTTCGATAAAAATGACGTTGAGTACGCCGGCCTGGTGAAATTCGACTTCCTGGGTTTGCGAACGCTCACTATCATCGACTGGGCGTTGAAGATGATCAACCCGCGCCGGGCCAAACAGGGCCTGGAGCCGATTGATATCGCCGCCATTCCGCTCGATGACAAGAAAAGCTTCGACATGCTGCAACGCTCGGAAACCACTGCGGTGTTCCAGCTCGAATCGCGCGGCATGAAAGATCTGATTAAGCGTCTGCAGCCCGACTGCTTCGAAGATATGATCGCACTGGTAGCCCTGTTCCGTCCGGGCCCGTTACAGTCAGGGATGGTTGATAACTTTATCGACCGTAAGCACGGTCGCGAAGAAATCTCCTACCCTGACGTTCAGTGGCAGCATGAGTGCCTGAAACCTGTTCTTGAGCCAACGTACGGTATTATCCTGTACCAGGAACAGGTGATGCAGATTGCCCAGGAGCTCTCGGGCTATACCCTTGGCGGCGCGGATATGCTGCGTCGTGCGATGGGTAAGAAAAAGCCGGAGGAGATGGCCAAGCAGCGCGGCACCTTTGAAGAGGGCGCGAAAAGCCGTGGCGTAGACGGTGAGCTGGCGATGAAAATCTTCGACCTGGTGGAGAAATTCGCCGGTTATGGATTTAACAAATCGCACTCCGCTGCTTATGCGCTGGTTTCGTATCAAACCCTGTGGCTGAAAGCACACTATCCGGCAGAATTTATGGCGGCGGTAATGACCGCTGATATGGATAACACCGAGAAAGTGGTTGGCCTGGTCGATGAATGCTGGCGTATGGGGCTGAAAATCTTGCCGCCGGATATTAACGCCGGGATGTACCATTTCCACGTCAACGACGACGGTGAAATAGTTTACGGTATCGGTGCTATCAAAGGCGTGGGCGAAGGCCCAATCGAAGCGATCATCGATGCGCGTAACAATGGCGGTTATTTCCGCGAACTGTTCGATCTTTGTGCCCGAACTGATACCAAAAAACTGAACCGTCGAGTACTGGAAAAACTGATTATGTCCGGGGCGTTTGACCGCCTCGGCCCGCATCGCGCGGCGCTGATGAATTCCCTCGGTGACGCGCTGAAAGCGGCTGACCAGCACGCGAAAGCGGAAGCGATTGGTCAGGCAGATATGTTTGGTGTGCTGGCGGAAGAGCCTGAGCAGATTGAGCAGTCTTATGCCAACTGTCAGCCGTGGCCAGAACATACAGTGCTGGAAGGAGAGCGTGAAACGTTAGGCTTGTACCTGACGGGGCATCCGATCAACCAGTATCTGAAAGAAATTGAGCGCTATGTCGGAGGCTACAGGCTAAAAGACATGCATCCGACGGAACGTGGTAAAATGACCACGGCGGCGGGGCTCGTCATTGCGGCGCGGGTTATGGTCACCAAGCGCGGTAATCGCATCGGCATCTGTACTCTGGATGACCGTTCCGGGCGGCTGGAGGTGATGTTATTCACCGAAGCGCTGGAAAAATACCAGCATTTGCTGGAAAACGACCGCATACTTATCGTCAGCGGACAGGTCAGCTTTGATGACTTCAGCGGCGGGCTTAAAATGATGGCCCGTGAAGTGATGGATATTGACGAAGCCCGGGAAAAATATGCTCGCGGGCTTGCTATCTCGCTGACGGACAGGCAAATTGATGACCAGCTTTTAAACCGACTCCGTCAGTCTCTGGAACCCCATCGATCGGGGACCATTCCAGTACATCTCTACTATCAGAGGGCGGATGCACGTGCGCGATTGCGCTTTGGTGCAACGTGGCGTGTCTCTCCGAGCGATCGTTTACTCAACGATCTCCGTGGCCTCATTGGTTCGGAGCAGGTGGAACTGGAGTTTGACTAATACAGGAATACTATGAGTCTGAATTTCCTTGATTTCGAACAGCCGATTGCAGAGCTGGAAGCGAAAATCGATTCTTTGACAGCGGTAAGCCGTCAGGATGAAAAACTGGATATTAACATCGACGAAGAAGTGCATCGTCTGCGTGAAAAAAGCGTAGAACTGACGCGCAAAATCTTTGCCGATCTCGGCGCATGGCAGATTGCCCAGCTGGCTCGTCATCCACAGCGCCCGTACACCCTGGATTATGTCCGCCTGGCGTTTGATGAATTTGACGAACTGGCAGGCGATCGCGCTTATGCTGACGACAAAGCCATTGTCGGCGGTATCGCACGTCTGGATGGTCGCCCGGTGATGATCATTGGTCATCAGAAAGGCCGTGAAACCAAAGAGAAGATTCGTCGTAACTTTGGTATGCCAGCACCGGAAGGTTACCGTAAGGCACTGCGCCTGATGGAAATGGCCGAACGCTTTAACATGCCGATCGTGACCTTTATCGATACTCCTGGTGCATACCCAGGCGTCGGTGCAGAAGAGCGCGGTCAGTCTGAAGCCATCGCGCGCAACCTGCGTGAAATGTCTCGTCTGTCGGTCCCGGTGATCTGTACCGTGATCGGTGAAGGCGGTTCCGGTGGCGCACTGGCTATCGGTGTGGGCGATAAAGTGAATATGCTGCAGTACAGCACCTATTCCGTTATCTCTCCGGAAGGCTGCGCGTCCATTCTGTGGAAGAGCGCAGATAAAGCGCCGCTGGCGGCGGAAGCGATGGGTATTATCGCGCCACGTCTGAAAGAGCTGAAGCTTATCGATACCGTGATCCCAGAACCGCTGGGCGGCGCGCATCGTAAGCCAGAAGTGATGGCGGCTTCCCTTAAAGCGCAGCTGCTGGCCGATTTGGCCGATCTCGATGTGCTGAGCAAAGAAGACCTGCTCAACCGTCGTTATCAGCGCCTGATGAACTACGGTTACGCGTAATCTGCACAATAATCTTAAAAGCCGCACACTGTTGCGGCTTTTTTTTTACCTGCCGTTTACCTCGGCTATGCTTATCTAATATTTTTCAAGGAGGTAGACCATGAATATTATTGCCATCATGGGTCCGCATGGCGTCTTTTATAAAGATGAGCCGATCAAGGAGCTGGAAAAATCATTACAGTCTCGCGGATTCCAGCTTATCTGGCCGCATAACAGTGCCGATCTGCTTAAGGTTATCGAGCATAACCCACGTATCTGTGGCGTCGTCTTTGACTGGGATGAGTACGACCTGGAATTGTGCAGCGATATCAATCAGCTCAATGAATATCTGCCGCTGTATGCGTTCATCAATACTCATTCGACGATGGACGTCAGCGCTCACGATATGCGCATGGCGCTGTGGTTTTTTGAATACGCACTCGGAGCAGCCGAGGATATTGCGACGCGCATCGAGCAATATACCCGTGAATACCTCGATAACATCACGCCTCCTTTTACCCGCGCACTGTTCAACTATGTGAAAGAAGGCAAATACACCTTCTGCACGCCAGGTCATATGGCGGGAACGGCATACCAGAAAAGCCCGGTTGGTTGTCTGTTCTATGATTTCTTTGGCGGTAACACGCTGAAAGCGGATGTTTCGATCTCGGTGACGGAACTCGGCTCGCTCCTGGACCACACCGGCCCGCATCTGGAGGCGGAAGAGTACATCGCCCGCACCTTCGGCGCCGAACAAAGTTATATGGTGACCAACGGCACGTCGACGTCTAATAAGATTGTTGGCATGTACGCCGCACCTGCCGGAAGCACGCTGCTGATTGATCGCAACTGCCACAAATCGCTGGCGCATCTGCTGATGATGAGCGATGTCGTCCCGCTCTGGCTGTCGCCAACGCGAAACGCGCTGGGGATTTTGGGCGGCATTCCGCGCCGTGAGTTTTCCCACGCGGCGATTGAACAGAAAGTTGCATCGGTTGCGGGCGCAAGTTGGCCTATTCATGCGGTGATTACCAACTCGACCTATGACGGGCTGCTATACAACACCAACTGGATCAAGCAGACGCTTGACGTATCATCGATTCACTTTGATTCGGCCTGGGTTCCCTATACCAATTTCCACCCGATTTATGCGGGAAAAAGCGGGATGAGCGGCGAACGGATACCGGGCAAAGTATTCTTCGAAACTCAGTCGACACATAAAATGCTGGCGGCGTTCTCGCAGGCTTCGCTTATTCACATCAAGGGCGAATACGACGAAGACACTTTCAACGAAGCTTTCATGATGCACACTACCACTTCGCCAAGCTATCCACTGGTGGCCTCGATAGAAACGGCGGCAGCGATGTTGCGCGGCAATCCGGGTAAACGCTTGATTAACCGTTCAGTGGAACGGGCGCTGCATTTCCGTAAAGAAGTACAGCGACTCAAAGATGAGGCCGACGGCTGGTTCTTTGATATCTGGCAACCGGAAGAGATTGATGAAGCCGAATGCTGGTCCGTTGCACCTGACGAAAGCTGGCATGGATTCCGCGATGCGGATGCGGATCATATGTTCCTCGATCCGGTGAAAGTCACCATTCTTACGCCGGGGATGGACGAGCAAGGAACGATGAGCGACGAAGGGATCCCCGCTGCGCTGGTGGCGAAATTTCTTGATGAACGCGGCGTAGTGGTGGAAAAAACGGGCCCATACAATCTGCTCTTCTTGTTCAGCATCGGGATCGATAAAACCCGTGCAATGGGGCTGCTGCGGGGACTAATGGAGTTCAAACGCGCCTACGACCTGAATCTGCGGGTGAAAAACATGCTCCCGGATCTGTACGCTGAAGATCCTGATTTTTATCGCAACATGCGGATCCAGGATCTGGCTCAGGGGATCCATAAGCTGATCCGCCAGCACGATCTGCCGCGTCTTATGCTTCAGGCGTTTGACGTTTTGCCAGAGATGAAACTGACCCCGCACAAAGCCTGGCAACGTCAGGTAAAAGGCGAAGTGGAAACTATCGAGCTGGAAAATCTGGTGGGACGCATATCGGCCAATATGATCCTGCCTTATCCGCCTGGCGTTCCGCTATTGATGCCGGGCGAGATGATCACCGAGCAAAGCCGGGCGGTGCTCGATTTCCTGCTCATGTTGTGTTCCGTCGGTCGTCATTATCCCGGTTTTGAGACAGATATTCACGGTGCGAAGCGCGACGAAAACGGCACTTATTGGGTGCGAGTCTTAAAAAATAGCTAAGCGCTTGCGTGCTCAGGGTTTTCGGTTGTAACGTTTGGGCCTTATCAAAAGGAGAGGCTATGCTGGGTTTAAAACAGGTTCACCATATTGCGATTATTGCGACCGATTACGCTCACAGTAAGGCGTTCTATTGCGACATTCTCGGATTCACGCTGATGAGCGAAGCTTATCGCGCTGAACGCGATTCGTGGAAAGGTGACCTGGCGTTGAACGGGCAGTATGTGATTGAGCTTTTCTCCTTTCCTTTCCCACCTGCGCGCCCGTCGCGACCAGAAGCCTGTGGGCTTCGCCATCTCGCCTTCAGCGTCGATAATATTGAGCAGGCGGTGAAGCATCTTGAAGGGCATGGCGTGAAGTGCGAAGCCATTCGCATCGATCCGTTTACCAATAAGCGCTTTACCTTTTTCAACGATCCTGATGGCCTGCCGCTGGAGCTTTATCAGCAGTGACGTTACTTGCAATCGCTCAGTCTGTTTCTCCGTACCGTCAGTTGGTGGTGGGGTTTAGCGGTGGCCTGGACTCTACCGTCCTGTTACATCGCCTGATGCTGTGGCGTGAAAAACAGCCCGATGTCCAGATCCGTGCTATTCATATCCATCACGGGCTCAGTGCGAATGCCAATGAATGGGTGGCCCACTGCGAGACGCTTTGCCAGACGTGGAATATCCCGCTGATCGTTGAACGCGTGACGCTTAAGGACGAAGGACTTGGGACGGAGGCGCAGGCACGTAAGGCACGGTATGCCGCCTTTGAGCACGCGCTTCGGCCCGGTGAAGCCATCGTGACGGCGCAGCATCTCGACGATCAGTGTGAGACGTTTTTACTGGCGCTTAAGCGAGGCAGCGGCCCGGCGGGATTATCGGCGATGGCTGAGCGCAGCAAATTTGCCGGGACATACCTGCTGCGTCCTTTGCTGAACGAAACCCGTTCATCGCTGGAACATTGGGCGCGTGTGCACAATCTGCGCTGGATAGAAGATGAAAGTAATCAGGACGATGGCTACGATCGTAACTTCTTACGTCTGCGTATTTTGCCCGAACTTTCTCAGCGTTGGCCGCATTTTGCCGAGTCGACGGCAAGAAGTGCGCAATTATGTGCAGAGCAGGAAAGCTTGTTGGACGAACTGCTGAGCGAGGAGCTGGCGAACCTGGTGTCGGAAGAGGGGGCGCTGAGTATTTCTCCGCTGGAATCGATGAGCGTGGTGCGCCGAGGGGCGTTAGTTCGTCGCTGGCTTGCGGGTCATCACGCGCAAATGCCCTCGCGCGACATGCTCAAGCGAATCTGGGATGAAGTGGCTCAGGCGCGTGAAGATGCCAACCCGTGTCTGCATCTTAATGGTTTTGAAATCAGACGCTTCAAAGCGCAGCTCTGGTGGGTTAAGCATCAGCCGTCGCTGACAGATAACATCATCTCCTGGCCTGATATTCACGAACCGCTGAATCTACCGCACAGGGCGGGTCTGGTTGCTCTTAATGCGCCCGGAAATGTGCGTTTGCCAGCAGTGGGGGAGCAGGTGACGATCCGCTTTAAAGCCAGCGGGAATTTGCATATTGTGGGCCGCAACGGTGGCCGCAAGCTGAAAAAAATCTGGCAGGAGTGCAACGTCCCGCCCTGGCTTCGCGACACCACGCCTTTATTATTTTATGGTGAAACGCTGATTGCGGCGGCGGGAGTCTTTGTCACGCAGGATGGCTGGGCGGAAGAGGGGTTGAGATTCGAGCGGAAGGCGTAACGGGCAGCGAACTGCCCGTTACAGAAAATTACTCTTCGCTCACCACGACGGTGCCGATATCTGGATGACTGAAGCTGGCGATTTTATCGAGGCGAAGTTCACGCGTTTTCCCGGCATCTTCGACGACCAGATATTCAACGTTCTTGCGTGAGACCAGGTCACTCGCTTTTGCTTTCAACTCCTCGCCGTCTTTTAACGCCAGCGCCAGAACCAGGTGATTCTGACAGGCGAGCTCGAGGTTGTCGTAGTCATCGCAGTTGATGGGTTGATAGGTATCATTCATTGACATAATCGCTCACCAGTAAATTCGCAGCAGCATACGCCGCTTTTTCCCTGACCGATTCTGAAAGGCTGGCGTCCGACGCCACTTCATTCAGCACTTTCAATACACAGCCCAACGCATCGGGGATATACCCCAGATCTCCGCTGGCAATTTCCGCATACCTTTTGCGAATTAACTCACAATAATTTTCCACATCCCCTCCTGCCAGCGCACTGACGTTACTGTGAGATACACTTAAGCCTACGAAGATAAACTCGGTTTAGCAAGGTGACTATACCATACTCATTCAAGCAATATCAGCGCCTTGATATTGCTGCGATTCACCGCGAGGTAACAGCCTTTTGGCTGGAATTTCGCTACAATGTGCGCCTGATTCGAATGGAGTTCTCTCATGGCGCTGAAAGCGACAATTTATAAAGCGGTAGTCAACGTTGCTGACCTTGACCGCAACCAGTTTCTCGATGCGTCGTTAACGCTGGCTCGTCACCCGTCAGAAACGCAGGAACGCATGATGCTGCGCCTGCTGGCGTGGATCAAATACGCCAATGAACGGCTGCAATTTACGCGTGGACTGAGCGCCGAAGAAGAGCCAGAAGCCTGGCTGCGCAACGATCATATGGGCATTGATTTGTGGATTGAGCTCGGCTTGCCGGACGAACGTCGCATCAAAAAGGCCTGCACGCAGTCCGCAGAAGTGGCGATTTTTGCCTATAATCAGCGTGCTGCGGAAATCTGGTGGCAGCAAAACCAGCGCAAATGCGCCCAGTATTCACACCTTTCAGTGTGGTATCTGGACGATGAACAACTGGCGAAATTGACTGAGTTTGCCGCCCGTACTATGGCGCTGCAGGCGACGATCCAGGATGGCGCTATCTGGCTGTCTGATTCTCAGAATAATCTGGAAATTCATCTTACCGCGTGGCAGTCACCGTCATGATTGTGGTGTCCCGAACCGTCACTATCCCCGACAATGAGTTTGAGATAACGGCGATCCGGGCTCAGGGCGCGGGTGGACAGCATGTGAATAAAGCCTCAACGGCGATTCATCTGCGCTTTGACATTCGGGCCTCCAGCCTGCCAGAGTCCTATAAAGAAGCCTTGCTCGCCGCCAGCCATCACCTCATTACCAGCGATGGCATTATCATTATTAAGGCGCAAGAGTATCGCAGTCAGGAATTGAATCGAGAAGCCGCACTTTCCCGGCTGGTGGCGGTCATACAGGAACTGACTACAGTTCAGAAAAGTCGCCGCGCCACGCGACCGACGCGAGCCTCAAAAGAGCGTCGGTTGTCTTCGAAAGCGCAAAAATCCACGGTAAAATCACTGCGTGGAAAAGTTCGTCGGTCTCAGGATTGATAAACCGGATACCATTTTTATAAGGAATTCATCGTGAAAACAGCGATATGGTCAGTTATTGCCGCATCAACGCTTTTTGCCCTCATTGGGTGTAATAATCGTGCTGAGATGCAGACTTTACAACCGACACAGTCGGAAGAGTTAAAACCGATGCAGCAGAGCTGGCGCGGTGTTCTGCCTTGCGCCGATTGCGAAGGCATTGAAACGACATTGTACCTGGAAAAGGATGGTTCATGGGTAATGAACCAGCGCTATCAGGGGGCGAAAGAACCGTCATCCTTTGCCACTTATGGCAAGTGGGCGCGCACCGCTGAGAAACTGATTTTGACGGATTCCGAAGGCGAGAAAACCTATTTCCGCGCCAAAGGTGAGGGCATGGAGATGCTCGATCGTGAAGGTAATCCGATCGAATCTCAGTTTAACTACACGTTAGCGCCAGTCAAAGCGGCTCTGCCCTCCACGCCGATGGCGATGCGCGGCATGTATTTCTACATGGCAGATGCAGCAGTCTTCACCGATTGTGCAACGGGCAAAAAAGTCAGTGTGGCAAACAATGCGCAGCTAGAACGTGATTATGCCGTGGCGCGCGGGAATGACAGCAAGCCAGTGTTGTTGACAGTAGACGGTCACTTCACGCTGCAGCCGAACCCGGATAGCGGCGAGATGGTGAAAACGCTGGTAACGGATAAGAGTGCGAAGTTTGCGGCGGGTAAAGACTGCGACAGCAAATAAGACTGAAAAGAAAAACCCCGCAATCGCGGGGTTTTTTGTGGCTTAACCTTTGATGGCTTTCACCAGGTAATCAAGGACATCGCCGGTCTTGATCATCTGCTTCTCGCCGCTGCGACGGTATTTGTATTCAATCTCGTCGCTGTCGAGGTTACGGTCGCCGATAACGACAGTGTGCGGAATGCCGATCAGTTCCATATCCGCAAACATCACGCCCGGACGCTCTTTACGGTCATCCATCAGCACTTCGATACCCTGCGCACGCAGTTCGCTGTAAAGCTTCTCAGCCAGTTCCTGAACACGGTAAGACTTGTGCATGTTCATCGGCAAAATCGCGACCTGGAACGGGGCGATATTGTCTGGCCAGACGATGCCGCGTTCGTCGTGGTTCTGCTCAATGGCAGCTGCCACCACGCGAGTCACACCGATACCGTAGCAACCCATGGTCAGGATCTGGTTACGACCGTCTTCACCCTGAACGGCTGCGTTCAGCGCCTGGGAGTACTTGGTCCCGAGCTGGAAGATATGGCCCACTTCGATACCGCGTTTGATCATCAGCGTACCCTGGCCGTCCGGGCTTGGATCGCCAGCTACCACGTTACGGATATCTGCCACTTCTGGCGTCGCGGTGTCGCGATCCCAGTTGATGCCGAAGTAGTGCTTACCGTCGATGTTCGCGCCAGCAGAGAAATCGCTCATGGCGGCAACGGTGCGGTCAATCACAACCGGAATTGGCAGATTAACCGGACCCAGAGAGCCTGGGCCTGCATTCACTACAGCACGGATTTCCGCTTCGTTAGCGAAAGTCAGCGGACTCGCGACCTGCGGCAGTTTTTCTGCTTTGACTTCGTTCAGCTCGTGATCGCCACGCACCAGCAGGGCAACCAGCGGATACGCGCTGCCTTCAACGGATTTCACCAGCAGGGTTTTCACCGTTTTCTCGATCGGCAGATTGAACTGCTCAACCAGCTCGGCGATGGTTTTGGCGTTCGGGGTGTCGACCAGCTTCATCTCTTCCGTCGCCGCCGCACGTGGTGTGGCAGGGGCCAGCGCTTCTGCGAATTCAATATTCGCCGCGTAGTCAGAGGTGTCGGAGAAGATCACATCGTCTTCGCCGCTCTGCGCCAGCACCTGGAATTCGTGGGAGGCGCTGCCGCCGATAGAACCGGTGTCAGCCTGTACCGCGCGGAAATCCAGACCCATACGGGAGAAGATCTTGCTGTAGGCGCCGTACATCACGTCGTAAGTTTCCTGCAGGGATTCCTGAGAAGTATGGAAAGAGTAGGCATCTTTCATCAGGAATTCGCGGGAACGCATCACGCCGAAACGTGGGCGAACTTCGTCGCGGAATTTGGTCTGGATCTGGAAGAAGTTCAGCGGCAGCTGTTTGTACGAGTTCAGCTCGTTACGGATCAGGTCGGTGATCACTTCTTCATGCGTTGGGCCGAGCACAAACGGGCGCTCGCCACGATCAACAAAGCGCAGCAGCTCTGGGCCGTACTGCTCCCAGCGACCACTTTCCATCCACAGGTCAGCAGGCTGAACCACAGGCATGGACACCTCGATAGCACCGGCGTTGTTCATCTCTTCACGCACGATGTTTTCGACTTTTTTCAGGACGCGCAGGCCGGTCGGCAACCAGGTATACAACCCAGAGGCCAGCTTGCGGATCATCCCGGCGCGCAGCATCAGCTGATGGCTGATGACTTCGGCGTCGGCAGGTGTCTCCTTCAGTGTGGAGAGCAGATATTGGCTAGTACGCATGTTGTTACGGTTCCATTTCGACGATTGGACCAGGCTGAAACGTCAGACTGACACAAAAAAAGTGGTTTAGTTTACCAGTGTGGCAAAGATGCCAAAAGAGAGGAAAATAAAATTAGCGCACTTCCAGCGCAAACACTTCAAAACCTGACTCGGTGACGCGCCAGCGCACATTAAAATCGAGCAACAGGACGGCGTAAGTTTTGCCAGCTTCTTCCTCTTTTTTATACGCGGGTCGTGGATCTTGCGCCAGGACTTCAACAATAAAGGCTTTCAGGCGAGGGTAGCGCTTTTCCAGGAGCAGAAGTTGCGCGTCAACATCGGGCGTAAAACCGACGGGCATATCGGCGACCGGTGCCTGCTGAGCGTAGCTCGCGCGCGCATCTGGCAGCGCTTCGGCAAAGGGCAGATAGGGTTTGATATCCACTACCGGCGTACCGTCGACCAAATCCAGACTGCCTAACTGCAGGATCACCTGATCCTTTTGACAGCGAATATCTTTTAGCTCAACCAACGACATCCCGACAGGGTTCGGGCGGAAGGTCGAACGCGTAGCAAACACCCCCATTCTGGCATTCCCACCCAGGCGGGGAGGGCGCACCGTCGGACGCCAGCCGCCTTCCATCGTTTGATGAAAGATGAACAGCACCCACAGATGGCTAAATGCCTCAAGCCCACGCACGGCGTCGGCCTGATTATAAGGAGGAATTAAGTGAAGTTCACCGCCGCCGCTTTTAACCAGACCCGGCTGGCGCGGTACGGCAAACTTCTCTTTATAAGGCGAGCGGATAACACCTATCTGCTCAAACTGAAATGCACTCATTTCGCCGTGACGTTAAGGGCATTGCCCATGCACACCGCCTGACGATAGCAGCCTGGCGTGCCGCTGGTGACTTCACAGCTGTGCAGCAGGACGGCGTTAGCTTTCATTTTGGCGGCGTTAATCTGCAGACGTTTACGCGCGGTTGGGATGTTTGGCGGAGAGTCCTGATTGCTTGCCTGGCAGGATTCGCCGGTGACTTCACCCAGATCGCGGAATGGTTTGCCAATTAAGTCTTCAGCTTTGGTGTAGATTCTTACCGGTGCAGGGCGCGGTGCCTTCGGCTTGGCTGGCTCCACCTTCGGTGGGGTTGCAGTGCTTTTAACAGGTTCAACAGGAGATCTGCTTAGCATTGAACAGCCGCTCAGCATGAGTGCTAAAAGACAGATCGGTAAAGCACGCATAATATTTCCTCAATGAATAATCAAATCGTCAGTTATTGAATCAGTTGCCCGCATAAATGACAAGACGGGCTTTCGCCCGTCATGAATGATATTACAGAAAGGTCAGATTACCAGCCTTTAACAGCGCCGCCGTTAAACACTTTGTTGGCTTCCTGGTAAACTTCGTCAGACTGGTATGCCTGTACGAATTTTTTCACATTTTCCGCGTCTTTGTTGTCTTCGCGGCTCACGATCAGGTTCACGTATGGGGAGTCTTTGTCTTCAACGAAGATACCGTCTTTCGCTGGTGTCAGACCAATCTGGCTGGCGTAAGTGGTGTTGATCACGGCCAGTGCAATCTGCGCGTCGTCCAGAGAACGTGGCAGCTGCGGTGCTTCCAGCTCAACCAGCTTCAGGTTTTTCGGGTTTTCAGTTACATCCAGTACGGTTGGCAGCAAGCCCACGCCGTCTTTCAGTTTGATCAGACCCACTTTCTGCAGCAGCAGCAGGGAGCGGCCCAGGTTAGTTGGATCGTTAGGAATCGCGACCTGAGAACCCGGCTGCAGCTCTTCCAGAGATTTGATTTTTTTAGAGTAGCCCGCGATTGGGTAAACGAAGGTATTCGCGACGGCAACCAGTTTGTAGCCACGGTCTTTGATCTGCTGATCCAGATACGGTTTGTGCTGGAAAGCGTTAGCGTCGATGTCGCCTTTGCTCAGCGCTTCGTTAGGCAGAACGTAATCGTTAAAGGTAACCAGCTCAACGTCCAGACCATATTTCTCTTTTGCCACTTTTTGTGCAACTTCAGCAACCTGCTGCTCAGCGCCAACAATGACACCGACTTTAATGTGGTTTGGATCTTTTTCGTCCTGACCGCAACCCACCAGAGCCAGAGAGCCAATCAGCGCGCCTACTGCGGCAAAGGTCTTCAATTTAAACGTCATGTCATATCCTTAATTCGTCGAGTTTGCGTTGTGTAACGTTATTTATGAGTAACAGCCCGGACGATGCGATCGCCTGAGAATTGAATGAGATAAACCAGCACAACCAGCAATACCAGAACCGTGTTCATTACGGTAGCGTTATAACCAATATAACCGTATTGATAGCCGATCTGCCCCAGGCCGCCAGCCCCAACGGCGCCGCCCATGGCGGAATAACCTACGAGGGTGATCAGCGTAATGGTTGCCGCATTCACCAGGCCCGGCAGCGCTTCAGGTAACAGAACTTTGCGTACGATCTGCATCGGCGTCGCGCCCATAGCACGAGAGGCTTCAATCAGACCGGTTGGAATTTCCAGCAGGGCGTTTTCAACCATACGCGCGATGAATGGTGCGGCGCCTACGGTCAGCGGAACGATAGCCGCCTGCAAACCAATAGATGTTCCCACGATGACTCGGGTAAATGGAATCATCCACACCAGCAGGATAATAAAAGGAATCGAGCGGAAGATATTCACCAGCGCAGAGAGCGTGCGGTAAAGCTTCGCGTTTTCGATAATCTGCCCAGGACGCGTGACGTACAACAGCACGCCAACCGGCAAGCCAATCACGAAACCAAAGAATCCAGATACGAAGGTCATTGCCAGCGTCTCCCAAACGCCGCGAACCAGCAGCCACATCATCGGCTCAGACATAACCCAGTACCTCTACTTTTACATGGTGTTCCTGCAGCCAGGCGATCGCGGCTTGCGTCTCTTCTTGTGTTCCGTGCATTTCCGTCAGCATGATGCCGAACTTCACGCCACCGGCGTAATCCATCTGCGCACTAATAATGTTGTTGTTCACATTGAAGCGGCGCGCAGTTTCGGAAAGCAGCGGGGCGTCAACGGACTGACCGGTAAATTCCATGCGCAGCATTGGAACGCTGTCTGGACCAGATTCTGTTTTTAAACGCGCCAGATAATCTTCCGGGATATCCAGGTGCAGCGTGGACTGAATGAACTGCTGTGCCAGTGGTGTTTTCGGGTGCGAGAACACTTCGCTCACCGTGTCCTGTTCAATCAATTCACCGTTGCTGATTACCGCGACACAGTCGCAAATGCGCTTCACAACGTCCATCTCATGAGTAATAAGGAGAATGGTCAGCCCGAGGCGGCGGTTAATGTCTTTCAATAATTCGAGGATAGAACGGGTGGTGGCAGGATCCAGTGCGCTGGTGGCTTCGTCGCAGAGCAGCACTTTCGGATTGCTTGCCAGCGCACGTGCAATCGCCACGCGCTGTTTCTGGCCACCGGACAGATTGGCTGGGTAGCTGTCGTGCTTATCAGACAGTCCGACCAAATCCAGCAGCTCGGTCACCCGGCGTTTCACTTCTTCCTTAGGGGTGTTGTCCAGCTCCAGTGGCAGCGCGACGTTACCAAAAACGGTGCGCGAGGCCAGCAGGTTAAAGTGCTGGAAGATCATGCCAATCTGACGACGGGCTTGAGTTAATTCTTTTTCAGAAAGTTTGGTTAATTCTTGGCCGCCAACCTGGACGCTGCCTTCGGTCGGACGCTCGAGCAGGTTAACGCAGCGGATGAGCGTACTTTTACCGGCACCCGAAGCGCCAATGACGCCATAAATCTGTCCAGCCGGAACGTGCAGGCTGACGTTGTTCAGCGCCTGAATCGTTCGGGTTCCTTGCTGGAACACTTTGGTGATATTGGAAAGTTTAATCATTAGATTATTTTTATCGTATGTAAGTTAGCCGTGGCATTTTCTTCTGCCAGATACGGGGTTCAGCCGTAAACAAAATGGATGTTAAGGCATCCAGACGTCTAAATCAATGTCACTGTGCGCGATGAGCACTTTCTTGCGTGGTGAAACGTGAGATAATAGCGGGACATGCCTTTTTCAGGAGTAAACCCGTGGCAAAATCAGTACCCGCAATTTTTCTCGATCGTGACGGCACTATTAATGTCGATCATGGTTACGTGCACGAGATTGATGCGTTCGAATTTATCGACGGCGTTATTGATGCCATGCGCGAACTCAAAGCGATGGGCTATGCGCTGGTGGTGGTGACCAATCAGTCCGGGATCGCCCGGGGTAAATTTACCGAAGCGCAATTCGAAACGCTGACCGAATGGATGGACTGGTCATTGGCCGATCGCGACGTCGAGCTGGATGGTATCTATTACTGCCCGCATCACCCACAGGGATCGGTGGAAGAATATCGCCAGACGTGCGATTGCCGCAAACCACATCCGGGGATGTTTATCTCCGCGCAGGAATTCCTACACATTGATATGGCGTCTTCTTATATGGTGGGCGACAAACTGGAAGATATGCAGGCGGCAACCGCTGCGGGTGTGGGGACCAAAGTGTTAGTTCGCACTGGCAAGCCTGTCACACCAGAAGCTGAAAGCGCAGCGGATATGGTGCTGAACAGCCTCGCTGAGTTGCCAAAAGCGCTCAAAGCGCAGCAAAAATAGGCGTTGTGTTGAAAATGTGAGCGGTTGAAATAAAATTGTATTTTTCCGCTTGTCATTCCTCGGAAGCTCCCTATAATGCGCCTCCATCGACACGGCAGATGTGAATCACTTCACACAAACAGCCGGGTCGGTTGAAGAGAAAAAATCCTGAAATTCAGGGTTGACTCTGAAAGAGGAAAGCGTAATATACGCCACCTCGCAACGGTGAGCGAAAGCCGCGTTGCACTGCTCTTTAACAATTTATCAGACAATCTGTGTGGGCACTCAAAGTGACATGGATTCTAAACGTCGCAAGACGCTAAATGAATACCAAAGTCTCTGAGTGAACATACGTAATTCATTACGAAGTTTAATTCACGAGCATCAAACTTAAATTGAAGAGTTTGATCATGGCTCAGATTGAACGCTGGCGGCAGGCC
>NZ_JAENMQ010000019.1:0-29123 GCF_016771845.1 Lelliottia jeotgali | reverse complement strand
GTCGATGGAGGCGCATTATAGGGAGTTCTCGTCAGGCCGCAACCGCTAAATGACAGAAAAATGACTGACTGCTGCATTCCACAGCAAAACCCCGCCTTATACCCTTTTGCACACAGACTTATCCACAAGACGACGAAAATTTGAAAATTAACGAGCGATGCGCAAACGTTTTCGTTAAAATGCACGCGCCTGGCAAGGATGCCCCATCAGGTGTGTTAGATGAGTTTTTTACAGGAAAATTGATCTAACGCTCTCTGTAATCGTGAAATCCAGGGGATTTACCATGCAACAACGTCGTCCAGTCCGCCGCGCTCTGCTCAGTGTTTCTGATAAAGCCGGTATCGTTGAATTCGCTCAGGCACTTTCTGCACGCGGCGTAGAGCTGCTGTCCACTGGCGGCACCGCTCGCCTGTTAGCAGACAAAGGTTTGCCTGTGACCGAAGTGTCCGATTACACCGGTTTCCCGGAAATGATGGATGGACGCGTAAAAACCCTGCATCCCAAAGTTCACGGCGGCATACTGGGCCGTCGCGGTCAGGATGACGGTATTATGGAACAACACGAGATCGCGCCAATCGATATGGTTGTCGTTAACCTGTATCCGTTTGCTCAAACTGTTGCTCGCGAAAACTGCTCTCTTGAAGATGCGGTCGAGAACATCGACATCGGCGGCCCAACCATGGTGCGCTCCGCCGCGAAGAACCATAAAGATGTGGCTATCGTAGTAAAGAGCAGCGACTACGACACCATTATTAAAGAGATGGACGCCAACGACGGCTCTCTCCTGCTGGAAACCCGTTTCGACCTCGCCATTAAAGCTTTCGAACACACCGCCGCGTACGACAGCATGATCGCCAACTACTTCGGCAGCCTTGTTCCCGCCTACCACGGCGAGAGCAAAGAGCCTTCTGGCCGCTTCCCGCGCACCCTGAATCTGAACTTCATTAAGAAGCAGGATATGCGTTACGGTGAGAACAGCCATCAGAACGCCGCCTTCTATATAGAAGAAGAGATTAAAGAAGCTTCCGTTGCCACCGCGCAACAGGTTCAGGGCAAAGCGCTTTCCTATAACAACATTGCCGATACCGACGCGGCGCTGGAATGTGTGAAAGAGTTCAGCGAGCCAGCCTGCGTAATCGTCAAACACGCGAACCCATGTGGCGTTGCGGTTAGCACCTCTATTCTGGACGCATACGATCGCGCATATAAGACTGACCCGACCTCTGCTTTTGGCGGCATTATTGCTTTCAACCGTGAACTGGATGCTGAAACGGCACAGGCGATTATCTCCCGCCAGTTTGTCGAAGTGATTATTGCCCCTTCCGCTACGGAAGAAGCCCTGAAGGTAACCGCCGCCAAGCAGAACGTCCGTGTGCTGGTTTGTGGCCAGTGGGCTGAGCGCGTTTCGGGTCTCGATTTCAAACGTGTCAACGGTGGCTTGCTGGTTCAGGATCGCGATCTGGGCATGGTGACCGCAAGCGATCTGCGCGTGGTCAGCAAACGCCAGCCGACCGAGCAGGAGCTGCGTGATGCGCTGTTCTGCTGGAAAGTGGCGAAATTCGTCAAATCCAATGCCATTGTTTATTCCAAAGAGAACATGACCATCGGCATTGGTGCGGGCCAGATGAGCCGCGTCTACTCCGCGAAAATCGCCGGGATTAAAGCGGGCGATGAAGGGCTGGAAGTGAAAGGCTCCGCAATGGCGTCCGACGCCTTCTTCCCGTTCCGCGATGGTATTGATGCCGCGGCGGCAGTGGGTGTGACCTGTGTTATCCAGCCAGGCGGTTCAATCCGCGATGACGAAGTGATTGCCGCAGCCGACGAACACGGTATCGCGATGATCTTCACCGACATGCGTCACTTCCGCCACTAATCCCGGAGCAGATAATGAAAGTATTAGTCATTGGTAACGGCGGGCGCGAACACGCCCTGGCGTGGAAAGCAGCACAGTCACCGCTGGTGAAATCCGTTTTTGTAGCGCCGGGCAATGCCGGTACCGCACTGGAACCGGCCCTGCAAAACGTCGCTATCGGCGTGACCGATATTCCGGCGCTGCTGAGCTTTGCCCAGAACGAGAAAATCGATCTGACCATCGTCGGCCCGGAAGCACCGCTGGTGATTGGCGTGGTGGATGCCTTCCGCGCCGCTGGTCTGAAAATCTTCGGCCCAACGGAGGGTGCGGCGCAACTCGAAGGCTCTAAAGCCTTCACCAAAGATTTCCTCGCGCGCCACAAAATCCCGACCGGCGAATATCAGAACTTCACCGAAGTAGAACCAGCCCTGGCATATCTGCGTGAGAAAGGCGCACCGATTGTTATCAAGGCTGACGGTCTGGCTGCCGGTAAAGGGGTTATCGTCGCGATGACGCTCGAAGAGGCGGAAGCCGCTGTTCAGGATATGCTGGCAGGTAACGCCTTTGGCGACGCGGGACATCGCATCGTCATCGAAGAGTTCCTCGACGGCGAAGAGGCGAGCTTTATCGTGATGGTCGATGGCGAGCACGTTCTGCCGATGGCCACCAGCCAGGATCACAAACGTGTGGGCGATGGCGATACCGGTCCAAACACGGGTGGAATGGGCGCTTACTCCCCTGCGCCAGTGGTGACTGACGAAGTCCACCAGCGCACGATGGATCGCATCATCTGGCCTACCGTGAAAGGCATGGCGGCAGAAGGCAACACCTACACCGGCTTCCTGTATGCGGGGCTGATGATCGATAAGCAGGGCAACCCGAAGGTCATCGAGTTCAACTGCCGCTTCGGCGACCCGGAAACTCAGCCGATCATGCTGCGCATGAAATCCGACCTGGTCGAACTGTGCCTGGCCGCCTGCGAAGGCAAACTGGACGAGAAAAACTCCGAGTGGGATGAACGCGCGTCTCTGGGCGTGGTGATCGCTGCCGGTGGTTATCCGGGCAACTATAACAATGGCGATGAGATCCACGGTTTACCGCTGGAAGAGGTCGACGGCGGGAAGGTGTTCCATGCAGGCACCAAACTGGCTGACGACGATCGCGTGTTAACTAACGGGGGCCGCGTCCTGTGCGCCACCGCGCTGGGTCACACCGTTGCCGAAGCACAGAAACGCGCTTACGCGCTGATGAAGGATATCCACTGGGACGGCAGCTTTAGCCGCAGTGATATTGGCTATCGGGCCATTGCCCGTGAGCAAGGCGAGTAAGAACGTCGTTTACTTCCCCTCTTCCACAGGAAGAGGGGATCGTTCGTAAGCCGGATGAGCGTCAGCGCCATCCGGCATCTCCCCACAAAATCAGAAATTCTTTTCCGTCGGCTGCCACGTGCAGAAATCTTCGTTCGCCACCAGCAGCAGCTGCGACCCTTCCGGCGCTTCAAGCCAGGCAATACTCACTTCCATCGATGAGTGACGCTGACGGCGTTCGATATGTTCTGTCGCCCAGGCTTCGAGATCAGGCTTCACGGTTTGCCCTTCGCAGGTGGTCACAGTGCCATCGGAATGCCAGCGCCCCTGACGCAACACCACACGCCCCTGGCGCAGTGCATCGCTGGTCTGTCGTACCTGAGTGGCGCGATAACGGTACAGGGCGATTTGATCGCTGGAGAGCTGCTGTTTTTGGCCGTTGATCTCGCGCTGCATAAAGCTCAGCTCGCCGTGGTCATCAAAACGCACTCGGACATGTTCGGGGGTTTTACTGTAGATATTGAGTTCAATCAGCGACAGAGTGTCACCTTGCCAGCGGTACTCGGCGGTTGACGTGTTGCCGTTGTGCCACGGACTGAATGCGGAGAGCAGGTGAACGTCGTCACCGGAATCTTTACGCCAGACCCGCACCGCGCCTTGATCGTCAGCATATCCGCTGGCAGTAAAGGGTGGCAGGGTGGAGTCATGACTACAGGCAGAGAGCAGCAGGACTCCTGCCAGCGCAAGCGAACGACGCCAGAAAAACAAAAGGGGCGAAACCGCCCCCTTGTTAAAACTGTTCACTGCCACGCCGTCTTACTTAACAGCGTCTTTCAGTGCTTTGCCAGAAACAAATGCCGGCACGTTTGCAGCGGCGATTTTGATTTCTTTACCGGTCTGCGGGTTGCGGCCAGTACGCTCAGCGCGGTGGTTCACTTTGAAGGTACCGAAACCAACCAGTTGTACAGCATCGCCTTCTTTCAGAGACTCAGTAATAGCAGCCAGGGTGGATTCCAGAGCAGCTTTAGCCTGCACCTTGGACAGATCAGCCTTGTCCGCAATTACATCAATCAGTTGAGTCTTGTTCATAAGTTATCCTTTCAATGTGTTTATCGCTTGCTAAGCATCGAGTGCGACGAAAATGCCAAAAAAGCACTCTCCTGCATACACGCACCGATAGCCACTTTTTTTCGCCCCCCAAATGTAGACCAGACGGGGGGCAGAAGGGAAGAGTCGAGGTGCGACAAAACAGGCGTTAAATCACGTTTTATTGTCTCATTGGTTAAAAATTATACCAATATTACTCTCGCCAGCCTCGCGTAAGTCCGCGCGCAGGCCTTTTATCAGTTCAATATCGCGTTCTTCGCAGTCGGCCAAAAGTCGGAATATTTCCCACTGAATGTCCCATTCCTGCTCAACGGCCGGGTTCGCACGCAGCTCTTCATCGGTCATTTCGCGACCTTCCTGGGTCATTTCCAGCATCGCCACGGTAGTAATTGAAGCTTTACTGACTTCAATAGCGTGCTCGAGAGTTTCACCGCTCAGACGGGAGTGAAGCAGTTCGCTCAGCGCCACGCAGGCGTCGATTGCCGGATAGACGCCATACAGATCGTAGTCATCAGCAGCAGGGATCGCCTCTTCCAGCTTTTCGAGCTGAGAATCGAAATTCACTTTGGCATCTTTGACCGTCAGCGTTTCCCAAATCAGGTCGAGAATACGGCGATAAATCTGGCCTTCACCAAATCCAGTCTGCTTGCAGAAGGTGGCATAGTTGGGGTACATGCGCTCGCACAGGCAGGCCATAAAGGTGACGTGCTGCCAGCTTTCCAGCTTCTCAAGGCGCAGATGAATCGGGTTTTGTAACATGATGATGTCTCGAATCGGAAATTAGCCGCAGTTTACCTGAATCAACGCTGAATTTCCTGCCAACGAACAAATGCCGGACGCGCCGAAGCGACTGCATCAGCCCAGCGCGTCGGCTCCGGTAGACGGTAGCCTTTCATACAGCGCTGCACCCATGCCAGCGCGCTGTCGGTGCTCACACGATGCCCCGTCGCGACAAACAGCGGATTACAACGCGCTTTGCTGCGCCAGACCCACGCCAGCTGCTCGCCCTTATCCATCAGCGGTGCCAGGGCGCCGGGTTCGGCGGAGAGCGGCTCAAATTTGCCGCACAGGCGTTTTTTCGCCACGCCGATCGTCGGCACATCCACCAGCAGACCAAAATGGCTGGCCACACCGAGGCGGCGCGGATGGGAAATCCCATGACCGTCGACAAACAGCAGATCGGGTTTTTGCGAGAGTTGTTCCCACGCTGCCAGCAGCGCGGGATATTCACGAAAGGAGAGAAAGCCCGGAATGTAAGGCATGGTGGTGGCGATACGCGCCACTTTGTACTCCACCAGCTCCAGCGCAGGCCAGGTTAAGAGCACCATCGCGGCTCGCGTCACTTCCCCGCCCTGCTCAAATCCAACATCGGCTCCGGCGATCAACGCCGGAGGATCTTTGTCAAAACGATCCTCGCGGGAAACCGACGAGGCCAGTTCGATTTGCTGGGCGCGTAACGACGCGAGATCCATACTCACTCCCTACTGGTGATAAGGCGCAGAAAGTCGGTGTACTGCCTCCACAAACGCGCCCGCGTGCTCTGGCGGAACGTCCTGGTGGATGCCGTGGCCGAGATTAAAGACGTGGCCTTCACCCTTGCCGAATCCGGCCAGAATGGTCGCCACTTCTTCTTCAATACGCGCAGGCTGCGCGTAGAGCATGGACGGGTCCATATTGCCCTGCAGCGCCACTTTGTCACCCACGCGACGACGCGCATCGCCGATGTCCGTCGTCCAGTCGAGACCCAGCGCATCACACCCGGTCGCGGCCAGCGCTTCGAGCCACTGCCCGCCGCCTTTGGTGAACAGCGTCACCGGCACACGACGGCCTTCGTTTTCACGCAGCAGGCCATCGACAATTTTATGCATGTAGTACAGGGAGAACTGCTGATAATCACGACCGGTCAGCACGCCGCCCCAGGTATCGAAAATCATCACCGACTGCGCGCCCGCTTTGATCTGAGCGTTCAGGTACAGGGTGACGCTCTTCGCCAGTTTGTCGAGCAGGGCATGCAGTGCCAGCGGCTCGGCGTACATCATCTTTTTGATCACCGTGAAGGCTTTGCTGCTGCCGCCTTCCACCATGTAGGTCGCCAGCGTCCACGGGCTGCCGGAGAAGCCAATCAGCGGCACTTCGCCCTTCAGTTCGCGGCGGATGGTGCGCACCGCGTTCATCACGTAGCCCAGCTCCTGCTCAGGATCGGGGATCGGCAGCTTATCGACGTCGGCTTTGCTCTTAATTGGCGAAGTAAAACGCGGGCCTTCGCCGGTTTCGAAGTAGAGACCCAGCCCCATCGCGTCCGGGATGGTCAGGATGTCTGAAAAAAGGATCGCCGCGTCGAGCGGGAAACGGCGCAGCGGCTGCAGCGTGACTTCACAGGCTAGCTCGGCGTTTTTGCACAGGGACATAAAATCGCCCGCTTCGGCGCGCGTGGCTTTGTATTCCGGCAAATACCGGCCCGCCTGGCGCATCATCCACACCGGGGTGATATCAACGGGTTGGCGCAGCAGCGCACGCAGATAACGATCGTTCTTCAGTTCGGTCATTTTTGCAGTTCCTTAAGCGTCATGCCGCCAGTGTAACATGTGATTCATTCATAGTCGGCCCGACACATTGCCACCGTATCTTCTATCAGTCGGCGCGCCACGGTTCCCGGCGGCGGGAGGAGCGGTAAATCGTCGTAGCGATACCAGTTGGCTTCCAGCAGCTCTTTTTGGTCGATCACAATCTCGCCGCTGTCATAATCCGCCATAAACGCGGTCATGAGAGACATGGGGAACGGCCACGGCTGGGAGGTGACGTAACGCAGGTTTTTCACCTTGATGCTGCTCTCTTCCATCACTTCGCGGGCCACGGCCTGCTCAAGCGTCTCGCCCACTTCGACAAACCCGGCCAGCACCGTATGCACGCCGTTGCGATGGCGAGTATGTTGCGCCAGCAGAATGGAGTCATCACGACGAATGGCGACGATAATGCACGGGGCGATTTGCGGATAGTAGCGCTCACGGCAGTGGTTGCAGAGCATCGCCCACTCGGTTTTACTCCGGTGCATGGTGTGCCCGCAGTAGCCGCAATATTTGTGCGATCGGAAAAACTCGGCCAGCTGTACGCCGCGCCCGGCCAGCTGGAACAGGCCGACATCGAGATCCAGCACCTGGCGAACCGATCCCATCTCGTGATGGCGATGCTGCTGGATCAACCACACGGGATCGCCCTGCCATTCGCCGATCTTCAGCGCCTGTTGCCCCGCAAGATCGAAATTTTCAGCCTCGCCGTAAGGTAATTCTCCGCCGGGCAACCATAATTTTTGTTCGTGGCTGACGATCCACCAGCCGCGATCTAATTTTTCAATTATACGATCCATATCTATTGCACTACCTTTGCTTCACAGGCATGTTGATAACAATATTCTTACATTTTTGGGTGGCCAGCTTTTTCATCTTAACCTTGTGGAGTCAAACATGCTAAACCAGCTACAAAGCCTGACAGAGCGCGTTGGAGGAAGTCATCACCTGGTCGATCGCTGGCTGCACGTGCGCAAACATTTGCTTGTTGCCTACTACAATCTGGTTGGCATTAAGCCTGGCAAAGAATCGTATATGCGGTTGAATGAAAAAGCGCTGGATGATTTTTGTCAAAGCCTGGTCGACTACCTTTCCGACGGTCATTTTAATCTATATGAACGTATTATTCGCGAAATGGAAGGGACGACGCCGTATTTAGCGGCGACTAAACTCTATCCGCTGCTGGAGGCCAATACCCAGCAGATCATGGACTATTACGACTCCACGCTCGAAAACGCCATCGACCAGGACAATTATCTGGAGTTCCAGCAGGCTCTTTCCGATCTCGGCGAGGCGATGGAAGTGCGATTTACACTGGAAGACAAGCTCATCGCCCTGGTGCTGGACAGCAATCTGAAGGCCAGCAACGAAGACAACATCGCGCGACCGGCTTGAGTTCTTAAGCGTTAACGAGTAATTTACAAATACCGCGTCTGCACTGCAGGCGCTTTACACGAAATCATTCCTGCTGCATCGCGGCGGCAACTGAGCGAATCCCAGGGAGCTTACATCAGTAAGTAACCTGGGTGAGCGAAGGCAGCCAACAAAGAGGCAGCTTGAAGGATAAAGTGTAAATTTCTTGTCGGAGTGCCCAGTACAGAAATGTACGGGCTGAGACCGTTAATTCGGGATCCGCGGAACCTGATCAGGCTAATACCTGCGAAGGGAACAAGAGTCAAAAAGCTGTTTTATCACCCATCAGGGTGATCATATCTCTTGCTTCATCCGTCGTCTGACAAGCCACTCCTTACTTTTTTGGAATGAGCTATGTCTGCCACTAAACTGACCCGCCGCGAACAGCGCGCACAAGCCCAACACTTCATCGACACCCTGGAAGGCACCGCTTTCCCGAATTCCAAACGTATTTACATCACCGGTTCGCAGGCCGACATCCGCGTGCCGATGCGTGAAATCCAGCTCAGCCCGACACTCATCGGCGGCAGCAAAGAGAATCCCCAGTTCGAAGACAACGAAGCGGTGCCGGTCTACGACACCTCTGGTCCTTACGGCGATACGGATGTGGCCATCAACGTGCAGCAGGGTCTGGCAAAACTGCGCCAGCCGTGGATCGAAGCGCGCCAGGACAGCGAATCTCTGACTGACCGCAGCTCCGCATACACCAAAGAACGTCTGGCCGACGATGGCCTGGACGAGCTGCGCTTTACCGGTCTGTTGACGCCGAAACGTGCCAAAGCAGGCAAATGCGTGACTCAGTTACACTACGCCCGCTCAGGTATCGTGACGCCGGAGATGGAGTTCATAGCGATTCGCGAAAACATGGGCCGCGAGCGCATCCGCAGCGAAGTGCTACGCCACCAGCATCCTGGCGAAGGCTTTGGCGCTCGCCTGCCGGAGAACATCACCCCGGAATTTGTGCGCGACGAAGTCGCCGCCGGACGGGCGATTATCCCCGCCAACATTAACCACCCGGAATCGGAGCCGATGATTATCGGCCGCAACTTCCTGGTGAAAGTGAACGCCAACATCGGTAACTCCGCGGTCACCTCTTCCATCGAAGAAGAGGTCGAAAAACTGGTGTGGTCCACCCGCTGGGGCGCGGACACGGTGATGGATCTCTCCACCGGGCGCTACATTCACGAAACTCGCGAGTGGATCTTGCGTAACAGCCCGGTGCCGATCGGCACTGTTCCGATCTACCAGGCGCTGGAGAAAGTCAACGGGATCGCTGAAGATCTTACCTGGGAAGCCTTCCGCGACACCCTTCTGGAACAGGCGGAACAGGGGGTGGATTACTTCACCATCCACGCCGGGGTATTGCTGCGTTACGTGCCGATGACCGCTAAACGTCTGACCGGGATTGTGTCGCGCGGCGGCTCGATTATGGCGAAATGGTGCCTGTCGCATCATCAGGAAAACTTTCTCTACGAACACTTCCGTGAGATTTGCGAAATCTGCGCCGCGTACGATGTCTCTCTGTCGCTGGGCGACGGCCTGCGTCCGGGTTCCATTCGCGACGCCAACGATGAAGCCCAGTTTGCCGAGCTACACACTCTGGGCGAGCTGACCAAAATCGCCTGGGAATATGACGTACAGGTGATGATCGAAGGCCCGGGCCACGTGCCGATGCAAATGATCCGTCGCAACATGACCGAAGAGCTGGAGCATTGTCACGAAGCACCATTCTATACCCTGGGGCCGCTGACCACCGATATTGCGCCGGGTTACGACCACTTCACTTCCGGTATCGGCGCGGCGATGATCGGCTGGTTTGGCTGCGCGATGCTCTGCTACGTTACCCCGAAAGAACACCTCGGCCTGCCGAACAAAGAGGACGTGAAGCAGGGGTTGATTACCTACAAAATCGCCGCCCATGCTGCCGATTTAGCCAAAGGTCACCCTGGCGCGCAGATCCGCGATAACGCGATGTCCAAAGCACGCTTCGAATTCCGCTGGGAAGACCAGTTCAATCTGGCCCTCGACCCGTTCACCGCGCGCGCCTATCACGATGAAACCCTGCCGCAGGAGTCCGGCAAAGTGGCGCACTTCTGCTCCATGTGCGGGCCAAAATTCTGCTCGATGAAAATCAGCCAGGAAGTACGCGATTACGCTGCGAAGCAGGTTATCGAAGTGGGCATGGCCGATATGTCAGAAAACTTCCGCGCCAAAGGCGGCGAAATCTACCTCAAAAAAGAGGAGGCGTAATGGTTCAG
Source organism: Lelliottia jeotgali (assembly GCF_016771845.1). NCBI lineage: Bacteria > Pseudomonadati > Pseudomonadota > Gammaproteobacteria > Enterobacterales > Enterobacteriaceae > Lelliottia > Lelliottia jeotgali. Next base: position 18,622 of record NZ_JAENMQ010000019.1, on the reverse strand, counting down.
CCCAATTTCCCAACCGTGCCCCAGCGCTTAGGGCTTTACCCGGTTGTCGACAGCGTGGAATGGATTGAGCGCCTGCTGAAGGCTGGCGTCAAAACGCTCCAGTTACGTATCAAAGACAAGCGTGATGAAGAGGTGGAGAGTGATGTTTCAGCCGCCATTGAACTGGGGCGCCGTTTTGACGCCCGGTTATTTATTAACGACTACTGGCAACTGGCGATTAAGCACCAGGCGTATGGTGTGCATCTGGGTCAGGAGGATCTGGAAACCGCCGATCTGAACGCCATTCGCGAGGCCGGTCTGCGTCTGGGCGTGTCGACTCACGATGATATGGAGATCGACGTGGCGCTCGCCGCACGACCTTCCTATATCGCGCTCGGTCACGTCTTTCCGACCCAAACCAAACAGATGCCGTCGGCCCCGCAGGGGCTGGCGCAACTGGCACGCCACATCACCCGTCTGGGCGATTACCCAACCGTTGCCATCGGCGGCATTAGTCTGGAGCGCGCCCCGGCGGTGCTGGAGACCGGCGTCGGCAGTATCGCGGTGGTCAGCGCCATCACCCAGGCGACGGACTGGCAGGCAGCCACAGCGCAGCTGTTGCAACTGGCGGGAGCGGGCGATGAATGACAGCGACTTTATGCGCTACAGCCGCCAGATCCTGCTGGAGGATATCGCCGTCGACGGTCAACAAAAGCTGCTCGACAGCCGGGTATTGATTGTCGGGCTGGGCGGGCTCGGAGCGCCTGCTGCGCTGTATCTGGCCGGAGCGGGCATCGGGACGCTGGTATTAGCCGACGATGACGATATCCACCTGAGCAATCTGCAGCGGCAGATCCTGTTCACTGCCGAGGATGTGAACGCGTCAAAAGCGCAGGTCACCATCCAACGGCTGAACGCGCTCAACCCCGAAATTCAGCTTATCCCGGTGCAACAGCGGCTGGAAGGAGAAGCCCTGCGTCAGGAGGTTGCCCGCGCGGATGTAGTGCTGGATTGCACCGACAATATGGCAACACGTCAGGCGATCAACGCCGCCTGCGTTGCACTTAATACGCCGCTCATCACCGCCAGCGCCGTTGGGTTCGGCGGGCAGATGATGGTGCTGACGCCGCCGTGGGTGCAGGGCTGCTACCGCTGCCTGTGGCCGGACGACGAAGAGCCGCAGCGCAACTGCCGCACGGCAGGCATTCTCGGGCCGGTGGTTGGCGTAATGGGAACGTTGCAGGCGCTGGAGGCCATAAAGCTGCTCAGCGGAATGGCGACGCCGCGCAATACACTGCGCATGTTCGATGGCCGCTCGGGTAACTGGCGATATCTGGCGCTCCAGCGTGCAACGGGTTGTACCGTATGCGGAGGGCATCATGCGGATTCTGTTTAACGATGAACCGATGCAGTGCGCCGAGGGGCTAACCATCGCCACGCTTCTCGACCAGCTACGCCAGTTGAAACCCGGCGCGGCGCTGGCCCTTAACCAACAGATCCTGCCGCGCGAGCAGTGGGACATTCAGCAGGTGCGCGACGGCGATCAGATCCTGCTTTTTCAGGTCATCGCGGGAGGCTGACATGTTACGTATTGCCGATAAAACCTTTGATTCACATCTGTTCACCGGCACCGGAAAATTCGCGTCGCCGCAGCTGATGGTCGATGCCATTCGCGAGAGCGGCAGCCAACTGGTCACGCTGGCGATGAAGCGCGTGGACCTGCGCAATCATAGCGATGCGATTCTGGCCCCACTGCTGGCCGCAGGCGTGACGCTGCTGCCCAACACCTCCGGCGCGAAAACCGCAGAAGAAGCAGTGTTTGCCGCCCAGCTGGCACGTGAAGCGCTGGGTACAAGCTGGCTGAAACTGGAAATCCACCCGGACGCGCGCTGGCTGCTGCCCGATCCCATCGAAACGCTGAAAGCCGCCGAGTTGCTGGTTAAACAGGGGTTTACCGTTCTGCCTTACTGCGGCGCGGACCCCGTACTCTGCAAGCGTCTTGAGGAAGCCGGTTGCGCGGCGGTGATGCCGCTTGGCGCACCGATTGGCTCCAATCAGGGGCTGGAGACCCGCGCGATGCTGGAGATCATCATCGAGCAGGCCACCGTTCCTGTGGTCGTGGATGCGGGTATCGGTGTACCAAGCCACGCGGCGCAGGCGCTGGAAATGGGGGCCGACGCCGTACTCGTCAACACGGCAATTGCGGTAGCCGACGATCCGGTGATGATGGCGCGCGCATTTCGCCTTGCAGTAGACGCAGGCGTGCTGGCGCGTCAGTCCGGGCCAGGTTCGCGCAGTTTTCAGGCGCAGGCCACTAGCCCGCTGACCGGTTTTCTGGAGGCGTACTCATGAGCACCTTTATCGACCGATGGCGCGAGTTGAACTGGGACGACATTCGTCTGAGGATCAACAGCAAAACCGCCGCAGACGTCGAGCGCGCCCTGAATGCGCGGCATGTGACCCGCGAGGACATGATGGCCCTGCTCTCTCCTGCTGCTAGCGCGTATCTTGAGCCGATGGCGCAGCGCGCGCAGCGGCTCACTCGTCAGCGCTTTGGCAACACGGTGAGCTTTTACGTGCCACTTTATCTCTCCAATCTTTGCGCCAATGATTGCACCTACTGCGGCTTTTCCATGAGTAACCGCATCAAGCGTAAAACCCTCGACGAGAACGAGATTGCCCGTGAATGTGCCGCCATCAGAGAGATGGGCTTTGAACATCTTCTGCTGGTCACTGGTGAGCACCAGGGAAAAGTGGGAATGGATTATTTTCGCCAGCATCTGCCCGCGATCCGCCGCCGATTTTCCTCATTGCAGATGGAAGTTCAGCCTCTTTCCGAAGACGAGTACGCCGAGCTGAAAACCCTCGGTCTGGACGGCGTAATGGTCTATCAGGAGACCTATCACGAAGCCATGTACGCTCGACACCACCTGAAGGGCAAAAAGCAGGATTTTTTCTTCCGCCTGGAAACACCGGACCGGCTGGGACGGGCGGGGATCGACAAAATCGGCCTTGGCGCACTGATTGGGCTGTCTGACAGCTGGCGCGTGGATTGCTTTATGGTGGCGGAGCATCTGCTGTGGCTGCAGCAGCACTACTGGCAGAGCCGGTACTCAATCTCATTCCCACGCTTACGGCCCTGCACAGGCGGCATCGAACCGGCGTCGATCATGGATGAACGCCAGCTGGTGCAAACTATTTGCGCGTTTCGTCTGCTGGCACCGGAAGTGGAGTTGTCATTATCCACCCGGGAGTCACCGGAGTTTCGCGATCGGGTCATTCCTTTAGCCATCAATAACGTCAGTGCGTTTTCAAAAACCCAGCCAGGCGGTTATGCGGACAACAATCCCGAGCTGGAGCAGTTCGCCCCACACGATGGCCGTCGGCCTGAAGAGGTTGCCCAGGCGCTGAGCACGCAGGGATTACAGCCGGTGTGGAAAGACTGGGACAGCTGGCTGGGACGCGCCTCGCAGTGACGCTGAAACGGAATGTAACGACCGCGAAAGATCCCGAGAAGACTCGGAGCATCGTAATCTGGCGATAGCAGAACCGCGCCCGATTTTTTAACCTGATACAGTCAGCAATGGATGCTGACCAGGGCGAAAAGCTTCTTCCTCGTTTCGCCCTGCCTTCAACAAAGCAGGGCGATTCCGCTCGGCTCTTAAGATAAATCATCTTGCCCTGAAATCTGAGAAGTATAATTAACCAGCGTCCTTTCTGAATTTTCACGCTTTTTATCTTCTGGGTTTCTGAAAACACATGTCTCTTCACAGCAAGAAGCTTTCATTTACCACGCCGATCCTGGTCAGTTTCTCAGGGATTCTCATCGGATTTATTCTGATCGCAGTGTTTATTACGCTGACGCAGAGGAAAGATTTTGTAGAGGATTATCATAATATTAACCGCAACTTTACCCATAACCTGGCGGTGAACTATACAGAGTCTATCCTGCGCGAAAACGACTATATTCTTGGGCGTGCCGCGACGTACTTTTCGCGTAACGATAAGCTCGATGAAACGGTGAACGTCGATCCAGAAAAAGGCGTGCAGGTGCTGATGCAATTGCAAAATCTGATGCCGACCGTCTCCTCAGTCTCGCTGGCAGATTCACAAGGGCATTATTTGCGGGCGCCTGACGTGCTTCCTGCCGACGGCAGCGAAGCCGTAGATGTCCGCACCCGGCCCTGGTTTATCCGTCAGGCGGAAGCGAGCATTTTCAGCCACTATACCTCTCCCTACATGGATTATTTTCTCCATCAGCCGACGGTGACGATCTTTAAACCTGTCATTTCACCTGAAGGGAAACTCAAGGGAACACTGGCTTTCCATCTCGACCTGACCGTTATGGGCTATACGCTGCGTCAGATGGTGGCCCCGGTTCAGGGCGAGTTTTTTGTGGTGGATCGCGACGGAAAAGTGGTTCTCCATCCTGATACTGGCGCACTCTTCAAACAATACGTGAGTGAAGATGTCATGAGCCGAATGACCAGCGGCGAAGGCCATGTCTTCGATGGCAAAACCGGGTTCTGGTATTACTACTATTCGTTTACGAATCCAGATTGGTTCGTGATTTATCGCGTGGCCGATTCCACATTAAAAGACATCACCCGGCACGAAACAAATATCGTTAGCTGGGGATTTGCCCTCGCCGCCATCGTGATTATTTTATTTGGTCTTTATCTGCGTCACGCGTCGCGTACGGTGCTGATGAACATCATCCATGCCATTAAAACCGGCGAAGTGAATAGCGCACCGCGCCTGGAATCAACGCTCAGTAAAACCATTCTGACGAACAAAGAGCGCGAGCGGGATTATGTACGCCAGGCAACCGTTGATGCCCTCACCGGTTGTAAAAATCGTCGCGCCTTCGACAACGATATCGCGGCTCTGATGCAAGAGCATCAGCACTTTGCGCTGGCACTGGTGGACATTGATAATTTCAAATCAATTAATGACACCTGGGGTCATCTGAGTGGCGACATTGTGCTGCGTAACGTCGCCAGAGAAGGAATTCAGGTGATGCAGCCCCAGCATATTTCCGTCTATCGCTATGGCGGTGAGGAGTTTGCCGTCGTCTTCCCGGCTGAGCATCTCGAAACCGCCTTTGGCCTGCTTGAGAAATGGCGTCTACAGGTAGCAGAGCGCACCTGGCGGGAAGAGGCGTTGCACGTCACCTTTAGCGCCGGGGTGGGTGAGTGGCATTTCGAGCCGCTGGAACAGTTAATTGGCAGCGTGGATGAGGCGCTTTACAAAGCCAAACAGCAGGGAAAAAACCGTATTCTTCTGACATCCACCCACGCATAACGCCTCTTTCCAGAAGCCCGCTTTTGGCGGGCGCATCCCTTCGTCGGTAAAAATTGTAACCGGTTTCAGAAAAAGCAGATTTCTTTGTGATGCCTCACACACAATCGTGGTAAAGCGGTTGTTGAAGCGCCCTGCACGGGATAATTATCAAGAAACACATGTACATCGAGGCTGACTATGAAGAACATCGTTTTATGCTGTGCGGCGGGTATGTCCACCAGCATGCTGGTTCAACGCATGAAAGACGCCGCAGACAAAAAAGGCGTCGAAGTAACCATTAAAGCCGTTCCGGTTGCTGAATTTAAAGACAATATTGCTGCCGCCGACATCGTATTACTGGGGCCACAGGTTAAATACGAACTGGCAAAACTTCAGGCTCAGGCCGAACCACTGGGCAAAAAAGTCGCGGTGATCGACATGATGGATTACGGCATGATGAAAGGCGATGTCGTTCTCGAAAAAGCCCTCAAACTGCTGGAGTAAGACATGGAAGATTTAGAAACGACCATCATGGAGTTGCTGGTAAATGCGGGCGCAGCGCGCAGTGCTGCACTGACTGCGCTACAACTGGCTCGCAAAGGCGATTTTGACGGCGCCGAGAAAGCCATGGAAGAGTCGCGTGACTATGTGAAACACGCACACACCATCCAGACACAGCTTATTGGTCTTGATGAAGGCACTGGTAAACTTCCAGTGAATCTGATTACCGTCCATTCACAGGACCACCTGATGAACGCGATGGTTATTCAGGATCTGGCGGGCGATATGATCGAACTTTATCGTCGATTACCGCTGCTGAACTGATCTTCGCTCTGCCCCGTTTTTCAGGCATAAAAAAACCCGCTTCGAAAAGCGGGTTTTTTATTAGCTCAACGCACGATTAATCGTTGTCAGAGCCGCCCAGACCTGCGTTCAGCAGTTCTGCCAGGCTTGCAGAAGCATCTTCCGCAGTCACCTGAGGTGCAGCTGGCAGTTCGCCCGCAGCACGACGACGCATACGATCCTGGTGGTAAGCATAACCGGTACCAGCCGGGATCAGACGACCCACGATGACGTTCTCTTTCAGACCGCGCAGTTCATCACGTTTGCCCGCAACAGCAGCTTCAGTCAGGACACGCGTGGTCTCCTGGAAGGATGCAGCGGAGATGAAGGACTCGGTTGCCAGAGACGCTTTGGTGATACCCAGCAGATCGCGGGAATACAGCACGCCCACTTTGCCATTCGCTTCCAGATCGCGGTTAGCAATCTTGACGCGAGAGTATTCAACCTGCTCGCCTTCCAGGAAGTCCGAGCTGCCAGCGCTATCGATGGTTGCTTTACGCAGCATCTGACGAACGATAACTTCGATGTGTTTATCGTTAATCTTAACGCCTTGCAGACGGTAAACGTCCTGTACTTCGTTGGTGATATAACGCGTTACCGCGTGAACACCACGAAGACGCAGAATGTCGTGCGGCGCTTCTGGACCATCGGAAACCACGTCACCACGTTCTACACGTTCGCCTTCGAACACGTTGAGCTGACGCCATTTAGGAATCATCTCTTCGTACGGCTCGCTGCCATCCAGTGGAGTAATTACCAGACGACGTTTACCTTTAGTTTCTTTACCGAAGGAAATGATGCCGGTGATTTCTGCAAGGATCGCAGGCTCTTTCGGACGACGTGCTTCGAACAGGTCAGCAACGCGCGGCAGACCACCGGTGATGTCCTTGGTACCGCTGGATTCCTGAGGAATACGCGCCAGGGCGTCACCTGCACTGATCTGGATGCCATCTTCCAACTGAACGATCGCTTTACCTGGCAGGAAGTACTGAGCAGGCATATCGGTACCTGGGATCAGAACATCATTGCCGTTGGCATCAACGATTTTCAGTGCCGGACGCAGATCTTTACCACCCGCGGTACGTTCTGCAGAATCCAGAACCACGAGGGAGGAGAGACCGGTCAGTTCGTCGGTCTGACGAGTAATCGTCTGGCCATCGACCATATCCGTGAAGCGAATGAAACCAGCCACTTCGGTGATAACCGGCATGGTGTGTGGGTCCCAGTTTGCTACGGTTTCGCCGCCAGCAACCTGTTCGCCATCGCCTTTCGCCATCACAGCACCGTAAGGCACTTTGTAGCTTTCTTTGGTACGACCGAATTCGTCGATCAGCTTCAGCTCGGTGTTACGAGAGGTCACAACCAGCTTGCCAGCGGAGTTAACAACCGACTTGGCGTTAGACAGCTTGATGCTACCCTTGTTTTTCACCTGAATGCTGGATTCAGCAGCCGCACGAGATGCCGCACCACCGATGTGGAACGTACGCATCGTCAGCTGTGTACCCGGCTCACCGATTGACTGTGCCGCGATAACGCCGATTGCTTCGCCTTTGTTGATGATGTGGCCACGCGCCAGGTCACGACCATAGCAGTGCGCACAAACACCAAAGTCGGTGTCACAAGATACGACGGAGCGCACCTTCACGGAGTCAACAGAGTTCTCTTCCAGCATGTCACACCACTGCTCGTGCAGCAGAGTGTTGCGTGGAACCAGAATGTCTGCGGTACCTGGCTTCAGAATGTCTTCAGCAGTCACACGACCCAGAACGCGATCGCGCAGTGGCTCTTTAACATCACCACCCTCGATAACCGGGGTCATGGTGATACCTTCGAGAGTGCCACAATCGTCTTCAGTCACAACCAGATCCTGCGCAACGTCAACCAGACGACGCGTCAGATAACCGGAGTTTGCTGTTTTCAGTGCGGTATCCGCCAGACCTTTACGAGCACCGTGCGTGGAGATGAAGTACTGGAGTACGTTCAGACCTTCACGGAAGTTCGCAGTGATTGGCGTCTCGATGATGGAACCATCTGGTTTCGCCATCAGACCACGCATACCTGCCAGCTGACGAATCTGTGCTGCGGAACCACGCGCACCGGAGTCGGCCATCATGTAGATGCTGTTGAAGGAAACCTGCTGCTCTTCTTTACCTTCACGGTTAATGACGGTTTCAGTTTGCAGGTTATCCATCATCGCTTTGGAAACGCGATCGTTCGCCGCAGCCCAAATATCGATAACTTTGTTGTAGCGTTCGCCCGCGGTAACCAGACCAGACTGGAACTGCTCCTGGATTTCGGCGACTTCAGCTTCAGCTTCACTGATGATCTCGTATTTCTTCTGTGGGATCACCATGTCATCGATACCAACAGATGCACCTGAACGCGCTGCATAAGCAAAGCCGGTGTACATCGTCTGGTCAGCGAAGATAACGGTCGGTTTCAGACCCAAAATACGGTAACAAGTGTTCAGCATTTTGGAGATAGCTTTCTTACCCAGCGCCTGGTTGACGATGGAGTAAGGCAGACCTTTCGGCACGATCATCCACAGAATCGCACGACCTACGGTAGTGTCGATAATGCTGGTTTTCGCAACGAATTCGCCGTTAGCATCTTTTTCGTATTCAGTGATACGCACTTTAACGCGCGCATGCAGAGAGGCCAGGCCAGCGCGATAAATACGCTCAGCTTCTTTAGGGCCAGTCAGCACCATGCCTTCGCCTTTGGCGTTAACACAGTCACGGGTCATGTAGTACAGACCCAATACAACGTCCTGAGAAGGAACGATGATTGGCTCGCCGTTCGCAGGTGACAGGATGTTGTTAGTAGACATCATCAGCGCACGCGCTTCGAGCTGGGCTTCCAGCGTCAGCGGTACGTGAACAGCCATCTGGTCACCATCGAAGTCGGCGTTGTATGCCGCACAAACCAGCGGGTGCAGCTGGATTGCTTTACCTTCGATCAGAACCGGTTCAAACGCCTGGATACCCAAACGGTGCAGGGTTGGTGCACGGTTCAGCAGTACCGGGTGTTCGCGGATCACTTCGTCCAGGATATCCCAAACGACAGCTTCTTCGCGCTCAACCATTTTCTTAGCGGCTTTGATGGTGGTGGCCAGGCCACGCAGTTCCAGCTTGCCGTAGATGAACGGTTTGAACAGTTCCAGTGCCATTTTCTTCGGCAGACCGCACTGATGCAGACGCAGGTATGGACCTACGGTGATAACAGAACGACCGGAGTAGTCAACACGCTTACCGAGCAGGTTCTGACGGAAACGACCCTGTTTACCTTTGATCATATCGGCCAAAGATTTCAGAGGACGTTTGTTAGAACCGGTGATCGCACGACCGCGACGACCGTTATCCAGCAGGGCATCAACCGCTTCCTGCAGCATACGTTTTTCGTTACGTACGATGATGTCAGGCGCAGCCAGATCCAACAGTCGTTTCAGACGGTTGTTACGGTTGATCACGCGACGATACAGATCGTTCAGGTCGGACGTTGCGAAACGACCACCATCCAGCGGAACCAACGGACGCAGATCTGGCGGCAGAACCGGCAGAACGGTCAGGATCATCCACTCTGGTTTGTTACCAGACTGAACGAACGCTTCCAGCAGTTTGATACGCTTGGTCAGCTTTTTACGCTTGGTTTCGGAGTTGGTTTCGTTCAGCTCTTCACGCAGCTGCTCGCACTCTTGCTCCAGATCCATGCTTTTCAGCAGGGCCTGAATAGCTTCCGCACCCATTTTCGCGTCGAATTCGTCACCGAACTCTTCCAGCGCGTCCAGATACTGTTCTTCGGTCAGAATCTGGTTACGTTCCAGATTCGTCATCCCGCCTTCGATAACCACATAAGATTCGAAGTACAGAACACGTTCGATATCGCGCAGCGGCATATCCAGCAGCAGGCCGATACGGGACGGCAGAGATTTCAGGAACCAGATGTGAGCAGTCGGAGACGCCAGCTCGATGTGGCCCATGCGCTCACGGCGCACTTTGGTCTGGGTCACTTCAACGCCGCACTTCTCACAGATCACACCACGGTGTTTCAGGCGCTTGTACTTACCGCACAGGCACTCGTAATCTTTTACTGGCCCGAAAATACGCGCACAGAAAAGGCCGTCACGCTCAGGTTTGAACGTACGGTAGTTGATGGTTTCCGGCTTCTTAACTTCACCGAAAGACCATGAACGGATCATGTCTGGCGATGCCAGAGCAATTTTGATCGCATCAAACTCTTCGGTTTTAGTTTGCGCTTTCAGAAACTTTAATAAGTCTTTCACGGATTTGCTCCCGTCGGAGTTAGCACAATCTGGTGCCGGGTTATTAATCCGGCACCAGTGACCTGTTTGAGCGAGAGTTACTCGTCTTCCAGCTCGATGTTGATACCCAGGGAACGGATCTCTTTCAACAGTACGTTGAAGGATTCCGGCATACCCGGTTCCATCTGATGGTTGCCATCGACGATGTTTTTATACATCTTCGTACGGCCGTTCACGTCATCAGACTTAACGGTAAGCATTTCCTGCAGGGTGTATGCTGCGCCATATGCTTCAAGCGCCCACACTTCCATCTCACCGAAGCGCTGACCACCGAACTGTGCCTTACCACCCAGCGGCTGCTGAGTAACCAGGCTGTAAGATCCGGTAGAACGCGCATGCATCTTGTCATCAACCAAGTGGTTCAGTTTCAGCATGTACATATAGCCAACGGTAACCTGGCGCTCGAATTGCTCACCGGTACGTCCGTCGAACAGAGTGATCTGACCGGAAGTCGGCAGGCCACCCAGCTGTAACAGTTCTTTGATTTCAGACTCTTTCGCACCATCGAATACCGGTGTTGCGATCGGCATACCTTTTTTCAGGTTCTCAGCCAGACGCAGAACTTCGTCATCGCTGAAGGTGTTCAGGTCAACTTTCTGGCGAACATCAGTACCCAGATCGTACGCACGCTGGATGAATTCGCGCAGTTTGGCGACTTCTTCCTGCTGCTTCAGCATGGCGTTGATTTTCTCGCCGATACCTTTCGCAGCCATACCCAGGTGAGTTTCGAGGATCTGACCGATGTTCATACGAGACGGTACGCCCAGTGGGTTCAACACGATATCTACCGGCGTGCCGTTAGCATCGTGAGGCATATCCTCGATCGGGTTGATCTTGGAGATAACACCTTTGTTACCGTGACGACCTGCCATTTTATCACCAGGCTGGATCTGACGTTTAACAGCCAGATACACCTTAACAATCTTCAGCACGCCTGGTGCCAGATCGTCGCCCTGAGTGATTTTGCGGCGTTTCGCTTCGAGTTTTTTCTCGAACTCGTGTTTCAGTTCGTCGTACTGCTCAGCCAGTTGTTCCAGCTGATTTTGTTTCTCTTCGTCGGTCAGGCCGAGTTCCAGCCAGCGATCGCGCGGCAATTTGTCGAGCTTCTCAGCTTCAACACCACCGGAGACCAGCGCCGCGTAGATACGACTAAACAGGCCAGCTTCAAGGATTTGCAATTCTTCAGACAGGTCTTTCTTCGCCTGCTTCAGCTGCATCTCTTCGATTTCCAGCGCACGTTTGTCTTTTTCTACGCCATCGCGAGTAAAGACCTGAACGTCGATAACTGTACCGGAAACACCGTTTGGTACGCGCAGAGAAGAGTCTTTAACGTCAGACGCTTTCTCACCGAAGATCGCACGCAGCAGTTTCTCTTCTGGCGTCAGCTGGGTTTCACCTTTCGGCGTTACCTTACCAACCAGAATGTCACCACCGGTCACTTCTGCACCGATGTAAACGATACCGGATTCATCCAGCTTGGAGAGCGCAGCTTCACCCACGTTCGGGATGTCAGCGGTGATCTCTTCTGGCCCCAGCTTGGTGTCACGGGACACACATGCCAGTTCCTGAATGTGAATCGTGGTGAAACGATCTTCCTGAACCACACGCTCGGAGACGAGGATGGAGTCTTCGAAGTTGTAACCGTTCCACGGCATGAACGCTACGCGCATGTTCTGACCGAGTGCCAGTTCACCGAGATCGGTAGACGGACCATCTGCCAGCACGTCGCCGCGCTCAACCGGCTCACCCAGGGACACACATGGCATCTGGTTGATGCAGGTGTTCTGGTTAGAACGGGTGTACTTCGTCAGGTTATAGATGTCGATACCTGCTTCGCCCGGATACATCTCGTCTTCGTTAACTTTGATAACGATACGGGAAGCATCAACGTACTGAACAGTACCGCCACGTTTAGCAACTGCGGTTACACCGGAGTCAACGGCAACAGCACGTTCCATACCGGTACCAACCAGCGGCTTATCAGCGCGCAGAGTCGGAACCGCCTGACGTTGCATGTTCGCACCCATCAATGCACGGTTGGCGTCATCGTGTTCCAGGAATGGAATCAGGGACGCACCAACAGAAACGATCTGCTGAGTGGAAACGTCCATGTAGTCCACTTGATCATTGCTGAACAAGCTGGATTCGCCTTTGCTACGGCAGGTAACCAGATCGTCTACGAAACGACCTTCTTCGTCCAGGTTGGTGTTCGCCTGAGCGATGACGTAGTTACCTTCTTCGATAGCAGACAGGTAATGAATTTCGTCGGTTACAACACCGTCAGTCACTTTACGGTACGGAGTCTCGAGGAAGCCGTATTCGTTAGTCTGTGCGTACACGGACAGGGAGTTGATCAGACCGATGTTTGGACCTTCAGGCGTTTCGATTGGACATACGCGACCGTAGTGAGTCGGGTGTACGTCTCGAACTTCAAAGCCTGCACGTTCACGGGTCAGACCGCCTGGGCCGAGTGCAGAGATACGACGTTTATGCGTAATCTCAGACAGTGGGTTGTTCTGGTCCATGAACTGAGACAGCTGGCTGGAACCAAAGAACTCTTTCACTGCGGCAGAAATTGGCTTGGCGTTGATCATATCCTGAGGCATCAGGGTATCCAGATCGCCCAGAGACAGACGCTCTTTCACCGCACGCTCAACACGTACCAGGCCAACGCGGAATTGGTTTTCCGCCATTTCGCCTACGGAACGGATACGACGGTTGCCGAGGTGGTCGATATCATCCACTTCGCCTTTGCCGTTACGGATATCAATGAGCTTTTTCATCACTTCGATGATGTCTTCTTTGCTCAGGATACCGGAACCTTCGATCGCGTCACGCAGCAGAGAACGGTTGAACTTCATACGACCAACCGCGGACAGATCATAGCGGTCTTCGGAGAAGAACAGGTTCTCAAACAGGCTTTCAGCCGCTTCACGAGTTGGTGGCTCACCAGGGCGCATCATGCGGTAGATTTCTACCAGTGCGCTCAGACGATCGGTCGTTGGGTCGACGCGTACAGTCTCAGAGATGTACGGACCGTGATCCAGATCGTTGGTGAACAGCGTTTCGATGCGCTTGTGGCCAGACTGGCTCAGCTTAGCCAGCAGATCCAGGCTCAGCTCCATGTTAGCCGGGCAGATCAGCTCGCCAGTAGAGGCATCAACGTAATCTTTAGCAGCAACTTTACCCGCAATGTATTCAACCGGAACTTCGATGTGTTTGATTTCATCTTTTTCCAGCTGGCGGATATGGCGCGCAGTGATACGGCGACCTTTTTCCACATACACTTTGCCGTCGGATTCGATGTCGAACGACGCGGTTTCGCCACGCAGACGTTCCGGCAGCAGCTCCATTTGCAGCTTGTTGTCGCGGATCTCAAAGATCACTTTCTCAAAGAACAGATCAAGAATCTGCTCAGTGGTGTATTGCAACGCACGCAGAATGATGGTCGCTGGCAGCTTACGACGACGGTCGATACGGACAAACAGGTTGTCTTTAGGATCGAACTCGAAGTCCAGCCATGAACCACGGTAAGGAATGATACGCGCGTTATACAGTACTTTACCGGAAGAGTGTGTTTTACCTTTATCGCTGTCGAAGAAGACGCCCGGGCTACGATGCAGCTGGGAAACGATAACACGCTCTGTGCCGTTGATAACAAAAGTACCGTTGTCCGTCATGAGTGGAATTTCACCCATGTAGACTTCTTGTTCTTTAATGTCTTTAACGGTGCCTTCTGGCGCCTCGCGCTCATAGACAACCAGACGCAGTTTAACGCGCAGCGGTGCGGAATAGGTCACACCACGGATCTGACATTCCTGAACGTCAAATACCGGTTCGCCAAGGCGGTAGCTGACATACTGCAGCTCAGAATTACCGCTATAGCTTTTGATTGGGAATACGGAACGGAAGGCTGCTTCCAGACCATACTGCCCTTCAGGATCTTGCTCGATAAACTTCTGGAACGAGTCAAGCTGGATAGAAAGGAGATAAGGTATATCCAAAACTTGTGGACGTTTACCAAAATCCTTACGAATACGTTTTTTCTCGGTATAGGAGTAAACCATTAGGGTTCCTCAGCTCGCTGACAAGTCGACCCATCTGCCCGACGAAGGGACAGTTTGTGCAACACCGTTTTGTTGATCGGAAAATTGAATACTTTCCGCAATACCTGTTGCTATCACGCTTAAACCATTTCGTTGCGATTTACACAGAGCGAGCACCCTGTCGCAGTATATTAAGGCGTCGATAGAAACAAGCATTGTCAGGACAGCCAGCAGTCAAACAGTGTGAAATGCTACTGGCGCCTTACAGCGCAAAAAGGCTGGTGACTAAAAAGTCACCAGCCATCAGCCTAATTTCTCAGGCTGCAACCGGAAAGGTTGGCTTATTTAACTTCAACTTCAGCGCCAGCTTCTTCCAGAGATTTTTTCAGTGCTTCTGCGTCATCTTTGCTCACGCCTTCTTTCAGAGCGGCTGGAGCAGATTCTACCAGGTCTTTAGCTTCTTTCAGACCCAGGCCAGTTGCGCTACGTACTGCTTTGATTACAGCAACTTTGTTAGCGCCAGCAGCTTTCAGAATTACGTCGAATTCAGTTTTTTCTTCAGCAGCTTCAGCCGGGCCAGCAGCTACAGCTACAGCAGCAGCAGCGGAAACACCGAATTTTTCTTCCATTGCAGAAATCAGTTCTACAACGTCCATTACGGACATAGCTGCAACTGCTTCAATGATTTGATCTTTAGTGATAGACATTTAAATTGTTCCTGAAAATCAGAATAAGTTTATACGTAAGCGAATGCTTGATAAAGAAAACGGCTATTAAGCAGCTTCTTTTGCATCGCGAACAGCAGCCAGAGTGCGAACCAGTTTGCCAGCCGAAGCTTCTTTCATGGTTGCCATCAGGCGTGCAATTGCTTCTTCGTAGGTCGGCAGTGTAGCCAGGCGATCGATTTGCGATGCCGGGATCAACTCACCTTCAAAGGCTGCGGCTTTGACCTCAAATTTTGCATTCGCTTTCGCGAAATCTTTGAACAGACGAGCAGCTGCGCCCGGGTGTTCCATAGAATATGCAATCAGGGTCGGACCAACGAACGCGTCTTTCAGGCACTCGAACTGAGTACCTTCAACAACACGGCGCAGCAGGGTGTTACGAACAACACGCATGTATACGCCGGCTTCGCGACCTGCTTTACGCAGTTCAGTCATTTTGTCTACAGTAACGCCACGGGAATCCGCAACTACTGCAGACAGCGCGCCTTTGGCTACTTCGCTGACTTCAGCAACAATCGCTTGTTTGTCTTGAAGATTTAAAGCCATTAGCTTTGCTCCTGGATGTTTGCCGGGACTCATGTCCCGGAACTCACTTCACTCTTCCCAACGGGTAGAGCGTCTTAATACGGTGAGCAGAAACAAGCCAGAGTATCAGAAATAATCTTAGCGTTCTGTCACCGTCTACGCAGGGCATTAAGCCTCTTTCGAGACACCTGCGGTCTTCGACGGAGGCCTGGAATAGGCCAGGCTCCAACGAACAAATCTTTTACCTGCTAACTTTTGTTAGCAAACGTGGGGGTAAGATTGTAGACAAATCCACCGTCCACGTAAAGGTATTAGTTTGTAGCAGCGTTCAGGCCAGCCTGATCAACTGCAACACCTGCACCCATAGTGGTGGACAGGCTAATTTTCTTGATGTACACGCCTTTCGCCTGAGTTGGTTTTGCTTTTTTCAGCGCAACCAGCAGAGATTCCAGGTTTTCTTTCAATTTGTCAGCGTCAAAGTCCACTTTACCGATGGTAGTGTGGATGATGCCGTTTTTGTCGTTACGATAACGAACCTGACCCGCTTTAGCGTTCTTAACCGCTTCAGCAACGTTAGGAGTTACAGTACCAACTTTAGGGTTTGGCATCAGGCCACGTGGACCCAGAACCTGGCCCAGCTGGCCAACAACGCGCATTGCATCCGGGGAAGCAATAACAACGTCAAAGTTCATTTCGCCTTTTTTGATCTGATCAGCCAGATCTTCCATACCTACCAGTTCAGCGCCAGCAGCTTTAGCAGCTTCAGCGTTTGCACCCTGAGCAAATACAGCTACGCGTACGGAACGGCCAGTACCGTGTGGCAGTACAGTTGCGCCACGAACGTTCTGATCAGATTTACGAGCATCGATACCGAGGTTTACAGCAACGTCAACGCTTTCAACGAACTTAGCGGTAGCCAGTTCTTTCAGCAGAGCGATTGCTTCAACGATGTCGTATTGTTTGGTCGCATCAACTTTGTCACGAATTACGGACATGCGCTTGGTCAGTTTAGCCATTTCTTAATCCTCCACTACCAGGCCCATGGAACGTGCAGTACCTTCAATGGAGCGAGTCATCGCTTCAATGTCGGAACCAGTCATGTCGGCAGCTTTGGTCTGCGCGATTTCCTGCAGCTGAGCGCGGGAAACTTTACCCACTTTATCTTTGTTCGGCTTACCGGAACCAGACTTGATACCAGCCGCTTTTTTCAGCAGAACTGCTGCCGGCGGGGTCTTGGTAACGAAAGTGAATGAACGGTCAGCGTATACGGTAATAACAACCGGAATTGGCAAACCTTTTTCCAGGGATTCAGTTTTTGCGTTGAACGCTTTACAGAATTCCATGATGTTAACACCTTGCTGACCCAGAGCTGGACCAACTGGTGGACTTGGGTTTGCCATACCAGCTGCAACCTGCAGCTTGACGTAGGCTTGTACTTTCTTAGCCATTCTTAAATCCTCTGATTGGGTTATAGCGCCTCAAGGAGGCTCCCCGTGATAAATATCGTTTTATGGGCTGTGCCCATAAAAACAAAAGGCGCGAAATTGTATTCCAATCTCGCGCCCTGTGCAACGATTAAATCGCCGCTTTTTTGATCGGCTGCTTAGGCTTTTTCTACCTGGGCAAAGTCCAGTTCTACCGGGGTCGCACGACCGAAGATAGAAACAGAAACTTTCAGGCGGGACTTCTCGTAGTCCACTTCTTCAACCACGCCGTTAAAGTCAGCAAACGGACCGTCGCTAACACGAACCATTTCACCCGGTTCAAACAGCGTTTTCGGACGCGGCTTATCACCAACCTGCTGCAGGCGGTTCATAATCGCATCGACTTCTTTGTCGCTGATAGGTGCCGGACGATCGGATGTGCCGCCGATAAAGCCCATTACGCGCGGGACGCTGCGCACCAGGTGCCAGCTTGCATCGTTCATCACCATTTGAACCAGCACGTAACCAGGGAAGAATTTGCGCTCGCTTTTGCGACGCTGGCCACCACGGATCTCGACCACTTCTTCGGTCGGCACCATGACTTCACCAAACAACTCTTCCATATTGTGTAATTTGATATGCTCACGCAGCGAAGTGGCTACGCGGCCTTCAAAACCGGAGAACGCCTGAACGACGTACCAGCGCTTTTTAGGGGCTTCAGACATCTTAGAACCTCAGGCCAGTGATAAAGGAAACCAGGCGAACCAGAATACCATCCAGTCCCCACAGGATCAGTGACATTACAGCAGTCACCGCTGCAACAATCAGCGTAGTGTGCAATGTTTCCTGGCGAGTCGGCCAAATGACCTTGCGAACTTCGGTTCGCGCTTCGCGGGCAAAAGCAACGGTCGCTTTACCTTTTGTCGTCAACAGCGCGACACCACCCGCTGCAGCAATAAGAATTACTACGGCCAGCGCACGCAACGGCAGCATCATGTCACGATAAAGGTAGTTACCAACAATCGCCACAATCAGCAACACGGCAACAACTACCCACTTCATCGCTTCCAGGCCGCGACCGCTCCCTTGAGCTTCGGTATTCGCACTCATAAACCAACCTGTCAGAAGTATTCTACAAATAATTTAACCCCGCATTAGCGAGGCAATCCAACCCGAAAAAACAAATCGTTTCCCGGACTAAACGCCCTCTACAGAGCCTGTCTCAGCAATGATTATGACAAAAAAAATCACTGATGAGCCAGGTTCTGGTTCGAAAGCGTGCAAAAAGGGCATCAAATGATGCCCTTTTATTGCGCATTGCGTCAAATGTTATCAGCGATTAAGCGATAACTTTAGCAACAACGCCCGCGCCTACAGTACGGCCGCCTTCACGGATTGCGAAACGCAGACCGTCGTCCATCGCGATTGGGTGGATCAGGGTAACAACCATTTTGATGTTGTCGCCCGGCATTACCA
>NZ_JAENMQ010000018.1:0-85886 GCF_016771845.1 Lelliottia jeotgali | reverse complement strand
ACTTCGTAATGAATTACGTATGTTCACTCAGAGACTTTGGTATTCATTTAGCGTCTTGCGACGTTTAGAATCCATGTCACTTTGAGTGCCCACACAGATTGTCTGATAAATTGTTAAAGAGCAGTGCCGCTTCGTTTTTCTCAACGGCGCGGGGTGTGCATATTACGCCTCCCCGCTTCAGAGTCAAGCTTTATTTTCGCTTTTCTCTGTTGGTGTTCATCGCTGAACCCCGCTAACCCGGCGGCCTGTATGCCGTTGTTCCGTGTCAGTGGAGGCGCATTATAGGGAGTTCTTCGGCAGTGACAAGCATAAAATTCAAAAAAGTTATCGTTCGCTTATTTTTCAAACTTACCGTTGATTAAACATGCGAACTGCCCGTTAATTGCGCGATTTCTCGGGCAAAACTGGCCACCTGCGGCCAGTCGGTATAAACCACTTCTTTACGCGTGTCGGTTTCGCCGCCGGTCATCTTCATAATCAAGCGGATCATAAAGCGGTCATACCAGCTGTAGCGTGGATAACGCAGCGCCCCCGCAAAGACGGCGCACAGCTCTGGCTGCCACGGCGAGTTCAACAGGAACTTGCGCGTGTAGCTATTCGTCTGCGGCGTGCGCTTCTCTGCTTTACGGGCTACCAGGTTCACTGAGTAGAACGCACCCGGCAGAGTCATTAAGGTGTCGAGATGTTTTTTCACAAAGCGATCCAACGCCGGATGAAAATGGCCATAACGTATAGAAGCACCAATGACCACGCGATCGTAATCGGCCCACTGAATCTCTTCGGTCCGATTCAGATTCACCACATCGGCGTAAACGCCCTGCTCTTTCAATTCCGACGCCAGATAAGAGGCAATCTCACGCGTCTGACCGTCGCGCGTCGAGAATAAAATTAATGTCTTCACCAGATAAGTCCTTACTCGCGCCAGAATGTTGGGGTAAACAGCACCAGCAGCGTAAACACCTCAAGACGGCCAAACAGCATGTTGGCAATCAAGATCCATTTCGCAACCGGGTTCATACTGGCAAAGTTATCCGCCACCACGCCAAGCCCTGGCCCCAGGTTATTGAGCGTCGCCACGACAGAAGCAAACGCCGAGAAATCATCCACGCCGGTGGCAATAATCGCCAGCATGCTGATGATAAAGACCAGCGCGTAGGCAGAAAAGAAGCCCCACACCGCTTCGAGAATACGTTCCGGCAGCGCGCGGTTGCCAAGCTTAATGCTATACACCGCATTCGGGTGTACCAGACGTTTCAGCTCACGGTTACCCTGTTTGAACAGGAGCAGAATACGGATGACCTTCAGCCCCCCGCCCGTCGACCCCGCACAGCCGCCGATAAAAGCAGAACATAGAAGCAGGACCGGCAGGAACAGCGGCCAGCGGGCGATGCTGTCGGTGGTAAAGCCCGCAGTGGTTGCCATCGACACCACCTGGAAGAAGGCCTGGTTAACGGTGGTCACCGCCGAGCTGTAAACATCGTGGAACCACAGCACCAGGGTGCAGATGATCACCAGCGTCAGCTGGACACCGATAAACATTCTAAATTCCGGGTCACGCCAGTAAACCCTCAGGCTACGTCCACTTAATAAAGAGAAGTGCAGGCCGTAGTTACACCCGGAGATCAGCAGGAAGATAGCAATAATGGTGTTGATGGTCGGGCTGTCGAAGTAGCCGACGCTAGCGTCGTGAGTCGAGAACCCGCCAATCGCAATCGTCGAAAAGCTGTGTCCAATCGCATCGAAAGCAGGCATCCCGGCAAACCACAGGGCCAGCGCACAGGCGACGGTCAGTAATACGTAGATAAACCAGAGCGTTTTTGCCGTCTCCGCAATACGCGGGCGCATTTTGTTATCTTTCAGCGGCCCCGGCATTTCAGCGCGATAGAGCTGCATCCCCCCGACGCCCAGTATCGGCAGGATCGCGACGGCGAGGACGATGATCCCCATCCCGCCGAACCATTGCAGCATCTGGCGATAAAAGAGGATGGCGTGCGGCAACGAGTCCAGCCCCACCAGCGTGGTGGCGCCCGTCGTCGTCAGCCCGGAGAAGGATTCAAAAAACGCGTCGGTGACGGTCAGATTAGGCTGTTCCGCGAAGATAAACGGCAGCGCACCCACGCTACCCAGCACGGTCCAGAACAGCACCACAATCAGAAAGCCCTCGCGGGACTTCAGCTCGCCCTTCTCACGGCGGTTAGGCCACCAGAGAATCGAGCCAATCACCAGCGCGGCGAAGAAGGTCTGCGTGAACGCGCGCCCCGCACCGTCCCGATAGATAAGCGCTACCAGCCCTGGGAGGATCATCGTCCCGGAAAAAAGTATGACCAGCAGTCCAACGATTCGGGTTATGGCACGAAAATGCATCTGCCGTTCCTTTGGTATTCAAAAAGTAAGGAGGGGATTATTCTTCAATCGGCAGTAATTGCAACGCACCACGACTAAAATCAGCCAGTTTTGCTGAAAAAGCCGTCAGTTCCGCCTGAGGAAGCGCCACTCGTAATTGTACCGTCGCCTGGTAATCACTCTGCACAATCACGCCGTTAAATTGCTTAAGCAGCGTTTCGATGCCAGATAACTGAGCGTAATCACACAACAAAGTATATTCGGTCAGTGGCGTTTTGCGGACCGTCTTCAGCAGATTTAGCGCCTGCTGCACACCCCCGCCGTAGGCTTTGACCAGCCCACCGGTTCCTAACAGGATGCCGCCGTAGTAACGAACCACAACGGCAGTTATCTCTCCGACGCCACTTCCCATCAGTTGAGAGAGCATCGGTTTACCCGCCGTGCCTGCGGGTTCACCATCATCAGAAAAGCCAAGCTGCTGCGAATCATTCGGCGGACCAGCGACCCACGCCACGCAGTGGTGACGGGCGTCGGGATGCTCCGCGCGAATGGATTCAACGAATGCTTTCGCCGCCTCCACGCCGTCGGTATGGGCCAACAGCGTGATAAAGCGGCTCTTTTTGATCTCTTCAACGAAGATGACCGGCTCGGCCGGTATCAGCCAGCTATCCATCACGCCAGTTTCTGATCTCGCGTCATGTTCTCAATGCTGTTTTCGTGGATCACCACGTTATCTTCAATACGAATGCCACCGAACGGTTTCAGCGCTTCAATTTTCTGCCAGTTGAAGTGTTTGCTGAACTGACCGTCACGCCACGGCTGGAGCAGAGAATCGATGAAATAAATGCCCGGCTCGATGGTCAGCACCATACGCGGCTGCAGCACGCGAGTGCAGCGCAGATAAGGATATTTCGACGGTGCCGCCAAATGCGTACCGGTATCATCCTGCATAAAGCCAGCCACATCGTGAACCTGCAGGCCCAGCGGATGACCAATCCCGTGCGGCATAAATGGCCCAGTGAGATCGTTTTCCACCATCGCCTCTTCGCTCATGTCCGTCACAATCTGGTGCTTACGCAGCAGTTTGGCAATGCGCTGATGAAACTGAATGTGGTAATCGACGTAGCTGGTCCCCGCTTTCAGGGTGCCGATAAGTGCCAGCTGTTCGTCATTCACGTCTTTGATCAGATGCGCGAAATCGTTGTCCGCGTTTGCCGCCCAGGTACGGGTGAGGTCGGCCGCGTAGCCGTTGTACTCAGCGCCCGCATCCAGCAGGAAGCTACGCATCTCGGCCGGTGCGCGGTGATCCAGTTTGGTGTAGTGCAGCACGGATGCATGCTCGTTCAGCGCCACGATATTGCTGTACGGCACGTCGGTATCCCGATGGCCCGTCGCGGTCAGGTACGCCTGATTGATATCGAACTCGCTCATCCCGGACAGGAAGGCTTCATGAGCCGCTTGATGACCGTTCACCGCCGTTTTCTGCGCTTCACGCATGCAGGAAAGTTCATAGTCGGTCTTATATGAGCGGTAATAGTGCAGATAATCGATCACGCCTTTCGGGTTGATGTTATCCGCTGGAATCTCCAGCCCCAGAGCACGTTCCGGCACCGGACCGATATAGCCGATGTTGCCGCGCGCAGCGGGTAGCTGACTGCCGATCCCGTCGGCTTTTGGCAGGGCAATCACATCCACTTCTTCGGTCCAGAAGCTGGTCGGCAGCGGTTCCACGTTGTGCCAGTAATCAACCGGCAGATAGAACCACAGCTTCGGCTTGTTCACGCCATCCACCAGCAGCCAGCAGTTCGGAACCTGTGTTACCGGCACCCAGGCTTTGAACTGAGGATTGACCTTGAACGGGTATGGATGGTCGTCCAGGAAGACGTTGACCAGCTCGCCGGAGTGAATCAACAGCGCATCGAGTTTAAAGCGAGCCAGTACATCGCGGGTACGTTCCTGTAACGTAACAATATGATTTTTATAAAGTGAGGCCAGTGAGTCCATCATTCTTCCTTTCTTTATTGAGCTCAAGTCTTCGCATCTTAGCACACCTCGCTTTTACTGCGTGATTTCCACCGAGCGTGATCAATGCAGCAATTATTTAATGAGTGATTTGCATTTTATTAACATAAATTCCACACTCGACTTCATCTGGTATGACCAGATCCAATTGCTGGATTCAGGAGACTGACATGCTCTACAAAGGCGACACCCTGTACGTAGACTGGCTGGAAGATGGCATCGCCGAACTGGTGTTCGATGCCCCCGGCTCAGTCAACAAACTCGACACCGCGACGGTGGCCAGCCTCGGCCACGCGCTGGATGTCCTCGAAAAACAAGCTGATTTGAAAGGGCTGCTGCTGCGTTCTGAAAAAGCGGCCTTTATTGTCGGTGCCGATATCACCGAGTTCCTCTCTCTGTTCCAGGTACCGGAAGAACAGCTCAGCCAGTGGCTGCATTTTGCCAACAGCGTGTTTAATCGCCTGGAAGATCTTCCTGTCCCGACCATTTCTGCCGTCAACGGCTACGCGCTGGGTGGCGGCTGCGAATGCGTCCTGGCGACCGACTATCGTCTCGCCACGCCGGATCTGCGTATCGGTCTGCCGGAAACCAAACTGGGCATCATGCCGGGCTTCGGTGGTTCTGTGCGTATGCCACGTATGCTGGGCGCAGACAGCGCGCTGGAAATCATCGCTGCGGGTAAAGATGTGGGCGCGGAACAGGCGCTGAAAATCGGCCTGATCGACGGTGTGGTGAAGTCAGAAAAACTGCGCGACGGGGCCATCGCCATTTTACGTCAGGCGATCAAGGGCGATCTCGACTGGAAAGCCAAACGTCAGCCGAAGCTCGAGCCGCTGAAACTAAGCAAAATTGAAGCCACCATGAGCTTCACCATCGCCAAAGGCATGGTGATGCAGACGGCAGGCAAACACTATCCGGCACCGATTACCGCCGTGAAAACCATCGAAGCCGCCGCACGCTTTGGCCGCGAAGAAGCCCTGAAATTAGAAAATCAAAGCTTCGTTCCGCTGGCGCACACCAGCGAAGCGCGCGCGCTGGTCGGTATTTTCCTCAATGACCAGTTCGTAAAAGGCAAAGCCAAACAGCTCACCAAAAACGTTGAAACGCCAAAACACGCGGCGGTACTCGGCGCAGGCATTATGGGCGGCGGCATCGCCTACCAGTCTGCCTGGAAAGGCGTGCCGGTGGTGATGAAAGACATCAACGAGAAATCCCTGACGCTCGGCATGAACGAAGCGGCCAAACTGCTCAACAAACAGCTTGAGCGCGGAAAAATTGACGGCCTGAAACTGGCGGGCGTGATTGCGACGATTCAGCCGACGCTGGACTACACCGGTTTCGACCGCGTGGACGTGGTCGTTGAGGCCGTCGTCGAAAACCCGAAAGTGAAAAAAGCGGTCCTGGCCGAAACGGAAGAGAAAGTGCGCCCGGATACCGTTCTGGCGTCCAACACCTCGACCATTCCGATCGGCGAACTGGCAAGCGTGCTGCAACGCCCGGAAAACTTCTGCGGGATGCACTTCTTTAACCCGGTGCACCGTATGCCGCTGGTTGAAGTGATTCGTGGGGAAAAAACCTCCGATCAAACCATCGCCAAAGTGGTGGCGTGGGCCAGCAAAATGGGCAAAACCCCGATTGTGGTCAACGACTGTCCGGGCTTCTTCGTCAACCGCGTGCTGTTCCCGTACTTCGCCGGATTCAGCCAGCTGCTGCGCGACGGCGCGGACTTCCGCAAAGTCGATAAAGTGATGGAAAAAGTGTTCGGCTGGCCGATGGGCCCGGCGTACCTGCTGGATGTGGTCGGCATCGACACCGCCCACCACGCGCAGGCCGTGATGGCTGCCGGTTTCCCGCAGCGTATGCAGAAAGATTATCGTGACGCCATCGACGCACTGTTCGACGCCAATCGCTTTGGGCAGAAAAACGGTCTTGGCTTCTGGCGCTATAAAGAAGACAACAAAGGCAAGCCGAAGAAAGAAGACGATGCCGCCGTTGAAGGTCTGCTGGCTGACGTCAGCCAGGCCAAACGTGACTTCAGCGACGAAGAGATCATCGCCCGCATGATGATCCCAATGGTCAACGAAGTGGTGCGTTGCCTGGAAGAAGGCATTATCGCAAGCCCGGCAGAAGCGGATATGGCGCTGGTCTACGGCCTCGGTTTCCCTCCGTTCCACGGCGGCGCGTTCCGCTGGCTGGATACGCTCGGCAGCGCGAAGTATCTCGACATGGCGCAGCAATACCAGCATCTCGGAGCGCTGTATGA
The DNA here is from genome assembly GCF_016771845.1 of Lelliottia jeotgali. Lineage (NCBI taxonomy): Bacteria > Pseudomonadati > Pseudomonadota > Gammaproteobacteria > Enterobacterales > Enterobacteriaceae > Lelliottia > Lelliottia jeotgali. Next base: position 79,258 of record NZ_JAENMQ010000018.1, on the reverse strand, counting down.
AGTGCCGGAAGGCCTGCGGAACAAAGCACGCCATAACGAACCGTACTATCCCCCAGTTGCGCCTGCCCGTCCGGTTGGCGAGCTGAAAACGGCTTAAGGAGTCACAATGGAACAGGTTGTCATTGTCGATGCAATTCGCACCCCGATGGGCCGTTCAAAGGGCGGCGCATTCCGCAACGTGCGCGCGGAGGATCTCTCCGCGCACCTGATGCGTAGCCTGCTGGCGCGTAATCCCGCGCTGGAAGCGGCGGCGTTAGACGATATTTACTGGGGCTGCGTGCAGCAAACCCTCGAGCAGGGTTTTAACATCGCCCGTAACGCCTCACTGCTGGCAGAAATCCCACACTCCGTTCCGGCGGTCACCGTCAACCGCCTGTGCGGTTCGTCGATGCAGGCGCTGCACGATGCGGCCCGCATGATCATGACCGGCGATGCGCAGGTGTGCATGGTCGGTGGCGTGGAACACATGGGCCATGTGCCGATGAGCCACGGCGTCGATTTCCACCCCGGCATGAGCCGTAACGTGGCGAAAGCCGCCGGTATGATGGGGCTGACGGCCGAGATGCTCTCACGCATGCACGGTATCAGCCGCGAAATGCAGGACGCCTTTGCCGCGCGTTCCCACGCTCGCGCCTGGGCTGCGACGCAATCCGGTGCGTTTAAAAATGAGATCCTCCCGACCGGCGGCCACGACGCAGACGGCGTGCTGAAACAGTTCTTCTACGACGAAGTCATTCGCCCGGAAACCACCGTTGAAGCGTTGTCCACTCTGCGCCCGGCGTTTGACCCGGTGACTGGCACGGTGACGGCAGGGACATCTTCTGCCCTTTCCGACGGTGCGGCGGCGATGCTGGTGATGAGCGAAAGCCGCGCCCGCGAGTTAGGTTTAGCCCCGCGCGCTCGTATACGTTCAATGGCGGTTGTCGGATGTGACCCGTCTATCATGGGTTATGGCCCGGTTCCGGCGTCAAAACTGGCGCTGAAAAAAGCCGGGCTAACGACCAGCGATATCGACCTGTTTGAGATGAACGAAGCGTTCGCCGCGCAGATCCTGCCGTGCATTAAGGATCTGGGGCTGATGGAGCAGATCGACGAGAAGATCAACCTCAACGGCGGCGCGATCGCCCTGGGTCACCCGCTGGGTTGTTCGGGTGCGCGTATCAGCACCACACTGATTAACCTGATGGAACGCAAAGACGCCCAGTTTGGTCTGGCGACGATGTGCATCGGGTTGGGTCAGGGGATCGCAACCGTGTTTGAGCGAGTGTGAGCAAGATAACGTAGGCCCGATAAGCGAAGCGCTATCGGGCAACAAGCCGGGGGCGCTGCGCTTGCCCGGCCTACAATCATTTAGTCTCAGAGAGTTTAGTTGCCGTTTTTCCCGCCTGTCAGGGGCGGGTTTTTTATTGGTTCCCTCGCCCCTTTGGGGAGAGGGTTAGGGTGAGGGGCAAAGGCCGCGCCTTAGATAAACGCAAACGCATCGCCGAACAGGCGGTCTTCACGCGCATTACGCTCATGACAGAATAGATCGCGGGCAATCTTCGCCATTTCAAAACGACCGGCAATATAGATATCGTGTCCGGCCAGCGTACCGTGATCCTGCAATACCGCCGTCAGCACCGTTCCTGAACGTCCACGCCATCCCTCTTCCGGCTGCTCCACCACTGGCTCAACGCGCAGATTCGGGTGCGTCACGCTCAGTGATTCCAGCTCGGACAGATCGTAGAGATGTTTCTCTTCGCGGCCACCCCAGTAGATAGTGATATCGCGATTTGGATTTTGCGAAAGCGCGGTCAGCAGAATCGAACGCACGTAGGAGAAGCCCGTGCCACCAGCGATCAGGATCAGTGGACGGTCTTCGTCTTCGCGGAGCCAGGCTTCGCCGTGCGGAATATCCACGTCGATTTCACGCTCTTTCAGGATGCGGTCCATCACCGCCATGGCATACAAATTAAGCTCTGACGCACCGATATGCAGCTCAATAAATTCCTGCTCAGCTGGCGTAGACGCCATAGAGAAAGGGCGCTTATCACGTTCATCCATCACCACCATCAAATATTGGCCCGCGCGGAATGAAAACGCCGCCTCCGGAACCAAACGGACGCGATATACGGTGTCGGTGATAGCATCTACCGAGGTCACTTTACAGCTTAAGGTTGTCATTCGCTCTCTCTGTCGGGAAGTCTATAGGGCTTAACGGTCAGTCTCTGGCTTACCGTCATTCAATATGGCCAACTCGTCCCATATCGCGTCAATTCGCGCGGTCACTTCAGGATCTTTTTTAATCGGGCGACCCCATTCACGCTCGGTTTCGCCGGGCCATTTATTGGTGGCATCCAGTCCCATTTTTGAACCAAGCCCAGAAACCGGCGAGGCAAAATCCAGATAATCAATCGGTGTGTTTTCCACTAACACCGTGTCGCGCGCCGGGTCCATCCGCGTGGTGATGGCCCAGATAACGTCATTCCAGTCGCGGGCATTGACGTCGTCATCGCAGACAATAACAAATTTGGTATACATAAACTGGCGCAGGAATGACCAAACGCCCATCATCACGCGCTTGGCGTGACCTGCGTACTGTTTCTTGATTGTCACCACCGCCAGGCGATAGGAGCACCCTTCCGGCGGCAGATAGAAATCGACAATTTCCGGGAACTGCTTTTGCAGAATCGGTACAAACACTTCGTTCAGCGCGACGCCTAATACCGCAGGTTCATCTGGCGGACGGCCAGTATAGGTCGAGTGATAAATCGCATCGTCACGCTGGGTAATATGCGTCACGGTAAACACCGGGAAACTATCCACTTCATTGTAGTATCCCGTGTGGTCGCCATAAGGCCCTTCGGGTGCCAGCTCGCCCTGTTCGATGTAGCCTTCGAGCACGATTTCCGCGCTGGCCGGCACTTCGAGGTCGTTGGAAATACACTTCACCACTTCGGTTTTGGTGCCGCGCAGCAGGCCCGCGAAAGCGTATTCCGAAAGGGTATCAGGAACCGGCGTCACCGCGCCGAGAATGGTCGCCGGATCGGCACCGAGCGCCACCGAAACCGGGAAACGCTCGCCCGGATGCGCCGCGCACCACTCCTGGAAATCAAGCGCGCCGCCGCGATGCGACAGCCAGCGCATGATCAATTTGTTTTTGCCAATTAACTGCTGGCGATAAATACCGAGATTCTGGCGCTCTTTGTGTGGACCACGGGTGACGGTCAAACCCCAGGTGATCAGCGGCGCGGCATCTTCCGGCCAGCACTGCATAATCGGGATTTGCGTCAGATCGACGGCGTCACCTTCGAGGATTTTCTGCTGGCACGGCGCACCGCGCAGGCGTTTGGTCGGCATGTTCAGCACCTGCTTAAACTGCGGCAGTTTGTCGAACAGGTCGCGGAAGCCTTTCGGCGGCTCAGGTTCTTTCAGGAAAGCCAGCAGTTTACCGACTTCGCGCAGGGCACTGACATCTTCCTGCCCCATGCCCATCGCCACACGCTTTGGCGTGCCGAACAGGTTGCAGAGCACCGGCATGGTGTAGCCTTTGGGATTTTCAAACAGCAGCGCGGGGCCACCGGCACGCAGGGTGCGGTCGGCGATTTCTGTCATTTCCAGATAAGGATCAACAGGGTGCTTAATGCGTTTGAGTTCGCCCTGCTTTTCAAGCAGCGCCAGGAAGTCGCGTAGATCGTGGTATTTCATGCAGTTAGTCATGGCCTCTCGGTAAGCGCTTCATTATACGGCGTTCGTCATCATGACGCTGTAATTTTGTTAAATAAGCGTGAAGTTCTGCCTCAACTTCCCCTTTCGGCCATTATAATCACCTTAGCGATCCCGACGGGGTTTTGATATGCTTGCGCCGCGAACAAAGGGAAAGAGTGATTATGCAAGCCTGGTATTTATTGTATTGCAAACGTGGACAGATTCAGCGTGCGCAAGAACATCTTGAGCGTCAGGCAGTGAATTGTCTGATGCCCGTTATTACGCTCGAAAAATTGCTGCGCGGCAAGCGTACGACGGTCAGTGAACCGCTGTTCCCCAACTATCTTTTCGTCGAATTCGACCCGGAAGTGATCCACACCACCACCATCAACGCCACCCGTGGTGTCAGCCACTTCGTGCGCTTTGGTTCACAACCCGCTACCGTGCCTTCTACCGTGATCCACCAGCTTTCGGTCTATCAACAGCCGGAAGATATCACCGATCCTGATACGCCCTTCCCCGGCGATAACGTGGTTATCACCGAAGGCGCATTCGAAGGATTCCAGGCGATTTTTGCGGAGCCAGACGGCGAAGCGCGTTCTATGCTGCTGCTGAATTTTCTCAATAAGCAGGTCCGTCAGAGCGTCAAAAACACTGAATTCCGCAAAGTTTAAAACGTTACGCCAAACAAACGACGCACGTTGTCATCCGTCTGCGCGTCCAGCCAGGCCAGTTCCTCACCCCGCCAGTGCGCAATCCGCTCAAGGATATGGCCCAGATAAGCCGGTTCATTGCGCCGCGACGCGGGTTTGGGGCGCATATCGCGCGGCAGAAGATACGGCGCATCCGTTTCGACCAGCAGCCGATCGGCAGGAATGACCGGCAACAGCTCGCGCAGTTCCAGCCCACGACGCTCGTCGCACACCCAGCCGGTAATGCCCAGATACAACCCACGATCCAGACAATCCATAGCCTCCTGACGGGAGCCGGTAAAACAGTGCAGGACTGCGCCAGGGAGTTTATCCAGCCAGGGTTCCAGCAGCGCCAGAAAGCGTTCATGGGCATCGCGACAGTGCATAAACACCGGCATCCCGAGTTCTGCTGCCAGCGCCAGCTGTGCGGTGAAGGCCCGTTCCTGCTCCGCTGGGGTAGAAAAATTGCGATTGAAATCGAGGCCACATTCGCCGATTGCCACCACTTCTGGCGTATTCGCCAGCGCATACAACAACTCGGCGCTTTCATCGGTCCAGTGACTGCTGTCATGAGGATGCACGCCTGCGGTGGACCAGCAGCGATCAATACTTTGAGCCAACTGCTGTGCGTGCTGACTTTCCTCAAGATTAGTGCCCGTCAGCAGCAGTCCTTTGACGCCAGCAGAAAACGCGCGCGCCACGACTTCATCGCGGTCTTTCGCAAACTGCGGGCTGGTCAGATTCAGTCCAATATCAAACATGCTATCTCCCATATAACAACCGCCCTGTCGGGCGGCTGGTTTTACTCTTCTGTCGGCTTCTCAGCCTCATCTTCTTCGTCATCCGGTGCGCGTCGTTTACCCACATAGAATCGCGAGAAGAATACGCCAACTTCAAACAGGCAATACATTGGTATCGCCAGCAGTGTTTGCGAGAAGACATCCGGTGGCGTCAGCAGCATACCCACGACAAACGCACCGACCAGCATATACGGGCGCTTCTTACGCAGATCGTCCGGCGTGGTCACGCCCATCCAGCACAGCAAGACGATGGCGACCGGTACTTCGAAGGCCACGCCAAACGCCATGAATAACGCCATCACAAAGCTGAGATAGCTGGCGATGTCCGTCGATACCTGAACCCCTTCCGGCGCGGTATGCGTCAGGAAGCCAAAGGCCAGCGGGAAGACGACGAAATACGCAAACGCCATGCCGATGTAAAACAGCAGCGAACTGGAAACCAGCAGTGGGATAACCAGCTTGCGTTCGTGTTTGTACAGCGCTGGTGCGACAAACGCCCACACCTGGTACAGAATCACGGGTGCGGAGGCAATCAGCGAAACCCAGAACGTCAGCTTGATCGGCGTAAAGAATGGAGACGCCACGTCGGTGGCAATCATGGTGGCGCCCAGCGGCATTTGCTTGATCAACGGCGCGGAGACAATCTGGTAGATGTCGTTGGCGAAATAGACCAGACAAATGAAGATCAGAAAAACAGCAATAATGCTGTTTAACAGGCGCTTACGCAGCTCTATGAGATGCGTAATGAGTGGTTGAGTATCATCTACTGCCATGTTTACGCTTTATCACTCGACGAAGGGGCGGATTCAGGAACGGGTGCGGCGGCTTTAACTTCTGCTGCCTTTGGTTTAACCCCAGGCTCTTGCGCTGACATGGATTCTTGTTCAACAGGTGCTTGCGCCGGTGCGCTGGCTTGATGCTCGGCATCGGCAGGCGTCACACCTTCATGCTGCGCTTCGTTATCCTTCACTAACGGATTACGAATGGTGTTGGCTTCATCGCTCGCTTTTTCAGGATCGTTGACACTGTATGAGCGCTTCATGGACTCTGCGGCTTCACGCAATTCATCCATCGAGGCTTTCAGTTCCGGCGACAGGTTATCCATGCTCGCCTTCTCAACCTTTTTCAGGCTGTCCTGAAACTCCTGAAGCTTGAGTTCCTGCGCCAGTTCATTTTGTACCGTCGTGGCCAGCGAACGCAGCGCGCGCACCCAGCCCGCAACAGTTTTTACTGCCACGGGTAAACGCTGCGGGCCTAATACGATCAGGCCAATCACGAATACCAGCAGCAGTTCACCAAAACCAATATCAAACACGACTTACACCTGCTCTTTATCGTGGCGTTTAGCGTCTTCCTTTTTGGCTTCGTCTTGTTTATCAGCGAGAGATTTAGCCGTGAAATCCGCATCCTGGCTGGATTTTTCCTGCTTGTCTTTATCTTCATCATCGCTGATGGCTTTCTTGAAGCCTTTGATGGACGCGCCAAGGTCGGAACCGATAGAACCGAGCTTTTTAGTGCCAAACAGCAGCACGACGATGACGGCAATGATTAACAATTGCCAGATACTGATACCACCCATACTACATCCTCGATAGATGATGATTAATTAATCAGGTTGCATTATACGTATGCAACCCGGCGATAGCGACGCAAATTCAGCGCGTTTTTCTCCAGCCAATCAGCCAGACCACAAGGCCTCCGGCCATCACCCAGGCGGGCATCATCTCCCAGTCCGGGCGATTAATCAGCAACAGTGTGCCACTGAGCAACAGCGTTGCACCTATCCCAAAGAGATAGCGAGATTGTCCCTGACGTACGCGGTTGGACTGAAGCTCGCGGGCGATTTTATCCATGCTGTGCTGAAGGTTCTTGCTCTGACGCAAAGTGTCGTAAACCAGTTCAGGAATCTCCGGCATTTTTTCGATCCAGAACGGCGCTTTCTCTTTGAAAGCGCGCACCAGCGAAGGAATACCGACCTGATCCTTGATCCACGACTCCAGGAAAGGTTTCGCTGTCTTCCATAAGTCTAACTGAGGATAGAGCTGGCGGCCTACGCCCTCAACGTAAAGTAGTGTTTTCTGGAGTAAAACTAACTGCGGCTGCACTTCCATATTGAAGCGTCGCGCGGTATTAAACAGATTCAACAGCACGTGACCAAACGAGATTTCCGACAGCGGCTTTTCAAAAATCGGCTCGCAGACGGTGCGGATCGCAAACTCAAACTCTTCGACGTTGGTATCCGGTGGGACCCAGCCAGAGTCGACGTGCAACTCAGCCACCTTGCGGTAATCGCGGTTAAAGAAGGCGATAAAGTTCTCTGCCAGGTAGCGTTTATCTTCTTTGTTGAGAGAGCCGACAATCCCGCAGTCGATGCCGATATACTTCGGATCTTCCGGGTGCTCGTAACTCACGAAGATGTTACCTGGATGCATATCAGCGTGGAAGAAACTGTCGCGGAACACCTGGGTGAAAAATACCTGCACCCCGCGTTCAGCCAGCAGTTTCATGTTGGTACCCTGCTTTTCCAACGCCACCACATCCGAAACGGGAATACCGTAGATGCGCTCCATGACCATCATGTTCTGACTGCAGTAGTCGGAATAGACTTCCGGTACGTACAGCATCGGGCTGTTTTCAAAGTTACGGCGCAGCTGGATGGCGTTGGCTGATTCGCGCAGTAAATTCAACTCGTCGATCAGCGTTTTTTCATACTCGCGGACCACTTCCATTGGACGCAGACGACGGCCATCCGGCAGCAAACGGGGAACCCAGCGCGCCAGACGGTAAATCAGCTTCATGTCCGCTTTGATAACCGGCAGGATATCCGGGCGGATCACCTTGATGACGATCTCTTTGCCGTTCTCTTTCAGCCGTGCGGTGTGTACCTGAGCAATGGATGCAGAGGCCAGCGGGGTGATTTCGAAATCATCAAACCAGGTTTCAACCGGAATGTTCCCCATCGCCTCTTCGATTTGCTGTTTGGCTCGCGCACCGTCGAAGGGTGCCACGCGGTCCTGTAACAACGCCAGCTGATCGGCAATTTGCGGTGGGAAGAGATCGCGGCGGGTCGAGAGCATCTGCCCGAATTTAATCCAGACCGGACCAAGCTCCTGCAACGCCAGGCGTAAACGCTCGCCCAGCGGCTGGTCTTTATGACGATTTGGCATCCAGAACAACATACGCCGACCGATTCGCAGCGGTAGCGTAATACGCATTTTGGGGATAAGCTCGTCGAGCCCGTAACTCAAAAAGGTGCGAACGATAAAGTAGAGGCGCCGAATTTCACCAGGCGTCATTTGCCCTCCAGTTTTTCCAGGCGTTGGGTAAACGCGTCAACAGCACGTTCAACGGCAGCAGACTCTTCCGCAAACCACGCCATCTCCAGTGGACCGGGCGCCATGCGCCACTCTTCGGTTAGCACTTCGGCAACGTATCGTTGCTGACGTTGCATCCCTTTACTTAAAAACGACGAGCCACCGCGAATAAACTTACCGATGCCTTCAGCCACAATGTCGCCAGTGTAAGGAGCTAACAACTCCGCCGGATCAAACTCGGCCAGATCGGCCAGAGCAACGAAGTTTTGTACCACCTGAAGATCGCCTTCAACTTCCAGCTCGCCGCTGCGAATCAGCGCCGTCAATTGCTGGCGGTCGCGCAGTTTTGGCAGCACGTTCATGTGTGTGATGACAGAACAGTCGGCCTCGCCTTCCCACTCTCCCAACACATCAAGCTGGCGCTCACTGAAGACCAACACCAGCGGCGTCGAGAACTCTTTTAAGACGACACGCAGCACCTTCCCGTTCAGTCGCTGACGCGCCGTTTTCAGCGCCGGCGAGCGATAAAGAAAGGTGTTCAGGACATTCTCGATGCCTGCGCTGATTAACGGTTTAAAAGGCATGATTTGCCTCCACTCAGAACTTGTAGCCGCGATGCAGCGCGACAACACCCGCCGTCAGGTTGAAGTACTCAACGTTTTCAAACTCGGCATCCTGCATCATGGCTTTTAATGTTTCCTGATCCGGGTGCATACGGATAGATTCCGCCAGATAGCGATAGCTTTCTGCGTCGTTAGCCACCATCTCACCAATACGCGGCAAGATGTGGAACGAGTAGGCGTCATACGCTTTACTCAGCGGTTCAATAATCGGTTTGGAAAATTCCAGCACCAGCAGACGTCCACCCGGCTTCAGCACGCGGTACATGGAGCGCAGCGCTTTCTCTTTTTCGGTGACATTGCGCAGGCCAAAAGAGATGGTGATGCAATCGAAGGTGTTATCCGGGAACGGCAGGGCTTCTGCGTTAGCCTGGACATATTCAACGTTACCGACAACGCCGATGTTGCGCAGCTTTTCGCGCCCCATTTTCAGCATTGAATCGTTGATATCAGCCAGCACTACGCGACCTGTTTCACCGACCATACGGGAGAACTTGGCGGTCAAATCGCCGGTACCCCCAGCAAGATCCAGAACGGTTTGACCACGGCGAACACCGCTACAGTCGATAGTAAAACGCTTCCACAAGCGATGAATGCCGAATGACATCAGGTCATTCATGACATCGTACTTTGACGCCACAGAATGGAATACGTGGGCCACCATGTCAGCTTTCTGCTCTTTGGCGACAGTCTGGAAGCCAAAGTGCGTTGTTTCTTGTGAATCTTCAACCATCTCAGTGCCTGCTAATCAGTCAAATGTGCGTGAAGTGTATCAGATTGGACGCGTTTGCCCTACGATTCAACCACCCTGGAAGAATCGCTCTGACTGCGTTTCGGACGACGTTTGCGCCACTAAATCATTGTCGCTACTGCGTATATTTTGCTCACTATCCGCACCGCGCAGACGGTATTCCTCATCCTGCGCAACGGCTTGTTCGGCCAATTCCGGATTAATCTCGCGCTTCACCTCCACGCCCAGCGTGCGGAATGCCTCGGCCTGGGAGAGTAAATTGCCGCGTCCGGATGAGAGTTTTTTCATCGCCTGACGGTAGTTATCCTGCGCGCGATCCAGGCTTTGCCCTACGGATGTCATATCGTCGACAAACAGGCGCATTTTGTCATACAGCTTGCTGGCACGATCGGCGATCTGCTGCGCGTTGCGGCTCTGATGTTCGTAACGCCACAGGTTAGCTATGGTACGCAACGCCACCAGCAGCGTGGTTGGACTCACTAGCATAATGTTGTTTTTCAGCGCTTCAGTGATCAGCTCCGGCTGCCTGTCGAGCGCCAGTAAAAACGCCGGCTCGACGGGGATAAACATCAGCACATAGTCCAGCGAACGCAGGCCGGGAAGCTGCTGGTAATCCTTACGGCCCAACAGGCGGATATGGTTTCGCACGGAAGCGATGTGTTCCTGCAGCGCAGATTCGCGGGTGAAGTCGTCTTCGGCATTGAAGTAGCGCTCGTAGGCCACCAGCGTCATTTTGGCATCGATAACCACGTCTTTGCCCTGCGGCAAACGCACAATCACATCGGGCTGCATTCGCGAGCGGGTATCGGTCTCGATGCTGACCTGAGTTTCATATTCGTGGCCATCGCGCAGCCCGGAAGCCTCCAGTACACGAGTCAGCACGACTTCGCCCCAGTTGCCCTGAGTTTTGTTATCACCTTTGAGCGCGCGCGTCAGATTGACCGCCTCTTGCGCCATTTGCGCGTTTAGCTGTTGAAGATTACGGATCTCGTGCGCCAGCGTGTGGCGCTCACGCGCTTCCATGCCAAAGCTGTCCTGTACCTGTTTACGAAATCCGTCGAGCTGTTCACGCAGCGGCGTCAGCAGGCCATTCAGGCTTTGGCGGTTTTGTTCATCGACGCGGCGGTTACTGTGTTCGAAAATACGGTTGGCGAGGTTTTCGAACTGCTCGCTGAGGCGCTGTTCGCTGTTGATCATCTGGCGGATTTTATCCTCCGCATGCAGCTGAGTAGATTCCAGACGGGTGGTCACTTCGCGGAGATCGGCTTCGAGGGAGGTATTGATATCGCGCAGATTGCGCAATTCGTTGTTAAGCAACTCGCATTCATCGCGCCAGTGGTTGCTCTGAGCCAACTGCTGTTTCGTCGCGCTGAGCTCAGCCACCATCTCTTCACGATCGGCCAGTTGTTCGGCTTTGTGCTGCGCGTGTTGATAGCCGGAAATCAGCCAGCCAATGGCTAAGCCCGCCAGCGCTATCGCCGCATAAATGATGATTGAGATGTCCACTACGCCCCCTGCGTCAAACCGTTACCGCACAAAATATAATTGTGCTGTATAAACGTCCAGTTTGAAAGGGCTTTCCTGCGAGGCGTTACGCAAAAAGAAAAGGCCGAACGCGTCGGCCTTGAACAGAATGCAGTGCGATTAGATCAGGCGGCGAGCCGCTTCAACCACGATCTTCACCGCGTGGCTTTCTGTCTGCTTCATAGTTTCTGCGTTCGGGATCTCTTGCTGGGTACGGTTGACGATAACGCCCGCCACCATACCCGCACGTAGACCCTGGCTTGCGCACATGGTCAGCAGCGTTGCAGATTCCATTTCGTAGTTCATGACGCCCATCGACTGCCACTCTTCCATGGAGCCTTTGAAACGGCTGACCACGCGACCAGAGAAGGTGTCGTAACGCTCCTGGCCTGGGTAGAAGGTGTCAGAAGAGGCGGTCACGCCGATGTGGGTGGTCGCACCGATAGATTTAGCCGCTTCAACCAGCGCCGTCGTACATTCGAAGTCCGCAACCGCCGGGAATTCCATCGGCGCAAAGTGCAGGCTTGCCCCGTCCAGACGCACGGACGCAGTGGTCACCAGCACGTCACCGACGCTGATATGCGGCTGAATTGCACCGGTAGTACCGATACGCAGGAAAGTACGAATGCCCAGTTGCGCCAGCTCTTCCACGGCAATAGAGGTAGACGGGCCGCCGATACCGGTCGAGCACACGATAACCGCTTTGCCATCCAGCTCTGCACGCCAGGTGGTGAATTCACGATGCGCTGCCAGCTTAACCGGCTTATCCATCAGCGCGGCGATCTTTTCCACACGCTCAGGATCGCCAGGGACGATAGCCAGCGTAGCCCCTTGTAAATCGTTTTTAGTGAGGCCGAGATGAAAAACATCAGACTTAGACATAGGTGACTCCTCTGTGGGTCGGTGTGTCAGAAGAAGTAAAACGGTACTTTACAGAAGCACCAGGCTTAATTTCGTGACGCACCTCACCATGAATGAAAATGGTTGCAGTTAATTTCCATAAAATAGTGATTTACATCACATTAACAAGTTTTATCGTTCTTAGCTGCACAAAAGATAGCCCGTTTCGGGCACTGTGAGTTGTTAACTTGAGGTCTATATTTACTTTTGCGCTTACGGGTACGGAGAATACCATGACACAAAGGACCCATTTTGCACCTGCTGCAGCCCCTCTCGCCTCCACTATTGTCTCGACGTCAGAAGAAGCCATAACGTCTGGCGAAACCTCGATCCCGTCGCAGGGTGAGAACATGCCCGCCTACCACGCGCGCCCGAAACAGGCAGACGGTCCATTGCCGATCGTGATTGTGGTTCAGGAAATTTTTGGCGTTCATGAACATATTCGCGATATCTGTCGCCGACTGGCGCTGGAAGGTTATCTGGCCGTCGCACCGGAGCTCTATTTCCGTCAGGGCGACCCGAACGACTACAGCGATATTCCGACCCTTTTCAGCAATCTGGTCAGCAAAGTGCCGGATGCACAGGTCCTGGCCGATCTGGACCACGTGGCGAGCTGGGCGGCGCGTAACGGCGGCGATTCGCATCGTCTGTTGGTAACCGGTTTTTGCTGGGGCGGGCGTATCAGTTGGCTGTATGCCGCGCACAATCCGCAGCTTAAGGCTGCTGTGGCGTGGTATGGCAAACTGGTCGGTGAGAAAACGCTGAATTCGCCGAAACATCCGGTGGATATCGCCACCGATCTTAACGCGCCAGTCCTGGGCCTTTACGGCGGACAGGATACCGGGATCACGCTTGAGAGCGTAGAGACCATGCGTCAGGCGCTGCGTGCCGCCAATGCCAAAGCCGAGATCGTCGTTTATCCCGACGCGGGCCACGCCTTTAACGCTGATTATCGCCCGAGCTATCACCAAGAGTCCGCCAAAGATGGCTGGCAGAGAATGCTGGCGTGGTTCAGGCAGTATGGCGCGAAAAAGAGTTAAGTCGCTCACACATTGACGCAACACCCGCAGCGGTTGTTTGACTTTTCAACAGATTTTGGTCGATATAAAAGCACAGGCGTGTAACTACGATCCGTAGGCAAGACCTGAAGCCCATCTCTCCTTCTCAGGAGGAATGGGCTTCAGGTCTTTTTTTTTGCTCTGGAGACAGGGGCCAGACATGAATCACTTGCAGACAGCACTGGATATCATCGCCCAGGTGGGTGGCGCTGAAAACATCGAACATCTTGAACATTGCTCCACCCGTTTACGGTTGAGTCTGTACGACAACAGCAAAGTGAACGAGACAGCACTGGCGAAAATTGACGGCGTGCTGGGCGTGCGTGTTAACGTGCAGTGCCAGGTGATCATCGGCCATGAGGTGGTTCAGGTTTATGAAGCGGCACGCTCACTTGTCGGTTCGCCACAGGCAAATGCACCAGCTCAGACCGCAAAACCTAACCGTGGCGCGCAAATTGTCGACTTTGTCATTAGCGTATTTCAGCCACTGGTACCCGCCATCGCGGGCGGTGGGGTACTCAAATCGCTCCTGTTACTGCTCGACGTACTCGGCTGGCTTAGTCGCGACAGTTCCACCTACAAAGTGCTGGATAACATCGGCTCTGCCCCGCTCTATTTCCTCCCGATTCTGGTCGCAATTACCACCGCGACGAAGCTAAAAGTGAACGTACTGGTTGCTGTCTCGGCCGTTGCAGTGATGGTGTTACCGGCGATGACGAAGCAACTCGCTGATGGCGCTGAGTTTATGTCGTTCGATCTGCGCAATGTGGCGTATGCCTCTCAGGTCTTCCCGGCCATTCTTTGCGTGCTGTTTTACGCTCAGACCGAGAAATTGTTTAACCGCTATTCTCCAGGCGCACTGCGTATTTTCCTCTCGCCGATGCTCTCGCTTCTGGTCACCGTACCGGTCACTTTGTTGATTCTCGGGCCGTTAGGATATGAACTTGGTGCCGGGCTGGCCACCGTGATCTTATGGCTGTATGGCAAGCTGGGATTTGTGGCGACGGGTTTGCTCGCAGCCGCGCTGCCCTTTATGGTCGCCGCCGGGATGCATAAACCCATGCTGCCTTATGCAGTGGCATCAATGAGTCAGTTTGGTCGCGAAATGCTTTATTTACCCGCATCGCTGGCGCATAACATCGCCGAATCTGGGGCATGTCTGGCGATCGCGTTAAAGAGCAAGGATAAAGTCCTGAAATCCACCGCGTTCTCAGCAGGTATTTCAGCGCTATTTGGTATTACCGAACCCGCCTTGTATGGCGTCACGCTCCTGAACAAAAAAGCACTCTACAGCGTGATTGCGGGCAGCCTGGTTGGCGGCGCGTTTATTGGCTGGATGGCCATAGAAGCCTTTGCGCTGGTCGGCCCAGGGCTTGCCAGTATTTCCATGTTTGTTTCACCTGATAATCCCATGAACATCGTCTGGGCCTTCGCCGGTGCAGGCTTGTCTTTTGTCATCGCCTTCCTCAGCGCACTGCTTTTATGGCGCGATAACGTCTCGGAGCAGTCCAGCGCACTGACCTTTATCCGCCCCGTAGAAGGGAAAATCATCCCTCTTGAGAGCGTCAATGACGACGTTTTCTCACGCAAGATCATGGGAGATGGCATCGCTATCATCCCTTCTCAGGGCGTTCTGCGCGCCCCCGCCCACGGCACAGTGGTGAACGTGTTTGAAAGTGGTCACGCATTGAGTCTGTTGACCGATACGGGCGTTGAACTGATTTTTCACATCGGCATCGACACCATCAGGCTACAGGGCGAAGGATTCCACCCGCGGGTGAAAGAAGGTCAGCAGGTGAAAGAAGGCGACGTACTGATTGAATTTTCTCTCGACACCATCACCGCCGCCGGGCTGGACCCGGTGGTGGTGATGGTGGTGACAAATGGCGAAAGATTCTCGCTGACACCAGGCAGTAACAACAATAAAGACACTCACCCTCATATCATCATGACGCTTAAGGAGTCCGTGTAATGGATAAATCCCTCCCATTTCCGCAAGGTTTTTTATGGGGCGGCGCGATTGCCGCTAATCAGGCTGAAGGGGCATGGAACGTTGACGGCAAAGGACCGTCAGTCGCTGACGCCATCACCTGGAAGCCCAATCTATCGCTGAAAGACTATGACGCCCACATGGCGCTAACGGATGACAACATTCGCGATGCGTTTGAAGGCCGTAACGATGCGTTGTACCCGAAGCGGCGTGGCATAGATTTTTACCACCACTACAAAGACGATATCGCCCTGTTTGCCGAGATGGGCTTTAAGGTTTTACGCGTATCTATCGCCTGGTCGCGTATTTTCCCGACCGGTGAAGACGCCGCGCCAAATGAAGCTGGCCTGCAGTTTTACGAAGAGATGTTCCGCGAACTGCGCCGCCACAATATTGAGCCGCTCGTGACGCTTTCACATTACGAAATGCCGCTGGCGCTAAGCGAAAAGTATAACGGCTGGGTGAATCGCAACGTAGTTGACGCTTTCGTGCGCTTCAGCAATGTCTGCTTCGATCGCTATAAAGATTTGGTGCGCTACTGGCTCACGTTTAACGAGATCGACAGTATTCATCGCCACCCGTTTACTACCGCCGGGATCCGTGAAGAGAAAAGTGCACCAGGGAAAGCAAAGCAGGATATTTATCAGGGGCTGCACCACCAGTTCGTTGCGTCTGCGCTGGTGACTCGCGACTGCCACGCCAAAATTCCAGGCAGCCAGGTTGGGTGTATGCTCACCAAACTCACCACCTATCCGCACAGCTGTCGCCCGCAAGACGTAGAGGCCACGCTGAAAAAGAATCTCGAAAACTATTTCTATGCCGATGTGCAGGTGTTTGGCGAATATCCACCGTTGATCCTGCGCGATCTCGCCAGCCGCGATATTCAGATTGAGATGCAGGCAGACGATCAACGCATCCTCAAAGAAAATACCGTCGATTTCGTCTCCTTTAGCTATTACATGTCGCTCACTGAATCAACGCAGGCGGACGTCGAGCGCACCGCAGGCAACACAATTCTGGGTGTCAAAAACCCGTATTTGCCGGCATCCGAATGGGGATGGCAGATTGACCCCATTGGGCTCAAAATTTCCCTGCTCGAACTTTACGATCGCTACCAGAAGCCGCTGTTTATTGTCGAGAATGGACTGGGCGCAAAAGATATTGTTGAAGAAGGGAAAATCCACGACAGCTATCGCATCGACTATTTCCGCGCCCACTTCGAGCAAACTTTGGCAGCTATTAACGAAGGGGTAGATGTGATGGGATTCACCACCTGGGGTTGTATCGACATTATCAGCGCGGGTACCTCGCAGATGTCCAAGCGCTACGGCTTTATTTATGTCGACCAGGATGATGAAGGCAACGGTACCTTAAAGCGCCTGAAAAAAGACTCCTTCTGGTGGTACCAGAGAGTGATTGCCAGCAATGGCGCTGACATGAGCTAAACGGCCAGGCCGCAGGAATAACCGTGATTACGATAAAGAAATCGCTCAATAACAGTATGCTGCTGGTTGATAACGACCAGCGGGAAATGATCCTGTTTGGCAAGGGGATTGGTTTCGGAGCCAAACCTGGCACGCACATCGATCTGGCGCAGGTAGAGAAAGTTTTTCTGCCACTCAGTGACCTGAAATCACGCCATTTTTTATCACTGACGGATACCATCCCTGCGGCACTCTTTGAAATTAGCCATGAGATTCTGACCCTCGCTCGTAGCCAGTGCGGTGAAAAACTGAATTCCGTCTTGCTGTTTACTCTCGCCGAGCATCTGCATTTTGCCGTGGAACGCTGCCGCAACGGACAGCTGATTCTGAATAAACTGAGCTGGGAAGTGAAACGCTACTACCCGCAGGAACACAGCGTCGGGATGCAGGCGCGGGCAAAAGTGAATGAGCGCTTTGACGTTGAGCTGCCGGAGGATGAAGCGGTTAATATCGCGTTTCATCTGATTAACGCCAGCAGTCAGGATGATGATAATTCCGCGCATCAGCAGGTCGAACTGGTCAACCGCATCGCTGAAATCGTGCGCTACAAACTGAGCAAAACGATTGATACGGAGTCGGTTAACTACCGGCGTTTTATCACGCATTTGCGCTATTTTGCCGAGCGAGTATTAACCGGAAAAATTGTGGTCAGCGAGACCGAGGATTTTTACCAGGAATTAATGCGCCATCGCCCGGACGCAATGACCGTCGCCTGGGTGATTCGCGATTACGTGCAGGATAAATATCAGCTTACGCTTCCAAAAGACGAGCTGACGTGGTTGAGCATTCACATCAGCCGCCTCATGGAAGGCCATGCTTAGGCCGGGCGGTTGCCCGGCCATTTCACATTACGCCTGACGCAGATTCTGCGCAGCTTTCACCATGTTCGCCAGCGCAGCGCGGGTTTCTGGCCAACCGCGGGTTTTCAGGCCGCAGTCCGGGTTAACCCACAGACGCTCCGCCGGAATACGCTGGGCGGCTTTTTGCAGCAGAGCTTCGATCCACTCCACGCTTGGCACGTTCGGGGAGTGAATGTCGTACACACCCGGCCCGATTTCGTTCGGGTAGTCGAACTCTTCGAACGACTCCAGCAGCTCCATATCTGAACGTGAGGTTTCGATGGTGATCACGTCAGCATCCAGCGCGGCAATAGAGTCCATGATGTCGTTAAATTCGCAGTAACACATGTGGGTGTGGATCTGCGTGTCGTTCTTTGCCACGGCGGCGTTGATGCGGAACGCTTCCACGCCCCACTCCAGGTACGCCGCCCAGTCGCTGCGACGCAGCGGTAAACCTTCGCGCAGGGCCGGTTCGTCAATCTGGATGATGCCGATCCCGGCTGCTTCCAGATCCGCCACTTCATCACGCAGCGCCAGGGCAATCTGTTTGGCGATGGTTTCGCGGGTCACGTCTTCGCGCGGGAAGGACCAGCACAGAATGGTCACCGGACCGGTCAGCATGCCTTTCACCGGCTTGTCGGTCAGGGACTGGGCATACTTCGCCCACTCGACGGTGATCGCTTCCGGACGGCTGACGTCGCCAATGACAACCGGTGGTTTCACGCAGCGGGAGCCGTAGCTCTGCACCCAGCCGTTCTGGGTGAAGACGAATCCGTCCAGGTGCTCGCCGAAATACTCGACCATGTCATTACGCTCGGCTTCGCCGTGGACCAGCACGTCCAGACCCAGACGTTCCTGCTCAACAATCGCCTGTTTGATATGTTCCGCGATGCCGGTGCGGTAGTTGTTAGCGTCGAGATTGCCTTTTTTGAAGTCCAGGCGCAGACCGCGGATTTCAGTGGTCTGCGGGAATGAGCCGATGGTGGTGGTCGGCCAGGCCGGCAGATTAAAGCGCGCACGCTGGGCTTCAGCACGCACTTCGTAGGCATTTTCACGCTGGCTGTCTTTGGCGGTGATCGCCGCCAGACGTTTTTCCACCGCCGCATTGTGAACGCGAGTCGAGTGGCGACGCGCCTGAATTGGGGCGCTCCATTCGGTAATCGCCGCCGTGTCGCCGCTGTTTAACGCATCGCGCAGCAGGGCCAGTTCTTCACATTTTTGCAGGGCGAAGGCAAACCAGCTTTTCACTTCCGCATCGAGGCGCGTTTCGACGCTCAGGTCGATCGGGCTGTGCAGCAGGGAGCATGAAGAAGCTACCCACAGATCACGTTTGCCGACGATGTCTTTGATCTGCGCGTATTTCTCGGTGAGATCGGCGCGCCAGACGTTACGACCATTCACCAGGCCGGCAGAAAGCAGCCAGTCAGATGGCAGACGTTTGTGAATTTCCGCCACGTCGTCTTTGCCGTGAACCAGGTCCACGTGCAGGCCCTGTACCGGCAGGGCGGTAATGGTGTCGAGGTTCGGCGTGACGCCTTCAAAATAGGTGGTCAGCAGCAGTTTGACCCGGCCAGCCAGCGCATCGTAAGCCGGTTTGAACGCGTCCAGCCACTCTTGCGGCAGCTCCAGCACCAGCGCCGGTTCGTCGATTTGTACCCACTCGACGCCGCGTTTTGCCAGTTCCGCCAGCACCTGCTGGTACACCGGCAGGATGTCATTCAGCAGGCTCAGGCGGTCAAACTGTTCGCCTTTGACTTTCCCCAGCCACAGGTAGGTGACCGGGCCGAGCAGCACAGGTTTGATTTTGTGGCCCAGCGCCAGCGCTTCGTCCACTTCATCCAGAAGCTGGGTCCAGGTCAGTTTGAACTGCTGGCCTTTCACGAACTCCGGCACCATGTAGTGATAGTTAGTGTTGAACCATTTGGTCATTTCCGCTGCTGCAGCGGGCTCACCGGTCGGTGCGCGGCCACGGCCCAGGCGGAACAGGGTGTCGATATCTACCGATCCATCGTTGTTCTGATGACGAGCCGGCACGTTGCCGAGCAGCAGGCTGGTGGTCAGAACATGGTCGTACCAGGCGAAATCGCCCACCGGCAGCAGATCCACACCTGCCTGTTTTTGTTGATCCCAGTGGCGAGCGCGCAGTTCACGCCCCACCGCCAGCAGTTCTTCACGGGTGGAGTTGCCCGCCCAGTAGCTTTCTTGTGCTTTTTTCAGCTCGCGACGCAGGCCAACGCGAGGGAAACCGAGGGTGTGGTTAATAATTGTCATGTCGCTGCCTCTTATGGAATTTGTTATTTAGCCATCCAGATGTTTACACATCCATAATGTAAAGGTACTGTATGATCCACAAGCGCAAAATGTTCATGGCGAAGTGAAGGACTTTCATGATCGAGATAAAACACCTGAAAACGCTACAAGCGTTGCGGAACTGCGGTTCGCTCGCAGCGGCTGCGGCCACGCTGCATCAAACTCAATCCGCCCTGTCACACCAGTTCAGCGATCTGGAACAGCGCCTTGGTTTTCGCCTGTTCGTGCGTAAGAGTCAGCCGCTGCGCTTTACGCCGCAGGGCGAGATTTTATTGCAGCTGGCTAATCAGGTGCTGCCGCAGATCGTCAGTGCGCTGCAATCCTGCAATGAACCGCAGCAGACGCGTCTGCGCATCGCCATCGAGTGCCACAGCTGTATTCAGTGGCTGACGCCCGCGCTGGAGAATTTCCGCCAGAACTATCCGCAGGTCGAGATGGACTTTAAATCGGGCGTCACCTTTGACCCACAGCCTTCTCTGCAACAGGGCGAGCTGGATCTGGTGCTGACTTCCGATATTCTGCCGCGCAGCGGCCTGCACTATTCGCCAATGTTTGATTATGAAGTGCGCCTGGTGCTGGCCCCGGATCATCCGCTGGCGCTGAAAGCTCGCGTGACGCCGGAAGATCTGGCGACCGAAACGCTACTGATTTATCCGGTGCAGCGCAGTCGTCTGGATATCTGGCGTCATTTCCTGCAACCAGCGGGCATCAGCCCGAACCTGAAAAGCGTCGATAACACCCTGCTATTGATTCAGATGGTGGCGGCGAAAATGGGGATCGCGGCGCTGCCGCACTGGGTGGTGGAGAGTTTTGAACGCCAGGGTCTGGTAGTGACCAAAACCCTGGGCGAGGGATTGTGGAGCCGACTGTACGCCGCCGTGCGCGATGGCGAGCAGCGTCAGCCGGTGACGGAAGCATTTATTCGCTCAGCGCGGAATCACGCTTGCGACCATTTGCCGTTTGTTCGGAGCGCGGAGCGACCCAATGGCGATGCACCCATAGCGAAGCCAGGATCACCGTTCCCCCAATAATAAAGCTTGGCCAGTGCGGTTGTTCCTGCCAGATAGCCAGGTTTACCAGCAGCCCGGCGGGCACGTGAACGTTGTTCATGATGCCCAGCGTCCCGGCGTCTACCTGCGTGGCACCGTAGTTCCACATGAAATAACCTAAACCTGACGCGACCACGCCCAGCCAGATAAGCACGCTCCATTGCAGCGTGGTGGTCGGCAGTTTTTGCGGATTGCCGAGCATAAACCACGCCACCACCGCGACGATGAACGCTCCCATGTAGAACCAGGCAAAGGCGTTATGCTGCGGCATCGGGTGGATCTCCATCAGGCGCTTGTAGCCTACCATCCCAATCGCAAAGCTGATATTCGCCAGCTGGACAAACATCAGTCCGGTCCAGAAGTGATCGCTCACTTTGTCGTAGCGAATAATCGCCGCACCCGCCACCGCCAGCAGCGCACTCAGCACATAGCCCCAGCGCAGGCGGCGTTTGCTCAGCAGGTCATAAATCAGGGTGATATAGAGCGGCGTCAGCACCGTAAACAGCAGGAATTCCGAGACCGACAGATAGACATACGCGCGGAAGCTAAACAGATACATGATGCCGAGCTGCATCGCGCCCACCAGCATGTACAGCAGAATGGTTTTGAGGGTTTGCCCGCGCAAGCGCAGGAACGGCAGGAACACCAGCGCAGCCAGCCCAACGCGCATCAGCACGGAGAAGTAGCTGTCGACGTGTCCGGCAAGGTATTCACCGATCAGGCTGAACGAGAAGGCCCACAGGATAGTGGTGATAATGAGTAGCGCCACAATGCATGTCTCTCAGAAAGAAGGACTGGCATTGTAGCGAACTCTTCAGTTGACAACTGAGCAATAAACAATCAAATGAAGATTATTCAAGGAACAGCTTGCGCAGGTAGTTTGGCACAGCGTTGTCGCCGTTGGTGCCGATCACTTCCAGCTCCGGGTGCATGTCTTTCAGACGCTGGTGTGCGTTTTCCATGATGCAGCCTTTCCCGGCCATCGACAGCATTTCCGCGTCGTTCATGCCATCGCCAAAGGCGATGCAATCTTTCAGCTCGTAGCCCATGCGTTTGGCAACCGCTTCCAGCGCGTGGCCTTTCGACACGCCGCCCGCCATCACTTCCAGACAGGTGAGCGTGGAGAAGCTGACATTCACGCGATCGCCCCAGCGTGCGTTAATGGCCTGCTCCAGCGGCAGCAGCTCTTCGTGGCTTTCGCAGGTGAAGAACACTTTGCTGATCCCTTCTGGCTCAAGCAAACCTGGCTCGTACAGGGTGTAGTTGAACACCGCTTCCTTGAAAAAGCGCATCTCATCCGGGCGATGACGGTTCATAAACCAGTCGTCGTTGCGGTAGACGTTGGTGACGATATTCGGGTTGCTGTGCACCACGCCAAACAGGTCGGCGGCGATGTCGCGGTCGAGGTTATGGGTGAAGATCAGGTTACCGTCGGTGTCGTGTACGCGCGCACCGTTCGAGGTGATCATGTACGCTTTGATGTCCAGATTATCGCGGATCTGCCCCACATCCACGTGGTGGCGGCCGGTCGCGAAAACGAAGTTCACGCCACGAGCAGTCAGGAGTTTTAAGGTTTCTTTCGCGTAAGGCGACAGGGTGTGATCGGGGGAAAGCAGCGTGCCATCTAAATCAGATGCGACAACCTGGTACATAGGAAAATTTAACCTCAATAGGAAATCAGTTATGCCTGTCGAAAAACTCGACGATGGCGTTGAGCGCGACTGAGCGCATGGTGTCCTTTTCAAAAAGGATCTCATGGTACGCGCCCTTTATGACCAGCGGTTTTTCCCCTTCACAGGGATGCCCGGCGGCGGCGCGTAATTCACAAAAACGGTCGTGCATGCGGTTATCCACCACACGCTCTTCTTCGGCCTGAATCAGTAACGTCGGGGTGGCGTCTTTATTGACACCGGCCAGCGCAGACTCACCTGCGCGGATGCCCTCGCGCACCCAGTGGTACGTCGGCCCACCGACGCGCAGGCGCGGTTCATCGGCGTAAAAGCGCAGGTTGCGGCGATACCGCTGTCGGCTGTGCGTCAGCACGTTCATGGCAAACGGCAGCGCGCGCCAGCGACCGGTGCCTATCGCGTAGCCTTCACGAATGCGCTGATGGCCCTCAGCCCAGTCGAGAATATGGCGCACCATCCAGTCCGGAAAACGCATCACGATGCCAAACATCGGCGCGGTGAGCGCAATAGCATCGCACTGATGCGGATGACGTTGTAAAAACAACGTCGCAATCGCCCCGCCCATCGAATGCGCCAGGATATAGCGCTTACGCCACGGCCCCGGCTGCACTTCCTGCTCCCAGAACGCGGCGAGATCGTCGACATAATCGCTGAAATTCACCACATGTCCACGGTGCGTGTCCGATAACAACCGCCCGGATCGCCCTTGTCCACGATGGTCGATAATCAAAACATCAAAACCAAGATGGAAAAGGTCGTAGGCCAGTTCAGCGTATTTGACGTAACTTTCGATACGACCGGGACAAACCACGATCACGCGGTCGTTTTTGACATCCCGAAAACGCACAAAGCGCACCGGAACATTATCCACGCCGGTAATTTCGGCTTCTTCGCGCTGACGCCAGAAATCGGTCAGCGGCCCCATGGAGAAAGCAGCAAATGCGTTCTCGCGTGTTTCCCAGTCCTTTTTCTGCTGAAACATCGGGTTTCCACCCCTGTAAGCCAAGGAATATCGTTTTTTCAGGACGCATCGCACAACGACGCGACAATAGCGTATTGTGGCATAAAAATAGACGATTCGGGAGTTTCAAATGACCTTCGAGTGGTGGTTCGCTTACCTGCTGACATCCATCATCCTGAGCCTTTCCCCTGGCTCTGGCGCGATCAATACCATGACCACGTCCATTAACCACGGCTATCGCGGCGCAGTGGCGTCCATTGCCGGATTGCAGACCGGACTGGGGATTCATATCGTGCTGGTCGGGATTGGCCTCGGCACATTGTTCTCGCGTTCGGTGCTGGCCTTTGAAGTGCTGAAATGGGCGGGTGCGGCGTATCTGATTTGGCTGGGCATCCAGCAATGGCGCGCAGCGGGCTCGATTGATCTCAATACCCTCGCCCACACTCAAACGCGTGGCCACCTGTTTAAACGCGCGGTGTTTGTGAATCTGACCAACCCGAAAAGTATCGTGTTTCTCGCCGCCCTCTTCCCGCAATTTATCGTTCCGCAGCAGCCACAGGTGATGCAGTACGTGGTGCTGGGCGCGACGACCATTATTGTCGATATTATTGTGATGATTGGTTACGCGACGCTGGCGCAGCGGATTGCGGCGTGGATTAAAGGGCCTAAGCAGATGAAGGCTCTGAATAAAGTGTTTGGGTCGTTGTTTATGCTGGTGGGGGCGTTGCTGGCTTCGGCGAGACATGCATAGGTGAGAAAAGCCGGATAAGGTGCACGCACCTTATCCGGCCTACAACGACTTAACGCGAAATAATCAGGTGAATTCCAAACCCTGCGAACAGTGCGCCAGCAAAGCCGTCGATCCATTTCGCCAGACGCTGATAGCCGCGGCGCATGGACGGTAAGGCGAACAGGCTTGCCACAACAGTGAACCAGGCGAAGGTTTCGACGACGATCAGCAGGAAAATCCCCCAGCGCGCACCCGCGCCAACATCATCGCCAACGAACAGGGAAAACACAGAGCCGAAGTAAATAATCGCTTTCGGGTTCGCGAGGTTGGTCAGTAAGCCGCGCACAAAGCTGCGTCCACCGGTTGCCAGCTCCACTTTCGGTTCAGGCGCAGCAACGCCCTCTTCTTTCTTCAGTGCACTGCGCAGCATCTGGTAGCCCATCCAGCACAGATACAGGCCACCGCCGACCATAATGATGTTATGCAGCCAGGCCATTTTCGCGAGGATCAGGTTCAGGCCGAGCAGCGCTACGGCGGCCCAGACCATCGCGCCCATAGTAATCCCGAGCACGCCCATCATCGCCTCTTTGCGGGAGCGGCTGACGGCAGTCTGCGAAACGAAGAAAAAGTCAGGGCCAGGGCTCATCAGCGCAACGATGTGCACCAACGCCACAGTGAGGAATAGCATCAACATAATTAACTCGCGGAAGAATAGTTCAGTGAGTCACCATCCTGGCACTTTTTAGCCGGGCTGACTACTCCTCATCGTCACCATCAGCGTGCGAGCGAATCAGCGCCATAAACTCTTTGCCGAAGCGCTCGAGTTTGCGCGTGCCGACACCGTTGACGCTGAGCATTTCACCGGCGCTGAGCGGCATCTGCTCGGCCATTTCAATCAGCGTCGCATCGTTAAACACCACATACGGCGGGATGTTCTCTTCGTCGGCAATCGCCTTACGCAGCTTACGCAGTTTGGCAAACAGCTTGCGGTCGTAGTTGCCGCCGTAGGATTTCTGCGCCACGCGCGGTTTCAGGGCAATCACGCGCGGAACGGCAAGCTGGAGTTCTGATTCACCGCGCAGCACTGGACGCGCCGCTTCCGTGAGCTGCAGTGCAGAGTGTTGGGCAATATTTTGCGTGGCGAAACCGAGGTGAATCAGCTGGCGGATAATGCTGACCCAGTGCTCGTGGCTCTGTTCACGACCAATGCCGTAAACCGGCAGCTTGTCGTGGCCCATCTCGCGGATACGCTGGTTATTTGCGCCGCGCAGCACTTCCACCACATAGCCCATACCGAAGCGCTGATTTACGCGGTATATAGTTGAGAGCGCCTTACGCGCGTCCATCAGCCCATCATATTGCTTCGGCGGGTCGAGACAGATATCGCAGTTGCCGCACGACTCCTGACGCCCCTCTCCAAAGTAGTTGAGTAGCACCAGACGACGGCAGGTTTGCGCCTCAGCAAACGCCCCCATCGCATTAAGCTTGTGGCGTTCGATGTCCAGCAGCTGGCCCTGCGGTTTTTCTTCTAGGCAGCGGCGCAACCACGCCATATCCGCCGGATCGTAAAACAGCATCGCTTCAGCAGGCAGACCGTCACGCCCGGCGCGGCCCGTCTCCTGATAGTAAGATTCGATATTGCGCGGGATGTCGAAATGCACCACAAAGCGCACGTTTGGCTTGTTGATCCCCATCCCGAAGGCGACGGTGGCGACCACGATTTGCAGATCGTCGCGCTGGAATTTCTCCTGCACGTCGGCGCGGATGTGGTTTTCCAGACCGGCGTGATAGGCCGCGGCGCTAAAGCCACGGTTTTGCAGTCGCGCAGCGGTGTCTTCCACTTTTGCACGGCTGTTACAGTAAATAATGCCGGATTTGCCGCGCTGCTCCTGCACGTAGCGCAGAAGCTGGTCCGTCGGCTTGAATTTTTCCATCAGCATGTAGCGGATGTTCGGGCGGTCGAAGCTGCTAACCTGAATGAACGGATCGTTCAGCCCAAGCAGGCGAACAATGTCCAGACGGGTGGTGTCATCCGCCGTGGCGGTGAGCGCCATAAACGGCAGCGCCGGAAAACGCTGACGCAACTGGCCGAGCGCGGCATATTCCGGGCGGAAATCGTGCCCCCACTGAGAGATACAGTGCGCTTCATCAACCGCCAGCAGCACCGGATTCCAGTGCGCCAAATGTTCGAGGAAGTTATCCAGCATCAGGCGTTCAGGGGCGATGTACAGCAGGCGAATCTGCCCGGTACGACAACCGGCCATCACTTCCTGCTGCTGTTCGCGGGTTTGCGTGGAATTGATACAGGCGGCGGCAACGCCGTTTGCCAGCAGTTGATCCACCTGGTCTTTCATCAGGGAAATAAGCGGTGAAACCACCACCGTCAGACCGTTCAGAACCAGCGCGGGAACCTGATAGCACAGAGATTTTCCGCCGCCTGTCGGCATGACCACCAGACAATCACGGCCTTCCAGCACAGTTTCAATGATGGTTTCCTGGCCAGGGCGGAACTGCTGATAGCCAAAGGTTTCCTGCAAAACCTGTTTAGCCAGCGATTCCTGATTCATTACTTCCGCCTGCGCCACGTTAACCCCATTTGCCAGATATAAAACATTGAACGAACAAAAATTCAGCCCGAAGGTAGAGCATGATAAACGCCAGGCGGGATAATTTCGACTCAGTTCTTGATTAATTTCGTTATCATTTCATCCGCACTAATTGCATAGCAAATAGTTGCCAGGAGGTTTTTCATTGCCGACTCTTTATCCACATTTATTAAATGGATTTATATGAGTTGGAATCCCAACGCTGCATCAAACTACGCCCGGCAAAATGCCATGTCATCATCACACAGCCTTTGTGCAACCTACGTTCGCCACGCCCTCCATGCGGGCGGCGTCGACATAAGCGGCATTCAAGACGCAAAGGATTATGGCCCTGCGCTTGAGAGAAACGGATTTATTGTGCTGGGTTCCGGACAAACGCTTAAGGCTGGCGATGTCATCGTTATCCAGCCTTACCCTGGCGGAAACAGCTCCGGACATATCGCTATTTATGACGGTAACAATTGGTACTCCGATTTCAGACAGCGGGATATCTGGGCGGGGCCAGGCTATCGAGCCTCAAAACCTCCCCAAAAAATTTACAGGAGAAATTAATGTTAAAAGGACTTTTCGTTGCCTTGCTATCCGTGATGCTCACGAGTTGTGCGACACACTCGGATGACACGGCGGAAAAAACGACGCTGGCGTTTTATCAGCAATACTTACAGGCATTTGCGGATTTCGATCCTGCCAATGCTGAGCAATCGCCACTGGCAAATAATTCGCCTCTAATTAAACGCTATGTAGCCTCTGACACCGCATCACGCCTCGCGGAAATTGATGGTATCTATGAACAGGAAATTGTGGGGGCTGACTACTTTACCTACTGTCAGGATTACGCCCCTGAATGGGTGAAAGCGTTGCTCGTGGGTAAAGCATCAATGCAGTTTGGCGGCGCTAAAGTCCCTGTGAGCATCGGCATTGTTGGCGATAAGTATTTGCAACTGATGGTTTATCTGAAGCGCGAGGACAATAAGTGGAAAATCTATCGGGTAAGGAATGTCACGGATAATGTCGAGCAGTATATCTTTGATGATATTGCGATAAAAAATGCGAAAGCCTACGCAAAGGACAATCCAGGACCTCAATAATCAAACGGTAAAACAGGCGCTGAATCATAGGTTTCAGCGCCCATATTTTTGGACTAGAAAAGATCGTTCAGCATCACGCCCACGCCAACGCGTGTTTGATTGAAGTTGTAGTCGATCAGCGACTCACCGTAACCGCTGTACACCTGCGTATAGATGCGCACATGTTTGGTCATCGGGTAGCTTAAGCCCAGTTCTGCACCGCCGTAGCCAGTGTTCCAGTTGTATTGACCTTTGGCGCTCAGCACTGCATCGCCAAGCTGATAACCAATTTTCAGCTGATAGTAGCCCATGTATTTGGTGATATCCGGGTTGTCATCCGTATCGCCAATCACGTACCACGGTTTCACTTCCACCATCCAGTTGCCGTTTTGCGCCATCAGACGGGTGTAAAGGCGGTTCCAGCTGCGCGATGTCGGGTCTGAGCGACCGTTGGAGTCATGGTTGTAGCCAAACTCCACGTCACGCAGCGTCCAGCCGGCGAACTCGTCGTCGGTGGCAAAGCCCAGGAACAGCTGCGGCTCATAGTTGGTTTCACGGAACGGGGAGGATTCACCGCTATTTGAAAGCTGCCACCAGGATTTCTGCGTGTAAGAGCCGCCTAAAACGGAGTTCGGCCCCAGAATGCCGCGCCAGAACGGGAACGCCAGGCTGAGCTGGAATTTCACTTCGTCTTTGCGCGCATTATCGGACCAGTTGTAGGAGCTGATCGCTTCTTTGTTGAGGTCGCTGGTCTGGGTGTAAATCACATAGTTGGTGTCGTACGGGTAGAGCGTGAACGGGTTATCGTGCTCCTGAAGCATGTTGGCGATAATGCTGCCGCGAACGGCGGGCTTATCGTGCACCTCTTTGAGCGTCGCTTCCTGCGCAAATGCTGTGAGGGGCAGCGCAACCGCCGCCAGTAACCAACCCAGATACGTCCGCATCGGTGGTGTTCTCCTGCAAAATAGAAATGATGTGAATAGTTATGTGCGGAACATTCTACCTATTTCTCAATTAACTTCCCCTCCTCGTTTCTGAAAGTGGAAATCCTTATCCTTGAAGCATAAAATCAACATTTTATTAACAACGAAGGATGCGACTGTTCATGTCAGCCACGCTTACCGCTGAAGAAGCTTTGAAACTGGTGGGGGAGATTTTTGTCTACCACATGCCCTTTAACCGCGCACTGGGGCTGGAGCTGGAGCGTTACGAGAAAGGGTTCGCTCAGTTGAGTTTTAACAATCAGCCGATGATGGTCGGAAACTGGGCGCAAAGTATTTTGCACGGCGGGGTGATTGCCTCCGCGCTGGATGTTGCCGCCGGGCTGGTCTGCGTGGGCAGCACGCTGGCGCGACATGACACTATCAACGAAGACGAACTGCGCCAGCGCTTATCAAGAATGGGGACCATTGATTTGCGTGTGGACTATTTACGTCCTGGTCGCGGAAATCGTTTTACCGCCACCAGCAGTCTGCTGCGAGCGGGCAATAAGGTTGCCGTCGCCCGCGTCGAATTGCATAACGAAGAGCAGGTTTACATCGCCAGCGCAACCGCCACTTATATGGTGGGTTGAGACGGTTTAATCGGGTAAAATGAGTTCACTTTCTTGTAACGGATTATCCCGATGGATGCTAAACAGACGCGGCAGGGCGTTTTACTCGCCCTTGCCGCTTATTTTATTTGGGGTATCGCGCCTGCGTACTTCAAGCTGATCTACTTTGTCCCGGCCGACGAAATCCTCACCCACCGCGTGATCTGGTCCTTTTTCTTTATGGTGGCGCTGATGAGCGTGAGCCGCCAGTGGTCAGGCGTGAAAACGCTGCTGCAAACCCCGAAGAAGATTTTCCTGCTGGCGCTGTCGGCGGTGCTAATTGGCGGTAACTGGCTGCTGTTTATCTGGGCGGTGAATAACCACCACATGCTGGAGGCGAGCCTCGGCTACTTCATTAACCCGCTGGTGAATATCGTGCTGGGGATGCTGTTCCTCGGCGAACGCTTCCGCCGGATGCAATGGCTGGCGGTTTTCCTCGCGCTCTGCGGCGTGCTGGTCCAGCTGTGGACCTTCGGCTCGCTGCCGATCATCGCGCTGGGGCTGGCGTTTAGCTTTGCGTTTTATGGCCTGGTACGTAAGAAAATCGCCGTGGAAGCGCAAACCGGGATGCTGTTCGAAACCCTGTGGCTGTTGCCACTGGCCGCAATTTATTTGTTCGGCATCGCCGACAGTAACACCAGCCATATGGCCAACAACCCGTGGTCGCTGAATCTGCTGCTGATCGCGGCAGGCGTAGTCACCACCATTCCGCTGCTGTGCTTTACCGGTGCGGCTACGCGTTTGCGTCTGTCGACGCTGGGTTTCTTCCAGTACATCGGCCCAACGCTGATGTTCCTGCTGGCGGTAATGTTCTACGGCGAAGTGCCGGGAGCGGACAAAATGGTGACCTTCGCGTTCATTTGGGTCGCGCTGGCGGTATTCGTTGCAGATGCGATTTATACCCAGCGTAGAGTGCGGAAAGGGTTGTGATTTTTTTGCCTGATGGCGCTTCGCTTATCAGGCCTACAGGTTACGTAGGCCGGATTAGGCGCAGCCGCCATCCGGCATAAAGCTCAAAGCCAGTTACGACGTTTGAAATAGAGATACGGTGCCAGGCCGGCGAGGATCATAAAGATAATCGCGCCTGGGTAGCCGAAGCTCCAGCGCAGTTCCGGCATAAACTCGAAGTTCATCCCGTAGCTCGACGCCACCAGCGTCGGCGGCAGGAACACCACCGAAACGACCGAGAAGATCTTGATGATGCGGTTCTGCTCGATATTGATAAAACCCATCGCCGCCTGCATCAGGAAGTTCACCTTCTGGAACAGGGATTCGTTGTGCGGCAGAAGGGATTCGATATCGCGCAGGATCTCACGCGCCTGCTCCAGCTGACCACCCGGCAAACGCGCTTTACGCACCAGGAAGTTCAACGCGCGCTGGGTATCCATCAGACACAAACGCACTTTCCAGCCGATATCTTCCTGCTCCGCCAGCGTCGACAGCGCTTCGTCGTACTCATCGCCCTGATGGCCTTCCATGATCACGCGGCTCAGCTTTTCCAGATCGCTGTAGATGTTTTCGATTTCGTCCGCCAGCTGTTCAATTTTGGTTTCGAACAGGTCGAGCAGCAGTTCGTAGGCGTTGCCGTCAACCATTGCCTGGCTGCGAGCGCGCATACGGTAGAGACGAAATGCAGGCAGTTCACGTTCACGCAGGGTGAACAAACGACCATCGCGAATGGTAAACGCAACGGTGGAGTTACCGGCGTGGTCTTCCGCATCTTCATAGAAGAAGAAGGAGTGGATATGCAAGCCGTCTTCGTCTTCAAAGAAACGCGCGGAGGCCTCGATGTCTTCCAGTTCCGGGCGGGTCGCCAGGCTTTGCCCGAGCTCTGACTGTACGCGAAGGCGTTCATCGTCGTCCGGCTCGACCAGATCCACCCATACGGCATCAATGAGGGGCTGTGACTCTTCAGCTTCAAGCCGAATCAGTCGGTTTTTTTCCAGTTGAAATGCGCTCAACATGACCGGGACTCCCAATGCAAAAAATATCGGACAGTTCGGTGGGCACACAGAAACAATATGGGTTTCAGACCATTAAAAGCCTGACTCAGCGCGACGGGAATTAAGCGGGTCGCTGACAACCACTAAGGCCATCAGCAAAGAGGAGATAGCCTTAGGAGTTGTTCCTGGATGACAGGGAATTGAGCCAGTATTTACTGGGTGTGTCCAAGGCGAATGTCCTCTTAGCGTAATCGTGCGCGCATGTTACGCCAGCATTTACTGTGGCGTCAACACGCAACGGGACGCTGAAGGGCAATAAATAGCCTTACGCTTATAAGGCTAGCAGATTATTACAAAATAATGATATTTTTCTGAATGTTACACTGTTTCCAGCTTGGCGTAGGCCGCCACCAGCCATTTGATCCCTTGCCCCTGGAACGCAACCTGCAAGCGACTGTGCTCGCCGCTGCCTTCCAGATTCACGATGGTACCTTCACCAAATTTGGAATGGCGTACGCGTTGGCCCAGCTTGTAGCCGGTATCGTTTTCCGAGATCGGCGTGCCCATCCGCTGATGGTTTACCGGGCGACTGATACTGGCGCGCAAGCGCACCTCTTCCACGCACTCTTCCGGCAGTTCGCCGATAAAGCGCGACGGACGATGATAGACCTCTTTGCCGTACAAACGGCGGGTTTCCGCGTAGGTCAGCGTCAGTTTTTGCATCGCACGGGTGACACCCACGTAGGCCAGACGACGCTCTTCTTCAAGACGTCCGCCCTCATCCAGCGACATCTGGCTTGGGAACATCCCCTCTTCCATCCCGACGATAAACACCTGCGGGAACTCCAGCCCTTTCGCCGAGTGCAGCGTCATCAGTTGAACCGCATCTTGCCAGGTATCCGCCTGCCCTTCGCCCGCTTCCAGCGCCGCGTGGGAGAGGAATGCCTGCAATGGCATCAAATCTTCGTCTTCTTCGTTGTAGCTGAACTGGCGCGTGGCCGTCACCAGTTCCTCTAAGTTCTCAATTCGCGTCTGTCCTTTCTCGCCTTTTTCCTGCTCGTACATCATGCGCAGGCCGGAATCTTTCACGACCCGGTCAGTTTGCACGTGCAGCGGCATGTCGGCAGTTTCTTGTGCCAGGGCGTCGATCAGTTCCATAAAGCGCTGTAACGCACTTGCGGCGCGTCCTGCCAGCGCTTTTTCCTGCAACAGCTCACGGCACGCCTGCCACAGGGTGAGCTGACGGTCGCGGGAAGTCTGACGCACCACGTCCAGAGTACGGTCGCCGATGCCGCGCGTCGGGGTATTCACTACGCGCTCAAAAGCCGCATCATCGTTGCGGTTGGCAATCAGACGCAGGTACGAGAGCGCATCTTTAATTTCCTGACGCTCGAAGAAGCGCATCCCACCGTAAATACGATACGGCATACCGACCTGCAAAAGTGCTTCTTCCAGCACACGCGACTGGGCGTTGCTGCGATAGAGAATGGCGCACTGCTCCAGCGCTCCGCCGTTCTCCTGCCAGGTTTTAATGCGGTTCACCACAAAGCGAGCTTCGTCCAGTTCGTTGAACGCGCAGTAAATCGAAATCGGTTCGCCGTCGACGCCATCGGTCCACAGTTTTTTGCCCAGACGCCCGTTGTTGTTTTCAATCAGGGCGTTGGCGGCACTCAGGATGTTGCTGGTTGAACGGTAGTTCTGCTCCAGACGGATGGTTTCTGCGCCGGGGAAATCCTTCAGGAAACGCTGAATGTTTTCCACCTGCGCACCGCGCCAGCCGTAAATCGACTGGTCATCATCGCCGACGATCATCACCTTGCCGGTGTCGCCCGCGAGCATACGGATCCACGCATACTGAATGTTGTTGGTATCCTGGAATTCGTCCACCAGGATATTGGTGAAGCGTTCACGGTAGTGCTGAAGAATGTGCGGTTTATTGAGCCACAGCTCGTGGGCACGCAGCAGCAGTTCGGCAAAATCCACCAGCCCGGCGCGATCGCAGGCTTCCTGATAGGCCTGATACACTTTCTGCCAGGTTTGCTCGACCGGATTGCCGAAGCTATGAATGTGATGCGGGCGTAACCCTTCGTCTTTCTGGCCGTTGATGTACCACATCGCCTGACGCGGCGGCCACTGCTTCTCGTCGAGATTCATCGCCTTGATCAGGCGCTTGAGCAAACGCAGTTGGTCTTCGCTGTCGAGGATCTGGAAATCCTGTGGCAGATTCGCGTCCATGTGGTGCGCACGCAGCAGGCGGTGCGCCAGCCCGTGGAAAGTGCCCACCCACATGCCGCCCTGACTGGAGCCCATCAGCTGCGCGATACGGTGGCGCATTTCCGCCGCCGCTTTGTTGGTGAAGGTCACCGCCATGATGGAATACGGCGAGCAGTTTTCGACGCACTGTAGCCACGCAATACGATGCACCAGAACACGCGTCTTACCACTGCCCGCCCCTGCCAGCACCAGCATATTGGTCCGCGTCGCGGCAACCGCGTCACGCTGTTTGTCATTAAGGCTGTCGAGAAGGTAAGAAACGTCCATTGGCACCAAAACCTGGTTATTTATACAATACTGCTGGTGATTATATCAGCGTGGTGAGGGATGCCAACCGCGAAATTTCGACGTGCGGCAACAGGCGGCTGTCGGCGGTCTGCATCAGGTCAGCGTTTTCTGGTTTGATCCAGCAGGCCTGCATGCCGCAGCGGATCGCGCCCGCCACGTCGGTGGTCAGATCATCGCCCACGTGCAAAATCTCGCCCAGCGGCAGGCTGAGTTTTTCCGACGCCAGATGATACATATCGTTAAACGGCTTTGCGCGCCCGTGCGGGCCTGCGCGCAGGACGAACTCGAAATAGTTACCGAGGCCAAACAGCTCTGGCTGCGCATTGCCGTTGGTGATCGCCACCAGCGGCCATTTTTCGGCCAGCGCCGTCAACGTGTCGTGTGTTTCCTGCGGCACATCGATACGGCTACGCCATTTGGCAAAATTCGCCATCGAGGCTTCCGCGCCCAGCGCGGCCTCTCGTGCGTTCAGCCCGGCATTCAGCATCGCCTGTTCAACGGCACGACGACGCCATTCTGTCACATCGTGGTAAATGTCCGGCTCGGTTTCGCGCAGTGCCTGGCGCAGGCGCTGGAAGTCTTTGTTTTGCAGCGTTTTCAAAGAGGGATGGTAGTTTTGCACAAACGCCAGCGCTTCCTGCTCGGTACGCAGGATCACCTCGCGGTTATCATAAAGAGTGTCATCAAGGTCAAACGTCAGGGCAGAGATCTGACCCAGTGGGCGGTAAAAACGCATTATTTCCCCCGTTTTGCGCGTGGATGCGCCGAGTCATACACCGAAGCAAGGTGTTGAAAATCAAGATGGGTATAGATTTGAGTGGTCGATAAATTGGCGTGGCCTAACAACTCCTGCACGCCGCGCAGATCGCCGCTGGATTCGAGCATATGGGTCGCAAAAGAGTGGCGTAATTTATGCGGGTGAACGTGGCTGTTTAGCCCCTGCTTGATGCCCCATTCAGCAAAACGCTTCTGCACATTTCGCGCGGAGATGCGTTTTCCGAGTTTAGAAAGAAACAGCGCGTTCTCTTCTGCGCCAAACAGCCCGCGTAAATCCAGCCAGTGCTCAATCCACGCTACGGCGTTGCGACCAATCGGTAAACGGCGCTCTTTGCTGCCCTTCCCCATCACCCACACTTCACCGGTGTCTAAATCGAGATGTTTAAGATCCAAACCCACCAGTTCTGAAAGACGTAATCCAGCGCCGTACATCACCTCCAGCATCGCGCGATCGCGCACCGCCAGCGGATCGTTAAGATCGATATCCAGCAGACGATTCACATCATCGACGTCGATATTTTTCGGCAGATGACGCGGAGCTTTCGGTGTGGCGATACCTTTCGCCGGATTGGCTTTGAGATCGCCCTGGCTCACCAGCCAGTCGAAGAAACTGCGCAGCGCGGAGAGGCGTAGCGCGAGGCTCGCCGGGCCCAGGCCTTTACGCCGACTTCGCACCACAAACCCGCGCACAGTGGCAGCGTCACACTGTTGCCAGTTCTTCAGGCCGATCTCGTCGGCGATTTGCATGATGGCATCAAGCTGACGCTGATAGTTAAGCAGCGTTATCGGGCTAAGCTGTCGTTCTACGCCCAGATAGCGCAGGAAACGCGCTACCAGAGGAGCAAGCAGGGAATCCGTCATACGCGTTCAATCCAGCGCTCCAGCAGCTCAGGGAGCATCAGGGCGATTTCCTGAAGCAGATGCGTGCCTTGTCCTTGCTCGTAGTGGTGTGCGTCGCGGCTGGTGAAGAGCATCACACCCAGATCGCCGTCGCGCCCCATCAGGGACATGGCGACCGAACCGATGGCTTTGGCCTCCGGCAGCACCACCAGCAGCTCAGGTCCGTTTAGCGGCCCGAGATAGTGAAGTTCATGCCCAAGACGCTGAATGCGCAGCGGTTCGAACGCCTGGCGATTCAACGCTAAATGAGTGAAGCCGGAAGGTGCGCCGATACGCCAGCGATCGGGAAACAGGCGAAGGGTTGCACCTGCCAGACCGAGCTCGCGCGCCCAGCGATGAAAGCGGCTGAGAAACTCATCCAGACTGTGCGCCGACGCCAGCCGCGCCTGCAAATTCAGCAGACGATAAAACAGGCTTTCGTTGTTACTGGCCTGTTCCATCAGCAGGGTCATGTTCTCTTCCAGCTGATCGATGTGCTTGCGCGAGCGCGCCATATGCCATTCGACCAGCGAGACGGTGTCGCGCACTGGATGCGGCACGCGCATC
Organism: Lelliottia jeotgali; assembly: GCF_016771845.1. Classification (NCBI taxonomy): domain Bacteria; kingdom Pseudomonadati; phylum Pseudomonadota; class Gammaproteobacteria; order Enterobacterales; family Enterobacteriaceae; genus Lelliottia; species Lelliottia jeotgali. The sequence goes on along the minus strand of NZ_JAENMQ010000018.1, from coordinate 42,869 downwards.
TGTTCGACGACGCGTGCATTGCGGATAAAAAACTCAGGATTGCGCAGCAGATAATCAACAACAGCCCGGTCGTCCAGTTCCATTATTGTTTCCTGCAGTTCTTCCCCTGGTTGTTTCATAGATGGATAAACCCGTCGTAGACATGTGCCGCCGGGCCAGTCATATACAGTGGATGACCCGGACCTTTCCAGGCGATATCGAGACGACCGCCCGGTAATTCCACGCGAACCTCTTCCGCCAGTAACCCTTGCGAGATACCGACAGCCACAGCCGCGCATGCGCCGCTGCCACAGGCTCGTGTTTCGCCCGCGCCGCGCTCATACACGCGCAGACGGATGTGTTCGCGTTTTACCACCTGCATAAAACCGATATTAGCGCGTTCTGGGAAGCGTTCGTGGCTTTCCATAATCGGGCCGAGGGTTTCGACTGCGGCGATATCAACATCATCAACCTGAATCACGCAATGGGGATTACCCATTGAGACGACGCCGCACAATACTGTCTGCTCGGCCGCCCGCATAATATAGGTCTTTTCCGCTTTGATCGCCCGAAACGGGACCGCAGAAGGCTCGAAGTTAGGCTCGCCCATATTCACGCGCACCAGCTCGTCGTCGGTGACGCTTAATACCATACGCCCATTAGCGGTGCTGACGCGGATATCGCGCTTGTTGGTTAGCCCTTTCAGGCGCACAAAACGCGCAAAGCAGCGCGCGCCGTTGCCGCACTGGGACACTTCACTACCGTCGGCGTTAAAGATGCGGTAATGAAAATCGAGATCCGGATCGTACGGCGGTTCGACCACCAGCAGTTGATCAAACCCCACTCCCAAATGCCTGTCCGCCAGGCGACGAATCAGCTCAGGGGAAAAAAAGACATTCTGCGTTACCGCGTCGACGACCATAAAATCGTTGCCAAGGCCATGCATTTTAGAGAACTGCATCATTTACTCCATTGCGCGGTTACACAACTGATTGTCAGAAGTTGACCTGGCTTGGGCCACCGTTATCGCCGCGATCGTTACTCACCGGCGTCGATGATTCAATCTGACTTTGCACAGGTTTGGTTGGCGGCGGAGCGGTTTTATCTGCTGGCGGGAAGTACAGCGGCCCTTTCAGACCACAGCCAGTCAGACTAAACAGAGTGATAAGAACGGCAAGCGTTCGAAAAACGTTTTTCATTATAGGTTGCCCGTAAGTTCATACTTTCTGTTTCTATCATCGCAGGAGAAGACACAAAAGCAAGAGTTAGCCGCTTTCCTGCAACGGGAATTATTTAGCGTTATACTGCCGCCATCACGAAAAACAGGAACAAAACCATGAATGACAGTGAATTCCATCGCCTGGCCGATACCCTGTGGCAGACCATTGAAGAGCGTCTGGACGACTGGGATGGCGACAGCGATATCGATTGTGAGATCAACGGCGGCGTACTGACGCTCAGCTTTGAAAACGGCAGTAAGATTATTATTAACCGCCAGGAGCCGCTGCACCAGGTGTGGCTGGCGACAAAACAGGGCGGCTACCATTTCAGCCTGAAAGGCGACGAGTGGATTTGCGACCGTAGCGGCGAAACGTTCTGGGATTTGCTGGAGCAGGCGGCGACGCAGCAGGCAGGCGAGGCAGTCAGCTTCCGAGGTTAACTACAAAACCTTCTCTTTTGAGAAGGTTTTTAGTGTTTGCTCCCTCTCCCGTGGGAGAGGGTTGGGGTGAGGGCATCAGACCGCACCCAGAAACGTAGGTCAATTAAGCAAAGCGGCCAGAAACGTAGGCCGGATAAGCGAAGCGCATCCGGCTCAGCGGCTCAGGAGAAATACTGCTGTAACAGCGGCTGATTGGCGTCCTGATTCATCGGCACCGGAGCAATCGTCTGGGTGCGGAACGGAATCACCTGCGCACGGCCATCAACTTTCACAATCTGATAGAACTGCGGCAAGTTGAAGTTGATGAAGCTTGAGCCGTAGGTAAAGCGATCGTGTGAAGACGAATAGAAGCGGCTGACGTCGCGCACTAGCTCCTCTTTACTGCCTTCGCAGTGGTGATATACCTCGGCGCGGTTGGTCTCATCCAGAATATAAATATTAAATCCGGACTCATCCCCCGCTTCTTCGAAGAAGAACTGAATAATCCCTTCGCTGGCAAACCCATCCACTACCTGCGGCAATTTGACGTGATTGGTTTCCACCTGTACGGACAGGCCATGCAGCTTGTTGTGGGAAATCGCACCGTAGAACTCGATCGCATTTTCCAGCTTCTGCACGGAAACGTTCAGACGTTCAAAGAACAGGCCCCAGGTCTGACCGGAGACGCGGAGCGCTTTGAAGCGCCCAGTTTCCTGACGCGTACTGGAAAGGCGCAGTTCGATGCATTCGGACACCAGCTGCTGCACGCGAGTGCGAATCAGACCGCGCAGATGTTGGCTGTAGCAGAACACTTCCACGCTATCCGGCGGCGCGGCGTCCTGGTGCATTTTGCCAAGAATGGTTTTCAGCGCTTCGATCATCGCCTGCTCGCCGTTGAAATGCAGGGTACGCACTTCGTTCCACGAGTTGCGATACAGCAGGTCAACGCTGCCTACCAGGCAGTTTTGCTGCTCGCCAAAGCTAAAGACATCCAGCTTGCGGAAATCAAAATGGACCACCTGATTGCGGAAGGCCGCCGTCGGGTCATATTCCAGGTTGACGATAATCGCCAGATGGCGAATTTCACACGGGCTGTAGAGCGCTTTTGGCGTCGGCGCGGGCAGACGCAGCGGGAAGTGGTGCGAAACATCGGCGACCATTTCCTGCAGTTTGGCGAGATCGACGACGTCGTTACCTTTGATAAACAAGCGGGTACGCGACGTCAGCAGGCCGTTGAACCAGGCCCAGGCCACCAGCTTATTCAGATAGCGGTTATATTCCAGCGGCTGATGGCTGATGATTGAATCCATGCTTGGTGCACGGTTGTAGAGATACCAGCCGGTGCGGTTCGCGCGGCCTGGCGGGACATAGATAAAGGTCAGGTTCGGTTCTGACAGGTCCGGCGAAATCTGCGGGTTTACCAGCGTGACTTTGCCTGGCAGCGCTTCGAACGCGGCGTACAGCTTACGGGTCAAGACACCGATATCCTGCGGGCTGGCGGAAACGCTGAGGTTGTTGCGGCGGGCAAAGCGAATCAGGTTACGATAGCTCTGCATCATCGCATCGAGCAGTTCGTTGTGTGCTTCACGCACCTGATCGATTTTCCAGTTGGCGCGGTTATCGAGCATGGACAAACGTTCTTCGTCCCATCCCCACTCTTTGACTAACTGACTGACCACTTCACGACGCCAGCCAACGCATGCGCGTTCGCGGCTGAGTTTTTCACAGACTTTGAGATAGAAACATCGACGTACCAGATCGAGACGCGTGGTGTCATCAATGGCTTTCAGATATTCGGTGACGCGCTCGAGCATCATGCAATAAGCATCAAGGCCGAAGGAGACGATCTCCCCATCGTGCAGACGCTGTTTGATATCTTTTGCCAGCAGACGTGGCGTGGGGTATTCCCAGGAATAGGCTTCGAGCAGCAGGGTTTTCAGCACTGCTTTATACGGGGAATCAATACTTTTGTAGAGCTGCCACAGGCTCGCGCCAAAATATTCTTCGGCGGACAGGGAGCTTAAACCGCCCAGATCCAGCCATTCGTTTGGCGTCAGCACGCCCTGAGAATAGAGCGACATGACGTAATCGTCGTAATGCTCTTCTTCTTCGCACGGCACCATATTCCACAGAATACGCTTCCCGGCGAGCCGCACGGCGCTACGGTAAAATTCATCGAGCAGCAAAATGTGCTGCGTGGAACCGCAGTCTTCACCGCCCAGGCTGCCGCTTTCGTTATGACGGAAACGGTTTTCATCAATCAGGAAGAAGCTCACTTCCACGCCGAGCGACGCCGCCCAGCTTTCCAGCAGGCTGCATTTACGCTGCAACAGCTGACGCTCGTCATTATCGAGCCAGGATTGATGGCAGACCCAGATATCCAGGTCAGAGGAACAGCTTTGCCCTACTGAGGAGGTACTTCCCATGGTGTAAACGCCGGTAATCGGCAGTTCACCTTTCGGAGAGACCTGTGGCGGCATACCACGGTAGAGTTCCAACTCGCTCAGATAGTGCTGTTGGGTTTCATCGGGCGTGAAAATGCAAATGCCCTGCGGAACGTTACCTTCGAGGTAACCCGGCATCAACGGATGGTGATAATGCAGTAATGTTGGCAGCAGACTGTAAACCTGTTGAAAAGCAGGTCCCATGGCAGCAAGCGCACGATCCACGCGCAATTGATTTATGGCATCCAGTCTCTGTTTCAGAGTCTCAATATAGAGGTACAAGACATATCGCCTGATGTTGCCGGACGTAGCAATCATTCTGAACAGCGAAAGATTACGAGCCCGCAGTATTTCAAAAAAGAACCGTTACCCTTTTTCATCGTTATCTTTTTAGTAGTAGCGACGAAAAAATGGTCTAAAACGTGATCAATTTAACACCTTGCCGATTGACCGTAAAGAAAGATGCGCTACATACAAGTGTAGCACCGTTCTGTACGTGTAAATTCCTTAATACGGCTGCGGGTGAACTGCGCACCGCCTTGTCCCTCACCCCTTCATCGACCGTAAAACTGACATCCCAGAGTCAACAATGTTAGGATGGTCAACGGACGATAATGACGGTAACAAGCATGTTAGACAATGTTTTGAGAATTGCCACACGCCAAAGCCCCCTTGCGCTATGGCAGGCACAATATGTTAAGCAGCGCCTCGAAGCCTGCCATTCTGGTTTGCGTGTCGAACTGGTTCCTATGGTGACGCGCGGCGATGTGATCCTTGATACACCGCTGGCAAAAGTGGGCGGAAAAGGCCTGTTTGTCAAAGAGCTGGAAGTTGCACTGCTTGAGAACCGCGCTGATATCGCCGTCCATTCCATGAAAGATGTTCCGGTCGAATTCCCTGAAGGGTTGGGCCTGGTGACGATTTGCGAGCGCGAAGATCCGCGCGACGCGTTCGTCTCAAACCACTACGCCTCCCTTGATGATTTACCTCTCGGGAGCGTGGTTGGCACGTCAAGTTTACGCCGCCAGTGTCAGTTGGCTGAACGCCGCCCGGATCTGGTGATTCGCTCCTTGCGTGGCAACGTCGGTACACGTCTCGGCAAACTGGATAACGGCGATTACGATGCCATCATTCTGGCCGTTGCTGGCCTGAAGCGTCTGGGGCTGGAATCTCGCGTGCGTGTCGCCCTTCCGCCAGAGCTTTCACTTCCGGCCGTCGGTCAGGGCGCGGTGGGTATCGAGTGTCGTCTTGATGATGACCGCACCCGCAGCCTGCTCGCACCGCTCAACCACGACGAGACCGCGATTCGTGTTCAGGCAGAGCGCGCGATGAATACCCGCCTGGAAGGCGGCTGTCAGGTGCCGATTGGCAGCTATGCTGAATTAACTGACGGCGAACTGTGGCTGCGTGCGTTGGTTGGCGCGCCGGACGGTTCGCAGATGGTACGCGGTGAACGTCGCGGCCAGGCAACAGACGCCGAAGCGCTCGGCATTTCTCTGGCCGAAGAGCTACTTGATAACGGTGCCCGCGAAATTCTGGCAGACGTTTATAACGGAGAAGCACCAGCATGAGTATTCTCGTCACCCGCCCTTCTCCCGCAGGGGAGCAACTTGTGAGCCGTCTGCGCGCACTGGGGCAGGTGGCATGGAGTTTTCCGCTGATTGAATTCTCCCCCGGTCGGCAGCTCTCTGCGCTCGCCGACCATCTTCATGCTCTGGATGCGGGCGATTTAGTTTTCGCCTTATCGCAACATGCCGTGGAATTTGCGCACGCTCAATTACGACAAGAGAAGCAAAGCTGGCCGACTTCGCCACGTTATTTCGCGATTGGGCGCACCACTGCGCTGGCCCTGCACGCGGTCAGCGGAATTGATGTTCGCTATCCGTTAGATCGGGAAATCAGCGAAATCTTGCTACAATTACCTGAATTACAAACTGTTGCGGGAAAACGCGCCCTCATCCTTCGCGGGAACGGGGGTCGCGAATTACTGGGCGAGACGCTCAGTGAGCGCGGGGCTGACGTGACGTTTTGCGAGTGCTACCAGCGCTGTGCAAAATTTTATGACGGTGCGCAGGAAGCGATGCGCTGGCATACGCGCGGCGTGGACACACTGGTTGTCACCAGCGGCGAAATGCTCCAGCAGCTCTGGTCGCTGATCCCACAATGGTATCGTGAAAACTGGTTACTCCGCTGTCGACTGCTGGTCGTCAGCGAGCGTCTGGCGAACCTCGCCCTGGAACTGGGCTGGCAAGATATTCGGATCGCTGATAACGCCGACAACGATGCGCTGCTGCGCGCATTACAATAACTCTCATAATGGGAAGCCATAATGACGGAACAAGAAAAATCCTCCGCCGTGGTTGAAGAGACCAGGGAGACTGTGGCCACCCCGCCGCAGCCAGAGAAGACTGAACAGATTGTTGAGAAAAAAAACGGCAGCAATAAAACCAGCCTCGCGCTGAGCGCGATCGCTATCGCCATTGCGCTGGCGGCCGGTGTCGGCTTGTACGGTCTGGTGAAAAAACAGGCCACCAACCAGACGATGACCAGCGATGCGCTGGTGAATCAGATTACGGCCCTGCAAAAAGCGCAGGAGACGCAGAAAACCGAGCTGGAAGGCGTCATCAAGCAGCAGTCGACGCAGCTGGCCGAGGCCAATTCCCGTCAGGAAGAGCTGACCAAACAGCTCGCCGAAGTGCAGCAAAAAGTGGCGACCATTTCCGGTACCGATGCCAAAACCTGGCTGCTGTCTCAGGCCGATTTTCTGGTCAAACTGGCCGGGCGTAAGCTGTGGAGCGATCAGGATGTCACCACCGCTGCCGCGCTGCTGAAAAGCGCCGACGCCAGCCTGGCAGACATGAACGACCCAAGCCTGATCGTCGCCCGTCGCGCCATTACTGAAGATATCGCCAGCCTCGGCGCGGTTTCACAAGTTGATTACGACGGCATTATCCTCAAGGTTAATCAGCTGTCTAACTCGATTGATAACCTGCGTCTGGCAGATAACAACGACGACGACTCCCCGATGGATTCCGACGGCACGGAACTTTCAAGTTCCCTGAGCGAATGGCGCATCAACCTGCAAAAAAGCTGGCAGAACTTTATGGACAGCTTTATCACCGTGCGCCGCCGCGATGAAACTGCCGTACCGCTGTTAGCGCCAAATCAGGACGTCTATCTGCGCGAGAACATTCGCTCCCGTCTGCTGGTCGCAGCGCAGGCCGTTCCGCGTCATCAGGAAGAGACCTACAAACAGGCGCTGGATAATGTTTCGACGTGGGTTCGTGCTTACTACGACACCAGCGATGCCACTACCACCGCGTTCCTTGACGACATCGACAAACTCAGTCAGCAGAACATCACCATGAATGTCCCGGACAAACTGGAAAGCCAGCCGATTCTGGAAAAACTGATGCAAACGCGCGTGCGCAACCTGCTGGCACAGCCAGGCGTTGCCGCACTGCCGGACGCGCCAGCCCCTGCGCCTGCCCCTGAAAGCGCACCTCAAGGAGAGTAATCATGTTAAAAGTCTTATTACTCTTCTTATTGCTGATCGCCGGGATCGTTCTTGGGCCGCTGATTGCGGGTCATCAGGGATATGTCCTGATCCAGACCGATAACTACAACATCGAAACCAGCGTTACGGGTCTGGTGATCATCTTGATCCTGACCGTGGTGGTGCTGTTTGCGATCGAATGGATCCTGCGTCGTATTTTCAGAACCGGCGCTCATACTCGCGGCTGGTTCGTCGGGCGCAAACGCCGCCGCGCACGTAAACAAACCGAACAGGCACTGCTCAAACTGGCCGAAGGCGACTATCAGCAGGTTGAAAAGTTGATGTCAAAAAATGCCGATCACGCCGAACAACCAGTGGTGAATTATCTGTTAGCCGCAGAAGCTGCGCAGCAGCGCGGGGATGAAGCGCGTGCAAACCAGCATCTTGAGCGCGCGTCGGAACTGGCGACCAACGATCAGATCCCGGTTGAAATCACCCGCGTGCGTATTCAACTGGCGCGTAACGAAAATCACGCCGCGCGTCATGGCGTTGACCGTCTGCTGGAAGTCACCCCTCGCCATCCGGAAGTGCTGCGTCTTGCCGAGCAGGCTTATATCCGTACCGGCGCCTGGGGTTCGTTACTGGACATCATTCCTTCGATGGCGAAAGCGGACGTTGGCGATGACGAACATCGCGATGCGCTGCAGCGTCAAGCGTGGATTGGTCTGATGGATCAGGCGCGTGCCGATCTGGGCAGCGATGGCCTGAAAACCTGGTGGAAAAACCAGAGTCGCAAAACGCGTCAGCAGGTTCCTTTGCAGGTGGCGATGGCCGAGCATCTCATCGAATGTGACGATCATGACACGGCGCAGGAGATTATTCTCGATGGCCTGAAACGTCAGTATGACGACCGTCTGGTGATGGTGATCCCGCGCCTAAGGACCAACAATCCTGAGCAGATGGAAAAGATGCTGCGCCAGCAGATCAAAACCGTGGGCGATCGCCCGCTGCTGTGGAGCACGCTGGGTCAGTCTCTGATGAAGCACGGCGAATGGCAGGAGGCGAGCCTCGCCTTCCGTGCAGCGTTGAAACAGCGCCCGGACGCATTTGACTACGCCTGGCTGGCTGACACGCTGGATAAGCAGCACAAGCCGGAAGAGGCCGCCGCCATGCGCCGTGACGGCCTGCTGTTAACCTTGCAGAATAACGGTCAGTAAGTTCAAGCATCGCGCATCAGGAGGCCCACGGGCCTCCTTTTTATGGCCGCTATCCTGAGAATCACCCAAAAAAAACGCCTGCTATAAAAGCAGGCGTTAAACAGGTCTGTTTGACAACATATTGGTGCTTCACTCAACGTTATGTCCATGGTGTCTGATGAGGCCGAAGCGACATCTGTCGGTGGACGATAAGCACCTTAAATGGCTCTGCGTCATTCCTGAGTTTATGAGGCCCTAAGGCGAACATAAGAGGTGGAATGAGCATCTACACGGATATTATTGCACGTTACGTGCCAGGGTTACAGAAAGAAGTTTTACATTTCGCAACATGATAAGAAAAAAGGAATTTTTCTTTTGATGGGGTCTGCGGGGCCGCAGAAAAAGCGTCAAAACTGGCGCAAGTGTCTCCTGAGAGCGACACAAATATCAGAAAAGTGAAATAGTGTTATAAAACAGATGATTAGCTGTCTCTTAATCGCGACAAAGGTGGATAGCGTTGTCGGGAAATGACAACAGAGGCAGAAACGACAGAAAACAAAAAACCCCGCCGAAGCGGGGTTCAAAATTGGTCGGCGAGAGAGGATTCGAACCTCCGACCCACTGGTCCCAAACCAGTTGCGCTACCAAGCTGCGCTACTCGCCGATGTACTGCTTTTTTGAATTTTTAGTTCAATTCTGTAAGTCGTGGTGCGAGGGGGGGGACTTGAACCCCCACGTCCGTTAAGACACTAACACCTGAAGCTAGCGCGTCTACCAATTCCGCCACCGTCGCAATGTCACAACTTATCAAATAATGGGGTGGCTAATGGGATTCGAACCCACGACAACTGGAATCACAATCCAGGGCTCTACCAACTGAGCTATAGCCACCACTACTTATTCTTTCACGCGGTATGTACTACTACCACCGCAGCTCGAACGCCAGACTACTTAATTGGCGCGCCCGACAGGATTCGAACCTGAGACCTCTGCCTCCGGAGGGCAGCGCTCTATCCAGCTGAGCTACGGGCGCTTAGCGCCGTTGCGGGGCTGGATATTACGGAGGTCTAGGTCTGCTGTCTAGTGCTTTTTTAAAATAAATGCGCGTTTGATTACGCTTTGCGCACTTTGTCGCTTATTACTCCACTTTCTGGGTTTCAGCGTGGCGGCTGAGGCCAAAAAGCTTGTAGCCAATCGAGACGGCGGCCATAAAGATAATCCCGACAAACAGCGACATGCGGGTATCTTCATTGAAGTACATGCCGATTAATACGCAAATCAGGAACCCCATCGTCGCGTAGTTCGCCCACGGGAACAAAATGGAGCGGAACGGGTGGCTGGCAATCGCCTGTTTGTGCGCCTGACGGAAGCGCAGCTGGCTTATCAAAATCACAAACCACGGCACCATGCCCGGCAGGACGCTGGCACTGTAGACGTAGACGAATACACGCTGCGGATTCGGGATAATGTAGTTCAGGCACGAGCCAATCAGCAGAATGGCAATGGAAACCGTCACGCCCGCCACAGGTACACCTGCGCGGGAGACTTTGCCCATCGCCGCCGGAAGATGACGGTTTTTCGCCAGCGCGTAAAGCATACGGCCACAGCTGTACATGCCGCTGTTACAGCCCGACAGCGCTGCGGTCAGGACGACGAAGTTGATAATCCCTGCTGCTGCGGTGATCCCAATCTTGGCGAAGGTCAGCACGAACGGGCTGCCAGTGGTGCCAATCTGATTCCACGGGAAGATAGTGACGATAACGAAAATCGCACCCACGTAGAAAATCAGGATACGCCACAGGACTTTACCCACCGCACTACGCAGCGTGACCTGCGGGTTTTTCGCTTCACCGGCAGTGATACCGATAAGCTCCACGCCCTGATAGGACGCCACCACGATACAGAGCGCCGTCAGGAAGCCCTTCCAGCCGCCGGCAAAGAAGCCGCCGTGCTCGGTCAGGTTGCCAAAGCCAATCGACTGTCCACCGTTGCCGAAGCCAAAGAAGATCACACCCAGACCGACCACAATCATCACGATAATGGTGGTGACTTTGATCATCGCGAACCAGAACTCAATTTCACCGTACAAACGCACGGCGGCCAGGTTTGCGAGCGCCACCAGCCCCACGGCGATCAGTGCGGGTATCCATTGCACCATGTCCGGGAACCAGAACTGGACGTAGACTCCTATCGCGGTGATCTCCGATATCCCCACCGCCATCCACATAAACCAGTAAGACCAGGCCGTGAGATAGCCAAAGAACGGGCTCATGTATTTGTGCGCGTAAACGGCGAATGAACCGGCGACCGGCTCAAGGAACAGCATTTCGCCCATCGAGCGCATGATGAAGAAGACGAACAATCCGGCGACGATATACGCCAGCAGTACGGACGGACCTGCCCATTTAAGCGTGCTTGCGGAGCCCATAAACAGGCCAACGCCGATAGTGCCGCCTAGCGCTATCAATTCAATGTGACGAGCTTCCAGCCCACGCTGAAGCTCAGGTTTTTTCTCTGCCATAAATCCTCGGTTGTATTTGCTGTTGCCCGGCTTTTGCCGGTTATTATTTTTGGGGTACTGAAATACGGGGAGGAATGGTTTCTTAAATCCTGCCAAATGGCAAACGAAGCATTAAAAAAATGAACGTATTGCACAGAAATGCAGCAGTTTTGCAGGCGAGTTGCAGCGCGAATAGCATATCGCGCTACATTTTGATTACATTTTTCCGGTGTAATGCCAGGCCAGATAGCGCAGCAGTTTGATCTGTCGTTTGATGCGGCTTGGCTGAGAAAGGAGGCGATACAACCACTCCAGCCCCAAGTTCTGCCATACCTTTGGCGCACGTTTCACATGGCCGGTAAAGACATCATATGTACCGCCAACGCCCATAAATAGCGCATTCGGGCAAACCAGACGGCAATCGCGCATCAGGATTTCCTGGCGCGGTGAGCCCATCGCCACGGTCACGATTTTCGCCCCACTGTCGCGAATGCGTTCAAACAGAGCCTGACGTTCTTCGGGTTTGAAATACCCGTCCTGGCTGCCCACGATGTTAACATTCCACTGCGCACGCAGCTTCTGCTCCGTCTGCGCCAGCACATCGGGTTTGCCGCCAATCAGGAACACCGGCGTGCCGTCCTGCCCCGCCCGCGCCATCAGCTCTTCCCACAGATCAGCCCCCGCGACGCGCGAAACCTGCGCCTGCGGGAACTTCTTGCGGATCGAACGGACCACGCTGATACCGTCGGCGTATTTAAACTCGGCGGCTTCAATCAGGCTTTTCACTTCGGCGTTATCTTCAACGGCCAGCATTTTTTCGGCATTAATCGCCACCAGCGTGCCGGATTTGATCTGCCCATCAGCGCAGAGATAATCCAGCGCGTGCTGCATATCACGCCAGCCAATGAGTTTCAGTCCGCGCAGGGAGTACACTGGCGCAGAGGTATTATCAGTCATGATTATCCTTACTCAGACCTGGGAAAGTGTTCGGGTTGTGCGCGTCAGGCGACGGTGAATCAGGCCCGCGCTGTCAAACAGCCAGTACAGCAGTTTCGCCAGTAGCAGGCAGAGACCGAAGACCACCATGAAAAAGACCACGCGCGAGACAAACGAGTCCAGCCCTTCACGCGCCAGCACGATCATATTGAAAATGGCACCAAAACAGAAACTGTGCAAAATCGCGGCTTTATAGCGGTTGGTCTCTTCGTTTCCGCGCACATACAGCCAATCGAACCATTTGATGATAAGCCCTACAGCCACGGCGCCAGGCAGGATAAACCATACGCCGCCCATCACCACCAGCGAGCCAATCAGCGTCGGGGAGATTGCCAGCCCGGAGTGGTTATTCAGCACTTCCCAGGTGAAGTAGTTCGCCGTGTTCAACACCACGCCTGGTCGATCTGGCCACAGCCAGGTCGGAATAAAGACGTAGAAATCTCGCACGATAGGGGCCAGACCCTGGAAGTCGATTTTGTCGTAGTTTTGCAGCAGCAGCGCCAGGTTTTCCCACGGCGAGAAGGTGTCGCGGGTGAGGTACAGGAAGGTATAAAACGCCTCGTCACCACTCACGTCCATGCCATAGCGCTTGAGCGCCAGCCAGAACATGCCGACGATGCCAAACACCCCCGCTGCCACCAGCATCCACAGCGAAATCCAGCCGCGGATAATGCCGATAAACAGGAAGATCGCGAAGGCAATGATGATATTCGCACGTGTCCCGCCGACAATCATGTAGGTCAGCAGACCGAATGCCACCGTGCTCACCAGGAAGAACAACCACGCCTTGCTGTCCTGGCGCAGGAAGTAGACAACCAGCATCGCCGGGATAAAGAAATAGAAGAAACGCTTAAGTGCCACGCCCGACACTTCGGCAGAAAATATCTGGCTGTACGAATGCAGCTTGAACAGCAAAAAGCCGTTATGCATGAAGAAAATACCGACGCTGACCAGGGCGATAATCATCAGCATCACCCAGGTCAGGTGCGTTTCCACCCTGTTCATGGTGAACAGCGGGCGACGCGGCGCGTGGTTCACCGGACGTAAACGGGTTTTATAGGTCACATAGTAAACAGCGTAAAAACAGGTAGCAGACAGCAGCGCCTGCATCAGTATTTCCGGCGGTGCGACGCTGACGTCAAAGCGGAACACCAGAATGCTGGTCAACGGGAAGCCGAAGAAGAAGGTCAGCAGGAACAGCAGCGAAAAGAAGACGTTGAAGTTAAAGCGCACGCGACGGAACTCAAACCAGGTGAGCGTGGCGATAAACAGCGATGCCAAAAGCCAAATCACTAACAAGCCGCTAAATTGCAACTGGCTCATGCTTTGTCTCCTGCTGCAATCCGCAGCGCCTGATGCCACGGCGTGAGGAAGTTCGGGCTGAAAAAGTCGATGGCATTCTTATCCACCAACGCCAGCTGACGCTGTGCTTCACGTACCACGTTTTCATTCAAATCATCCGTGGTGAACAACACCGGAATATGCTGCTCCGCCATATCCTGCCAGAACGGATTTTCGCGGTTCAGCACACACGGCACCCCGGCCTGAATCAACAGACACAATGTGCCAATCCCCTGCTGACGCGCAAAAATGAAGTATCCGAGATCGCATTTTCGCAGCAGCGCCAGATAATCATCAAACTCCAGCTTGTTGCTGAGAATTTGCAGATTGTCCGGGCTAAACAGCGCCAGACCGCTCTGTCGCACCTCTGAAATGTACGCGTCATTATTTGCAGGATAGCCCATCGGCACGATCACGTTCACCGTATCACCAAACTGCTGATGGACGGCTTTCAGCGCCGCGATGTGTTCGTTACTGCGATCGCCTGAGTTACCCACCAGAATGGTCAGCTTGCCTTCGCGCTGGGCATCGTTCGCCATATTGTTCAGCGCCGCGTCCATGCGGGTCGGGAAATAGAGTAACTCACCGCGCACGTCTGGATGCTGCTTCGCAAAATAATTCAGGTCGCCACGGGTCGCAAATACGCAGCCGACGCGTCCCTGAGCCATCCGGCGCAGAGGATAGAACAGGCGGAATTTCCAGCCGCGCGACACTTCATACAGATCCGCGCCCCAGATATGCCAGTTAAACTGCGAAGGCTTGATGCCGCCCTTCAGCAGCGCCAGCCACAGCCCGGTATTAAACTGGCCGTGGAAGAAGAAACGCTGCTCGCGGTTGGCTTTGGCCTTCGCGATCACCGCGTTTGCCAGCGCGGATTTATCCGGCCAAAAGCTAATAGACAGTACAGGACAGGCGGCACTCAGCCCATTATCCTGGCCCGCGACCATAAACTCGCGCGCGTCGGCGCTGCCAGCCGCCAGCGAGTCATTAAAAAACTGTAATACCGTGCGGTTGTGATGCGGGATATCCGAACCCAATACGTGAATCAGTGCAGTCATGCGCGTCTACGCCAAAGTAAAAATACGCCGCAACAGGCAGCAAAATAGACAATATAGGTGGCCATATAGGCCTGAGCCGCGCCCAGCGCGCCGTGCGTCGGGATCAGCCAGTGAGAGAAGCCCGTCAGCAGTATGAACTGGCTGATCTCCGCCAGGATATAGAGTCGCAGGGAGGCTTTGGCAATCACCAGATAGCCGAAAACGTAAGCACCCACTTTCAGTACATCACCCACCAGCTGCCAGGCGAACAAATCGCGCATTGCGGTAAATTTCGCAGAGAACAGCAGCCAGATAGCGACGTCACGCAGCAGCCAGACGGTTAAACTCGCGGCGGCCACGGCAGGCAGCACGAAGCGCAGGGAGCGGCCAATTTCGCGGGTGATGTCTTGACGAGAGGTCAGGCGCGACAGCGTCGGCAGCAGGTAGACGCTAAACGAGGCGGTGATGAACTGGAGATAAGCGTCAGAAATACTGCTCACTCCCTGCCATATTCCCACTTCATCCCAGCTGTAATGCGCCGCCAGCAGGTTTCGCATCATCACATAGGCCACGGGAAGCGTGACGGAGGTAATCAGCGCCATCAGGGTGAATTTCCCCAACTGCCCGGCCAGCATTTTGTCCCACTGCGGCTTGAGGTAGCTCAGCGGAATGGTGCGCCTGCGCATCAGCATGAAGGCGGCAGGAATGACCACCAGCGCCGGAACCAGCGCCAGGCCAAGCAGCGCACCTTCGTAGCCGCCGAGACGATAGCAGACGTAATAGGCAATGACGCCGATTAGGCTTCCCAGAATCAGCGCCAGCGCATTCCCGGCGGCGTCTCGGAAGCCTTTCATCAGCGCTAACAGCAGGTTAGCCCAGGCGATCCCCATCTGCACCAGCGCGACGAGTCGCACCAACCCCTGATAATGGGTATTGCCGAAAAGCCCCTGACTGATAGGTGCCGCAGCCAGCAAAAAGACGATTGCCAGTAGCGTTGAAAATCCGAGCACCATCGCAGAAGAGGTGCCGACCACTCTGCGCAGCGCCGCCGCATCGTCGTGATGCTGCGCCACGTATTTGGTGACACCGTTGAAGATCCCGGCCCCGGCGAGGACGCCGAGCACGGTCACAAGCTGGCGGAAGTTACCTGCCTGTCCGACACCGGACGGGCCAAACGAAACCGCCAGCAGTTTAACCACCAGCAGCCCTGCGCCAATCTTGACGAGTGTGGACGCGGCGGTCCACACCGATGCTTTCGCCAGAGACATATCAGCGGAAGTAGCTCAGAAGGGTATTAATCACCGTGCGCTGATTGACCGGCGCGAGGTTATAGAACAGCGGCAGACGAAGCAAACGCTCACTCTCTTTTGTGGTGTAGCGATCTTCACCGACAAACTGACCAAAGGCTTCACCCGCCGGACTGGAGTGCAGCGGAATGTAATGGAACACCGCCATGATCTCCGCCTCTTTCAGGTAGGCGATCAGGTTGCTGCGGTCATCGTTGTCGCGCAGTTTGATGTAAAACATGTGCGCGTTGTGAACGCAGTCCGCCGGGATGGTCGGCAGCTCGATGCGCCCTTTCTGCGCCAGCGGCGCGAGGGCATCGTAATAGGTTTGCCACAGGGACAGACGCTGCTGATTGATGCGCTCGGCGGCTTCAAGCTGCGCCCAGAGATAGGCGGCCTGCAAATCAGCCATCAGATAGCTGGAGCCGATATCGCGCCAGGTGTATTTATCGACCTGCCCACGGAAGAACTGGCTGCGGTTGGTGCCTTTCTCGCGGATCACTTCGGCACGTTCCACCAGCGCACGGTCGTTGATCAGCGTCGCGCCACCTTCACCGCCCGCGGTGTAGTTTTTGGTTTCGTGGAAGCTGAAGCAGCCGATGTGGCCGATCGTGCCCAGCGCGCGGCCTTTGTAGGTGGACATCACGCCCTGCGCGGCATCTTCCACCACGAACAGGTTATGCTTTTTGGCGATGGCCATGATGGTGTCCATCTCACACGCCACACCCGCGTAGTGAACCGGCACAATCGCTCGCGTGTTGTCGGTGATCGCTGCTTCAATCAGGGTTTCGTCGATGTTCATCGTATCCGGGCGAACATCAACAAAGATAATTTTCGCGCCACGCAGAACGAAGGCATTCGCCGTTGAGACGAAGGTGTAGCTCGGCATGATCACTTCATCACCCGGCTTGATGTCCAGCAGCAGCGCGGCCATCTCCAGAGACGCGGTGCAGGACGGCGTCAGCAGCACTTTGGCGCTGTGAAAACGCTGCTCCATCCACTGCTGACAGCGACGGGTAAAACCACCATCACCGCACAGCTTGCCGCTGCTCATGGCAGATTGCATGTAATCAAGTTCGGTGCCCACAACGGGAGGCGCGTTAAATGGAATCATTTTGTCACCTGTATAGCCAGTAAGCAGTCGCATCAATGGTGCCACCGCTAGCAATGTAACGTTTAAGCGCGGCGGTGTTACCCAGTTGGGTCGCCACCCGCAAAGTTGATAGCTGACGCTGCTCGGCCCAATGAAGCGCCGCCTGCATCAGTTTGTCGCCCATTCCGCGTCCGGCGAGCAGGCCGATACGCGCTTCGTCCTCACTCAGCTGGCGCAGAGAGACAAATGCCTCAATCTCGCCGCTGTTGGCGCGAAACACCAGGCACTCATGGTCGAAGGTGCCTTTGACAGCATTTTCAATCCACTGGGCGTAAAACCGACCGCTATCATCGGGCGCATACCAGGGTGCACGAAAGCGGCTCTGCGCAAAAGCCAGCGCGGCCATCTGGCGCAGCGCGGGGATATCCTGTTCGGTTGCCACTTCAGCTTCTGTCGGGGCGTGGTGCGTGACGGCGAGGGTCAGATCGACTTCACCTTCCACGAACTGAAATCCCAGCTTTTGCAGGGCATCCAGCCAGTCGGCACGTCCCGCCGGGATTTTAGCCTGCACCCGCCGCCACGGCGTGAAATCCGCCGTCGTCAGTGCCGGAGCATCGTCGCGAAAGCGCACCACCGCCGAAGGGAGGGCAAAAAATTGGCTCTCCCAGGTAAGCGGTTCCAGTACGCCTCGCAGCTCAGTCAACGCCACACCCCTTTGGTATCAACAACATACTTCTGCTGCACCGCGTCACCGCTGATGTCTTTGAACTCTTTATGGTCCACCAGCAGCACCAGCACGTCGGCGGATTTCAGGGCGTCATCCAAAGAAGCGAGCTGACAATGCCCGGCCAGTTTCTTCGGCAGGGTATGAATATTCGGTTCAACGACAAGGGTTTCGCCGGTGTGCCAGGTGGCGATCATCTCGGCGATACCCATTGCTGGGCTTTCGCGCAGATCGTCGATGTTCGGTTTAAACGCCAGACCAAAGCAGGCAATTTTGACTTCGCTGGCGCGCTTGCCGCTCTCGGTCAGGCAATCTGCCACGGTCGCTTTCACCTGATTCATGACCCAATGCGGCTTGCCGTCGTTTACTTCGCGGGCCGTGCGGATCAGGCGCGCCTGATCGGGGTTTTGCGCTACGATAAACCACGGGTCTACGGCGATGCAGTGGCCGCCGACGCCTGGGCCAGGCTGGAGAATATTGACGCGCGGATGGCGGTTCGCCAGGCGAATCAGTTCCCAGACGTTAATCCCTTGGTCGGCGCAAATCAGTGACAGTTCGTTAGCAAAAGCGATGTTCACATCGCGGAAACTGTTTTCGGTCAGTTTACACATCTCCGCCGTGCGCGAGTTAGTGACCACACACTCGCCTTCAAGGAAGATGTTGTAGAGTTCGCTGGCGCGTGCAGAACAGACGGGGGTCATCCCGCCAATCACACGGTCGTTTTTAATCAGCTCTACCATCACCTGGCCCGGCAGCACGCGTTCTGGACAGTAGGCGATATTGATATCTGCCTGTTCGCCGGCCTGCTGCGGGAAGGTTAAATCTGGACGGGCTTCAGCCAGCCACTGCGCCATCTGCTCGGTCGCACCAACCGGAGAGGTGGATTCCAGAATCACCAGAGCGCCTTTCTTCAGCACCGGAGCAATGGATTTGGCGGCGGCTTCGACATACACCATGTCAGGCTCGTGCTCGCCTTTAAATGGCGTCGGCACGGCAATCAGATACGCATCGGCTTCGACGGGCGTGGTGCTGGCCTTCAGAAAACCGCCTTCGACGGCGGTTTTGACCACTTTATCGAGATCTGGCTCCACGATATGAATTTCACCCCGGTTAATGGTCTCAACCGCGTGCTGGTTGATATCCACCCCGATAACCTGCTTTTGACGTGAAGCAAAGGCGGCCGCAGTCGGCAGTCCAATGTAGCCAAGACCAATGACAGAGATGGTAGAAAAACTCATAGCGTTACCCGATTATGTTTAAGTGCATGCAAAATTCGGCTACAGGCCTGCCCGTCACCATAAGGATTATGGGCGTGACTCATGGCCAGATACTCTTTTTCATCGTGCAGCAGGCGTGTGACTTCTGCCACGAGACGTTTGGTTTCGGTTCCGACCAGACGCACCGTTCCGGCCTTAATCGCCTCTGGACGTTCCGTCGTTTCACGCATCACCAGCACGGGTTTACCCAGTGAGGGTGCCTCTTCCTGAATACCGCCAGAATCCGTCAGGATCAGCCAGGCGTGGTTCATCAGCCAGACGAAAGGCAGGTAGTCCTGCGGTTCAATCAGGATCACGTTTTCAATGTGGCCCAGTATGCGATTGACCGGCTCGCTGACATTCGGATTAAGGTGGACCGGATAAACAATCTGTACATCAGGATTTTGCGCGGCAATTTCCGCCAGCGCATGGCAGATTTGCTCAAAACCACGGCCAAAGCTCTCGCGGCGGTGGCCCGTCACCAGAATCATCTTTTTGCCCGTGCTGAGGAAGGGGTAACGTTCCGCCAGCTCTTCGCGCAGCGTGTCGCTGGCCATCACGCGATCGCGCACCCATATCAGCGCGTCAATCACCGTATTGCCGGTGACGAAAATTTTGTCGTCGCGAATGTTTTCGCGCAACAGGTTCTGGCGGGAGTTTTCGGTTGGCGCAAAATGGTACATCGCCAGATGCCCGGTGAGTGTCCGGTTGGCTTCTTCAGGCCAGGGAGAATAAAGATCGCCAGTACGCAAACCCGCTTCGACGTGCCCAACCGGAATACGTTGGTAGAATGCGGCCAGACTGGTGGCAATGGTGGTCGTGGTATCGCCGTGAACCAGAACGACGTCTGGTTTAAAAGATTCCAGAATAGGTTTTAGCCCTTCCAGAATACGGCAGGTAATTTCGGTCAGTCCCTGTCCCGGTTTCATAATATTAAGATCGTAATCCGGAACAATGGAAAAGAGATTTAAAACCTGATCAAGCATCTCCCGATGCTGCGCGGTCACGCAAACTTTCGCCTCAAACCAGGGGTCATTTGCCAGCGCATGGACCAGCGGCGCCATCTTAATGGCCTCCGGCCTTGTGCCAAATACGGTAAGTACTTTCACATCGATTCTCTTCGATTAAGTGATGAAGGCCGGAGCCTTCATCTTAGAAGGCGTTCTTAATTTGTGCGACGACGCGTTAACGCCACGCCTGCGCCAATTAGTGCGCCCACAATCCCCCACATAATCATCAGGAATGCACGACGCGGACTATCGCGTTTTACAGGTTCTTCAGGCGTTCGCAAATAACGATAGGTCTGAAAACGCGGGTCCAGTGTTGGACCAACATTCAGGGTATTAAGCATGGCGCGGTTTTGGTCATAGTCGAGATCAAAATCAGGGCCCACTGCCTGCAGGTTTTCGAGACGCGCCTGCAGCATCGGACGGCCCAGCAGGAACATTTCGGAATCCGGCAGCTCATCTGCCGGTACGTCCGTTTCACTGCGTGAAATATTGCGCTGCTCGGCGATTTTCAGGGCTTGTTCAATGTTGTGGACGCGGCGAGAGAAAATCGCTTTGGCCACCTCTTCCTGACGTTTGACCTGTGCCTTCATTTGAATAGTACGCGCAGCCCATGCACCTTTCAGCTCATCATTCAGATGGCTCGCGGCGCGCTGGCTGGCGAAAGCAACATACTGGCGAAGCAGATTGTTGGCGTCCGGTGCAGTTTCAGCAATCAGCTTGACGTTATCATTAAGATTGCGCAGCACATCGCCGGGTGTGAACTGGATATTGTTGATCAGATCGTCGAGCAGAGCGGCGTCGACCTTGCTATTTCCAACCATACGCTGCTTGTAATAATCTGTCTGAGACCAAAAGTCACGGCGCGTATCCCAGGAAGCCAGCTGCATGATGAACTCTTTGTAAGACTCATCCATCACCGAAGGCTGATCCGAAGAAGCCAGGTTGGCCTTAATATCGAGATTGCGCAGGAATTGCTGCTGTGAATAAAAACCACCCAGCATATTCACCGTTGGTCGATCGGTAATCGCTGTCGCACTCCACTCTTGTTTCGCAAAAAAGGTATACGCCAGCGCTAACAGCGCGAACCCCAGTGCGACGCCTGCAATCCAAAGCTTGCCCGCCCATAAAACACGAAACAAACCACGAATATCCAGTTCATTCTCAGTTACCACTGATTTCGCTCCCGCCAACGGTTGAGTCATCACAATCCCGGTTTTACTTAGTTAATGTTGGATTTTTACCACTGCTTCTACGCATCCGGCGTTTAATACGTTTGATGAAGCGCGCGACTTTCCATGCGCGTTTAATGCAATAGCCGTACATGAAGAATGCTAGCAAGAATAATACCAACATGACCCATTCAGGAATGAAATGTGCATATTCCGCTGCTACACCAATACCCGCCAACAGCGCAGCGGCGAGGGTAATCAGTACGAATGCCTGACGTGACGTAAAGCCGGCGCGCATGATCAAATGATGAATGTGCTGACGGTCAGGAGAGAAAGGACTCATGCCTTTGCGCAGACGACGGTACATGATCGCCACCATATCCATCAGCGGAATGGCAATAATCCACAGCGCGGTCACGGGGCTAATAGGATGTGTTTTACCCTGAGTCGTTTCCAGCAGCACCCAGATAACCGTGAAACCAATCAGCGTACTGCCCGCATCGCCCATGAAGACTTTATAGCGGCGTCCCAGCACCCCGAGGTTCAGGAGAATATACGGCAGGATCGCGGCAATCATCGCGAAACACCACATTGACAGGCTGTACTGCCCGTCGAACCACAAAATGATACCGATTGCGGCAAATGAAACCGACGAGAGGCCGCCCAGCAGGCCATCAATACCATCGACCATATTGAAAGCATTAATTGCGGCCCAAACGGCAAACAGCGTCAGGAAGAATCCGAATGGACCGAGAACCATCTCCCAAGTGCCAAAAATATAGCCCAGGCTGCTCAGATACAGCTTACCGACCACCATCATAATGATGCCAATCGCGGCCTGAACCGAAGCGCGGAATTTTACACTGATATCAAATCGGTCATCGAGAGCGCCCACCAGCACCAATACCCCAGCACAGGCCAGGTAAAGCGCAGCGTGCGGGATATAATAATCTGCAATGCCAAAGGTGAAGCAAATACCCGCGTAAACAGAGATCCCCCCGACCAACGGGATCAAGCCTTGATGTCGTTTACGATAATTGGGTTTATCCACTAACCCGATTCTTTTTGCCACTTTGCGCGCAATGAACAAAAAACAGGTTGTGAATAAAAAAATACTGATTAGCTCAGTAACCGCAGTGAGTAGATTCACAATGCATGCTCTCAACAAAAGTTAGTCCTGGAAGTATAACTACGAAGCCCTGGCTCCCGAAGGAATAAAGCTGGCCTCTCACAACTCCCTTTGTATGTTTTTCAATCAATTAATTTTTGACGTTAGAAACAATCTAATTGTCGCACTGGTCGGTCAAAAATGGGAGTCTGCGGTTATAGCCTATAGCCCAAAAAAAGAAAACGCCACGTAAAAACGTGGCGTCGGCTGGGTTTATTTATATTACGAGCGTTTCATCATGTCGAAGAAATCGTCGTTTGTCTTAGTCATTGCCAGCTTATTGATGAGGAATTCCATTGCGTCGATTTCGCCCATTGGGTGAATGATCTTGCGCAGAATCCACATTTTCTGCAGCTCTTCCTGAGTGGTGAGCAGCTCTTCTTTACGCGTACCAGAACGGTTGTAGTCAATCGCCGGGAAGACTCGCTTCTCTGCGATTTTACGAGAGAGGTGCAGTTCCATGTTGCCTGTACCTTTAAACTCTTCGTAAATAACTTCATCCATTTTGGAGCCGGTATCAATCAGCGCAGTCGCGATGATGGTCAGGCTTCCGCCCTCTTCCACGTTACGCGCAGCACCGAAGAAACGCTTCGGACGATGCAGGGCGTTGGCATCAACACCACCGGTCAACACTTTACCGGAAGCCGGGACAACGGTGTTGTACGCACGCGCCAGACGAGTGATGGAGTCGAGCAGGATGATAACGTCTTTCTTGTGTTCAACCAGACGCTTCGCTTTCTCGATAACCATTTCAGCAACCTGAACGTGGCGTGATGCGGGTTCATCAAAGGTAGAAGCAACCACTTCACCTTTAACCAGACGCTGCATCTCGGTCACTTCTTCTGGACGCTCATCGATCAGCAGAACCATCAGCACGCAGTCTGGGTGGTTGTAAGCAATGCTCTGTGCGATGTTCTGCAGCAGCATCGTTTTACCCGCTTTCGGCGGTGCCACGATCAGACCACGCTGGCCACGACCAATTGGAGAAGCCAGATCCAGAACGCGAGCGGTGAGGTCTTCGGTAGAACCGTTACCACGCTCCATGCGCAGACGCGAGTTAGCGTGCAGCGGCGTTAAGTTTTCGAACAGGATCTTGTTGCGCGCATTTTCAGGTTTGTCGTAGTTAACTTCGTTAACTTTCAACAGCGCGAAGTAGCGTTCACCCTCTTTCGGAGGACGAATCTTACCTGAAATGGTATCACCTGTACGGAGGTTGAAACGGCGGATTTGGCTAGGGGAAACGTAGATGTCATCAGGACCGGCGAGGTAGGAGCTGTCTGCAGAGCGGAGGAAACCAAATCCGTCTTGCAATATCTCCAGTACACCGTCGCCAAAGATATCTTCGCCACTCTTTGCGTGCTGCTTCAGGATGGCAAAAATGATGTCCTGCTTGCGCATACGAGCCTGGTTTTCCAGCCCCATATTTTCGCCGAGAGTAATCAGCTCAGAAACCGGCGTATTCTTTAATTCGGTAAGATTCATAATGGTGTGGGTTCTTAAACTCGGGGTGAAACTCGAACTTAATGTTGTGAATGGTATGGCAGGGTCATCCATGCCTGTTAGCGGCCATCAACTCATGTCTGTTCGCTGTCTGGTCAAAGAGAAAGCACAGAACTGAAACGACAAGACGGATTGAGTGACAAGCCCGGAATCTATCAGCTTCTCGCATCTTTCATGTATCAATGGGAAGCATCGGGTAAATCTAGAACGACAAGGTATGTTTAAATCGAAGTCATAGGTAACTTAGCACGACTAAAGCCGGGCGTCCAGAGATCCACAGAATTTCGGAATCCAGACGCCGGCCGAGAAACCTTACGCCAGATTAGCGTCCAGGAACTCTTTCAGCTGACCTTTGGACAGTGCGCCCACTTTGGTTGCAGCCACTTCGCCATTTTTGAACAGCAGCAGCGTAGGGATACCACGGATGCCGTATTTAGGCGCGGTGCCGGGGTTCTGGTCGATGTTCAGCTTGGCAATTGTCAGTTTGCCCTGATATTCGTCAGCGATTTCATCCAGAATCGGAGCGATCATTTTGCAAGGACCACACCATTCAGCCCAGAAATCGACGAGGGTCAGCCCGTCAGCTTTAAGTACGTCCGTGTCAAAACTGTCGTCAGTCAGGTGAATAATTTTATCGCTCATATATAACTCCACAGGAATAAGCCTGGTGTGTTGGTGTAGGATTAATCAACGACGTGTTGATGTAGCATTAACCAACTAAAGGTTGACTTTATTTCACCGGATACGCTTTCGTAAAGCAATAGTAAGCTGATATTCTACCACACTATGAGCAAAACACATTTAACAGAACAGAAGTTTTCCGACTTCGCCCTGCACGCAAAAGTTATCGAAGCCCTTGAAAATAAAGGCTTTCATAACTGCACGCCCATTCAAGCCCTCGCTCTGCCGCTCACGCTGGCAGGTCGCGATGTTGCAGGGCAGGCGCAAACCGGTACTGGCAAAACGATGGCGTTTTTAACGTCAACGTTCCATTATTTACTTTCTCATCCAGCAATTGCTGACCGAAAAGTTAACCAACCGCGTGCGCTGATCATGGCTCCAACGCGAGAACTTGCGGTGCAGATCCACGCTGACGCAGAACCTCTGGCTCAGACCACTGGCTTGAAGCTGGGTCTGGCTTATGGCGGTGACGGCTATGATAAACAGCTGAAAGTGCTGGAAAGCGGCGTTGATATTCTTATCGGCACCACGGGCCGCCTGATTGATTACGCTAAACAAAACCATATTAACCTCGGTGCTATCCAGGTTGTGGTACTCGATGAAGCAGATCGCATGTACGATTTGGGCTTCATCAAAGACATCCGCTGGTTGTTCCGTCGCATGCCACCTACTCCGCAGCGCCTGAATATGCTGTTCTCCGCGACTCTCTCTTACCGCGTTCGTGAACTGGCGTTCGAGCAAATGAACAACGCCGAATATGTGGAAGTCGAGCCGGAGCAAAAAACAGGTCATCGTATTAAAGAAGAGCTTTTCTATCCTTCCAACGAAGAGAAAATGCGCCTGCTGCAAACGCTGATCGAAGAAGAGTGGCCAGATCGCGCCATTATCTTTGCGAACACTAAGCATCGCTGCGAAGACATCTGGGGCCATCTTGCCGCAGACGGACATCGCGTCGGCCTGCTGACGGGTGATGTGGCACAGAAAAAACGTCTGCGCATCCTTGAAGAATTTACCCGTGGCGATCTGGATATCCTGGTTGCAACCGACGTTGCTGCTCGTGGCCTGCACATTCCAGCCGTGACTCACGTCTTTAACTACGATCTTCCTGACGATTGTGAAGATTACGTTCACCGTATCGGTCGTACCGGTCGCGCGGGGGCCAGCGGCCACTCTATCAGCCTTGCCTGTGAAGAGTATGCCCTGAATCTGCCTGCCATTGAGACTTACATCGGCCACTCTATTCCGCAGAGTAAATACAATCCGGAAGCACTGATGAGTGATCTGCCACCGGCGAAGCGCCTGACTCGCGCCCGCTCCGGCAATGGCCCACGTCGCACCGGCGGAGCACCACGTAACCGCCGTCGTTCAGGTTAATTACTATGCTCAGTTCCACCTCGCTTTATGCAGCTATTGATTTAGGTTCGAATAGTTTTCATATGCTGGTTGTACGCGAGGTGGCGGGGAGCATTCAGACCCTGACGCGCATCAAGCGCAAGGTCCGTCTCGCGGCGGGCCTGAGCAGCGATAATTATCTCTCTCCTGAAGCGATGGAACGCGGTTGGCAATGCCTGCGTCTCTTCGCAGAACGCCTTCAGGATATCCCGCACAATCAAATTCGTGTTGTCGCCACCGCCACGCTGCGACTGGCAGTGAACTCCGTCGATTTTATCGCGAAAGCGCAAGAAATCCTCGGCTGTCCGGTGCAGGTGATCAGCGGTGAAGAAGAAGCACGTTTGATTTACCAGGGCGTTGCCCACACCACGGGCGGCGACGATCGTCGTCTGGTGGTCGATATTGGCGGTGCCAGCACCGAACTGGTGACCGGAACCGGTTCGCAGGCGACCTCTTTATTCAGTCTGTCGATGGGCTGTGTCACCTGGCTTGAGCGCTATTTTACCGATCGCAATCTTGCACAGGAAAACTTCGACGAGGCCGAAAAAGCCGCGCGAGAAGTTTTACGTCCCGTCATGGACGAGCTGCGCTATCACGGCTGGAAAGTGTGTGTTGGTGCGTCGGGAACGGTTCAGGCTCTGCAAGAAATTATGATGGCGCAGGGCATGGATGAGCGGATCACGCTCGCCAAACTTCAGCAGCTTAAACAGCGCGCCATTCAATGTGGTCGCCTGGAAGAGCTGGAAATCGAAGGGCTGACGCTGGAACGTGCACTGGTATTCCCAAGCGGTCTGGCGATCCTAATCGCGATTTTCACCGAATTAAACATTCATTGTATGACGCTGGCAGGCGGTGCGCTGCGCGAAGGATTGGTTTACGGCATGTTGCATCTTGCCGTGGAGCAGGATATTCGCAGCCGAACGCTACGCAACGTTCAGCGTCGTTTTATCGTCGATACAGAGCAGGCGCAGCGCGTGGCCCAACTGGCCTCAAGTTTTGCAGACCAGGTGGCGACAACGTGGGCGCTTGAGCCTTTGAGCCGTGATTTATTACTCAGTGCCTGTTCGCTGCATGAAATTGGCTTAAGTATCGATTTTAAGCAGGCGCCGCTCCATGCCGCGTATCTGGTACGCAATCTGGATCTGCCCGGTTTTACCCCTGCGCAGAAAAAGCTGCTGGCCACATTACTGCTCAACCAGACCAACACGGTCGATCTCTCGTCTTTGCATCAGCAAAATGCGGTCCCGCCTAGGGTTGCGGAGCATCTCTGTCGACTGCTACGACTGGCGATTCTGTTTGCCAGCCGCCGTCGCGCTGACCTGCTGCCCGCCATCGCACTGGCTGCGGAAGGTGAAAATCTGACGCTTACTCTGCCGGATAACTGGTTGGATAATCATCCACTTGGCGCTGAAATGATCGAACAGGAATGCCAGTGGCAGAGTTACGTCCACTGGGCTCTTGAAGTCAAATAGCGTCGCCGCTACTTCTCTTTGGCTTTCGCCAGCATCGCACGGATATTGGCCACGTTGGCCTGTCCTTTGTGCATCCTTTCTTCCGCAGTAATCACTTTGCGCTCTTGCTCCCAGACAAGATCGTCTTGCGGGAGTTCAAGCAGGAAACGGCTCGGTTCCGGGCGCACCAGTTCACCATACTGACGACGCTCCTTACACAGCGTAAAGATCAGCTCTTTCTGCGCGCGAGTAATGCCCACATAGGCCAGACGCCGTTCTTCATCGACGTTGTCCTCATCAATACTGCTTTGATGCGGCAATAAACCCTCTTCCATTCCCACCAGATAAACGTAGGGGAATTCAAGACCTTTGGACGCATGTAGCGTCATGAGCTGAACCTGATCCGCCTCTTCTTCGCTCTCGCCGCGTTCCATCATGTCGCGCAGAGTAAAACGAGTGACCACCTGCGTCAGGGTCATTGGCTCGTCAATCTCGGAGCCTTCCAGCATTTCGGTCATCCACGTAAACAGCTGATTGACGTTTTTCATACGCATTTCAGCCGCTTTCGGGCTGGCGGAGGTTTCATACAGCCAGGATTCGTAATCAATTCCGCGAATCAAATCACGCACGGCAACAATGGGCTCGCGCTCAACCTGACGCTGTATTTCACCCAGCCACTGGGTAAAACGTGTGAGCGACTCGTAGCCGCGCCCGGTGAGCGTCTGGCTCAGGCCCATATCGAAGCTGGCAGTGAACATACTTTTATTGCGGGTCATCGCCCATTCGCCCAGCTTTTGCAGCGTCGCCGGGCCAATTTCACGCTTGGGGGTATTCACGATACGTAAAAATGCGCTGTCATCGTCCGGGTTAGTCAGGACGCGTAAGTAGGCCAGTAAATCTTTGATTTCAGGGCGTGAGAAGAACGAAGTCCCGCCGGAAATTTTGTAAGGGATGCGGTTTTGCATCAACATTTTTTCAAAGACGCGCGACTGGTGATTTCCGCGATACAGGATGGCGTAGTCTTTGTATTGTGTTTTATTGACGAAGTGATGGGCGATCAGCTCGCCCGCCACACGCTCGGCTTCATGTTCTTCATTGTTAGCGCTGAGGACTTTAAGCTCGGTGCCATAACCCAGCTCGGAGAACAGACGTTTTTCAAAGACGTGCGGGTTGTTGGCGATCAGAATGTTCGCCGCTTTCAGAATTCGCCCGGACGAACGGTAGTTCTGTTCCAGCTTGATAACCTGAAGCGCGGGAAAATCTTTGCTCAGCAGCACCAGGTTTTGCGGACGCGCACCGCGCCAGGAGTAGATCGACTGGTCGTCGTCGCCCACCACGGTAAAGCGCGCGCGCTGCCCCACCAGCAGTTTTACCAGCTCATACTGGCTGGTGTTGGTGTCCTGATATTCATCCACCAGCAGGTAGCGGATTTTATTCTGCCAGCGCTCGCGCACCTCTTCATTGCGCTGGAGAAGCAGCGTTGGCAGCAGGATCAGGTCGTCAAAATCGAGGACGTTACAGGCTTTCAGATGGTCGTCATACAGGCTGTAGCAATGGGCGAAGATCCGATCGCGCTCGCCTTTAGCGCTCGCCGCCGCCTGTGCGGGCGTCATCAGATCGTTTTTCCAGTTGGAGATCGTCGAGATCAGCTGCTGGAGAATCAGTTTGTCGTCTTCGATCCGGCCTTCGGTCAGCTCTTTGAGCAGTGCGACCTGATCGGTATCGTCAAAGAGTGAGAAATTCGATTTCATCCCCAGCGCGGCGTATTCGCGTTTGATGATATCCAGCCCCAGCGTGTGGAACGTAGAGATCATCAGGCCGCGCGCCTCTTTGCGCCCGAGCGTTTGCCCGACACGCTCCTTCATTTCGCGCGCCGCTTTATTGGTAAAGGTCACCGCCGCGATATGGCGGGCCTGATAACCGCAGCCTCGAATCAGATGGGCAATTTTATTGGTGATGACGCGCGTCTTTCCGGAGCCCGCACCCGCCAGCACCAGGCAAGGTCCGGTGACGAATTCGACGGCTTGTTGTTGTCCGGGGTTTAAACGCATAAGAAGTTCACTCAATGAAGGTCGGGAGGAGATAAAAAGGAAAAACGCGTGTGGTAGTATAGCGAGCCTAATCCATACCACTCAAGGCACGATCATGGCAAAAACAGCAGCAGCACTGCATATTCTTGTTAAAGAAGAGAAACTGGCACTGGATCTTCTGGAGCAGATCAAAAACGGCGCAGACTTCGAGAAACTGGCGAAGAAACACTCTACCTGCCCGTCAGGCAAAAAAGGCGGTCACTTAGGTGAATTCCGTCAGGGCCAGATGGTTCCGGCATTTGATAAAGTGGTGTTCTCCTGCCCGGTGCTGGAGCCAACCGGCCCACTGCACACTCAGTTCGGTTATCACATCATTAAAGTGCTTTACCGAAATTAACAGCAAAGCCTTCTCATCGAGAAGGCTTTTTGTTTTTGCACCCTCTCCCGTGGGAGAGGGCTGAGGTGAGGGCACCAGGCCGCACTATCCTCGCAAAGCAAAAAGCCCGGTGGCGGCTTCGCCTTACCGGGCCTACATTCGTTGAGTTCCTCTAAGCATTCCGAATTGCATGAAGGCGGTAAATGAGCACAGTCCAGGAGCATAGATAACTATGTGACTGGGCTGTGCGAATGCAGCCAACGCATCTGCAAGTCGAAAGGCGACGAGGAATCAGCCCGCTACAGCAATACGCTTCATATCCTTCATGTATCCACGCAGCGTATGGCCCACGCTCTCAATCGCATGGCTGCGAATCGCTTCGTTCACGTCGCGCAGCTGGGCGTTATCTACCGCACCTTCGGTGATCGCTTTGCCCAAATCGCCAGTCTGCAAGGTGGTCATGAACTCTTTCAGCAGCGGTACACAAGCGTAAGAGAACAGGTAGTTACCGTATTCAGCGGTATCAGAGATAACCACGTTCATTTCATACAGGCGCTTACGGGCAATGGTGTTCGCAATCAACGGCAGCTCGTGCAGTGATTCGTAGTAAGCAGACTCTTCGATGATGCCGGAATCGACCATAGTTTCGAATGCCAGCTCAACGCCCGCTTTCACCATCGCGATCATCAGCACACCTTTATCGAAGTACTCCTGCTCGCTGATTTTACCGTCAAACTGAGCGGCGGTTTCGAAGGCGGTTTTACCGGTCTCTTCGCGCCAGGTCAGCAGGTTTTTGTCGTCGTTGGCCCAGTCAGCCATCATGCCGGAAGAGAATTCACCGGAGATGATGTCATCCATGTGTTTCTGGAACAGCGGCGCCATGATCTCTTTCAGCTGTTCAGACAGCGCATAAGCACGCAGTTTTGCCGGGTTGGACAGACGGTCCATCATCAGCGTGATACCGCCCTGTTTCAGCGCTTCGGTGATGGTTTCCCAGCCGAACTGAATCAGTTTTTCTGCGTAAGACGGGTCGGTACCCTCTTCCACCAGCTTGTCGAAGCACAGCAGAGAACCGGCCTGCAACATACCGCACAGAATAGTTTGCTCGCCCATCAGGTCAGATTTCACTTCTGCCACGAAGGAAGATTCCAGCACGCCCGCACGGTGACCACCGGTTGCCGCAGCCCAGGCTTTAGCAATCGCCATGCCTTCGCCTTTCGGATCGTTTTCCGGGTGAACGGCGATCAGCGTCGGCACGCCGAAACCACGTTTGTACTCTTCACGCACTTCGGTGCCAGGGCACTTCGGCGCAACCATCACCACGGTGATGTCTTTACGAATCTGCTCGCCCACTTCAACGATGTTGAAACCGTGAGAGTAGCCCAGCGCCGCGCCGTCTTTCATCAGCGGCTGAACGGAACGCACAACGTCGGAGTGCTGTTTGTCTGGCGTCAGGTTAACCACCAGATCCGCCTGCGGGATCAGCTCTTCGTAGGTACCGACTTTGAAGCCGTTTTCGGTCGCTTTACGCCAGGAAGCACGCTTCTCAGCAATCGCTTCTTTGCGCAGGGCGTAGGAGATATCCAGACCGGAGTCACGCATGTTCAGGCCCTGGTTCAGACCCTGTGCGCCACAGCCGACGATGACCACTTTTTTCCCCTGAAGGTAGCTCGCGCCATCGGCGAACTCATCGCGCGCCATAAAGCGACATTTGCCCAACTGTGCCAGCTGCTGGCGCAGATTCAGTGTGTTGAAGTAGTTAGCCATGGTGAACTCCGTGATGTTGTGTTGCTTATTGTTCGGGTCGCTTATGCGAGAATGAACTTACTATATGACAGGAAATTTATTGCGGAAATTGATATATTCACAACGTCACGTTGCAATTTCTGCAACGTAAAATCGTGGAGTGTGGTCTGTGGATTTACGCGATCTCAAAACCTTCCTGCATCTGGCGGAAAGTCGCCATTTTGGCCGCAGCGCGCGAGCCATGCATGTTAGCCCTTCCACACTTTCCCGGCAGATCCAGCGCCTGGAAGAAGATCTCGGCCAGGCGCTGTTTGTGCGTGATAACCGTACCGTGACGCTCACCGAAGCGGGTGAAGAGCTGCGATCTTTCGCCCAGCAGACGCTGCTCCAGTATCAGCGGCTGCGGCACACCATCGATCAGCAGGGGCCATCCCTTTCTGGCGAGCTGCATATTTTCTGCTCCGTTACAGCGGCCTACAGTCACTTGCCACCGATTCTAGACCGTTTTCGCGCCGAGCACCCGTCGGTAGAAATCAAGCTCACCACCGGTGATGCCGCTGATGCAATGGAGAAGGTGGTGACGGGCGAAGCCGATCTGGCGATTGCAGGCAAACCCGAAACGCTGCCCGGCGCGGTGGCTTTTTCGATGCTGGAAAATCTGGCGGTGGTGTTAATCGCCCCGGCGCTGCCGTGCCCGGTGCGCAACCAGGTGTCGGTCGATAGTCCCGACTGGTCAACGGTGCCGTTTATTATGGCCGATCAGGGACCAGTGCGTCGTCGCATCGAGCTGTGGTTCCGTCGGCAGAAAATCAGTAATCCATCTATCTACGCAACGGTAGGCGGGCATGAGGCGATGGTGTCGATGGTCGCCCTCGGCTGTGGTGTGGCGCTGC
Organism: Lelliottia jeotgali; assembly: GCF_016771845.1. Lineage (NCBI taxonomy): Bacteria > Pseudomonadati > Pseudomonadota > Gammaproteobacteria > Enterobacterales > Enterobacteriaceae > Lelliottia > Lelliottia jeotgali. Next base: position 10,466 of record NZ_JAENMQ010000018.1, on the reverse strand, counting down.
TGCCGGAAGTGGTGCTGGAAAACAGCCCGGAGCCGGTGCGCAATCGCGTGATGATTTTGGAGCGCAGCGACGAGAAAACGCCGTTTGAGCTTGGCGTTTGCGCACAAAAAAAGCGGCTGCATGAGCCGCTTATTGATGCGTTTTGGCAGATATTGCCGAACCATTAAACCCATGCCGGAGCCAGTGTAGGCCCGATAAGCGCAGCGCCATCGGGCGGGTTTTGCCGGATGGCGGCGCAAGCGCCTTATCCGGCCTACAAAAGCTACTGGTATTAACCCGCCAGGAAGAACCTGAACGCCGGGTTATGAGTTTCGTCGTGACAATCATAGCCCAGCTCGTTCAGCCGGGTTTCGAAATCCGGTTCGTGCTCGCCCAGTTCAAACGCCGCCAATACGCGCCCGTAATCGGTGCCGTGGCTGCGATAGTGGAACAGCGAAATGTTCCAGTGGGTGCCGAGCGTGTGCAGGAACTTGAGCAGTGCGCCCGGAGATTCAGGAAACTCAAAGCTGAACAAACGTTCCTGTAACGGCTTCGACGGGCGGCCACCGACCATATAGCGCACATGCAGTTTCGCCATCTCGTCATCGGACAGATCCACTACGCTGTAGCCACCTTCATTCAACAGATGAAGGATCTCTTTACGCTCTTCCAGCCCACGGCTTAGACGCACGCCGACAAAAATGCAGGCGTCTTTAGCATCGGCAAATCGATAGTTAAACTCGGTGACTGAACGCCCGCCAAGCAGCTGGCAAAACTTCAGGAAGCTGCCCTTCTCTTCAGGAATCGTCACCGCCAGCAGCGCTTCGCGTTGCTCGCCTAGCTCGCAGCGTTCAGACACGTAGCGCAGGCCGTGGAAGTTCACGTTCGCACCAGACAGCACATGCGCCAGGCGTTCTCCGCGAATGTTATGTTGGGCGATGTATTTTTTCATCCCCGCCAGCGCCAGCGCGCCAGACGGTTCCGCTACTGCGCGAACGTCCTCGAACAAGTCTTTCATCGCCGCGCAAATCGCATCGCTGTCGACGGTGATGATGTCATCCAGATATTCCTGGCAAACGCGGAAAGTTTCGTCGCCGATGCGTTTCACCGCCACGCCTTCCGCAAACAAACCCACGCGCGGCAGATCGACCGGATGACCGGCGTCCAGCGCCGCTTTCAGGCAGGCGGAATCTTCCGCTTCGACCGCAATCACTTTAATCTGCGGCATCAGCTGTTTGATAAGCACCGCGACGCCCGCCGCCAGACCACCGCCACCCACCGGGACAAACACCCGATCGAGGTGCGCATCCTGCTGCAGCAGCTCCAGCGCCAGCGTACCTTGCCCGGCGATCACCATCGGATGATCGAACGGTGGCACCCAGGTAAAGCCCTGCTGTTGCGCCAGGTCAATGGCGCGCGCTTTGGCTTCATCAAAATTCGCCCCGTGAAGCAGGACTTCGCCGCCAAAACCGCGTACCGCATCGACTTTGATGTCAGCGGTGGCGACCGGCATCACGATCAGCGCTTTCAGCCCTAAACGTGCGGCAGAAAACGCCACGCCCTGGGCGTGATTCCCCGCCGATGCGGTGATTACACCGCGCGCTTTTTGCTCTTCCGTTAACCCGGCCATCATCGCGTAGGCACCGCGCAGCTTAAAGCTGTGCACCGGCTGGCGGTCTTCGCGCTTCACCAGAATCACGTTATCGAGACGTGACGACAGCTTGTCCATTTTTTGCAGCGGCGTGACCTGCACAGCCTCGTAGACCGGCGCGCGTAGCACCGCTCTGAGATATTCCGCCCCCTCAGGGGCGGCGGATAAGGGTTGTGATTCGGCCATCATTAGCCCCCAAGTTTGGATTTATCGCGCACCGCGCCTTTGTCCGCACTGGTGGCAAGGGTGGCGTAAGCACGCAGGGCGAAGGAGACTTCACGCTGACGGTTTTTTGGCGTCCAGGCTTTATCGCCGCGCGCTTCCTGAGCTTCACGACGCGCTGCAATTTCCTGCTCGCTCAGCTGAAGCTGAATACCGCGATTTGGAATGTCGATCGCAATCATGTCGCCGTCTTCGATGATGGCGATGTTGCCGCCGCTCGCCGCTTCCGGGGAAACGTGGCCGATGGACAGGCCAGAAGTGCCGCCGGAGAAACGACCGTCGGTGATTAACGCACAGGCTTTGCCAAGACCCATAGATTTCAGGAAGGTGGTTGGGTAGAGCATTTCCTGCATACCCGGCCCGCCTTTTGGCCCTTCGTAGCGGATAACCACGACGTCGCCCGCGACCACTTTACCGCCCAGAATCGCTTCAACCGCATCGTCCTGGCTTTCGTACACTTTCGCTGGACCGGTGAACTTCAGGATGCTGTCGTCCACGCCTGCCGTTTTAACGATGCAGCCATTTTCGGCAAAGTTACCGTACAGTACGGCAAGACCACCGTCCTGGCTGTAGGCGTGTTCAAGAGAACGGATGCAGCCTTCAGCGCGATCGTCATCCAGCGTATCCCAGCGGCAATCCTGCGAGAACGCCTGGGTGGTGCGAATACCGGCCGGACCAGCGCGGAACATCTTTTTGACCGCCTCGTCTTTGGTCAGCACGACATCGTACTGTTCCAGCGTTTGTGGCAGCGTCAGGCCAAGAATATTTTTCACTTCCCGGTTCAGCAGATTGGCGCGGTCCAGCTCTCCCAGAATTCCCAGCACGCCACCGGCACGGTGTACGTCTTCCATGTGGTACTTCTGGGTACTTGGCGCGACTTTACACAGCTGCGGAACTTTGCGCGAAAGCTTGTCGATATCACTCATGGTGAAATCAATTTCAGCTTCCTGCGCGGCAGCGAGCAGGTGCAGAACGGTGTTGGTGGAACCGCCCATGGCGATGTCCAGGGTCATGGCATTTTCGAACGCCGCTTTGTTCGCGATGTTACGCGGCAGCGCGCTGGCGTCGTCTTGTTCGTAATAGCGTTTGGTCAGTTCAACGATGCGCGTACCGGCATTGAGGAACAACTGCTTACGGTCAGCGTGGGTCGCCAGCAGTGAACCGTTACCCGGCTGTGAAAGGCCCAGCGCTTCGGTCAGACAGTTCATGGAGTTAGCGGTGAACATCCCGGAACAGGAGCCGCAGGTCGGACAGGCAGAACGCTCAACCTGATCGCTTTGCTCATCGGAGACTTTCGGGTCCGCGCCCTGAATCATCGCATCGACCAGGTCGAGTTTGATGATTTTGTCGGAGAGCTTGGTTTTACCGGCTTCCATCGGGCCACCGGAGACGAAGATCACCGGAATGTTCAGGCGCAGGGAGGCCATCAGCATCCCCGGGGTGATTTTGTCGCAGTTCGAGATGCAGACCATCGCATCGGCGCAGTGGGCGTTCACCATGTACTCGACCGAATCGGCGATCAGCTCGCGCGACGGCAGTGAATAAAGCATACCCCCGTGGCCCATCGCGATACCGTCATCCACTGCGATGGTATTGAACTCTTTCGCCACGCCGCCTGCGGCTTCGATTTGCTCGGCGACCAGTTTACCGAGATCGCGCAGATGCACGTGGCCCGGCACAAACTGGGTGAAGGAGTTAACCACGGCGATAATCGGCTTACCGAAGTCAGCGTCGGTCATCCCGGTTGCGCGCCACAGCGCGCGGGCACCGGCCATATTGCGGCCGTGGGTGGTGGTGGCAGAACGATACTTAGGCATGCTTTATTGACTCCCGTCTATCTAATCAGTGGGACGGTGCGTGCCGTCCCAAAATGATACTTATGAGTTTACTTGATCCAGCCAGCCCCATTTATCTTCCGTTTCACCGGTGAAGAGGCCAAAGAATGCGTCCTGAATACGTTTGGTGACCGGACCGCGACGGCCTTCGCCAACCTGGATACCGTCAACACTGCGAACCGGCGTGATTTCTGCTGCTGTACCGGACATGAAGACTTCATCCGCCAGATACAGAGATTCACGGGAGAGCACCTGCTCGCGTACTTCGATACCTAAATCTTTCGCCAGCTTAATGATCGCATCACGGGTGATACCCGGCAGCGCAGAAGAGGTGAACGGCGGGGTAAACAGAATGCCATCTTTCACTTCAAACAGGTTTTCACCCGCACCTTCAGAGATATAGCCGTTCACGTCCAGAGCGATACCTTCCTGATAACCATGGCGACGCGCTTCGCTACCGACCAGCAGAGAGGAAAGGTAGTTACCGCCCGCTTTCGCCGCGGTTGGGATGGTATTTGGCGCGACGCGATTCCAGGAAGAAACCATTGCGTCGATCCCCTGCTCCAGCGCTTCTGCGCCGAGGTATGCCCCCCACGGGAACGCGGCAATGATGACGTCTGTGTTGTAACCGGCTGGCGGGTTTACGCCCATCCCGACATCACCCACAAAGACCAGCGGACGAATGTAGGCGCTGGTCAGATTGTTTTTGCGCAGCACCGCGCGGCACGCTTCCATCAGCTCATCAACGCTTTGAGAAACCGGGAAACGATAGATTTTGGCTGAGTCATGCAGACGCTGCATATGTTCGCGATGGCGGAACACCACTGGTCCTTTGTGAGAGTCGTAGCAACGGACGCCTTCAAACACCGAAGTACCGTAGTGCAAAGCGTGGGACATCACGTGTACCGTGGCATCTTCCCAACGAACCATCTCACCGTTGAACCAAATGTAATCAGCTTTCTTCGTCGTCATGTTTTCTTCCTGTCACGCTTAAGCGCGGATTTGTTGTGATGTGGTTGTGCTCTGGCAGATGGCCACGTGGGCAACATCAACCAGTTTACTTAACTGGCTAAACAGTAAGTCGACCGACCGTGGACTGGCAACGGTCAATTCGATATTTATGTTCTGGGCATCGGTGGCAGTTTCCATATTCATGGCGCAGATCTGAAAACCACGGTGACGGACCACGCGTAAGACGCGTTCTAATGTTTCGGGATTGAAGCGGGCCTGAACGGCGACCTGGTGTTGCATCATGATAATTTCTCCATCATTTGTGCGTTGCTAGCGCCGGGTGGCACCAGTGGCCAGACATTCTCAAGCTCGTCGATTGAGACATGAAGCAGGTATGGCCCTTCGCTTGACAGCATGGTGTCGAGTGCCGCTTCAACCTGGTCTTTACGGGTGATGTGCTGGCCAGGGATGCCGAAGGCGCTGGCCAGAACGAGGAAATCAGGATTATCAGTAAGGGTGGTTTCGCTGTAGCGCTCCTGGAAAAACAGCTGCTGCCACTGACGAACCATCCCCAAACGCTGGTTATCCAGCAATACGATTTTCAAAGGCAGCTGTTTGCGTTTGACCGTGCCCAGCTCCTGCACATTCATCATGAACGAACCATCGCCAGAGACGCAGATAACGGTGTCATTCGGACGCGCCACCTGAGCGCCTACCGCTGCTGGCAGGCCAAAGCCCATAGTGCCTAATCCACTGGAGGTGATGAAGTTTTCCGGACGGGTATAGGTCATATGCTGGGCCGACCACATCTGGTGCTGACCGACATCGGTGGTGACGACAGAGTCTGCCGGTTTGCGATCTGACAGCTGCTTTAACAGCAGCGGCGCATAAATTGCCTCGCCCGGATGGTCGTAGCGCCAGGCATTTTCCACGCGCATCTGCACGGTATGCTGGCGCCATGCGTCGATGGACAATGGCTGCTGCAAGGCGGGTAACAGCGCATTCAGATCGCCCTGCAACGCCACGTGTGCCTGACGTAACTTGTTCAGTTCAGCCGGGTCGATATCCATATGGATCACTTTGGCATGCGGCGCGAATGTATTCAGTTTACCGGTCACGCGATCGTCAAAACGCGCGCCAACGGCGATCAGCAGGTCGCACTCCTGTACCGCCAGATTGGCGGCTTTGGTGCCGTGCATCCCCAGCATGCCCAGATAGTGAGGGTCATTGGCATCAACCGCACCCAGCCCCTTCAGCGTACAGGTCGAAGGCATCCGCGTAGCCGCGATAAATTCGCGCAGGGCTGGAACTGCCTGCGCCATACCGACTCCGCCGCCGACATACAGCATCGGCTGTTGCGCCTGAGCCAGCATCTGACGGGCTTCTTCAACGGCTTCGTGCGGGAAAAAGTCATCACTTTCAACAGTGGAGAAATGCGGTTCTAAATCGCCCACTGCTACCTGAATATCTTTCGGGATATCAACCAGAACCGGGCCAGGACGGCCTGAGTTTGCCACCTGGAAGGCTTCTGCCATGACGCGCGGCAGCTCTTCCAGCGATTGCACCAGGAAACTGTGTTTGGTGCAGGCAAGCGACAAACCGAGAACGTCCACTTCCTGAAACGCATCAGTTCCGATGAACGCAGAGGCAACCTGACCAGTGATGGCGACCACAGGAACGGAGTCCAGCAGCGCATCGGCAAGGCCGGTGATCAGGTTGGTTGCACCCGGCCCGGATGTCGCCATACAGACGCCGGTTTTACCGGTGGCGCGCGCAAAGCCAATTGCTGCCATTGCAGCTCCCTGCTCGTGCCGGCACAACAAGTGCTCCACGCCGCCGTCATACAGTGCATCGTAGATCGGCATGATTGCGCCACCCGGATAGCCGAACACGGTCTCGACTCCTTGTGCTCGCAATGCATGTACTACCCATTGTGCCCCGTTCATAGTGAGTTCCCCGTCATAAATCTTGAGAAACAGAATTTTGTGCTAGTTGTCATGTTCTGCTCCTCGTTTAAGTTTTTAGGTCATAAAAAAACCCCCGAACCTTTCGGTGCGGGGGTCTTAGTTCGTTAAGGCTTGTTTTCTAAGCCTTTCCTCGTCCAAGTGCAGCCCCGCACGGTGGGATAATAATCACCACCACGCTAATCACGACCAGGCTAATCACTAGTAGAAGGGCTGTCATTTTGAGTTCTTTTAGCATCTTGTTCGAAGGAATACCTAAAGAGGTAACACAGACATTGAATCAAACACAAGAAAAATTTATGACGCCAATTCTTAGCTAACGAAGCTTTTTGCAGAATATGTTTGTTTTATATGAGGAAAACAGAAAATGAATATTTTTCATTTTTTGTCGTGTGCCAATGACTCCAAAAACACAGGTTTTCTCATCTGTGCGAGTCCGGTTCAGCTGAATAGCAACAGTTACATCACTTCACCAAAAAGCAGGAAGCTGCATCGTAATGTTGTGATTTTCAGCTAAAAAGCAATGAAACGTACAGGCATAGTGACTTCTAAAGGAGACATATATGTCACTGTCAGTTGTTTATACTCGTGCCGCTTTAGGGGTACAGGCGCCGCTCATCTCTGTTGAAGTTCATCTCAGTAATGGGCTGCCTGGCTTAACGCTCGTTGGGCTTCCAGAGACCACGGTAAAAGAGGCCAGGGATCGTGTTCGTAGTGCAATCATCAATAGTGGTTATGCCTTCCCCGCAAAGAAGATAACCATCAACCTGGCTCCCGCTGACCTACCGAAAGAAGGGGGACGATATGATTTACCTATCGCCATAGCGCTTCTCGCCGCCTCTGAGCAGCTTAACGCCCCCCATTTGAGTACGTATGAGTTTGTAGGCGAACTGGCGCTTACAGGAGCGCTAAGAGGCGTTCCCGGAGCGATCTCTGGCGCATTAGCTGCCTTACGAGCAGGAAGGCAAATTATTGTGGCTGCTGAAAATTCATCAGAGGTCAGTCTTATTGAGGAGAAGGGTTGCCTGATTGCCGGGCATCTACAGGAAGTGTGCGCTTTTCTGGAGGGGCGTCATGAGCTGGCTGAACCGGAGGAGAATCCACTCATTGCGCCGGAACACACTGAAGATCTAAGCGATATCATCGGGCAGGAGCAGGGAAAGCGGGCGCTGGAAATCACTGCGGCAGGTGGCCATAACCTGCTCCTCATTGGACCGCCAGGGACAGGGAAAACGATGCTGGCCAGTCGACTCAACGGCTTGCTTCCGCCTTTAAGCAATCATGAGGCGCTGGAGAGTGCGGCAATTATTAGTCTGACGAATTCTACGTCTCTTCAGAAGCACTGGCGTAGAAGGCCATTTCGTTCACCACACCACAGCGCCTCTCTCAATGCGATGGTCGGTGGCGGTTCGATTCCTGTACCCGGTGAGATATCCCTGGCGCACCACGGCATTTTATTTCTAGATGAATTACCCGAATTTGAAAGGCGCGTTCTGGATGCCTTGCGTGAACCCATTGAGTCCGGGCAAATCCACATCTCCCGTACGCGGGCCAAAATAACCTATCCCGCGCAATTCCAGCTTATTGCCGCCATGAACCCTAGCCCATCAGGCCATTACCAGGGAAACCATAATCGGAGTAAACCGGAGCAGACTCTGCGTTATCTGGGAAGACTGTCAGGTCCATTTCTTGATCGCTTTGATCTCTCGCTCGAAGTTCCATTGCCGCCTCCGGGTGTCCTCAGCCAGACAAATCTGACGGGGGAAAGCAGCAGTACGGTGCGGAAAAGAGTAATAACTACGCAGGTGTTGCAATACAAACGTCAAAACAAACTCAATGCGCGTCTGGATAACGCGGAAATTCGCCAGTTTTGCCGCCTGTCCACTGCTGACTCATGCTGGCTGGAAGAGACATTGATACGGTTCGGGCTGTCGGTGCGTGCGTGGCAACGCTTATTAAAGGTGGCGAGAACCATCGCAGACCTGGAGGAGAGTGCAGATATAGAGCGACGACATTTGCAGGAAGCGTTGAGTTACAGGGCAATAGATCGACTGCTGCTGCATCTGCAAAAGATGCTGGCGTAAAAAAGGGGCCGTAGCCCCTTTTCTCATATATCAATCGTCAGATTCGGTGTAGTCTTCTGCACCTTCCATCTGCGGCTTACCACCGGAGAGGGTATGGAAACGTTTTGGTCGCTTAATGCGAGCCATGTATTTGATCCATACGCGTTCTACCTCAGATTCAGGTTCACGCTCACCACGGCAAACGGCAACAAACAGTTTTTCATCTTCAGTTGCAGGCTCACGTTTCCCCAGATCCAGCTCGTTAAAGGCGTAACCATGGCGCTCAAGCAGTTGCGCCTCTTTGATGGTGAAATCGCCATGACGAGAGAACCCGCGCGGATAATTTTTATTGTCGAAAAAACGATTAGTTGTCGTAAAGCTTTCCGCCATCCTACACGCTCCTAATTCTTTGGCCGAGCTATTTATGGCGCGGAGTATTAGTTACGCTTGACAGAGCGTCAAACAAAACATTTAAATCATAACGACAAATAATATTGCGGAGAAAGATGTGGATACGGAATTGCTAAAAACTTTCCTCGAAGTGAGCAGAACACGCCACTTTGGGCGAGCAGCGGAAGCACTCTACCTGACTCAGTCAGCGGTGAGTTTTCGTATTCGTCAGCTGGAAAATCAACTCGGCGTGAATCTATTTACTCGCCACCGAAATAATATCCGCCTGACGGCGGCCGGAGAGAAGCTCCTGCCCTACGCTGAAACGCTGATGAATACCTGGCAGGCTGCGCGAAAGGAGGTGGCCCATACCTCGAGGTACAATGAGTTTTCGATCGGGGCGAGTGCGTCGTTGTGGGAGTGTATGCTGAGCCAATGGCTCACACGGCTCTACAAATCTCACGACAATTTGCAGTTTGAGGCCAGAATTGCTCAGCGGCAGTCATTGGTGAAACAGCTTCATGAGCGTCAGTTAGATCTCTTGATCACCACAGAAGCCCCCAAAATGGATGAATTTAGCAGCCAGATCCTGGGGCAGTTTAGTCTTTCGCTCTATGCCTCTGAACCCTCAATGATGAAGACAGATCTCAGCTACTTACGGCTCGAATGGGGGCCTGATTTCCAGCAGCATGAAGCCGGTTTGATTGCGTCCGATGATGTTCCTTCCCTGACAACCAGCTCAGCAGAAATTGCCTGTCAGCAATTATCCCTTCTTAAAGGTTGCACCTGGTTACCCACGCGCTGGGCGGATGAGAAGCCTGGGCTGCATACTGTCGCTGATTCAACCACGCTTATCAGGCCGCTATATGCGATCTGGCTTCAAAACAGCGACAAACATGCTCAAATTAAAGATCTATTGAAAATCAATGTGATGGATTAGTTCTGACATCTTGCAGGGACGCAAGAGAAGGGATTTTTTAGATTATTCAAAGCAAAAAAAATCCTTTGCCGAAGCAAAGGATTCTATATGGCAGGGGCGGAGAGACTCGAACTCGCGACACCCGGTTTTGGAGACCGGTGCTCTACCAACTGAGCTACGCCCCTAAATCTTCTTGCTATTAAGCCTGCTACGTAAGCAGGCTTAATATCTTAATAAGTGGCGGAACGGACGGGACTCGAACCCGCGACCCCCTGCGTGACAGGCAGGTATTCTAACCGACTGAACTACCGCTCCACCGAAGACTTCTGTAACCACCGGATTCATGCACCGGTTTACTACTTAATTTGATGCCTGGCAGTTCCCTACTCTCACATGGGGAGACCCCACACTACCATCGGCGCTACGGCGTTTCACTTCTGAGTTCGGCATGGGGTCAGGTGGGACCACCGCGCTAAAGCCGCCAGGCAAATT
>NZ_JAENMQ010000017.1:0-110246 GCF_016771845.1 Lelliottia jeotgali | reverse complement strand
CGAACTCAGAAGTGAAACGCCGTAGCGCCGATGGTAGTGTGGGGTCTCCCCATGTGAGAGTAGGGAACTGCCAGGCATCAATTAAGTGAAGAGGCCATCCGGAAGGATGGCCTTTTTGCGTTTTTGTCGAATACTAACGCCTCTTTACTACCCATCAAACTAATCACCAATCCCCTCATATATACGGTAAACTATCCCTGATTTTGCATCAGGATAGCATCTATGAATCACTCCCTTAAGCCCTGGAATACCTTTGGCATTCAACGTAATGCTGACAATATTGTGCGTGCTGAAAACGTTCAGCAACTGCTCGATGCGTGGAAGACCGCCACTGAAAATCATCAACCAGTCCTGATTCTCGGCGAGGGAAGTAACGTCCTCTTTCTGGATGATTTTACCGGCACGGTTATTGTTAACCGAATTTCGGGTATTGATGTCACCGAGACAAACGATAGCTGGCATTTACACGTTGGTGCAGGTGAAAACTGGCACAATCTGGTGCAATTTACGTTAGATAATGGAATGGCTGGCCTGGAAAATCTGGCGCTCATTCCCGGTTGTGCAGGTTCATCCCCCATTCAAAATATCGGTGCTTATGGCATCGAACTGAAACATGTTTGCGAGTATGTCGATTGCATTGAGCTGGCGACGGGCAGAGCAAGCCGACTGACCGCGGAACAATGCCGCTTTGGCTACCGCGACAGCATCTTCAAACATGAATACCAGGATCGTTATGTCATTGTTTCTGTTGGCCTGCGTCTGGCAAAACAGTGGCAGCCCGTCTTAACTTACGGCGATTTAACGCGCCTTGATCCGCTGACTGTGACAGCTCGCGAAGTATTCGACGCCGTCTGTCACATGCGCATGACCAAACTGCCCGATCCAAAAGTGAATGGCAATGCCGGTAGTTTCTTCAAAAACCCGGTGATCAGCAGCGAAACGGCACAAACTTTACTCGCACAATGGCCAAATGCACCCCATTACCCACAGGCTGATGGCAGCGTAAAACTGGCCGCTGGCTGGCTGATCGATCAATGTCAGTTAAAAGGCACGGTCGAAGGTGGCGCGGCGGTGCATCGCCAACAGGCACTGGTGCTCATCAATGAGAATAATGCGACCAGCGACGATGTTGTGCGTCTGGCGCATCACGTTCGTCAGTGCGTGGGCGACAAATTCAACGTCTGGCTTGAGCCAGAAGTCCGCTTTATCGGTCGTACAGGTGAAGTGAACGCCGTGGAGACGATTGCGTGAAAGATAACACTGTTCCATTAACGCTCATTGGCATTCTTGCTGATGGTGAATTTCACTCTGGCGAACAGCTGGGTGAGCGCCTCGGTATGAGTCGTGCAGCAATCAATAAGCACATTCAAACCCTGCGTGACTGGGGTGTCGATGTCTTCACCGTGCCGGGTAAAGGCTATAGCCTGCCGGAGCCTATCCAGTTACTGGATGAAGAGGTGATTTGTCGTCAGCTCAATCAGGGGAAAGTGACGGTCTTACCGGTTATCGATTCAACCAACCAGTATTTGCTCGACCGCATCAGCTCACTCAACTCGGGTGACTGCTGCGTCGCTGAATATCAGCAGGCCGGTCGCGGGCGTCGCGGGCGTAAATGGTTCTCGCCTTTTGGTGCCAACCTGTATCTGTCGATGTTCTGGCGTCTTGAGCAGGGCCCGGCTGCCGCCATTGGCTTAAGTCTGGTGATCGGTATCGTGATGGCCGAAGTGCTCCATGACCTCGGCGCAGATAAAGTTCGCGTAAAATGGCCAAACGACCTCTACCTGAACGATCGCAAACTTGCAGGCATTTTAGTCGAACTGACAGGTAAAACCGGCGATGCGGCGCAAATCGTGATTGGCGCAGGTCTCAACATGGTGATGCGGCAGGTCCAGGCGGATATCGTCAACCAGGGCTGGATCACGCTGCAGGAAGCCGGTATTACGATTGACCGCAACACGCTTGCCGTGCGTTTGATTAAAGAACTGCGCGATGCGTTGACGCTCTTTGAGCAGGACGGGCTTGCACCTTTCCTCTCCCGTTGGGAAAAGCTGGATAACTTTATTCATCGTCCAGTGAAACTGATCATCGGCGACAAGGAAATCTTCGGGATTTCACGCGGTATTGATGCACAAGGGGCTCTTCTGCTGGAGCAGGATGGCGTCTTGAAGCCGTGGGTGGGTGGAGAAATCTCACTGAGAAGCGCAGAGTGACCCAAGGGAGCCAACGGCTCCTTTTTTTATCACCTGTCTTATCTACCCTCCCTAAAATGGTAGGGGTTAAAGAATATTAATCAGAATAAGGGCTTAACCTATTTTATAAAATAATAACGACGAAAATGTATTTCAAAATATTTCTCAGAGTAACTTTTTATTAAACTAAGAATCATCCTGGTTAGATTTATGCTCTTATCATTTGTATTTTAACGATATAGAGAACTGCCAATAAAGCCTTTGATGAGCTTTAATGTCCGCAATTTTACTTAACTAAAGCTAAAAACACTTCAGTATTTTTATCTGTTGAAAACAGTTAGCATGTGTCGAGTAGATGGTTAAGCATATGCTGTAAATAAGCTATTCGGTAATAAAACCATAATTTAAACATGCCAAAAATAAGCGTGCGGTTAAAACCGTAACGTGACTGTACACCTACAACTGAATAAAACACGTCTGTTGATCGTAAATGGCCACTAAAATCAAACCGTGGTGTGTACATTATTTATTTGTAAATCATGAGTATAACTATGAATCATTATGATGATTTGCAGCGATTTAAGGATAAAACGCGCAATCAAGCGCTCGATTTCAAAGACTTCTCCGTTCAAAACCAGGCAAGCGATCAGGGAAGTTGGGCCATTCTCAACCAGCTTCTTCCTGAGACTGAAACGAATGCTTTCGCACAAGGGGGGCATGTATCGTTAGCGGCCCCGCAGCCTGTCAGCACCGAAACATTCAGCCTGACTCATGTCACGCCAGTATCAGAAAGCGTTACCCTCGATGCGACTCCAGCTTACGCGCCTTCAATTTTCCAGGGTGTCGCTGAGCAACTCGCTACCCCAGCAGAGATATCACCCGCGCCAGTCCCGGAACCCACTCCGGTTCGCGTCGTTACCCCGGCGCCTGCCCAGCCTCCGGTTGATGTCAATTTTTCGCGTCTTTTTGCCCCTGCGGCGACTACGCCACAACCTGCGGCTGAAAAAAATCAGCCATTGAATTCCCTGCTGGAAAGGATCGCCACATGCCGTTAATTTGCGTTTGCTCGCCGAAGGGCGGCGTGGGTAAAACGACCATGACCGCTAACCTGGCTTACGCGCTGGCGCGCTCAGGAAGCAAAGTACTCGCGCTGGATTTTGACGTGCAAAACGCATTGCGTCTGCATTTCGGCGTTCCGCTCTCTGATAGCCGCGGTTACGTTGCCAAAGCGGCTGAATCCTCCGACTGGAGTCAGTTTGTCCTTACGGCGGGCGGAAACCTGTTTGTACTGCCGTATGGTGATGCCAGCGAAGATCAGCGTATGGCATTTGATGACAAACTCACTCACGATGAGCACTTCCTCACGCGTGGGTTGAGTACGCTCCTGAACTACCCCGGCCTGATTATCGTAGCCGATTTTCCTCCTGGTCCGTCACCCGCGTTGAAAGCGATGTCGCGCCTGGCGGATCTGCATTTGATTACTCTGCTGGCCGATACCGCATCATTGTCACTCCTGCCGCAAATTGAAAACCAGCGTCTGACAGGCGGGGTACTCAACCACAAAGCCGGACACTATTTCGTCCTCAACCAAAGTGACAACCGTCGTCAGATCAGCCGTGATGTCACCACCTTCGTCGAGAACAAACTCGGCGAAAAGCTACTGGGTGTTGTTCACCGCGACGAAAGCGTCGGAGAAGCCAACGCCTCTCAACAGTCCGTATTCGACTTTAGCCCGGCGTCAGCCGCTGCCTTCGACATTGAGCTTATCGCCAAAAAAGTCGCGGGCATTCTGGGCGTGAAAGTGGGTGATGGCACTGTTCATACCCTTCCGCGTAAGTCAGGGTTCTAAATTCACCCAGGGCGACCTATGAAAAAGTTTCTTTTTATTTTGCTGGCTCTCGTCATGATTCCAGTTGCGCTGCTCATCGTCATTACGCCGATGGACAGTCAGAAACAATATATCTTCGGCTTTATTAGCATTGGCCTGCTGTTTTTAATGGGCTTCAGCAAAAGACGCAGTATTTCAGTGATTATGGTGGTGATGTCATTATTGATGTCGACCCGCTATATGTATTTCCGTTTGACGCAAACCCTGCATTTTAATTCTGAGATTGAAACAATACTCGGAATGGGGTTATTTCTGGCGGAGGTCTACGTCTGGGTTCTGTTACTGCTGAATTACCTGCAAACCATCTGGCCGCTGAAGCGCGAGATTGTACCGCTACCGGATGACATGTCGCTCTGGCCGACGGTCGACGTATACATTCCGACCTATAACGAATCGCTCGACGTGGTGCGCGACACGGTGCTGGCCGCACAGTGTATCGATTACCCGCGCGACAAAATGAAAATCTACCTGCTCGACGACGGCAAACGTCGCGAGTTCGCCGTCTTCGCGGCAGATGTCGGCGTGGGTTACATCACACGTAATGACAACTCCCATGCCAAAGCGGGCAACCTCAACCACGCGATGAAATTAACCCAGGGCGAGCTGATTACCGTCTTCGACTGTGACCACGTCGCTACGCGTATTTTCCTGCAGGCGACGGTCGGCGGGTTCCTGAAAGATCCCAAACTGGCGCTGGTGCAAACGCCGCACTATTTCTATTCCCCAGATCCGTTTGAACGCAACCTCTCCGTTGGGCGCAATATTCCGAACGAAGGAACCCTGTTTTATGGCCCGATTCAGCAGGGCAACGATAACTGGAACGCGACGTTCTTTTGCGGCTCCTGCGCGGTCATCCGCCGCAGTGCGCTGGAAGAAATTGGCGGCTTCGCCGTGGAAACGGTGACCGAAGATGCCCACACCGCGCTGAAGATGCAGCGTCTCGGCTGGAAATCTGCATTTCTGGATATTCCATTGGCGGCCGGTCTTGCCACCGAACGTCTGGTATTGCACGTGATTCAGCGTACCCGCTGGGCGCGTGGGATGACGCAAATTTTCCGTCTGGATAACCCGCTCTTTGGTCGTGGCCTGACGATTCAGCAGCGTCTGTGCTACCTCAGCGCCATGCTCTACTACCAGTTCGCTCTGCCGCGCATCGCCTTTCTGACCGCGCCTCTGGCCTATCTGCTGTTTAACCTCAACATCATCCACTCGTCGGCGGGCCTGGTCTTTGCCTATGCATTGCCGCACCTGTTCCTGGCGATTTACCTGAACTCGCGCATGAATGGCCGCTATCGCTACAGTTTCTGGGGCGAAATCTATGACTTAGTGCTGGCGTTCCACCTGGTGCTGCCAACCGTTGTCACGATGGTCTTCCCAAAACGCGGCAAGTTCAACGTGACGGACAAAGGCGCGCTGCTGAACGTCGGCTACTTCGATTTCCGCGTCGTGCGCCCGCATCTGGTGATCGCGATCCTGCTGGGCATCGGCGTTATCGCCGGTATCGTCCGCGCCTGCGCCCACGATTACTACGGCGTCGACCCGAGCGTTATTGCCCTGAACGTCGGCTGGGGACTTTATAGCCTGATCTTCCTGCTGGCGGCGATTGCCGTTGCCCGTGAAACGCGCCAGACGCGCAAAACCATCCGTATTGACGTCAAAATCCCGGTGCTGATCCACTACGCCAGCGGCATCTCTTCCCGCAGCCAGACCGCGGATCTGTCGATGGGCGGCTGCCGCGTTGAGCTGCCGGACGAGCGTCATTTGACGGACGACATCGAAGAAGTGGAGTTGCTGCTGCAATCGGGTGCAATCAGTATTCCGGTGAAAGTGGTCGCCACCGACGAACAATTTATCCGTCTGATGTTTGAAGATATTCCTTTGGCGCGCCGCCGCGAACTGGTGCGCGTGGTGCTGGCCCGTGCGGATGCGTGGATCCAGCCGCCGAAACCGCAGGACAACCCGTTCCGTTCGCTGCTGACCATCGTGCGCTGCGTGTTTGATCTCTTCTGGCTGACGTGGAAAACGCGCCGGGAAAACCGTCGCGCGCAGGCGCAGGTCCAGGAGGACGGCAACGCATGAAACAGCTGACGAAACTCACTTTGCTTGCTGCGTCGCTGTTTGCGCTGCCGCTGCACAGTGAAGAAACCACCGTGGAATCGCTGCTGCCGGTCGAGATGCCCGCGCCGACATCCGCCGTCGCGCTGCCGACGTTTGTCCCCTCGACGGTGAACAGCATTAGCGTCGCGCAAATGGGCCAGCCGCAAGGCCTGGTGCTGAGCGGCGGCCAGCTGCAGGGAGGAATGAACTTTACCCTTCCGGTCGATCAGGTCATCACCAACGCGCAGCTTTCGCTGAATCTCAAAGTCTCTCCTGCGATGGCGACACGCAACGCCACCATGCAGCTGATGCTTAACGGCCAGCCGCTGGGCACCGTCCCGCTGGGGGCCGCCGACAGTGATATTTCCCGCTTCCAGCTGGATATTCCGGCGGCGCTGCTGGTTTCAAGTAACAGCCTGAGCTTTAAGATAAACGACGGTGACGCGATGCAATGTCAGCGCGACCTGTCGGACAAATATCGCGTCACGGTCATGCCGGATTCACGTTTTGAGCTGGAAGGGCAGCAGCTGGATATCGGTTCTGACTTAAGCCATTTCCCGCGCCCGTTCTTCGACAGTATGCAGATGACCCCGGCGACCATCGCGTTCGCCTTTGGCCCAACGCTCAGCAGCGATGCGCTCGGTGCGGCGGCGTCCATCTCTTCCTGGCTCGGCATTCAGGCGGATTATCGCGGTGTCTCTTTTGCCGCGCTACACGATACCCTGCCGGAGAAAAACGGCATTCTGATCGGCCATCCGGGCGACAAAATTGGCGGCCTGACGCTGCCGCAAGCTTCCCAGCCGACGCTGCAAGTGATCGATAACCCGGCGAATCCGGTTTACAAACTGCTGCTGGTTGTCGGTAACGATGAGGCCGCGCTGCGAACGGCGGCCTGGCGACTGACGCGCGGCAACTTTACGTTGCAAACCGCCAGTGTGTCGATCCCGGCGCAGACGATCCCGGCGAGCAAACCGTACGACGCTCCGCGCTGGATCCCAACCGATCGTCCGGTAAAACTTTCGGAGCTGATCCGCAAGGATCAAAGTCTGACCGTCACCGGGATCTGGCATGCGCCGCTGCGCGTAGCCTTCCGCGCCGCGCCGGACCTGTTCCTGTGGGACGGCGAAACTATTCCGCTGCACATTGGCTATCGTTTCCCGACGGAAAGCTGGATTGATGAAAACCGCTCGTGGCTCAGCATGACCATGAACGACACCTTCCTGCACAACCTGCCGGTCAACAAACAGGGCGCGCTGGAAACTCTGTGGCACAAAGTGGGTGGCGATGCGCGGCAGGAGAAGTTTGATATGCCGCTGGAGCCGTACATGATTTACGGTGACAACCAACTCTCGCTCTATTTCAACATCACGGCGAAAGAGAACGCGCCGTGCAGCGTATTGCTGAATAACAATATTAAGAGCCGTATCGACGAGGACTCGTGGATCGATCTGAGCCACACGCGCCACTTCTCGCTGTTGCCGAATCTTTCCTATTTTGTCGGTGCCTCTTTCCCATTCACTCGCCTTGCAGACTTCTCGCAAACGGTCCTGCTGTTGCCTGAAAAGCCGACGGAAACGCAAATCGCCACGCTGCTGGATATGGCGGCGCGTTCGGGGAATGCCACCGGCACCGCGTTGTACAACAACCGCGTGGTGCTCGGTGTGCCAACGGCGGGCGGCAACCTTGAGCTGCTGCGCACCCGCGACGTGCTGGCGGTGAGCGGCATGGCGCAGCACGACTTTAATCAGGCGCTGCTGAACGAATCGCCGTTTACTTCTCACGACAACACGCTGGGCGTGCGCACGCCGTCAACCTGGCAGAAGTTACAGCGTTGGTT
Source organism: Lelliottia jeotgali (assembly GCF_016771845.1). Lineage (NCBI taxonomy): Bacteria > Pseudomonadati > Pseudomonadota > Gammaproteobacteria > Enterobacterales > Enterobacteriaceae > Lelliottia > Lelliottia jeotgali. The sequence goes on along the minus strand of NZ_JAENMQ010000017.1, from coordinate 102,235 downwards.
GGCTGGCGACTGGACCTCCGACGGCGTTGAGGCCGACCGCTACTTCTCGTCCAATGAGGCGTGGCGCGGGTTTGTCAGCTTCCGTTCACCGTGGAGCAGCGATCGCCTGGTGGTAATGGCGCTCGGCAGCAATGACGACCAACTTTCGCGTTTGCATGATGATTTAACCTCCGCGCGTATCAACGCCGGGATTCGTGGCGATGCGGCGATCATCACCAATGAAAACGGTGTGCGCAGTTTCCGCGTTGGGACACAGTTCCCGAGCGGTGAAATGCCAACCCAAATGATGATTGTCTGGTATGCCAACCAGCACTCGGCGCTGCTGGCAATCCTGGGTCTGATCATGAGTTCGCTGACCGGTCTGGGCCTGTATGCCTGGCTGAAAAAGCGTGCGCGTAAGCGCCTGAATCCGGAGAGCGGAAAGTGAAAAAAATAATCCTAAAATCGGCGATCTGTCTTTCCGGCGTGCTGGCGTTTGGCGGTACGGCGCAGGCCGCGCAAAACGAGGCGGCGCTGAAAGCCCTGTTTGACCAGGCTAACTATTGGCACGAAAAATCTCATGACGATCTGGCGAGCGAGTCGCTGAAAAAAGTGTTGATGGTCGACGCCAACAACACTCAGGCGCTGTATCTGATGGCGCTGTGGGCGCAGCAAAACGGCGATTTACAGGGCGCGGCGCAATGGCGTGCGCGACTGGCAAAAGTGTCGCCAAATGATGGCGGTCTTCAGGCGCTGGATAACGCCAAACAGATGACTCAGGTGCCGCAGGGTACGCTGACGCTGGCGCGTCAACAGGCGCGTAGCGGCAACATTCCCGCCGCGCTGGCAACCTGGAAAACGTTGTTCAACGGCGATACCCCGCCTGCGAGCCTCGCGCCGGAATACTATCAGACGATGGGGAGTGATAAGTCTCTCTACCCGCAGGCGTTAAGCGAGTTGCAGCGTTTTGCGGCACAAAACCCGCAGGACAACTCCGCACGCGTGGCGCTGGGTAAGATGCTCACCTGGCAGGAGAGCACGCGCCGCGACGGGATTATCCAGCTACAGCAAATGGCCAGCGGCAGCAAAGATGCGGACGCCGGTCTGCGTCAGGCCCTGTTGTGGTTAGGCCCAAAAGCGGGCGACGAACAGTTCTACGATACCTGGCTGCAACGCCATCCGCAGGACAGCGAAGTTCAGGCCTATTACCGTAAAAATGTTGGCGGTGCGGCGAAAGGCGAAGGCTACACCGCCCTGAACAGTGGGAATACCGACGCGGCAAAGCGCCAGTTTGAGCAGGTGCTGCAAACCAACCCGCAGGATGCCGACGCGCTCGCCGGGATGGGGTATATCGCCCAGCGCAGCGGGGATTATCAGGCCGCCGCGCAATATCTGGGACGCGCCGCCAGTCAGGGCGGTGACGCCTCCAGCGAACGCCAGCAGCAGGCCGATGACGCCGCGTTTTACGGTCAACTCGCGCAGGCGCAGCAGGCGCTGAAAGAGGGCAACGTTAGCCAGGCCCTGGCACTCTCGGCCCCGCTGGTGCAGCAGAGCGGCGAACGCGGCACGGCGGCGAAGCTGTTCCGCGCCGATGTTCTGCGTCATAACAAAGATTATCCACAGGCCGAACAGACCCTGCGCGAGCTGCTGAGCCAGCAGCCGAACAACGGTGCCGCGCGGGAAAATCTCTATTACGTCCTGAAAGAACAGAACAAAACTGAAGAAGCGCAGGCAATGCTGCGCACGCTCCCGGCCAGCTTGCAGGCGAAACTCCAGCCGCGCGTGGTGACCGGATTACCCGGCGATCCGATTCGCCGTCAGGCGCAACAGGCCGCTGCGAATGGCAATACCCAGCAGGCGATTGCGGTTCTGCGCGAGGGGATTGCACGGCTGCCGGACGATCCGTGGCTGCGTCTCGATCTGGCGCGTTTGCTGCAAAAATCCGGAGCTGAAGGTGAAGCGGCCTCGGTGATGCAGCCCGCCTCGCGTCAGGGAGCTGGCGCAAGCTCGCTGTATGCGGCGGCCCTGTTCGCCAGCGAAAGCGGAGCCTGGCAGCAGTCGCAGACTATTCTCTCGCGTATTTCGCCTGCCAGCCAGACGCCACAAATGCGCGAGCTGGCGCAGCGGGTGAATTACAACCTGCAAATGGCGACAGCGGAACGTTATCTGGTGCAGGGCAATTCAGTTGCTGCCGCCAATACCCTGAAAACACTGGCCTCGCGTCCACCAGAAAACCCGGCTGATGCGGGAAAACTGGCGAAAATGCTGGCGCAGAGCGGCGATATGACCGGTGCGGTGGCGGTGGTGCGCAGCAACATGCGTGAGGGCGTGCAGGGGAACGCGGGCGATTACGCCGATCAGGTTTCGGTGCTGAATCAGGCCGGGCTGAACGGTGAAGCGCAGAGTTTCCTCTCTAATCCGGAACTGTTATCGCGTAGTACGCCGACTCAGCTGGCGGGCGTGCGTAACGGGTATGTGATCAACGAAGCGGACCAGTTGCGCGAGCAGGGCAACTATGCGGCGGCCTATGACAAGCTGATCCGCGCTCTGCAAAGTGACCCGCAAAATACCGACCTGATGTTTGCGATGGCGCGTCTGTATCAGACCGGCAAAATGAACAAAGAGGCGGGCGTGGTCTACGACTACCTGATGACTCGCGACACGCCGGACCAGGATGCACGCACCGGTGCTATCGACGTGGCGCTGGCTGAAGACAACGTGGCGAAAGCGAAACAGCTCGCTAACGGTCTGCAAACCAATAATTCTCCTGAGCGCCTGGTACTACTCGCTCGACTGGAAGAGGCTCAGGGTAACCATCAGCAGGCGATGACCTATCTGCGCAGCGCGCGCGGCAAACTGTTGGGTCTGCAATCCACCAACAGCTCGGCCACACCGACGATGGGCGGCTTGTTGCTGGCGGATAACCCGTTCGTGAGTACCAGCCGCTCCACGCAGGCGGTCGCGACTAGTGCGACGAACAACGCGCTGCCGTGGCAGCTGGCGCAGACGGCACGCGATCCAGGCTCAACGCTGCCGGGTACCACGCGTCCTGATTTGCCGCAGGAAACGGCGCAGAGCCGTACTTTGCGCCAGGTTGACGACATGATGCAGCAGATGAACGAGCAGACCGGCATGTGGCTGCAGGGTGGTGTTGAAGTGCGCGGGCGCGATGGCGAATCGGGTACCAGCAAGTTGACCGAAGCCAAAGCGCCGCTCACCTGGTCCAGCTCGCCGTTTGGCGAATCGCGTTTCGAGTTTACCGCCACGCCGATTACCCTCAGCGCGGGCAGCGCCAGCGGAGACGCATGGCGTCGCTTTGGTTCTAACCCGCTGGCGAACGCCGCGTCGAATATGGTTTCAACAGCGACGAACGAACAAAAGGCCATTGCAGCGATGAACGCCACCGAGCGCGCGACCTATCTCGCCGCGCATCCGGGCGCGGCAGCGCTGGTGGATTTAGGCACGCTGGACAGCAACGACTTTAACCTCACCAGTTCCGACGGCCAGTTGAATCTGGCAAAACTCGGCGCTTACGACAGCGGGCGGGTCGGGGAATATCTTGAAGCTTCAAACCTGAAGGCAAACGTGAATCAGCCGGGTGATGTCTCGACCGATTCGCAAAAAGCCAACGGCGTGGAGCTGAACATGGCCCTGAGCGGCAAAGATTACCGTCTCGATATCGGCAGTACGCCGCTCGGACAAGATCTCAGCACGCTGGTGGGCGGCGTGAAATGGTCGCCGAAACTGACCAATTACCTGTCACTGATCATGACCGGCGAGCGCCGCGCGGTGACAGACAGCCTGCTTTCCTACGTGGGTCTGGAAGACAAATACTCCGGCAAACGCTGGGGCCGCGTCACCAAAAACGGCGGCAGTTTGCAGCTGAGTTATGACGATGGCGATGCAGGTTTCTATGTGGGCGGCGGCGGTTACAGCTATCTCGGTGAAAATGTCGCGAGTAACACCAGTATTAATACCAATGCGGGCGTCTATCTCCGGCCGTATCACGACGATCTCCGCGAAGTGAAAACCGGTTTAAGCATGAGCTGGATGGACTTCTCGAAAAACCTCAGCCAGTTCACCTTTGGTCAGGGCGGCTACTTCAGCCCGCAAAACTACGTCAGCGTCTCGTTGCCAGTCGATTATTCGCAAAAAATCGATAACTGGAAGCTGAAACTGGGCGGCTCAGTGGGCTATCAATCCTACAGCCAGGACAGCAGCGATTACTTCCCGACCAACGACAGCTGGCAGCAACTGCTGGAAGGCGCGGTCGAGAGCGGTTTCGCGAAAACAGCCACGTATAAAAGCACCTCTGAAAACGGCATTGGCTACACCGTGCGCGCCGGGGTGGACTACAACGTCAACAAAGACATGACTATCGGTGGCAAAGTCGGTTACGACACCTTTGGTAGCTACAACGAAAGTACGGCGGGACTCTATTTCCGCTACATGCTGGGAGATAAATAATGACAACGACGATGGAAAACCCCGCGCTGTTGAGCTGGTTTCGCGCCCAGCAAACGCCGGAAGGGTGGTTCGATCTGCTGGCGCTGATCGTGGATGGCATGGTGCGTAACGTGGGCGAGCTGGAGAGCCAGCCGTTCCTGCATCAAATGGGCGTGGCGCTGGCCGAGCAATTCCCGCTCCCGCCGTCGGAAACCGTGGGTGAACTGGAAGCGAACATCAACGCGCAGCTGGCGCGGTTTGGCTGGGGCTGCGTCGAACTCAATACCAGCGATACCGACCTGACGCTTCGCCATCAGGCGCTGCCTGTGAGCCGCAATGAGGGCCAGCAAAGCCGCTGGTGTCACGCCTTCTGTGCAATACTGGAAGGGCTCTACATCCGCTGGATGCAAGGGCAGGGCGGAAAAGCGCATGTGACGGTCAGCCGTGAGCGCATTTTTTCCATCTCGGACGTGCAGTTCCGTTACCACAACCCACAGTGAGTGAATGATGAGAAAACCCGCATGTGCCGCACTGGCGGTCATGATGAGTCTCTGTTTCTCGCCCTTTTCTCAGGCCGGTCAGGCCTGGGAGAGCTATAAGGCACGCTTTTTAATGCCCGATGGCCGCATCGTTGATACCGGCAACGGCAACGTATCCCACACGGAAGGGCAAGGTTTCGCCATGCTGATGGCGGTAACAAGCGACGATAAAGCGGCGTTTGATAAGCTCTGGCAGTGGACGAACAGTACGCTTGCGAACAAAGAGAACGGCCTGTTTTACTGGCGCTACAATCCCGTCGAACCAGACCCAATTACCGATAAAAATGATGCCACCGATGGCGATACCATGATCGCCTGGGCGTTGTTAAAAGCCGACGCCCGCTGGCATGACAAACGCTACAGCGACGCCTCCGATGCCATCACCAAAGCGCTGGTGGCGCATACGGTGATTCGCTATGCCGGGCAACGCGTGATGCTGCCCGGTGCGCAGGGGTTTAACCTCAACAGCGAAGTGATCCTCAATCCCTCGTACTTTATCTTCCCTGCCTGGCAGGCGTTTGCTGATCGTAGCCATCTGCAGGTGTGGCGCGAACTGATCAAAGACGGACAAACGCTGCTCGCAAAAATGGGCTCGGGTAACGCTAATCTGCCGACCGACTGGGTTTCCCTTTCGGCGGGCGGTAAGTTCACTCCCGCCAAAGCGTGGCCGCCGCGCATGAGCTACGATGCGATCCGCATTCCGCTATATGTTCACTGGTTCAATCCGCAAAGCCCGCTGCTTACACCGTGGCGCAGCTGGTTTGGTCAGTTCAGCCGCGAGAAAACGCCTGCCTGGGTGAATGTCACGACCAATGAATACGCGCCATACATGATGGAAGGCGGGCTTTTGGCGGTACGTGATTTGACGATGGGGCAGCCGATGAGCGAACCGGAGATCACAGCGAAGGATGATTATTATTCGGCGAGTCTGAAGATGCTGGTGTGGGTGTCGGGGCAGTAGCTGTTGTGCGCTCTGGTGCCCTCACCCCGGCCCTCTCCCACAGGGAGAGGGAGAAACCGGACTATTCCCTCTCCCACAGGGAGAGGGAGGTTCCTTCTCTCACAGGGAGAGGGAGAAACCGAACAGTCCCCTCTCCCTTTGGGAGAGGGTTAGGGTGAGGGGAAAATGACCGCACCCTACTGCGGATACGGCACCCAATCTCCGCCATTCAACCGAACATACGGCTTATCCTGGTACTGAATCACCACCGCATTGGCGTTTTCAGAGACTGCCGCTGTCTGCGGTAAATCGCTGGTGAGCTGATTCCAGTTCACGCTGTCTTCGACAAACAACTTCCCGTCTACCGCACGTGCCACCAGTTCAGAAATCGCCAGATAGCTGACCGGCTGAGTGATTTCGATTGGTGCGCCCTGATGCGGCGCTTTCATACCGAAGAACTTAATCCCGGCAGGAACGTTGGTAATGGACGGGCTTGGGATATCGCGCAGGCCAGAAACCTGCATTCTGTCGCCTTTCAGCGCGCCACCGTGTTCTGGTACCACCACCACCATCACTCTGCGGCCTGATTTTTCCAGCTCGGTGAAGAATGCATCTAGCTCATCGAAGAACTTCTGCGCGCGAACCTTGTAATCCGCCGTTTTGCTCACGCCCGGATAGTGGTTCCCGTCGTGCAGCGGCAGGGTATTGTAGAAGGTCGCGCTACGGGCGTTATCTTCTTTGCCGACCGTTTGCAGCCAGCGTTGCAGCGTGGCGGTATCGTCATAAACTGGCGAACCATCAAAGCCCAGCAGCGGCACCGGTAGGCCCGTTTGGTCCATCAGCGGCGCATGCATCCCGCCGTTTTCACGCACTTCTTTCAGGAAGTCGCCAAACACGCCGTTATGACCCAGCATCAGGTGCTGAGAGAAGCCCAGTTTTTCGAGGTTATCGAACAGGTAGCACTGGTTGCCTGCAGGCTGATACAGGTTTTTATGCGACGGTTGACCGCAACTGGCGCGCAGCAGACGAATCGCCGCCGGGCCGCTATAAGAGGTCGCTGAGTTAAAATCTTTGAACTGAATATCGAAATGCTTCCACAGTGGATGCGATGCCAGTCCGGCAGCATCCACGTCTGCCCATGACAGGGAGCAGATGTTAATCACCAGCAGCTCAAACGGCTGCGCATCGGCGGGCAATGACGCCGGGAATTTGGTCTGACGCTTATCTTCCGCGTTGTAGAAACTGGAAAGCCAGGCGTTAAGATTGGTGGAGGTCGGCGGCGCAGTCTGTGCCGGAATATCGCCAATCACTGCCGTATCTCCTGCGGTAGCGACCGTTGGTGCCGCACTGCCGCCCGTGGTGGTGACGGTCGTCGTCGGTTGACCCGCAGGCCACAAGGAGAAGCTCGGGCCTGCCAGCGTCAGGACGTTCAGCCAGATCATAATCGCGACCACGAACACCGTGACGCGAATCCACTGCGACAAGAACAGCCACGCAATCAGCAGCACGAAAATAGCGCCAATCATCTGCCAGTTGATAAAGCGCTCGGTCAGATCGAGGAGATAATCGCTGCTAAAGCCCGCAACCTGCGAGCCCTGGCTCATGATACTTTCCGGGCCAGGCAGCCAGGTATCATGCCAGAACAAGCCGAAACCTACCGGGATCGCCACCCAATGGCGCAGACGGTGCAGCTTCAGGTTTGGAATCGGCATCAGCAAAAATGCCATAAACACCAGGTTCAGCAGCGGATGGAAATTGAGATAGCCCGCCCAGAGCAGGCCAAATTTCACCAGAAAGTAGAAGTTCCAGCCGGAAAGGCCGCGCCAGTATTGCCAAAGCGGCGAAGGTGCCGAAGCGGTATAGGTAGAATTAGTCATGTTTTCGGTTTGCCTTGACGTTTGAAGCCCGTTTCAATGTTCCGGCTGATTTAACATAGCGAGGTTTTGCAAACAGCAGTCTCACCGTATCGCGGGTACGGCGTAATGAATGGCGCGCGTAGTAGCCAAGCGGAAAAAAGATAATCGCGCACAAAATCACGAGTTGAATAATGTCAGTGTTGTTCATGATGATGCTCTCTCCTCTGCATCACTCAGTAACCGCAGCGGCTCAGGAACCCGACGCCAGACGTGCCCATCGTGGGTGGCGTTCAGCACCGGTTTGCTGTCGCTCGCGACCAGCAGCGGTTTTCCCCATTGTTCCGGTTCCAGCATTTTCATCTGCACGATTTCGGCGCTGATCAGGTTGTCTTCGAACCAAATCATGCGATTGGAGAAGATATCTCCGGTCGGCAGCGGGAAGATGTGGTTAAGGGCGGTATCAAGGTCGTTGATGCGACAGAAGGATAAAAACAGTACCAGGCGATTATCGCCAATGGTCATGATATCCCCGGTGCGGTTTGGACGGCACAAAGTCAGCGCCTGCTCGATACGGATGCCCGGAACTGGACGCAATGCAACCATCACTCCTTTTCCATCAGCCGGTAGCAGCGTGTTGTTCATCATGTTGCTCACCGCGTCGCAGAACGTATCCCACTTCTGATAGCCGCGCAGTTTTAGCGGCTGCGTCATCGAGAGCAGCGTTGAGATGTCTTCCGGCACATGGCGATTAAACTGTTGGCCCTGGATGCTTTCAATCAGCGTCAGACAGCGAGAGAGCGGGGCATTCCACGGGATGACCATGTTTGCGCCGCAGCCCAGCAGCAGCCGTTCATCGGTGGCGCGCAGGCTGGTGTTGTTCTCGCGTACGACGATTTTCAGCACGCTACCGCGCTGACGGCGCAGGGTATGGATTTGCCGTGCCATCGACTCAATTTGATTATTTTGGGTCAGCGAAAAGACAATCGTGGCGGCCTGCGTGGTGCGGGCTTCATTAAAGAGTGATTCGTTGGTGTCAAACAAAGACCAGTATTCAGAAAGGGCAGGCGCACCTTCTAATACCGCCACGTGGCTCAGAATGCGTTTTTCATCATTGCGTGGCTGGACGACGGTTTCTTCCTGCTGGGCTAAATGCCACTCGCCATCAATATGCTTCAGCGTGAGCTGTTGTCGTGCACTGACGCCTTTTTCATTGCACCAGAAAGCAATATCGTAAAGATGGCTATCAGTCTGATGTCGGATACTGGCAAGACCAAACAGAGAACGATATTCGCTCATTAAAAATGAGAACTGCTTATCATTATTGCTGCCAGGACTGATAACCAACAGCGTGCAATTTTGATCGCGCGCCCATTTATTGACGTTTTCCAGCCACTGTCGCAATTTTTCGATGGATATATTTTGCCATGCGTTATTCGCGCATTTTAGCACCACTAAATAATGATGAGGATCAACGCTACATTGAATATCGCGGGGCAAAAAGTATAGACCATTGGCCTCATTTGGCATGGAAAATAAGCGGACGTTATCCGGCCCTTGTGTATCAGTAAGGCTAATGATTTTGCGGGGATTCTCACCCATCGTCACAACAGCGACTTTTGCGCTTTTCTCTTGCGCTGCAATTGTTTGATTTACCAGGGTTATGGCATCTTCATTGCGATCCGTACTGATCCACCAGACTCCGCCGGCTGGCATGTGGCGCAATTCATCCCATAATGACTGGATACCAACTGAAAATATGGGGTTCACGATGTCCCTCTTTGCGACTAATTTACCTGTATCTCAGTTTACTAGCGAAAGCACAGAAATAAACCTAACATTGAAATTAAAGACCATCAGATTTAGCATATGAATGAATTTTTGTGGGCAGGAAGCCGTGCTACGTCTGTTGTTCGTTTAGATTTAATAAAGGGATGAAACTAAAATGCATAATAACGAACCAGCAATGCCGGTTGATTCTGGCCTTGGTTACACATTCCAAAACGATTTTTTGGCGTTGAGTCAGGCTTTTTCATTGCCTGAAATAGATTACACCGATATTTCCCAGCGAGAACAGCTGGCGGCAGCGATTAAGCGCTGGCCTTTATTAGCTGAATTTGCCCGTCAACAATAAGGGAGCCATTGATGGCCATACTTGGATTACAGGGCATTCGTGGCGGCGTCGGCACCACGTCAATAACCGCCGCGCTGGGATGGGCATTGCAGATATTGGGTGAATCGGTACTGGTGATTGATGCTTGCCCTGATAATTTGCTGCGCATGTCTTTTAACGTCGATTACGATACGTCTGACGGCTGGGCGCGCGCGCTCCTCGACGGTCGGGACTGGCGTGATACCGCCCAACGTTACACTTCTCAGTTAGATGTTCTGCCTTTCGGCCAACTGACCGCCAGTGAAAAAGAGTCGATGTATACTCGCTTTGGCACGCTGGGCTATTTCGCCGATGCCCTGCAACTGTTGCAGGAAAAAAGCCACTACCAATGGATTTTGCTCGATCTGCCGAGCGGATTCTCGCCGCTCACTCGCCAGCTCATTGAACACTGCGATCACACGCTCACCATCGTTAACGCCGATGCCAACTGCCATATTCGCCTGCATCAACAGGTATTGCCGAACGGGGCGCATATTCTGATCAACGATTTACGTCTGAGCAGTCAAATTCAGGACGATTTGTATCAGGTCTGGCTGCAAAGCCAGCGCCGCCTGCTGCCGATGGTGATTCATCGCGATGAAGCTCTGGCCGAATGCCTGGCGTCCAAGCAACCTCTGGGTGAATACCGTAGCGATTCGCTGGCGGCTGAAGAGATCCTCACCCTGGCGAACTGGTGCTTGCTGCACTATACCGGACGCCCGGAGCCCGCTGGAGGGCACCTATGAGTCGGCTGTCCAACTGGTTGCTCATCCCACCCGTTAGCGCACGCTTAAGCGAGCGTTACCATAATTATCGTCGTCACGGTGCGTCCGCATTTAGCGCCGCGCTCGGCTGTTTCTGGATGATTCTGGCGTGGATGTTTATCCCGCTTGAACACCCGCGCTGGCAGCGCATTCGCGCACGTCATCGCGAGTTGTATCCGCATCTTGATCCTGACCGTCCACGGCCTCTCGATCCTGCGCGTTACGCAATTCAGGCTCTGTGGCTGATTGCGAGCAGCCCGAAGCAGGAAAAATCCACACCACGCTGGCGCAGCGCGGGTCGCTTTAAGAATCTGCGTGGTCGTTACCATCAGTGGCTGGAAGATCTGCCGTCGCGCGTCAGCGACCAGACCAGCCATCTGGATAAGCAAAAAGAGCTGGGGCATCTGCACCCCACATTGCGGCGATTTATCCTTGGGGTGATCGTCGTTTTCTCGCTCATTCTGGCGCTGGTGTGTATCACTCAGCCGTTTAACCCGCTGGCGCAGTTTATCTTCCTGATGCTGCTGTGGGGCGTGGCATTGCTGGTGCGGCGTATTCCTGGGCGTTTCTCGGCGCTGATGCTGATCGTGCTGTCGCTGACCGTCTCCTGCCGCTACATCTGGTGGCGCTACACTTCCACGCTGAACTGGGATGACCCGGTCAGTCTGACCTGCGGTTTGATTCTGCTGTTCGCGGAAACCTACGCCTGGATCGTACTGGTGTTGGGCTATTTCCAGGTCGTCTGGCCGCTGAATCGCCAGCCGGTACCGCTGCCAAAAGACACCACGCAGTGGCCGTCGGTGGATATTTTCGTTCCGACCTATAACGAAGATCTGAGCGTGGTGAAAAACACCATTTATGCGTCGCTCGGCATCGACTGGCCGAAAGACAAGCTCAATATCTGGATTCTGGACGACGGCGGTCGCGAGGAATTTCGCCAGTTTGCCGACAGCGTCGGGGTGAAATACATCGCTCGTACCACGCATGAACATGCGAAAGCCGGGAACATTAACAACGCGCTGAAGTACGCCACGGCTGAATTTGTCTCGATTTTTGACTGCGACCACGTGCCGACGCGCTCGTTCCTGCAAATGACGATGGGCTGGTTCCTGAAAGAGAAACAGCTGGCGATGATGCAGACCCCGCACCACTTCTTCTCACCGGACCCGTTTGAACGTAACCTCGGGCGTTTTCGTAAAACACCGAACGAAGGCACGCTGTTCTACGGCCTGGTGCAGGACGGGAACGACATGTGGGATGCCACCTTCTTCTGCGGTTCCTGTGCGGTGATTCGCCGTAAACCGCTGGACGAAATTGGCGGTATCGCTGTCGAAACGGTCACTGAAGATGCGCACACCTCTTTGCGTCTGCACCGTCGCGGCTACACTTCGGCCTACATGCGCATTCCGCAGGCGGCGGGACTGGCGACCGAATCCTTATCGGCGCACATCGGCCAGCGTATTCGCTGGGCGCGAGGCATGGTGCAAATCTTCCGTCTCGATAACCCGCTGACGGGAAAAGGGCTGAAACTGGCCCAGCGGTTGTGTTACGTCAACGCCATGTTCCACTTCTTGTCCGGTATTCCGCGGCTGATCTTCCTGACCGCGCCGCTGGCGTTCCTGCTGCTGCACGCGTACATCATCTTTGCTCCGGCGCTGATGATTGCTCTGTTCGTTCTGCCGCACATGATCCACGCCAGCCTGACGAACTCGAAGATTCAGGGCAAATATCGCCATTCGTTCTGGAGTGAAATCTACGAAACGGTATTGGCCTGGTATATCGCTCCGCCGACGCTGGTGGCGCTGATTAACCCGCACAAAGGTAAATTTAACGTCACCGCCAAAGGTGGCCTGGTGGAAGAGGAGTACGTCGACTGGGTGATCTCCCGTCCGTACATTTTCCTCGTGCTGCTGAATATTGTCGGCGTGCTGGTGGGGATTTGGCGCTACTTCTACGGTCCGGAAAACGAAGTGCTGACCGTGTTTGTCAGTCTCGCGTGGGTCTTCTACAACCTGATTATTCTCGGCGGCGCGGTGGCGGTGTCGGTAGAAAGCAAACAGGTGCGCCGCGCACATCGCGTCGAAATCTCCATGCCAGCGGCGATTGCCCGTGAAGATGGTCATCTGTTCTCCTGTACCGTTCACGATTTCTCCGACGGCGGTTTAGGCATCAAGATCAACGGCAACGCAAAAGTGCTGGAAGGGCAGAAGGTGAAATTACTGCTCAAGCGCGGCCAGCAGGAGTACGTATTCCCGACGCAGGTCGTGCGTGTGTTGGGCAATGAGGTGGGTCTGCAGTTGATGCCGCTGACTAAGAAACAACATATCGATTTTGTGCAGTGTACGTTTGCCCGCGCGGATACGTGGGCGCTCTGGCAGGACAGCTTCCCGGAAGATAAACCGCTGGAAAGTTTGCTGGATATTCTGAAGTTGGGGTTCCGTGGTTATCGCCACCTTGCAGAATTTGCTCCGTCGTCAGTGAAAATTATTTTCCGATCACTTACCTCGCTGGTTTCCTGGGTGGTGTCGTTTATCCCTCGTCGCCCTGAGCGGGATGAGGCGGAACAACAACCGGACCCGGTTATGGCTCAACAATGATGATAACGCGATGAAAAGAAAACTTTCCTGGATGTGTGCTGTGGCGGTTGGGATGAGTGCGCTGCCCGCAATGATGGCTCAGGCAGCGCCTGATAATTCACCTGCACCGACCGTACCAGTCGTCGCGCAAGCGGACGAGGCGGTTGCGACCGCCGCGCCTGCGCAAACTGAAAACGTGGTGCCTAACCAGCCAACTGAGGGTAATACGCTTCCGGGAACGCCGACGGGTGCTCAGGCGGTGGGCCAGGTGATGCCGGGCGTGAAGGGGGCGAACGCACCGATTGTTGCGGATAACACGCCATCGCGTGACGTGAAACTCACTTTCGCGCAGATAGCGCCGCCTCCGGGCAGTATGGTTCTGCGCGGCATCAACCCGAACGGTGGCGTTGAGTTTGGTATGCGCAGCGATGAAGTAGTCTCCAGCGCGCTGCTGAATCTGGAATACACGCCGTCGCCATCCCTATTGCCGGTGCAGTCGCAGTTGAAGGTCTATCTCAACGACGAACTGATGGGTGTACTGCCCGTCACCAAAGAACAGCTGGGACAAAAAACGCTGGCGCAGGTGCCGATCAACCCGCTGTTTATCACCGACTTTAACCGCGTGCGCCTCGAATTTGTCGGCCATTATCGTGACGTCTGTGAAAACCCGGCCAGCAGTACTCTGTGGATGGACGTCGGTCGCAACTCCTCTCTGAGCATGACATACCAGACGCTGGCGGTGAAAAACGATCTCTCCGCGTTCCCAATCCCGTTCTTTGATCCACGCGACAATCGCCCGTTAACGCTGCCGATCGTGTTCGCGGGTTCGCCGGATATTGCCCAACAGCAGGCGGCGACCATCGTCACCTCCTGGTTTGGTTCTCGTTCCGGCTGGCGCGGTCAGACCTTCCCGGTGCTGTTCGACCAGCTGCCGGAAAGAAACGCCATTGTGTTTGCCACCAACGACAAACGCCCGGCGTTCCTGCGCGATTATCCTGAGGTGAAAGGGCCGACCGTCGAAATGATGAGTCATCCTGATAAACCGTATGTGAAGCTGTTAGTGGTCTTTGGTCGTGATGACAAAGATCTGCTGCAGGCCGCGAAGGGTATTGCGCAGGGTAACGTTCTGTTCCGTGGCAACAGCGTTGCCATTGGCGAAGTGAAACCGCTGCTGGCGCGTAAACCTTACGATGCGCCGAACTGGATCCGCACCGATCGCGCCGTGACGTTTGGCGAGCTGAAAACGTATGAGGAACAGCTCCAGTCAACGGGCCTCGAACCTTCAGCGATTAACGTCTCGCTGAATCTGCCGCCGGATCTGTATTTGCTGCGCAGCAACGGGATCGATATCGATCTGAACTACCGCTATACCGCTCCGCCGACCAAAGACAGCTCGCGGATGGATATCAGCCTGAACAACCAGTTCCTGCAATCCTTCCCGCTGACCAGCAGCCAGGACACCAACAAATTGCTGCTGCGCCTGCCGGTACTTCAGGGGCTGCTGGACGGCAAAACGGACGTCTCCATTCCGGCACTGAAACTGGGCGCGGTGAATCAGCTGCGCTTTGATTTCCAGTACATGAACCCAATGCCTGGCGGGTCGGTGGATAACTGCATCACCTTCCAGCCGGTGGCGAACCATGTGGTGATCGGTGACGATTCCACGATCGACTTCTCGAAGTATTACCACTTTATCGCCCTGCCGGATCTGCGCGCGTTTGCCAACGCCAGCTTCCCGTTCAGCCGCATGGCAGACCTGTCTGAAACCATTGTCGTGATGCCAAAAACGCCAAACGAAGGCCAGGTCTCGACGCTGCTCGATGCGATGGCGTCCGTGGGTGCGCAAACCGGATTACCGGCGATTAACGTTACCTTGACCGATGATGGCAGCCAGATTCAGGGCAAAGATGCCGACATCATGGTCATCGGCAACATCCCGGATAAACTGAAAGACGACAAACGTATCGACCTGCTGGTCCATGCAACCGAATCCTGGGTTAACACGCCGTTGCGCCAGACCGACTTCCCAAGCATCATGCCGGATAAGGCCGACCGCGAAGCCAGTGTTCAGACTAACGTCAGTTCACAAGGCCCAATGGCGGCGATTGTCGGCTTCCAGTCTCCGTACAACGATCAGCGCAGCGTTATCGCGCTGCTGGCGGACAGCCCGCGTGGTTATGAATTGCTGAATAGCGCAATGAATGACAGCGGCAAGCGTGCCGCCATGTTTGGTTCGGTGTCGGTGATTCGTGAATCCGGCGTCAACAGCCTGCGCGTCGGCGATGTTTACTACGTCGGTCACCTGCCGTGGTTCGAGCGCCTGTGGTATGCCCTGTCCAACCACCCGGTGCTGTTAGCGATATTCGCGGCAATCAGCGTTGTGCTGTTGGCGTGGGTGATGTGGCGTCTGCTGCGCATCATCAGCCGTCGTCGTCTGCATTCGGATCGTGAGTAACGGGCAATGAAAGCGTTTCGCTGGTGTGTGATGGCAATTCTGGTAATGGCGGCGGCGAACGTTCGCGCCGCCTGCACCTGGCCGGCCTGGGAGCAGTTTAAGAAGGACTACATCAGCGAAGGCGGGCGCGTCATTGATCCCAGTGACGCGCGCAAAATCAGCACCTCCGAAGGGCAAAGCTACGCACTGTTCTTTGCCCTCGCGGCGAACGACCGTAAGACCTTTGATCTTCTGCTCGACTGGACGCGCGACAACCTTGCACAGGGCGATCTGAGCCAGCATCTTCCCGCCTGGCTGTGGGGACAAAAAGAGAAAAACAGTTGGGCGGTGATCGACAGCAATTCGGCATCAGACGCCGATATCTGGATTGCCTGGTCGCTGCTGGAAGCGGGGCGTTTATGGAAAGCGCCGGACTACACCGCCACCGGAAAAGCGCTGCTCAAGCGCATTGCCCGCGAAGAAGTGGTCAAAGTGCCTGGACTGGGTTTAATGTTGCTGCCCGGTAAAATCGGTTTTGCCGAAGAGACTTCCTGGCGCTTCAACCCAAGCTATCTCCCGCCACAGTTGGCGAACTATTTCACCCGTTTTGGCGCACCCTGGACCACGCTTCGTGAAACCAATTTGCGCCTGCTGCTGGAAACCGCGCCAAAAGGGTTCTCACCCGACTGGGTGCAGTATCAAAAAAATAAGGGCTGGCAGCTGAAGCCAGAAAAAACGTTTATCGGCAGTTACGATGCGATTCGCGTGTATCTCTGGGCGGGCATGTTGCACCACCGGGACCCGCAGAAAGCGCGACTGCTGACACGTTTTAAACCCATGACCACGCTTACAACGAAAAAAGGCGTTCCGCCGGAGAAAGTCGATGTCGCCAGCGGTAAAACCACGGGTGATG
The DNA here is from genome assembly GCF_016771845.1 of Lelliottia jeotgali. Lineage (NCBI taxonomy): Bacteria > Pseudomonadati > Pseudomonadota > Gammaproteobacteria > Enterobacterales > Enterobacteriaceae > Lelliottia > Lelliottia jeotgali. The sequence goes on along the minus strand of NZ_JAENMQ010000017.1, from coordinate 85,639 downwards.
GCCCGGTCGGTTTCTCTGCTTCGCTGCTGCCGTTTTTACAGGATCGCGACGCACAAGCGGTACAACGCCAGCGCGTGGCCGATCGTTTTCCCGGTAACGACGCCTATTACAGCTACGTGTTGACTCTGTTCGGACAAGGATGGGATCAGCACCGTTTTCGCTTTACCGCAAAGGGTGAATTACACCCTGACTGGGGCCAGGAATGCGCAAGTTCTCATTAAGTTTACTCAGTTTATCGCTCGGCTTAACGCTGATGCCGCTGGCGCAAGCCGCCAATTCTCCGCAACAGCAACAGCTGCTGGAACAGGTTCGTCTCGGCGAATCGACCCACCGCGAAGATTTGGTTCGCCAGTCGCTGTACCGTCTGGAGCTTATCGATCCGAATAATCCAGATGTGATCGCCGCGCGTTTCCGCTATTTGTTGCGGCAGGGCGATAACGCCGGAGCGCAAAAAGAGTTAGACCGTCTCAAAGGGCTGGCCCCGAGTTCCAGTGCCTATAAATCCTCGCAAAATGCGATGCTGCTCTCGACCCCGGAAGGGCGTCAATCGTTGCAACAGGCACGCCTGCTGGCGACGACTGGCCATACGCAGGAAGCCATCGACGCGTACGACAAAATGTTTGCCGGGAATCCTCCTGACGATGCTCTGGCGACAGAATACTGGACGGTGGTCGCGAAAAATCCGTCTCGCCGTAGCGAAGCGATTGACCATCTCCGACGCCTCAACATCAGTAATCCTGGCAACACGGATCTGCAAAACACGCTGGCGCAGCTGCTGTTCCAGAGTGGACGCCGCGATCAGGGGTTTGCTGTGCTTGAGCAGATGGCAAAATCGAATTCCGGGCGCGAAGTGGCCTCCAGCCTTTGGTATCAGCAGATCAAAGATCTTCCCGTTAGCTCGGCCAGCGTTAAAGCATTGCAGGATTACCTGCAGGTGTTCAGCGCGGGCGATAACGTGACCGCCGCGCGTTCGCAGCTTGAAGCCCAACAAAAACAGCTGGCCGATCCGGCCTTCCGCGCCAAAGCCGAAGGGCTGGCCGCCGTGGAAGCAGGAAAAGGTGGCGCAGCGGTTTCGGACCTGCAACAGGCGGTCAGCGCTAACCATGCCGACAGTGAAGCGGTGGGCGCACTCGGACAAGCCTATTCTCAGCGCGGCGATCGTGCCCGCGCGGTGGCGCAGTTTGAAAAAGCGATCGCTCTCGATCCGCAGAGCGACAATCGGGGTAAATGGGACAGTCTGCTGAAGGTGAACCGCTACTGGCTGCTGATCCAGCAGGGTGATGCGGCGCTGAAGGCGAACAATGTTCCACAGGCGGAACGCTACTATCAGCAGGCGCGTAATATCGACAACACCGACAGCTATGCGGTGCTCGGCCTCGGTGATGCCGCCGTGGCGCGCAAAGATAACGCTGCCGCCGAGCGTTTTTATCGTCAGGCCTTGCGGATGGACAGCGGCAACAGCAATGCGGTGCGCGGGCTGGCGAATATTTATCGCGCCGAATCGCCCGAAAAAGCCGACCAGTTTATCCGCTCGCTTTCTGCCAGCCAGCGCCGCAGCATCGATGATATCGAGCGCAGCCTGACCAACGACAGATTATCTGCCCAGGCGGAACAGCTGGAAAATGAGGGCAAATTTGCGCAGGCAGCCGAAATTCAGCGTCGTCGTCTGGCGCTTTCTCCGGGCGATGTGTGGATAACCTATCGCCTGTCGCGCGATCTCTACAGCGCCGGGCAGCACAGCCAGGCGGACACGCTGATGCGCCAGCTGGCCAGCCAAAAGCCCGCCGACCCTGAACAGGTTTATGCCTACGGGTTATACCTCTCCGGCAACAGTCAGGATCGCGCCGCGCTCGCGCATCTGAATACCCTCCCACGCGAGAAGTGGAACGGCAACATTCAGGAACTGTCGGACAGATTACAAAGCGATCAGGTGCTGGAAACGGCCAATCGCCTGCGTGATAGCGGCAAGGAGCACGAGGCGGAAACGCTATTACGCCAACAGCCGCCGTCCACTCGTATCGAGCTAACGCTGGCGGACTGGGCGCAACAGCGTGGGGATAACACCTCGGCGAAAGCGGCGTACAACGCCGTCCTGCAACGCGAAGCGCAAAACGAAGACGCGCTGCTGGGTCTTGCGGAAGTCTATATCGCGGAAGGCAACAAAGACGCGGCCCGCGCTGAACTGGCGAAACTGCCGGCCGGACAGAACGGCGAAGCGCCATCGATCAACATGCAGCGCCGCGTGGCGCGAGTGCAGTCCGATCTCGGCGATACTGCCGCTGCGCAGCAGACCTTCAACAAAATTATTCCGCAGGCGAAATCGCAGCCGCCGTCGATGGAAAGCGCGCTGGTCCTGCGCGATGCGGCCAACTTCCAGGCGCAAAGCGGTCAGCCGCAGCAGGCGCTGGATACTTACAAAGATGCGATGGTGGCCTCTGGCGTCACCACGACGCGACCGGCAGATAACGACAGCTTTACCCGCCTGACGCGTAATGACGAAAAAGACGACTGGCTGAAACGCGGCGTGCGCAGCGATGCGGCCGATCTCTACAAGCAGCAGGATCTGAATGTCACCCTGCAACATGACTTTTGGGGTTCGAGCGGAACGGGTGGCTATTCCGACCTGAAGGCCCACACCACCATGCTGCAGGTGGACGCGCCGCTGTCGGACGGGCGGATGTTCTTCCGTAGCGATATGGTGAACATGGATGCCGGTTCGTTTGATACCAAAGATGGCACCTACGATCCGAAATGGGGTACCTGTGCGGCGACGCCGTGCAGCGGCAACACCAGCCAGAAACAGAACGGCGCAAGTGTGGCCGTGGGCTGGCAGAATAAAACCTGGGAGATGGATATCGGCACCACGCCGATGGGCTTTGACGTCGTCGATGTGGTTGGCGGTCTGAGCTACAGCAACGATCTCGGCCCGATTGGTTACACCCTGAATGCCCATCGTCGTCCTATCTCCAGCTCATTGCTGGCCTTTGCCGGACAAAAAGATCCCAATACCGGCACCACCTGGGGCGGCGTGCGCGCTACGGGCGGTGGCGTGAGCGTCAGCTACGACAAAGGCGAAGCCAACGGCGTCTGGTCAAGTCTGAATATGGACTCTTTGCAGGGCAAAAACGTTGAGGACAACTGGCGTATCCGCTGGATGACCGGCTATTACTACAAGCTGATCAACGACAATAACGAGCGCCTGACGGTGGGCGTATCAAATATGCTCTGGCATTACGATAAAGACCTGAGCTCTTATTCTCTGGGACAGGGCGGCTATTACAGCCCGCAGGAGTACGTCTCCTTCGCGCTGCCGGTTACCTGGCGTAAACGCACGGAAAACTGGTCATGGGAGCTGGGCGGTTCGGTCTCCTGGTCGCATTCCAAAACCAAAGACGGGATGCGCTATCCGATTCAGGGTCTGATTCCGAACGATAACTACGATGCGAACGATGAGCTAATGTATTCCGACAAGAAAGAGCCGGAAAAAGGCAGCAGCTCGTCCGGAACCGGCTATACCGCGCGGGCGATTATCGAACGTCGCGTGACGTCGAACTGGTTTGTCGGTCTTGGTGTTGATATCCAGGAGGCCAAAGATTACACCCCGAGCCATGCGCTGATTTACGTGCGCTACTCTGCGGCGGGCTGGCAGGGCGATATGGACTTGCCTCCGCAACCGCTTATCCCTTACGCGGACTGGTAACGGAATTATCCATAATAGAATTCTTAGCCTCTCTTAAAAGCGCCGCAATCGGGTATACTCTGCCGGGAATAGGGTAACGTTTTGTTACCCTATGCTTCGGGTTTTGTGGAGAGTCAATTTGCGTGTCAGCCGTTCTTTAACTATCAAACAAATGGCGATGGTTTCAGCCGTCACTATGGTGTTTGTATTCATCTTTTGCGTTATTTTGCTGTTTCATTCCGTACAGCAGAATCGCTACAACACGGCTTCGCAACTGGAAAGTATTGCCCGATCGGTCCGTGGACCGCTGTCTGCCGCCATTCTTAAAGGGGATATCCCCGAAGCAGAAACTATCATACAGCGCATTCAGCCAGCGGGGATTGTAAGCCGCGCGGATGTGGTGTTACCCAATCAATTCCAGGCGCTGCGGATGAGCTTTATTCCCGAGCGTCCGGTTCCGATGATGACCATGCGCTTATTTGAGCTGCCGGTACAAATCTCGCTCCCGCTCTATTCCCTCGAACGCCCGGCTAACCCTCAGCCGCTGGCCTATCTGGTGTTGCAGGCCGACGCGTATCGTATGCATAAGTTTGTCATGAGCTGGATTTCCACGTTAGTGACTACTTACTTACTTTTGACGCTGATCCTCACCGTGGCTCTGACCTGGTGCATCAACCGGCTGATCGTCCACCCGCTGCGTAAAATTGCCCGTGAACTGGATAATTTGGCGCCGCAGGACCAGGTTGGACACCAGCTCACACTGCCGCGCCTGCACCATGACGATGAAATCGGCATGCTGGTGCGCAGTTACAATATCAACCAGCAGCGCCTGCTGCGTCAGCACGATGAGCTGAACAGCAATGCGACCCGCTTCCCGGTCTCCGAACTGCCTAACAAAGCCTTCCTGATGGCTCTGCTGGAACAAACTGTCGCACGCCAGCAAACCACCGCGTTGATGGCTGTCGCCTGTGAAACCTTGCAGGATACGGCGGGCGTACTGAAAGAGAGCCAGCGTGAAATACTGCTGCTCACGCTAGTGGAGAAAATCAAGTCGGTGCTGGCACCGCGCATGGTTCTGACTCAGGTGAGCGGCTACGACTTCGTGATTCTGGCCCACGGCGTGAAAGAGCCGTGGCACGCGATTACATTAGGTCAGCAAGTGCTCACTGTCATTAATGAGCGCTTACCGATTCAGGGCATCCAGCTGCGCCCCAGCGCCAGCATTGGTCTGGCGATGTATTACGGCGATCTGACGGCAGAACAGCTTTATCGTCGCGCGTTCTCCGCCGCCTTCACTGCGCGTCGTAAAGGCAAAAACCAGATTCAGTTCTTCGAGCCGGAACAGATGGAGAAGGCGCAGCAGCGTCTGACAGAAGAGAGCGATATCCTCACTGCGCTGGATAACGACCAGTTTGCGATCTGGCTCCAGCCGCAGGTCAACCTGGCGACGGGCGAGGTGAAAAGTGCCGAAGCGCTGCTGCGTGTGCAGCAGGCGGACGGCTCCTGGGAGCTGCCTGAAGGGCTTATCGAGCGCATTGAATCCTGCGGTCTGATGGTGACGGTGGGCTATTGGGTACTGGAAGAGGCATGTCGGCAGCTTGCAGCCTGGCAGGAGCGTGACATCAACATGCCGCTGTCGGTGAACCTCTCGGCGCTACAGCTGATGCATCCGACGATGGTCTCGGAGATGCTGGAGCTGATCAATCGTTACCGTATCAAGCCCGACACGCTCATTCTGGAAGTCACGGAAAGCCGTCGTATTGACGATCCGAACGAGGCGGTGAAGATTTTAAAACCGCTGCGTAACGCCGGTATTCGCATCGCGCTGGATGATTTCGGCATGGGCTACGCGGGCTTACGCCAGCTCCAGCACATGAAAACACTGCCGGTGGATGTGCTGAAAATCGACAAGACCTTTGTCGAAGGACTGCCGGACGACAGCAGCATGGTGGAAGCCATTATCCAGATGGCACGCAGCCTGAATCTGCACGTCATTGCCGAAGGCGTTGAAACTGAAGCTCAGCGCGACTGGCTGGCACAGGCGGGTGTCGAAAGCGGTCAGGGATTCCTGTTTGCGAAAGCCGTTCCAGCGGAAGAATTCGAAAAACGTTACTTCTGTGAAGACAAGAGTGACGACTATCCCCACGCAAAAGTCTAACTTTGTTGCTGGCTTGTACGAGTCAGCACACAGTTTTTAACATTCATGTTTCAAATTTGATCTAAGTTCATTTCTGTCATGTTTTACGGGTGTTATTTTAGAGCCGCAGGAAAGCATTACCCATAAGAATCCTGTGGTTTTTCTTCCCAAGGACACCCTATGAAAACCTCCATCTTTAAAAGCCTTTACTTTCAGGTCCTGACAGCGATTGCCATCGGTATTCTGCTTGGCCATTTCTACCCTGAACTGGGCGCTCAAATGAAACCGCTTGGCGATGCCTTCGTTAAGCTCATCAAAATGATCATCGCGCCCGTTATTTTCTGTACCGTGGTGACCGGTATCGCTGGCATGGAAAGCATGAAGGCGGTGGGTCGGACCGGTGCAGTTGCGCTGTTGTACTTTGAAGTGGTCAGCACCATCGCGCTGATTATCGGGCTGATTATTGTGAACGTGGTACAGCCGGGGGCGGGGATGAACGTCGATCCTTCGACGCTCGATGCGAAAGCCGTCGCCGTTTACGCCGAGCAGGCGAAAGACCAGGGCATTGTCGCCTTCCTGCTGGACGTCATTCCCGGCAGTGTGATTGGCGCCTTCGCCAGCGGGAATATCCTGCAGGTGCTGCTGTTCGCCGTGCTGTTTGGTTTTGCCCTGCATCGCCTGGGCAGCAAAGGGCAGCTGATTTTCAACGTCATTGAAAGCTTCTCGCAGGTGATTTTCGGCATCATCAATATGATCATGCGTCTCGCGCCTATCGGTGCGTTCGGGGCGATGGCCTTTACCATTGGTAAATATGGCGTCGGCACCCTGGTGCAGCTCGGTCAGTTGATTATCTGCTTCTATATCACCTGTATTCTGTTTGTGGTGGTGGTGCTGGGCAGTATTGCGCGTGCGACGGGCTTTAGCATTTTCAAATTCATCCGCTACATTCGCGAAGAGCTTCTGATTGTGCTGGGGACCTCGTCCTCCGAATCGGCGCTGCCGCGTATGCTCGATAAGATGGAAAAACTGGGCTGCCGTAAATCGGTGGTGGGGCTGGTCATTCCGACCGGGTACTCGTTTAACCTCGACGGTACGTCGATCTACCTGACGATGGCCGCGGTGTTCATCGCCCAGGCGACCAACAGCCACATGGATATCTTCCATCAGATAACCTTGCTGGTGGTGCTCCTGCTTTCTTCGAAAGGGGCGGCGGGCGTGACGGGCAGCGGGTTTATCGTCCTGGCGGCGACCATTTCGGCGGTGGGGCATCTTCCGGTGGCGGGCCTGGCGCTTATTCTCGGGATTGACCGCTTTATGTCTGAAGCCCGCGCGCTGACTAACCTGGTCGGTAACGGTGTGGCGACAGTGGTGGTCGCGAAATGGGTCAAAGAGCTGGACCACAAAAAACTCGACGATGTACTAAATAATCGCGAGCCAGAGAGCAAATCCCGCGGTTTATCCTCATAAATTCAGCACTTATGCCCGTTCGCCCTTGTCGGGGAGCGGGCTCCTGCGCATAATAACTGCTCATACCTGTCATACTTCGATAAGATTTTTTTCGGGTATATTTCACTTCTCGCCGTGACGTTTAGCCGAACACGCGGTCTAATCGAAGTGTTTGAACGTTATCTTCAAGAGTGCTCAATGTAGTGCGACACTCTTTTTAACCAGGAATGTTGATCAGGGGTTTACATGCAGGGCACAAAAATTCGACTCTTAACCGGCGGTTTGCTGATGATGGCAGCAGCCAGTTATGTGCAGGCAGATACGCTCCAGCCCGACCCAGCCTGGCAACAGGGCACACTGGCGAACGGGTTTCAGTGGCAGGTTTTAGCCACACCGCAACGTCCCAGCGATCGCATCGAGATTCGCCTTTCCGTTAATACCGGTTCACTGACCGAAAGCACGCAGCAGAGCGGGCTGAGTCACTTTATTCCTCGACTGGCGCTGACCCAAAGCGGCAGTTTGCAAGCTGTTCAGGTGCGTTCACTGTGGCAACAGGGCATCGACCCGAAACGCCCACTTCCACCTGCGGTCGTTTCCTACGACTACACCATGTTTAACCTCAGCCTGCCCAATAACCGTAATGACCTCCTGAAAGAAGCGCTGACATGGCTGGGCGATACCGCTGGCAAAGTGGCGATCACCCCGGATACGGTTAACTATGCGCTGAGCAACAGCGACATGGTGGCAACCTGGCCGGCTGACACCAAAGACGGCTGGTGGCGCTATCGCCTGAAAGGCTCAACGCTGCTGGGCCACGATCCGGCCGAGCCGATTAAACAGCCGGTCGACATCGAGCAGGTAAAATCCTTCTACCAGAAATGGTACACCCCTGATGCCATGACCCTGATTGTGGTCGGCAACGTCGACAGCCGTGCGGTGATTGAGCAGATTGGCAAAACCTTTGGCGAGCTGAAGGGCAAACGTGAAGTGCCTGCGCCGGTTTCTACACTGGCACCACTGCGAGCAGAGCCGGTGAGCATTATGACCGATACCGTGCGTCAGGACCGTCTGGCGCTGATGTGGGACACGCCGTGGCAGCCAATTCGTGAATCTGCGGCCCTGCTGCGCTACTGGCGTGCGGATCTCGCCCGTGAAGCGCTGTTCTGGCACGTTCAACAAACGCTGAGCAAAAACAATGCGAAGGATATCGGCATTGGCTTCGACTGCCGCGTGCTGTTCCAGCGTGCGCAGTGTGCGATTAACGTCGAATCACCAAACGATAAGCTGAACGCTAATCTCGGCGTGGTTGCCAAAGAGCTGGCGAAAGTGCGTAAAGACGGCCTGGGCGAAGAAGAGTTCAATGCTCTGGTAGCCCAGAAAAATCTTGAGCTGCAAAAGCTGTTCGCCACTTACGCTCGCACTGACACGGATATCCTGATCAGCCAGCGCATTCGCTCTTTGCAAAATCAGGTGGTGGATATCGCGCCGGAACAGTATCAGAAGCTGCGTCAGGACTTCCTGAATAGCCTGAGCGTCGAGATGATTAATCAGGATCTACGCCAGCAATTATCTCAGGATATGGCTCTGGTTCTGCTCCAGCCGAAAGGCGAGCCGGAATACAACGTGAAAGAGCTACAGGCCACCTGGGACGGGATCATGAAGCAGGAGGAGCGTACCGCTCAGCCAGCGGCAGATGATTTGCACCAGGATGCAACGGATATTCCGCAGGCGCAGTAATGTAAGTGTGTGCGGGCTGATGCCCTCACCCCGACCCTCTCCTACGGGAGAGGGAGAAAACAAAGCCCGATATCGCTATCGGGCTTTGTTTTTTGTAGGCCGGGCAAGGCGAAGCCGCCACCCGGCTTTTCTACAGACTGGCTCAGCCCGGCATCGCTTCGCGCGGAATAATCGCCCCGCGATATTGAATCACCGTGCTCGCCGTCAGGTGACCGCGTTTTGCTGCCTCGGCTGGCGTACCGCCCGTCAGGCGCACCGCCAGATAACCAGCGCTGAAGGAATCGCCTGCCGCTGTGGTATCCACCACTTTCTCCTTGGCTAATTTTACCGCTGGCACATCTACAACGGCTTCACCGTTAACGGAAACCAGGCAGGAATCCGCGCCGCGCTTGATAACTACTTCGTTCACACCGGCCTGATGCGTACGGGCAATAACCTCTTCGACCGGTTTCTCACCCCACAGAGCATCTTCATCATCCAGCGTTAAAAACGCGATATCGGTGCAGTGCAGCATCTGCTGATACACCTGCTGCGTCTCTTCACGGCTGGCCCACAGGCGTGGACGGTAGTTATTATCGAAAATCACTTTCCCGCCGTTTGCGCGACATTCGTGCAGCAGAGAGAGCAGTTTTTCACGGCTGGAAGGGCTCAGGATAGCCAGGCTGATTCCGCTCAGATAGAGATAATCGAAGGTCGCCAGCTCTTCGCAGATGGCCGCAGAATTCTCGCTTTCCAGCCAGAATTTCGCCGCTGCTTCGTTGCGCCAGTAGTAGAACGTGCGCTCACCGGTGCTGTCGGTTTCAATGTAATACAGCCCCGGCAGACGGTTTTCCATCCGCTGAATCAGCGCTGTCCCCACGTTTTCACTCTGCCAGGCTTCCAGCATCTGCTGGCTAAAGCTGTCGGTACCGAGCGCGGTCACATAGTTGACGGCAAGTGCTTCAGGCGCGACCTGTCGTGCAATATAAACCGAAGTATTCAACGTATCGCCACCAAAACCACGGCTAACTTCCGCGCCTTTTTGTGACAGTTCAATCATGCATTCGCCAATCACGGCAATTTTTTTAGACATAGTCGTGAACCTGAACAGATAAATTAATGTAAGTGTGCGCTGTGGGGTTTTTATGGTCAACTATATTAAAACGTCGTTCCAAATTTTTTTTTGAGCCAGCGCGCGTTCCAGACAGATTCTGTCATCTTAATTTCATTTTCCCTTCCCGCTGGACATAAAGTTCTCACTCCCTGGGCCGATAACCCTTTGACGAGTCCAGACAGGTCATCTCTTTTCAACAGGACATCTGAAATGAAGTCAGAGCAGGTTATCCAGCGGCTAAGCACCACTCCGGAAGCAAGTATTGAAAGCTTGCAGGAGCATCGCTATTGGCTGCAATGTGAGCGTGCTTATACTTATCAGCCTATTTACCGGATTGACGGCAGGCTCATGGCGATTGAAATCTTAACCGTTGTGACCCACCCGTCCGATCCCGCAAAGCGTATCGCTCCTGATCGTTACTTCGCCGAAGTGAGCGTGCGCCAGCGTCTGGATGTGCTGGAAGAACAGCTGGAGATGTTGGGAACAAAGCAGCCGTTTTTTGCACGCCATGACATTCTGGCGTCGGTAAACGTCGACGGCCCAACCCTGATTGCCCTGCGTCAGAATCCTAAGCTGCAAAAGCTGGTCGCTTCGCTGCCGTGGATGCGTTTTGAACTGGTGGAACATGTGCGTTTGCCCCAGGATTCCTCATTTGCCTCGATGTGTGAATTTGGCCCGCTTTGGCTGGATGACTTCGGCACCGGGATGGCGAACTTTTCCGCATTAAGCGAAGTACGCTATGACTACATTAAAGTGGCGCGTGACCTGTTCATCATGCTGCGCCAGACGTCGGAAGGCCGGAACCTGTTCACTTTGCTGCTACAGCTAATGAACCGCTACTGCCAGGGCGTGATTGTTGAAGGCGTCGAAACGCTTGAAGAGTGGCGCGATGTGCAGAATTCTCCAGCGGCGGCAGCACAGGGCTATTTCCTCTCCCGTCCGGTGCCTATGGACACGTTAGATAACGTCATTATCACCTTGTAACCCCTGCTGTTTGACTTCGCCTGGACTATATTCATGAAAGGCAAGGTCATAAAAAGGGGATAACGATGACTAAAACCACCAGGATCATCACCTGGGTAACAGGGACCTTCTTGTTGTTGATTGTGGTCGCGATAATCATCATTGCGACGTTCGACTGGAACCGCCTCAAACCGACCATCAACCAGAAAGTCTCCACCGAACTAAACCGGCCCTTCGCCATACGCGGCGATCTTGGCGTGGTCTGGGAGCGTCAGAAAGACGAAACCGGCTGGCGCAGTTGGGTGCCGTGGCCTCACGTTCATGCTAACGACATTATTCTCGGCAACCCGCCCGATATTCCTGACGTGACGATGGTCCATCTGCCGCGCGTCGAAGCCACGCTGGCACCGCTCGCGCTGCTGACGAAAACCGTTTATCTCCCCTGGATCAAGCTGGAGCAGCCCGACGCGCGGCTGATCCGCCTGTCAGAGAAAAACAACAACTGGACCTTTAATCTCGCCAGCAGCGGCGAAGAAAAAGATCCGAATGCGCCACCGTCGGCGTGGTCTTTCCGCCTGGATAATATTCTGTTCGATCGCGGGCGGATTGCCATCAATGACAAAGTCAGCAAGGCGGATATCGAGATCCTGGTCGATCCGCTCGGCAAGCCGCTGCCGTTCAGCGAAGTCACAGGGACTAAAGGCAAGAACGATACCAGCAAAGTGGGCGATTACGTCTTTGGCCTGAAAGCGAAAGGGCGTTACAACGATCAGCCCTTAACCGGTACAGGCAAGATTGGCGGCGTGCTGGCGCTGCGCAGCGAAGGCACGCCATTCCCGGTGCAGGCGGATTTCCGCTCGGGTAATACTCGCGTGGCGTTTGTGGGCACGGTGAACGATCCGATGAAAATGGGCGGCGTAGACCTTCAGCTCAAATTCTCTGGTGATTCACTGGGCGAGCTGTATGACTTAACCGGTGTACTGTTGCCGGATACACCGCCGTTTGAAACAGACGGGCGGCTGGTAGCAAAAATTGATACGGAAAAATCCTCGGTCTTTGATTACCGCAATTTCAATGGCCGCATTGGCGACAGCGATATTCACGGCTCGCTGGCTTACACCACCGGCAAGCCGCGCCCGAAACTGGAAGGGGATGTGGAATCACGTCAGCTGCGCCTCGCCGATCTCGGCCCGCTGATTGGTGTCGATTCCGGGAAAGGTGCGCAGCAGTCCAAACGTTCCGAACAGAAGAAAGGCGAGAAAGATATCCAGCCGGCGGACAAAGTGCTGCCTTACGATCGCTTTGAAACTGATAAGTGGGATGTGATGGATGCCGACGTGCGCTTCAAGGGGCGTAAAATCGAGCACGGTAGCACCTTGCCGATCAGCGACCTCTCGACCCATATCATTCTCAAAAACGCTGACCTGCGCCTGCAGCCGCTGAAATTCGGCCTGGCGGGCGGGACGATTTCCTCCAACATTCACCTCGAAGGCGATAAAAAGCCGATGCAGGGTCGGGCGGATATTCAGGCGCGCAGGCTGAAGCTGAAAGAACTGATGCCGAACGTGGAGCTGATGCAGAAAACCCTCGGTGAAATGAACGGGGATGCGGATATTCGCGGAGTAGGTAACTCCGTTGCGGCGCTGCTCGGCAGCAGTAACGGGAATCTCAAGCTACTGATGAACGACGGGCTGGTGAGCCGCAATCTGATGGAGATCCTCGGGCTGAACGTCGGTAACTTTATTATCGGGCAGATTTTTGGCGATGATGAAGTGCGGGTGAACTGTGCGGCGGCGAATCTCGATCTGGTGAATGGCGTGGCGCGTCCACAGATTTTTGCCTTCGACACCGAGAATGCAGTGATTAATGTGACGGGGACGGCGAGCCTGGCCTCGGAACAGCTGGATTTGACCATCGATCCTGAGAGTAAAGGGTTCCGTATTATCACCCTGCGCTCACCGCTCTACGTGCGAGGCTCGTTCAAAAATCCACAGGCGGGTGTCAAAGCGGGGCCGTTGATTGCGCGCGGAGCTGTCGCTGCTGCGCTGGCAACACTGGTGACACCAGCGGCAGCGCTGCTGGCGCTGATTTCACCGTCAGAAGGTGATGCGAATCAGTGCCGGACGATTTTGTCGCAGATGAAGAAGTAACGATGGTGAGGTCTGGTGCCCGGTGGCGCTTCGCTTACCGGGCCTACAAAACCCAAATCCAAACCTAATCCAATCGTAGGCCGGGTAAGGCGTAGCCGCCACCCGGCAAAAACACCGCACGGACCCCGTAGGCCGGGTAAGGCGCAGCCGCCACCCGGCAAAAACACTGCACGTACCCCGTAGGCCGGGTAAGGCGCAGCCGCCACCCGGCAAAAACATCACAGCGACTGATGCTTCGTCTCGTGCGTCAACAGCAGCGCAATCAGCGTCAGCCCTGCCATCGCCGCCAGATACACGCCCACATAGAACAGGCCGTAGTTTGCCTGCAACCAGGTGGCGATATACGGAGCCACAGACGCGCCCAGAATCGACGACACGTTATAGGAGAACGATGCTCCGGTGTAACGCACTTCGGTCGGGAACAGCTCCGGCAGCAGCGCACCCATCGGGCCAAACGTCAGTCCCATCAGGCTCAGGCCAATCAGCAGATACGCCATCACCAGCGCCGGACTGCCGGAACCCAGCAGCGGCGGGAAGACGAACAGCGCGAACAGAATAATCAGCGACGTAATCACGATCATGCTCGAGCGACGGCCAAATTTATCGGCCAGCAGCCCGGCAATCGGCACCATCACGCCAAACCCGATCACCGCCATCATCAGCATCCACAGCACTTCGTTACGCGGCAGACCGAGGCCCACAGGCGCGGCGGCGGTGCTGAAGGTCATGGAGTAGACCGTCATAATATAAAACAGCGTGTAGGTCGCCAGCATGATGAACGTACCGAGTACGGTCACGCGAACGTGTTTGGTCAGCAGCGTGCCGAGCGGGATTTTCACCTGCTTTTTCGCCGCCGCCACTTTGGCGAACACCGGCGTTTCATGCAGGGAAACACGCACATACAGGCCGATCAGCACCAGCACCGCCGAGAAGATGAACGGAATACGCCAGCCCCAGCTCATGAACTGCTCGTCGGTCAGCAGCCAGGAGAGCAACAGGAAGGTGCCGTTGGCGAAGAAGAAGCCAATCGGCGCGCCCAGTTGTGGGAAAGAGCCGTACAGCGCGCGTTTACGCGGTGGCGCATTCTCTGTTGCCAGCAATGCTGCGCCACCCCATTCGCCGCCCAGACCCAGGCCCTGACCAAAACGCGCCAGCGCCAGCAACACCGGAGCCAGAATACCGATGGTTTCGTAGGTCGGCAGCAGGCCGATCGCCACGGTAGAAATCCCCATCGTCAGCAGCGACGCCACGAGTGTGACTTTGCGCCCGACGCGATCGCCAAAGTGACCAAAGACCGCCGAGCCAATCGGACGCGCGATAAAGGCGATAGCGAACGTTGCCAGCGATTGCAGCGTTGCAGCTGTAGGATCACCCTGCGGGAAGAAGATATGCGGAAAGACGATGACCGCAGCGGTGGCGTAAATATAGAAATCGAAAAATTCGATGGCGGTGCCAATCAGTGAGGCAACGACGACTTTATTACGCGAGTTGACCGGTGTGCTTTCCGGTTCTGAATCGAGAGTTGTGGCGGTGGCTTGCATAAAATTTTCTTATTGTTTGGTCTGACGAAAGGCCATATTACGCATAGCAAAAGCGACATTTCAATCTGTAACAGGGTGGCGTGGCGGCGATAAAACAAGCAAAAAGCGGATAATCTTCAGCCTGACGAAAACTCTTCTATGAAATGCTTCACAGAATTCAAATTTCAGTCGATAAAACTGGTTTTTGGTTAAATAAAAGTTACAGGCTGGATTTATATGCTGAAATGCCGAATCGGGCTGAAATTTTGCATTCTTATTCAGCCCGATAAGGGGTTTAGCGGTGGGTTTTGCCCGGCATGCGCGGGTCGTCTTTGTACTCGGCGGTGGCGATCCAGGCCGCGCAGAACAGCGTCAGGCGGGCAAAGAAGTAGAAGAATGCCATCAGGCCCAACACCGACCCGAACGCCGCGCCGGAAGGGGATTTCACCAGTGACGGCAGGGTATACGTCATCACGATTTTGATCACTTCAAACCCGATAGCGGCGATAAACGTGCCGCGAATCAGCGCTTTCTTGCGTGGACGATGGCGTGGCAAACGCCAGAAAATCCAGAAGAACAGCAGATAGTTGGCGAATATTGAAATCGCCAGCCCAATCAGCCGCCAGGCGGGCTTCAGCCACTCGATATAATCCAGATACAGCGCAGAAATGATCATCTGCTGCGCGGAACCGGCCACGGAAGTGATCGACAGCGTGACGACCAGGGCGACCAGCAGGCCAATCAGCGACACGAAATCGCGGAAATACTTAATCCAGATTTTCTCCTGATCCTGCGGCGTGCGTTCCCAAACGTCGCGCGACTGGGCGCGGATCGCCTCGCGCAGATTTCCCATCCAGTTAATGCCGGAATAGAGCGCAATCAGCAGCCCGACGATGCCCACCGTCGTACGCTGCTGCACCGCCGTGTTAATGGTGCTTTTCAGCGTGGCGGCCAGCGTCGGATCGCTCACGTTAATCAGAATCTTGTTGAAGATGTCCTGTAAGAGCGTCGGATGCGAGGCGAGAACAAAACCCGCTGCGGCAAACGACACCATCATAATCGGGATCATCGACAGGAATGAGAAGTAGGTAATGGCCGCACCGAACTGATTGCCCATTCGGTCGTTAAAGCGTTCCGTTGCGCGAATCAGGTGCGCAATCATCGGGCGACGCTGAATTTTTTGCGCGGTTCCCGTGACCGTTTCCAGCGCTTTATTTGCCTTGTTGGGCGAGGTTTTTTTTTCCGGCTCCGACTCCATCTTTTTGATGGGATCGTATTCCAGTTCCTGGGTGGGGCGTTGCGGGTTGTTTTCCTGCGTCACGCGCATTTTCCTTTTCGTTTGGCTGGATGTTATTGAATTATAGCCTGTGACTAATCAACGTAAGCTTTCATTATCGTCGTCAGCCACTCCATGAACAGATGAACCCGACGCGAAAGGTTGCGGCGATGCGGATAAATCAGTGAGACTGGCATCGGTTCGGCGCGGTATTGCGGCAAGATTTCGACCATTTTTTTTGCCTTTAGCGCGTCACGCACACCGACGCGCGGAACCTGAATAATGCCCAGCCCGGCCAGACACGCGGCGTGGTACGTTTCGGTGCTATTGACCGTCAAAATACCGCCGGTTTTTATCCACTGGGTGGCGTCGCCGTTATAAAACTCGAAACCCTGCGGGCGGGTTCCCAGATTTAGGGCGTAGTGAATCACGGCATGTGAAGCCAGATCGTCCAGATTCTCCGGGTAGCCAAAACGCGCCAGATAATCTGGACTGGCGCAGTTGATAATCGACAGCTTGCCCAGCGAGCGTGCGATTAGCCCTGAGTCTTTCAGCGTGCCGACGCGGACCACGCAGTCAAATCCTTCCCGAATCACATCAACCATCCGGTCACTGCTGCTCAATTCCAGCTCAATGCCAGGGTACTGCTGCAAAAAGGCGGGCAGTTTGGGGATGACTAAATTTCGCGCAACGCCAACGGGCATATCCACGCGCAATCGTCCGCTGATGCTGGTGGGGTCATGCTGGAAAAGTCCATCCAGTTCGTCGAGGTTTGCCAGCAAATCCTTTGCCCGCTCGTAATAGACCATCCCGTCCTGCGTGAGGCTGACGCGGCGAGTCGTGCGGTGCAAGAGCTGGGTGCCGAGCAGATTTTCCAGCCCCTGAATCTGGCGCGATACGCTACCTTTAGGAAGGCCCAGCGTGTCTGCGGCGCGAGAAAAGCTCTCCAGTTCCGCCACGCGGATGAAGAGCTGCATTGCGTGAATTTTATCCATAGGCTGCGCTCATTATTGTTGTCAGTGAAACAGTGAAGCGTTTTTTGCCATCTTTATTGATTTTCTATCACCTAATAAGCTCTTACTCAATCGGCATATCAATCGAAACGAGGTTTATCATGAGTGAACGTATTGCATTAGTGACAGGTGGCAGCCGCGGCTTAGGTAAAAACGCAGCGCTGAAGCTGGCAGCGAAGGGAACCGGAATTATTCTGACCTACAACAGCAGCCAGAAAGAAGCGCTGGAAGTTGTGCGCGAAATTGAATTAAAAGGGGTGAAAGCGGTGGCATTGCAGCTGAACATCGGGGATACCTCAGCCTTCGAACGTTTTGCCGCTGAATTACGATCTCAGCTTAAGCATGTCTGGCAGCGCGATACCTTCGATTATTTATTGAACAACGCTGGGACGGGTTTATACGCTCCGTTTGCGGAGACGACCGAAGCGCAGTTTGATGACGCGATGAATGTCCATTTCAAAGGCCCGTTCTTCCTGACCCAGCGCCTGTTGCCGCTTCTCAAAGACGGCGGTCGTATCCTGAACGTCTCCAGCGGTCTGGCGCGTTTTGCTCAGCCGGGTTCCAGTACCTATGCGGCGATGAAAGGGGCGATGGAAGTGCTGACGCGCTATCAAGCCAAAGAGTTAGGTGCGCGTAAAATTACCGCCAATATTATCGCGCCGGGGGCGATTGAAACCGATTTTGGCGGCGGACGGGTACGCGATAATGCGCAAATTAATCAGATGGTGGCGTCAAATACTGCGCTCGGGCGCGTCGGGCTGCCGGATGACATTGGCGATGCCATCGCGGCGCTGCTGAGCGATGAGCTGGGCTGGATGAACGCGCAGCGCATCGAGGTTTCAGGCGGGATGTTCCTGTAAATCCTTAACGGCTTTCGGCCTGGTATTCATGCTTTAACAGGCTGAAAATCCAGTCGTTATGCCAGGAATCTGCAAGCCAGTAGTTTTCTCGCAGTTCGCCTTCCAGCACAAAGCCTGCTTTTTCCAGCAGGCCGCGAGAAGCCGCGTTGCCCACCGTCACCGTGGCGGTGAGGCGACGGATCCCACCTTGCGTAAAGGCGTAATCGCACACGGCACGTAGCGATTCATAGCCATAGCCTTTTCCCTGCGCATTCGCGGCAAAGATAAAACCCACTTCCGCACAATCATTATCTCTGTGAATATAACCGGTGGCGCCGAGCGGTGTTTGACTGTCAGTTTCACGCACGATTAAACACATCCAGTGCGCGCTACCCGGTTCCCAGTGTTGCAGACGAGGCTCAAAGGCTTCACGAATGACGGCAATAGGGCGTTTATCGGCGATATAACGCATCACATCTGGATGTTGTTGCAGAGACAGGTAAAAAGGCCAGTCTTGTTCCTGAACAGGCGAGCACGTCAGACGCGAAGTAGTGAGTACCGGCATTCGATTTCTCCTATGACTATTTTCAATGATTATAGAGCTGTCACTTTATTTCTCCATAATCTCAGTTATGGTTTAACAGCACATAAATAAAAGAAAAAATTGCCTTTAAGGCACGCTTATTCTGCTTTGTAGTACGTTAAGGAAAATGATGACATCGGGTACATCACACCACATCCACGAACAATTTGAACATTGTATCGCGATCATTCGACACGCCTCCGTGGAGATCTTGCTGCTCCTTGATGTTCACGTATCTGAAGGTAAAGATCCCCGCTGGTTCCTGGAACAGCTCGATAATGCCCGCCTCGGTCTCGGCGGCTGGGGACCCGTCGCAAAACGCCTGAATCTGAATGATGCCGAAATGTCCGATTTCACGCTGCAACTCAGACTGTTACAACAGCGTGTGCCGAAATATGAAAGCGGTCAGGACGTTAGCCAAAACCAGCTCATAGCCGCCGTGCGTTTTGTCACCGCGCTGGAGCATCTGCGTTTACAGCAGCCTCTGCTCGGGTACAACACCGATCTGGCTCCGGGGAATGAATCCCTGCAATTGCAGGCTCATAAACAGGTACGCGCCCTTGAACTGATGATTAAATCCTTAATCATGCAGGCGTGGCCTGATCCGGTAAGGCTCAATAACCATCTTAAAACGCTGTTTAATGCTGATCGTGTCAGACGCTGGCTGAAAAACAGTGAACGCAACGACGTGCTGAGCGGCATGATGTTCAGCGAAATGGCGCAAATGCTGGTGGATAAAAAAGAGTTCAGCCGCTATTACTCGTCTTTGTTTAACGATCGCTCGATGCTGACGCTAATGGTTGAGCCGCGTAAAACCCTGCAAACTTTCCTCGACGATATCCGCCAGATCCGCAACATGCTGACCGTTCAGCAGCCCCTCACTTCCGCGCAGCTCCTGCTGCTCGATAACTACTATGCCCAGATTGCCGGGCCGATTCAGCGGGCGTTTGAAGAGGGACGCACGCGCATCAACCCGACGGGTCTGATGGCGGTGGATGCCAGCGAACTGCACAGCTTCTGGGAACATGCGCAGAAAATGGACCGGCAGACCGGCGGCGATCTGTTTGAAATTCGTGACAGCATCGAGAAGCCAACTCAGCGAGCGCCGCGCACGCCCGAACAACGCGATCAGCTCATTTCAGGTGCACTGTGGGGCGCGGTGGGGGTAATGGTGCTGGCTATTATTGCGGGCGGGGTGTGGCTGGTGACCAGCAGCAATCCGCCAGCGACTGCGGCAGTCGTCAGCGCCGAACCACAACCTGCACCGAAAGAGATGCGTGAAGCCCCGTCCTCACGGGAAAAACTCACCCGCATGGGCGTGACCTGGGATGAGAATAACTTCCGATCGGCCATCGATCGCAATGACACGCGTGCAGCGCTGCTGTTTTTACAGGGCGGAATGGACTGGAAAATGTCCTGGACCGAGCAGGCGATGTCAGCCGGTTACGATGATGTGCTTGAAGTGTTGATGCGCTATCGCCTGCAAATGGTCGAGCAGAAACCGTGTCGCCGGTTTATTGCGACGCTGAGCCATGCTATGTCGACCGGAGAAAAGCTGACCTCAATGCGTAAGCAATATTTGCAGGCGTTTTGTACGGTGCCTGCGGTGGTGCAGCGCCAGAAGTACGAAGCGGATCAAGCGAAGCGTCGGGCGCTGGCGCAGCCGGACGCCAGCACAAAAAAATGGCAGTCTATCCAAACTGAAATCTATGATGTGATTCGCTAATCTACACCTGACTGCATTGCCTGTGTAGGCCGGGTAAGGCGCAGCCGCCACCCGGCTTTATTCTGCATCGAAGCTAAAACTGCCCGATGGCGCTGCGCTTATCGGGCCTACAGGTTAGGGCTCTCCGTACAACCCGTTCAACCTGTGTAGGCAGGGTAAGGCGCAGCCGCCACCCGGCTTTTTCTGCATCGAAGCTAAAACTGCCTGATGGCGCTGCGCTTATCGGGCCTACAGGTTAGGGCTCTCCGTACAACCCGATCAGTCGCCGTACGACGCCGTTGGTCCAGCCAAAGCCATCCTGCAGCGGATACTCGCCCCCGCCGCCTTCGCGCGGGGTGCTGCTGGCAATGTGGTATTTCTCGATCAATTTATGGTGTGTTTTGTAGAAGTGATTCACCGTTTGCAACCAGCTCCAGGCGATCTCATCACCCAGCGAATCGTTGCCATACTGCTTAAATCCCTGAATCGCCATCCACTGTAGCGGTGCCCAGCCGTTTGGTTTATCCCACTGCTCGCCGGTTTCGTGTTCTGTCGCCAGTATGCCGCCGGGCGTCAGCAGACGCGCTTTGACCGTATCGGCCAGGCGGTCGGCCTGCTCATGTGTCGACATGCCGACATACAGCGGCACGATGCTGGCGGCGGAGAACAGCCCCATCTCTTCGCGTCGCCAGTCATAATCGCGGTAACAGCCATTTTCGTCGTCCCACAGGAAGCGGTTCACGGCGGCGCGTCGATCGTTGGCCTTCTGGCGGAAGGTAGTTTCAGTCTCTTTATCGCCTTTTGAGCCCGAAATATTGGCGATAGCACTTTCCAGTTTGAACAGAAATGCGTTCAGATCGATAGGGATAAATTGAGTCGTGCGAATACTTGCCAGCCGCCCGGCATCACGCAGCCAACGGGAAGAGTAGTCCCAGCCCGACGCCGCGCCCGCGCGCAGATCGCGATAGACTTCGTTTGGCGGTCGACCCGAGTGTTTAGCGGTTTCCACATCCTCTATCCAGGACTCGTCGCGCGGCGTGTCGCGATCATCCCAGTAGCGGTTGAGCAGCGAGCCGTCCGGCATACGCACCACGTGGCGATAGGCCTGATTTGGCACCAACGACTCCGCGCCATCCATCCAGAAGGCGTACTCCATCAGGAGATGATCCAGATACCGCTTCGCCCCGCGCACGCCGTCCTCTTCGAACAGTTCCACCATCAGGGCAAACACCGGCGGCTGCGAGCGGCTGAGGTAATAGGTGCGGTTCCCGTTCGGGATATGGCCGTAGCGCTCAATCATCCACGCAAAGTTGTCGGCCATGCATTTGAGCAGGTCGTTGCGCCCGCTCTCCGCCAGCCCCAGCATGGTGAAATAGGAGTCCCAGTAGTAGGTCTCGCTGAAACGCCCGCCGGGGACGATATACGCCTGCGGCAGCGCCAGAAGAGACGACCACGGAATATGATCCTGCGGCTCGCGCGTCAGCACCGGCCACAGATTATCAATGTGCTCTTTTAGCGACAGGCTCGGGTCGGAGACGTATTCGGTGGTCAGCGACTCCGGCATCCAGAAGTGGTTTTCGACAAAGCGTTTGAGGTCGAAATCCCTGTGGCGGCGCACCTTGCGATAGCGAATAAGGATGTCGAGCGGGTCCATCTTCGGCGCGCAGTCGGGGAAGGTTTTGCTGTCGGCAAACAGGCGCGTCGACTGGACGTGTTCAAAGAGTTCAAGATAGCGATCGGCAGGCGTGAGCGCGTCGGACGCGGGCAGCCCTTCTATCATTTCGGGTTCCGGTTCCGCCTCGATCATCTCATCCAGTTTCAACTCGCAGGGATCGGTTTCGTAGCGCAGCTCTTCCGCAATCTCGAACTCGACGATATCTGCAGCGTGTAATTTCTGGTTGAACATGGTGGTTAGGACCTCCGGTTTGCGTCGTCACACATACGGGTGTTTCCCGGGCATCTTCTAAGCTTAGACACTCGCTTCGGTGTGTGAAGGATGAAGTGTGCGGTGGATCACGTTTAGTGGCTGTGCCCAATTGCAGGTAACACAGGCTATCTTTATGATTTTAATTGGCTTATGGAAAAATAAACACCTGTGGAGAGAGAGTCAAATTCGGAGCATTCGTTGTGCAACGATTTATGAATGGTGAAAAAAATAAAATCTTCGCTGGCGTAACGAATACTTAATGTTGAAAACGTTAGCACATTGTTCATTTATCGCAGTGCCTAATACTTTTCAGGGATATGATTAATGCTAATCAGTACCCCTTCATGGGTTTCAATATATCCTCCTGTTTTAAGATTCGCCAATATCCTTAACACCCCGCTACGAGAGAGATGAGTTTTATTGCGAATATATTTCTCAGCAGTAATGTTACTGCGAACTTCAGGGGCTTCTTTCATTAACTCCTGAAGCTGAATACGGACAATATCAAAGGCTGTTGGAGCGGTCAGCTGATTACTGGAGGTGTATAGCTTGCCAGATACCACCATCATATGTTTTGACAGCGTTTGCCAGAGGTTGTTTTCTTCGATGACTTCATTCGCTTTCCTGAGGCTGATCACACCTACCTGACAAGGTGTCTGGGTGATGAGATAGCCCGGTACTTTGTTGCTTGTCAGACCGTAAAGACCCACTAATGACGGTGCGCTCACCGTTGCGATGGTGAGGTCGTCATGAAAGCGCTGAAAGGTGATGCGCCCCTGAAGGATCAGATAGCATAACTGTACACCTCCGGAATCCAGGTTGAGTCTTTGTCGGGCAGAAACATGTTTTAAATGCGCATAAGGTTGAAGGAATTCCACAAGCTCCGCGACATATGGCGAATTTTGATTAATAGGAATATGAGAATATTCGTCTGACGACATAATGGTAACCTTCTGATATCAGGCTAAAGATATTCATGAAGTATAGTACTTATCAACCCTTGCGGCGCACAATGCTCATTTTGCGAAAACCAATGCGTTCATGATGAATCAATATCTAATTGGGAGCTTCTGGATAGCGCATAAAACTCCTCTTTCGAGTTCTATATACCCTGCTTTACGTAACTCCGCCAGTATTCGCATTATTCCACTGCGTGAAAGATATGTTCTGCCTTTGATATAGTTTGCGGCAGTGATATTTAACCGAATAGACGCCGGTTCTCCCATTAATTCAAGTAGTTGAAAGCGTATGATTTCATAGGCAGACATTTGTGAGATAAGCGTGCAATGCTCATAGACTCTCGAAGCAGTGTAGATAAGCGTTTTAGACAGGCTTTCCCAGAGTTGATATTTTTCTATGATCAAATTGAAACGTTCAAGCGGCATGCGCCCCATGCAACTCTCTTCCGTCACTCTGATATATAAATGTTCATCGCGAGCAAGTTGGTTGCTGATACCCAGAATAAATGGGCCGGATTCAGAGTTTAGGATAATTCCATCTCCCCGGCGGTGTAGCGCAATACTCCCTTTATGCAATAAATAACACTGATGTTTGTTGTTCAGGTCATACCGTAGCAGTGAGCCTCTCGCGGATGAGAATACGGTAGCAAATGGCATTACATGATCAATTATTTTTTCTATATGCGATGTTGGTTTAAAGGTGGCAGCCGGTGACGTTGGTCGGGACTCGCCTGAATATATTTTGGTGTTCACTTTCTCCGCTCCACGGATGTTTTTTATTTGAGTGCCAGAGACCGTGATTATGTTCTTATGCTGAAAATAAAAAAATGGAATATAGGTCTAGTTGTAGACTGGTTTTATAGCATTCTGTTAACGAATGAAGAACGCGTGACGTTTTTATAAATGACGAGTAAACGGCCCTTCAAAATTTAATGCATGTTTTCTTATTCACTCATTTTCGATTTGTATGATAAGCACTGATCTCTATGGGATTTTATCCAGGATGTTTGTTTTTTGTTAAATATAGAGTCTACAATGAGTCTATAAAATAATTGAAGAGGATAGGATATTTCTTTAAATTTCACTTAAGAACAGAAAGGGCTTAGTGGATGGCTATATGGATATAAATCTTTTGTCATTATCAATACCATTGATATGGTAACTTTGGATTCATAATGAATATTCTTATAAAAGAAGAGGATGGCCTTTTTCGAAAAGGTATAGAGGAAATTTTCAAAACCCTGACATCTTCAACAGCAGCATACACTCTGAACTTTTCTCCTGAAGTGACAGATATTTCTAATAATGTGGATATTGTCGTTTTACCTCTTTGCAAAGGGGAAATAAAGCTCTGCTCTCCCTTTCTGGAAAATCCAGACTGTCGACTGATGATTGGTATCCTTGATGAAAATGAAGTGCTTCCTGGCACGCTGCCAGCTTGTTACATGGGAACGGAATTTATCTATCGAAGTGATTCATTCGATAGGGTGCGGCAAGTGCTTATACGAGGGTTAATAAAGATGACATCGAGGAACGTTATGCATCATGACTGCGACTGCATAGGGTGTCTTGACGGGCGAATGACTCGACCGCAGATGCATATCATGCAGAAAATAATACAAGGGAAGTCACCCAAGCAGATGGCAGATGAGTTCGGGATTAATGAAAAGACACTCTATTCACGAAAAAAACTATTAATGAACCGGTTTGGTTTGAGTACGGATTACGAATTAATCAATTTAATGCGTAAATTAACATTCAGAATACCTGTCAGAAATATTTAGCATCAACCTCGAATCTGAATTAACTATATTTAAAAAAATCAGGAATTAAATAAACCTTGGGTTTATAAATAACTGCATATTCATAAATAACAACATCCTGGAATACCTTACAGGGAATATTCACTGTCGTGAGAGTGAGTCTGGGAAACAGACCTCTGGAAAATCTATTTATCAACATAACCTTAGCGCCTTTCTGGCCGCTAAATGGAAATTAATGCCTGGCGCAGTGCCAGGAAGGAACAAATATGAACACGATTTATCGTCTGGTGTGGAATTCAGCGCAACGCACATGGGTTGTTGCTGGTGAGTTTGCCTCGGCAAAAGGCAAGGGCAAAAACATGGTGCGCCGCTCCCTTACGGTCACTGGCGCCTTTATGGCGGCATTTCTTTCATTTCCGGCAGAAGCGTGGGTTGCCGGGACGGGATCGGGTAGTACCGATCGTGATGGAGGTGTCGCAAGTAATATTTCTGTCAACGGGGGAAACGCTACGGGTGCATCTGGAGCGATCGCTGTTGGCTCGACGAGCGCTGCGACCGGAGTGAAGTCGATTGCGCTTGGGGAACAAACTCAGGCTGCAGCCGACGATAGCGTGGCGCTCGGCAGCAGCGCTGTCGCCAATACTGCCGCAGGGATGGCGGGCTACGATCCTTTGACGCAGGCGATCAGTTTGAATAACAGCGCGGCATGGAAAAGCACTCTGGGTGCACTCAGTATCGGTGATCCTGCCAATAATTTTACTCGCCAGATTACCGGTGTCGCGGCCGGCACGCAGGATACGGATGCGGTCAATATTGCACAGCTAAAAGCGGGTCAACATCACTATTACAGTGTTAACGATGCTGGCTTGCAGCAAGACAACTTTGAGAATGATGGTGCAACGGGTGCAAATGCGCTCGCGCTCGGTATCCACTCACGTGCTTCCGCTGATTACTCAAATGCGATCGGTTTTGGAGCGCGGGCTGAGGGTGAAGGCGCTTTTGCATTAGGTAACGGTTCAAAAGCCACTGGAATGCAATCGACTTCGATTGGTAACACAACTCTGGCATCGGGTTTTCGTAGCACTGTGATTGGTGAGAGTTCATATGCTCTAGGCACTTATTCGACCATCGTTGGTACCGTATCTGAAGCGACAGAAGAAGATACAACGGGTGTGGGTTCCTTTGTTTCCGTGTCGGGTAAAGGGGCTACAGCGATTGGATACGGCAGTACAGCAAAAGGTTCAGAATCTGCTGCTTTGGGCACACATGCTTTGGCATCTGGCGCACGTTCTATCGCTCTAGGGATGGATACGTCGGCCACGGATACCAACGGTGTGGCATTGGGGTCGTACTCAGTCACAGCACCTCAGGTATCCACTGCAAATGCGATGATTGAAGGCAAAAATTATACCTTTGCTGGAAATCGCCCTATTGCGACAGTAAGTATTGGTGATGAAGACATGGGGGTAACGAGAACGATCACCAATCTGGCTGCGGGCCGCGTTAGTGCCACCAGCACCGACGCGGTGAATGGTTCACAACTCTACGCGACTAACCAGGCGATTAGCGATAATAAAACCCGATACTACAGCGTTAATACAAATGGCACCCAACTGACTAACTATAACAATGACGGAGCGATCGCATCTTACTCACTGGCTCTGGGGCCAGACGCGTCGGCTCAGGAGCAATACTCGACTGCGCTTGGCTATGCTGCGATGGCTAAAAGGGACACGACAGATGCTGGCTCTTACGGAAGCACTGCTATTGGTAATCAGGCATTGGCACAGGGTCGAGTAGCCATTGCGATGGGATATCAAGCTCAGGCAACGAATCGGTACGCCGTCGCATTGGGTGGGAATGCCGTCGCTTCCGGGGAAAGAACAACCGCTGTAGGGACAGATGCAACGGCGTCGGGGACCTCCGGTACTGCTATTGGTTCTGGCTCCAGTGCAACGAAGTTTGCCACGTCGAGTGTCGGTGTGAACTCGAAAGCCGATGGGATGTATGCCTCTGCCTTTGGGGATACTGCAATCGCGCGTGGTGAACAATCCTCTGCTTTTGGTGCCGCAGCTCAGGCTATGGGTAATAATTCCGTAGCCTTAGGTGTTCACGCTTTCGTTAATGGTGAGAGAGCAATGGCGTTGGGGCGTGGAGCGACAGCAACCAGAGCAAATAGTGTGGCGTTGGGAGCCGACTCCGTGACAGATCCGATCGTAGGGACCGCGGGAACGATGGTTAATGGCAAAACCTACAATTTTGCAGGAATGTATCCTGTTGGTACCGTTTCGATTGGTAGCCTTGATAATGAGCGCACTCTCACCAATGTGGCAGCAGGTCGTTTGAATGGAATGAGTACCGATGCAGTTAACGGTTCCCAACTTTTTGCGACTAACCAGGCTATTGCGGACAGTACTACTCGTTATTACAGCGTGAATACGAACGGCACCACTCGGTCCAACTTTGACAACGATGGTGCGACCGCAACCTACTCTCTGGCGCTGGGACCTGATGCATTAGCTCAGGACCAGTTCTCTACATCTCTTGGATATGGTGCGGCAGCGAAAACAAATGCGGCAGATGTCACTGATGGAGGTTCTTACGGTGGTACTGCAGTCGGTTATCAAGCCCTTGCACAAGGCCGGCAAGCGGCTGCTATAGGCTTCCAGTCTCAGGCAACGGCTAGCAATACCGTCGCGCTCGGTGGAAATGCGGTTGCTTCCGCCCGAAGCGGAACTGCTGTGGGGGCATATGCTACCGCTTCCGGACTTTCTGGCACGGCGATTGGTTTAGGGGCTAGTGCTGCAGGATTTTCCAGTACAGCTGTCGGGGTATATTCCACTGCAAGTGGATACTTTGCATCCGCATTTGGAAACACCTCAAGAGCAACGGGAAATCAATCAACTGCTTTGGGCGTTGCAGCCCAGGCCCAGGGAGATATTTCCCTTGCAGCAGGTTATATGGCAGTAACTAAAGGTGAAAGCGCTACAGCACTGGGGCGTGGTGCGCAGGCTATCAATGCTAATGATGTGGCTTTGGGTTCTGGTTCTGTGACTGACGCTGCTGTTGGAACCGCTGGGGTGACGCTTGATGGGAAATACTACGCATTTGCAGGTATTAATCCGTTAAGTACCGTTTCGGTAGGCGGTTCAGGCAATGAAAGAACGATCACTAACGTAGCGGCTGGTCGTGTGAGTAGCAGTAGCACGGATGCTGTTAATGGTTCGCAGCTCTTCGCGACCAATCAGGCCATTAATAGCGTTGATAAAGGCTCAGTGAAATACGACACGCTTCCCGACGGTTCGACTGATTATGACAACATCACATTATCTGGTGAGACTTATAACAGCGTCACCAAAACCGGTGGGACGCGTATTAAGAACGTGGCCTACGGTATCGACGACAGCGATGCTGTGAATGTACAGCAACTGAATGATGCAACGGCTAATTTCTACAGTAATGGGGTGAAGTATTTCCATGCAAATTCTACGAAATCTGATTCTGTTGCCAGTGGTACTGAATCTATCGCAGTAGGGCCAAATGCGCAGTCTAGCGGAGATGGTTCAATCGCTATGGGTGATGAAGCTCGATCCACTGGTTCAGGCAGCGTCGCGTTAGGCCAGGGAGCGGTTGCTAAAAATGCCGGTGACGTAGCGCTTGGCGCGGGTTCAGTGACTGAAACGGCAGTGGCGACTTCCGGGACCACTATTTTAGGGAATAAATACGTCTTCGCAGGAACTGCGCCAGCCAGTACAGTTAGCGTCGGGAGTCAGGGTAACGAGCGAACTATCACCAATGTTGCTGCAGGACAGATTAATGCAATCAGTACGGATGCGATCAACGGTTCACAGCTTTACGCTACGAATCAGGCAATTGAAAACATCACCGGTAGCATGAGCAGTATGGATAAAGGCAGTGTGAAGTACGAAATAGATGCCGATGGTTCTGTGAATTACAACAAAGTCATCATGGGGGGAGACTCCTATGACAACGCAACGAACACGGGCGGCACAACGATTGCTAATGTGGCCAATGGTGTCGCGGCTTCTGATGCAGTGAATAAGTCCCAGTTGGATCAGGTCAGCCAGAATGTGACTCACGTTGCTAATGGCACAGATGGAATGTTCCAGGTAAATAACTCCAGCAATCTAACGAAACCGAAGCCAACCGGGAAAGATGCAATCGCAGGTGGCGCGGGCGCAATTGCATCGGCGGATAACAGTCTTTCCATCGGCGCTCGTTCAAAAGCCATTCATAGTAATTCTGTCGCGCTGGGCAATGATTCTGTGACTGACCGTAGCAATAGCGTTTCTGTAGGTAGCGCTGGAAGTGAACGCCAGATCACTCACGTAGCTGCCGGTACACAAAATACGGATGCTGCTAATGTGGGCCAGTTGAAAGAAAGTACCAACAACAGCAATCAATATACCAACAACAAATTCAACGACCTGAAGAATATGGTTGATGATCAAAAAGATAAGTTAAGTGCAGGTATTGCCGGTGCGATGGCGATGGCGGGTTTACCTCAGCCTTATCAGCCGGGAGCCAGCATGGTGGGACTTGCTGGTGGTACTTATCAAGGCGAATCCGCAATAGCGCTCGGTGTTTCCACTATCTCCGATAATGGCAAATGGGTCAGTAAATTATCCGGAACCACAAACAGCAGAGGCGATATGGGTGCCGCTGTCGGCGTCGGTTATCAGTGGTAAACCTGCAATAAGGCATTATTAACTCCCCGGTCAATCGGCCGGGGAAATACTTCTCTTAATTTATTGAGCAAGATTTTATGAAATCTATAAATACTATTAGCCTAGTGCTGATCGTTGGATTATTGGCCGGCTGCAGTCGTTCGGTCAGCCATGTTGATTCAGCAGGGAAAACTGAATCCCCTGTTTTTCCTGAACAATCTACAGCGGTACGAGAAGAAGGAAGTTTTGTGAACATTGATAATCTAAAGCAAATGCGTGCTGGATTATCTAAATCGCAAGTCTATGAGTTAATAGGAACACCGCATTTTAAAGAAGGTATCTTTCGGGTGAAGGAATGGGATTATATTTTTCACTTTTCAAAAATAAACGGTCAGGTAATGACTTGCCAATATAAAATCTTATTTGATGATAACTTGAAGGCGCGAAGTTTTTATTACCTTCCTGAAAGCTGTCTTTCACGTTTAAACAAACGGCCAGAAATGGAGCGAAGTGTGAAGATAAAAAAAGAGTTCAGCGCAGAGAGTTTTTTTGAGTTTGGTATTTCACGATTAAGCTCAAATGGTATTGATAAAGTTAAGCAGTTTGCCGCTGAACTGAAACGAGAGAACATATCAGGTAGGGACATTATCATCACCGGATATTCCGATCGTATAGGTACCCCATCAACAAATAAACAGCTTTCACTGGCGCGTGCCGAGTCAGTGAAAAATGTGCTGGTTGAAACGGGAATTCCTGCGTCAGACATTGAAACACAAGGCCTGGCGGATGCGATGCCAAAGGTTTTCTGTCCAGGTGATAAATCGGCTAAGGTCATTGAGTGTCTGGCACCAAATCGACGTATGACTGTGGCTGTTATGAATTAATCGAAGCCCTGACTCGTAAATAAAAAAAGGCCAGAAAATATTCTGGCCTGATTCTGATGAATACGCTTAACGCATCGTCACAAACTCTTCCGCCGCCGTCGGGTGAATCGCCACGGTATTGTCGAAGTCTTTCTTGGTGGCACCCATTTTCAGCGCCACTGCAAAGCCCTGCAGGATTTCATCCATGCCGAAGCCGATGCCGTGGATACCGACGATTTTCTCTTCCGGGCCGACGCATACCAGCTTCATGCGGCACGGCTGGCGGTGAGAGGTCACCGCGGTGTACATCGCCGTGAAGGACGATTTGTACACTTTCACCTGATCGTCGCC
The DNA here is from genome assembly GCF_016771845.1 of Lelliottia jeotgali. NCBI lineage: Bacteria > Pseudomonadati > Pseudomonadota > Gammaproteobacteria > Enterobacterales > Enterobacteriaceae > Lelliottia > Lelliottia jeotgali. Next base: position 54,947 of record NZ_JAENMQ010000017.1, on the reverse strand, counting down.
GTGCAGCTCGCGCGCCTGCGGTTCAGTTAAACCGACGGTGCCGATTGGCGGGTGGCTGAAGACCACGGTCGGGATGTTGCTGTAATCCAGATGCTCGTCCGGCTTGTTGTTGAACAGGCGCTCGGACAGGCGACGGCCTGCTGCGACGGCAACTGGCGTCAGCTCAACCGCACCGGTGTTATCACCGACCGCATAAATTCCTGGAACACTGGTGTTCTGGAACTTATCGACAGCGATGTAGCCTTTGTCGTTGGTTTTCACGCCGGTGACGGCGAGGTTGAAGTTGTCGTTAGCCGGTTCGCGACCAATCGCCCAGATCAGGCAATCGACGGTCTGGCTGCGGCCATCTTCCAGCTCCAGGGTCAGGCTGCCGTCAGCGTTTTTCACCACCGCTTTTGGTACCGCGTTGGTGTGCAGTTTTGGCCCTTCGGCGTTCATCACTTCAACCAGCGTCTCGACGATCAGCGGATCAAAGCTGCGCAGCGGGGCGTGTTTACGCACGAACAGGTGCGCTTCGGCACCCAGGCCGTTAATCACACCCGCCAGCTCAACGGCGATGTAACCCGCACCGACTACCGCCACGCGTTTTGGCAGGGCAGGCAGTTCGAAGAAACCGTCGGAGTCGATGCCGTATTCCACGCCCGGAATGTCCGGGTGGCTTGGACGGCCGCCGGTGGCGATCAGGATGTGATCGGCGGTGATCGTCTCGCCGTTCACTTCGATCGTTTTCGCATCGACGAAGCGCGCGAAGCCGCGAATGACATCGACGTTATTTTTGCCCAGCACGTTGTCATACGAAGTATGGATGCGGTCAATGTAGGCGGTACGGCTGGCGATCAGCTTGTCCCAGTCGAAGTGATTGATGGTGGTGTCGAAGCCGTAATCCGGGCCGTACATATGGATGGCCTCGCGGATTTGCGCGGCGTGCCACATCACTTTTTTCGGTACACAACCGACGTTCACGCAGGTGCCGCCCAGCTCTTTGGCTTCGATCAGCGCACATTTCTGGCCGTACATGGCTGCACGGTTAATCGAGGCGATACCGCCGCTGCCGCCGCCAATGGCGATGTAGTCATAATGCTTAGTCATAACTTCTTCCTTAATCGTTGATTGCCGCGATTGTATACCTGGAATCCATAGGTTCCACCGATGACTGCGATTACTCTGGCACGATCCAGCTGACGGTCGCGTGACCATGCCCGCTCGGCACCAGGGTTTTATGCAGCCACGGCAGGACGTTGTTCATCTGCGCTTCGAGCTTCCACGGCGGGTTGATGACGATCATTCCGGAGGCGGTCATACCGCGCTGATCGCTGTCCGGACGCACCGCCAGTTCGATCTGCATGATTTTGCGGATGCCGGTCGCTTCCAGCTCTTTGATCATGCGTTTGATTTGCGCGCGCAGAACCACCGGATACCACAGGGCGTAGGTCCCGGTGGCGAAGCGTTTGTAGCCTTCGTTGATGCCGGTAACGACGGCCTGATAGTCGGTTTTGATTTCGTACGGCGGGTCGATCAGCACCAGACCGCGACGGGAAACCGGCGGCAGTTTGGATTTCAGCTGCTGGTAGCCGTCGGCTTTTTCCACGCGTGCGCGATCATCTTTCTGGAACTCGGAGCGCAGCAGCGGGAAGTCGCTCGGGTGCAGTTCGGTCAGCTGGAGGCTGTCCTGCTCGCGCAGCAGCTGGCGCGCAATCAGCGGTGAGCCCGGGTAGTAGCGCAGCTGGCCGCTGCGGTTGAAATGGTTCACTACGCCGATGTACGGCTCCAGCTCAGCCGGAAGATCGTCCTGCTGCCAGATGCGGGCGATACCTTCCAGATATTCGCCGGTGCGCTCCGCGTGCTGGCTGCTGAGCTGATAGCGGCCCGCGCCCGCGTGGGTGTCCAGATAGAGAAACGGCTTATCTTTCTCTTTCAGAGATTCAATAATCAGACTCTGAACGGTGTGTTTGAGGACATCGGCGTGGTTGCCCGCGTGGAAGCTGTGGCGATAACTGAGCATGGGTAAAGGTGTTCCAGTAGAGAATCGTAGGCCCGATAAGCGAAGCGCCATCGGGCGAAAAAAGAGCGTATTGGCACAGTATACAGAAAAGTCCCCGCCGCCGCGAAAGCGCTGCGCCTGGCATTGAAATTCACTACACTTATCCCCATTACAGAAACAATATGCCCAGCGCCGGATGCGCGCTTCATTCACCTTATTCAACAGGACAGCGCTTATGACCAATCCATTACTCACGCCTTTTTCGTTGCCGCCGTTTTCTAAAATCCTCCCTGAGCACGTTGTCCCGGCTGTTACTCAGTCGCTGGATAACTGTCGCGAGGCGGTAGAGCGCGTGGTTGCGCAGGGCGCACCCTATACCTGGGATAATCTGTGCCAGCGCCTGGCGGAAGTGGATGATGTGCTGGGCCGTATTTTCTCGCCGGTGAGCCATCTGAACTCGGTGAAAAACAGCCCGGAGCTGCGCGAAGCCTACGAACAAACCTTGCCGCTGCTCTCTGAGTACAGCACCTGGGTCGGTCAGCACGAAGGGCTGTATAACGCGTATCGCGATCTGCGTGACGGCGAAAACTACGCAAAACTGGATATCGCCCAGAAGAAAGCGGTCGATAACGCCCTGCGTGACTTTGAACTGTCGGGCATCGGCCTGCCGAAAGAGAAACAGCAGCGCTACGGTGAAATCGCCGCGCGTCTGTCTGAGCTCGGCAACCAGTACAGCAACAACGTGCTCGACGCTACCATGGGCTGGACGAAGCTCATCACCGATGAAGCCGAGCTGGCAGGTATGCCAGAAAGCGCGCTGGCTGCGGCCAAAGCGCAGGCCGAAGCGAAAGAGCAGGAAGGTTATCTCCTGACGCTGGATATCCCGAGCTATCTACCGGTGATGACCTACTGCGACAACCAGGCGCTGCGCGAAGAACTCTACCGCGCGTACAGCACTCGCGCCTCTGACCAGGGCCCGAACGCCGGGAAATGGGACAACAGCCCGGTGATGGCGGAAATCCTCGCCCTGCGTCATGAGCTGGCGCAACTGCTGGGCTTTGACAGCTACGCCGAAAAATCCCTCGCCACCAAAATGGCGGAAAACCCACAGCAGGTGCTCGATTTCTTAACCGATCTCGCCAAACGCGCGCGTCCGCAGGGCGAAAAAGAGCTGGCTCAGCTGCGTGCCTTCGCCAAAGCGGAGTGCGGCGTGAAAGACCTGCAGCCGTGGGACATCGCCTACTACAGCGAAAAACAGAAACAGCATCTCTACAGCATCAGCGACGAGCAGCTGCGCCCGTACTTCCCGGAAAGCAAAGCCGTGAACGGCCTGTTCGAAGTGGTGAAACGCATCTACGGTATCACCGCCAAAGAGCGTCACGACGTGGAAGTCTGGCATCCGGAAGTGCGCTTCTTCGAGCTGTACGACGAGAAAAACGAGCTGCGCGGCAGTTTCTATCTGGATCTGTATGCGCGTGAGAACAAACGCGGCGGGGCGTGGATGGACGACTGCGTCGGTCAGATGCGTAAAGCCGACGGCTCGCTGCAAAAGCCGGTCGCCTACCTGACCTGTAACTTTAACCGTCCGGTTAACGGCAAACCGGCGCTGTTCACCCACGACGAAGTGATCACCCTGTTCCATGAGTTCGGCCACGGTCTGCACCATATGCTGACCCGTATCGAAGCGGCGGGTGTGTCGGGCATCAGCGGTGTGCCGTGGGATGCGGTCGAGCTGCCGAGCCAGTTTATGGAAAACTGGTGCTGGGAGCCGGACGCGCTGGCGTTTATCTCAGGTCACTATGAAACCGGCGAACCGCTGCCGAAAGAGCTGCTGGATAAAATGCTGGCGGCGAAAAACTACCAGGCGGCGATGTTTATCCTGCGCCAGCTGGAGTTCGGCCTGTTCGACTTCCGCCTGCATGCGGAGTTCAGCCCGGAGCAAGGGGCGAAAATCCTCGAAACCCTGGGTGAAATCAAGAAGCAGGTGGCGCTCATTCCTGGGCCATCGTGGGGTCGTTTCCCGCATGCATTCAGCCATATCTTCGCGGGCGGCTACGCGGCGGGCTACTACAGCTACCTGTGGGCCGACGTGCTGGCAGCCGATGCCTTCTCGCGCTTCGAAGAGGAAGGGATCTTCAACCGCGATACCGGTCAGTCGTTCCTCGATAACATCCTGACGCGCGGCGGTTCCGAAGAGCCAATGGAGCTGTTTAAACGCTTCCGTGGCCGTGAGCCGCAGCTGGATGCGATGCTGGAACATTACGGAATTAAAGGCTAATCGCGTTCGTGAAAATTTGTTTGATGGATGAAACAGGCGCCGGAGACGGCGCCTTATCTGTTCTTGCCGCCCGTTGGGGGCTGGAGCACGATGCCGATAATCTGATGGCGCTGGTGATGACGCCGGACCATCTGGAGCTGCGCAAAAGCGATGAGCCGAAGCTTGGCGGGATCTTTGTCGATTTCGTCGGCGGCGCGATGGCGCACCGTCGCAAATTTGGCGGCGGTCGCGGCGAAGCGGTGGCGAAGGCGGTCGGCGTGAAGGGGAGCTATCTTCCGGACGTGGTCGACGCGACGGCAGGCCTGGGGCGCGATGCCTTTGTGTTAGCGTCGGTGGGCTGCCGTGTGCGGATGCTGGAACGTAATCCGGTGGTCGCCGCACTCCTCGACGATGGTCTGGCACGCGGATATGCCGACCCGGAGATTGGTCCGTGGTTGCAGGAACGCTTACAGCTGATTCACGCCTCCAGCCTGACGGCGCTGACGGATATCACGCCGCGCCCGCAGGTGGTTTATCTCGATCCGATGTTCCCGCACAAGCAGAAGAGTGCGCTGGTGAAGAAAGAGATGCGGGTGTTCCAGTCGCTGGTAGGACCGGATTTGGATGCGGATGGTTTGCTTGAACCGGCACGCCAGTTGGCGACCAAACGCGTAGTGGTGAAGCGCCCGGACTATGCGCCGCCACTGGCGGATATCGCGACCACGAATGCCGTGGTCACGAAGGGGCATCGGTTTGATATTTATTCGGGGACGGCGGCGGAGGGTGCGGCCTGATGCCCTCACCCCAACCCCTCTCCCACGGGGAGAGGGGCTCGATCGGTGGTTCCCTCTCCCTTTGGGAGAGGGTTAGGGTGAGGGGAAAACCTTACTCGTCCTCTTCATCACGCAGCGGAACAATCAGCATATCAACGTGAACGGTGTTGATCAGCTGGCGTGCGGAGGACATCAGTTTGCTCCAGAAATCCTGGTGATGACCGCAAACGACCAGATCCATATCGTATTTCTTAATCGCATCGACCAGCACCTGACCCAGATCGCCGCTACCACTTAAGGTTTCGGTAATTGGGTAGCCTGCATTGGTGGAGAGCTCAGACAGCGCGTGATGAGTCTCTTCGGAGATGCGTTTTTGCATATCGCCAAGATTGACGTCGATAAGACCGGTGTAGAGATCGGAGTAATTCACATCAACGTGAATCAAAGAAACTTTCGCGTTGTATGGGCGTGCCATGGATACCGCTTTATCAACCAGCACTTTGCTCTCCGGGGAGAGGTCTACCGCGATGAGAATGTGTTTGTAAGCCATAGTGTTACTCCTTCCTTAAGTTATCGATGACTATCAGTTAAGCCGTCGTCTATCTGTCTTCATTACGGCCCAGTTCAACAAATTTTTCAAGCTTTGGTGTTGATAACGATTAACCTTGTGGCAAAAAAATTAACGGATCTCCTACACTATTTAATGAGCCGTTCGGATATTAAAACGTGAACCCGATCGACTTTCGTCATTCTTTCACTGATCTGTCTGTCAGGGCATTGGGGTGCGGTTGTCCAGAAGTCTTGCTTCGTGGGCGGACGCCGGGGAGGAAGTATGATTAGCACCGTCGCATTGTTTTGGGCTTTATGTGTGGTTTGCATAGTGAATATGGCGCGCTATTTCTCATCATTACGCGCGCTATTAGTGGTACTTCGTGGTTGCGATCCGTTGCTTTATCAGTATGTGGATGGTGGAGGCTTCTTCACGTCGCATGGACAGCCCAGCAAACAGATGCGTCTGGTGTGGTACATCTACGCCCAGCGCTATCGCGATCATCATGATGACGAGTTTATCCGTCGTTGTGAGCGTCTGCGTCGTCAGTTCATTTTGACCAGTGCCCTGTGCGGGCTGGTTGTGGTGAGTATGGTGGCGCTGGTGATTTGGCATTGAGCCAAAAAAAAGCGGGTCAGTTTCCTGACCCGCTTTTTCATTTCCAGTCTTACATCAAATCAGTTTCAGCGACAGCCAGTACAGGCCACCCGAAAGCAGAATCGATGCCGGTAGGGTAAACACCCAGGCCATCAGAATGTTGGTCACGGTTTTACGCTGCAAACCGCCGCCATCAACAATCATCGTACCGGCAACCGAAGAAGACAGAACGTGAGTGGTTGAAACCGGCATACCGGTGTAGCTCGCCAGACCGATAGAAACGGCAGCGGTCATCTGCGCGGACATACCCTGCGCATACGTCATGCCTTTCTTACCAATCTTCTCGCCGATGGTGGTCGCCACACGACGCCAGCCAATCATTGTCCCGATACCCAGTGCCAGCGCGACCGCCATGATTATCCAGATTGGCGCGTACTCAATGGTATTGAGCATATCGCCTTTCAGTTTCTTCAGCAGACGCTGGTCATCGTTGTTCACATCAGGCTGTTTCGCGACTTTATCGGTCACATCAGAGATGCACAGCATGATACGACGCAGCTGGCCACGTTGATCAACGGTCAGTTTGTCGTAGCTTTCGATATCACTCAGCATTCCTTTAGCACGTTCCAGCGCGCTGATCGCGTTTGCCGGATGGCAGTGGAACTCGCCTGGTGCGGTAGTGGCGCCTGGCTGTGGAGAAGGAATCAGTTGATCAACACCGGTCACTCGTTTCAACAGCTCAGGGTGCTGCTGGAAGTAAACTTCGACGTTGTTAACGGCATCACGGGTACGGGTGATTTCGTATCCGGTGGCGTTCATGTTGACCACGAACCCTGCCGGAGCGACACCAATCAGGACCAGCATGACCAGGCCAATGCCTTTCTGACCGTCGTTTGCGCCGTGAGAGAAGGCGACACCAATAGCGGAAAGAATCAGAGCGATACGCGTCCAGAATGGCGGCTTTTTCTTGCCATCTTTCTTTTCACGTTCTGCGGGAGTCAGGTGAATACGGGCGCGTTTTTTGGTACCGCTCCAGTAACGACGCAGGATGAAAATCAATCCACCTGCAACGACCAGGCCCACAATAGGGGAAATAATCAGTGAACCGAAGATCCCCATCACTTTAGGGATGTTCAGTGCGTCAACGACAGACGTGCCGGTCATCAGGGCGTTAGTTAACCCGATACCGATAATCGCGCCGATCAGCGTGTGAGAACTGGATGCAGGCAGGCCGAAATACCAGGTACCGAGGTTCCAGATAATGGCGGCAAGCAGCATAGAAAATACCATCGCAAGACCATGCGCTGAACTCATATTCAGAAGCAGATCCGTAGGCAGCATGTGAACGATGGCGTAGGCTACGCTTAGACCACCGAGAAGAACACCAAAGAAGTTAAAGACAGCCGCCATAACAACCGCAACTTGCGATCGCATTGCGCGAGTGTAGATAACCGTTGCGACTGCGTTCGCAGTGTCGTGGAAGCCATTGATAGCTTCGTAAAACAGTACAAATGCCAGAGCAAGCAATAGTAAAAGCCCGGTATGTAAATCCAGACCAGCAAACAAATGTAGCATAGGACGTTACGCCATTTAGGAGGACATGAACGCGGCGCATTATCCAGGACAAATGCGCAACGGGCAAAGTGAAATATAGCTTTTTTTTGATATACCTTCTGGTTTGTTTACGTCTGGTAAAGAAATATATTTTATATTTCAAATAAATGACTGACATATCGCTTTTTTGCGCTGGTGCGACCACATAGGAAACTTTACAATTCGCGCCGGTTAAACAAGAGGATTTTGATGTGGAAAGGTTTGATGCCGTCATTATTGGCGCCGGTGCGGCGGGAATGTTCTGTGCGGCGATGGCCGGGCAGGCGGGTCGTCGTGTTCTGTTGCTGGATAATGGTAAGAAACCCGGCCGCAAGATCCTGATGTCTGGCGGGGGTCGCTGCAACTTTACGAATTTATATGTCGAACCCGCCGCGTATTTGAGCCAAAACCGTCATTTTTGCAAATCTGCCCTGGCGCGATATACCCAGTGGGATTTTATCGATCTGGTCGGTAAACACGGAATTGCCTGGCACGAAAAAACGCTGGGCCAGCTGTTTTGTGATGACTCCGCGCAGCAGATTGTCGATATGCTGGTGGCCGAATGCGAGAAGGGTAGCGTCATCACACGCTTGCGTACTGAAGTCCTGAGCGTCTCGCGCGATGACAGCGGTTATACGCTGGAACTGAACGGCGACACGGTTAGCGCCGACAAACTGGTGATTGCCAGCGGCGGACTGTCGATGCCAGGACTGGGCGCAACGCCGTTTGGCTATAAAATCGCCGAGCAGTTTGGCCTGAAAGTGCTGCCAACGCGCGCAGGTCTGGTGCCGTTTACCCTGCACAAACCGCTGCTGGAGCAGCTTCAGACATTGTCCGGCGTATCGGTGGCCTCGACGATCACCGCTGAAGACGGCACGGTTTTTCGCGAAAACCTGCTTTTCACCCATCGTGGACTGTCTGGCCCGGCAGTGCTGCAAATCTCCAGCTACTGGCAGCCGGGCGAGTTCGTTACCGTCAATTTAGTCCCGGACTGCGATTTGGCAGCGTTCCTTGATGAACAACGCGCTGCGCATCCGAATCAAAGCCTGAAAAACACACTGGCGATGCAGTTGCCGAAACGTCTGATTGAATGTCTGCAACTGCTGGGGCAAATTCCAGATGTTACGCTTAAGCAACTCAACGTACGCGATCAGCAGGCGCTGGTCGACACGCTGACCCACTGGCGCGTCCAGCCAAACGGCACCGAAGGCTATCGCACGGCAGAAGTGACGCTGGGCGGCGTGGACACCGACGAACTCTCTTCCCGAACAATGGAAGCCCGCAAGGTTCCTGGCCTGTACTTTATCGGTGAAGTGATGGACGTGACGGGCTGGCTGGGCGGATACAACTTCCAGTGGGCCTGGGCCAGCGCGTGGGCCTGTGCGCAGGCACTGGCGCAAAGCGATTAATCATCCATTTTTTTGAATTCGCGGATATAACCTGACTATGCAAAAAATGTTAAAAATGCCAGCGCTGCTGGCATTGTTGTTATGTCTGATGATGACGCCTTTTCTTTCACAGGCGGAAGACGCTCCTGCGACCACCGAGACCGAACAGCCGGTAAAGGTGAACGTCAGCACCGCGCTTCCGGCTCTGCAAAAACGGCTGGATACGCTCAAGCAGCAGGTTTCTGCGGTGAAGACGGAAAAGAAATTCACCGCTCTGAATGACGATGCGCTCAAACTCGCCGAAGACGCAAATAAACTGGCCGTGCAGCTCGCGCCCCAGCTGACGCAGATTCAGGCGCAGCTTGATGTCCTCGGCCCGGCTCCCGCTCCGGGTACGGTCACGGAAACGGCGCAGGTAGTCGGCCAGCGTAAGCAACTTAATAACAGCAAAACGCTGCTGACCACCCAGATTGAGCAAGTCAAAGCTATCGCCGTTAATGCCCAGAATCTCTCCAGCCAAATCTACGGCCTGCGACGCGATGCGCTGAAAACGCAGATCGCCCTGAATACGGGCAGCATTCTGGGGGAGAAATTCTGGTCGCCGCTGATCTCGCCCAATGAGAAAGACACGCAGCGGTTTAATGAATTTGGCTCGCAGGTCAGCGACGCCTGGCATCAGGCGTGGGACGAAGAGTGGTACTTAGGCTCCGGTTTTTATCTATTACTGGCGCTCATTATTGGTCTGTTCGGACGCAAAGCGCTGGATAAACCGATGAACTGGATCCTGCCGCGCTGGTTACCGCAGGGGCGTTTTCGCCGCAGCTTCCTCGCCTGTTTCACCACGCTCAGCACCACGGTAACGTTCGGCATCAGCATGCAACTGCTGTGCTATATCTTCACGCGTTTGCCGGACACCTCCCGCCTGGTGATGGATTTTGCCGATCAGTTGATTGAACTTACCTGGTTCTCGGCGGTGATTGCCGGTCTGGGGATCGCGTTGCTGTCGAACAGCCATCCGTCGTGGCGCTTGCCGGGCATTGCCGATCCGCTGGCGAAAACGCTCGCCTCGTTCCCGATTCTGCTTGCGGCGTTTATTTTCATTTTCGGCATTATCGAGCAGCTCAACGGCCTGGTCGGGTCGAGCATTGATGCGACGCTGTTTGGTAACGGTTTGTCGGCGCTGCTGGTGGCGCTGAACTGCCTGATCGCCCCAATACGCGTTAACCGAATGCGGCGTAAAATGCGCGCTGAAGGCGAGCAAACCGAGGCGCGTTCGACGATGGCGGGTCTTATCCATCTGGTGATCAGCCTGACGGCGTTCGTGATTCTGCTTGCGCTGTTGATTGGCTATATTCCGTTGGCGCGGTTTGTCACCTTCGAGCTGCTGTGGATTGGCCTGGTGGTCAGCTGCCTGTATCTGCTGATCCACTTCGTGGTGGATCTGTGCGAAGCGGTGTTCTCGCCGACCACTCAAAGCGGGAAGATTTTACAAAGCACGCTGAGCGTCAACGAGCGCCATCTGTCTCTGGCATCGACGCTGTTCTCTGCGCTGGGTAAAACCACGCTGCTGTTGATGGCCCTCGTTGCGTTGCTCAACGGCACCTTCGGCACCACCACGCCGCTAGAACTGGTCAGTAAAATCGCCGACATCTGGGGCGGGAAAGGTCTTGAGAGCATGAACATCATCCCGGCGCACGCGGTCAATGCCGTGCTGTGCCTGGTGGTCGGATGGTACATCTTGCGCTCCTCGCGCCGCTGGCTGGATCACGAATTCCTGCCGAAAACCACGATGGACAGAGGGCTGCGCGCGTCGCTGGTGACGCTGTTCACCAACGTCGGTTACGTCCTGCTGATTATGCTCACCCTGTCGATGCTCGGCATTGAGTGGAATCGGCTGGCGTGGATCGTCAGCGCCTTGTCGGTCGGTATCGGTTTTGGTTTGCAGGAGATCGTAAAGAACTTTATCTCCGGTCTGATTCTGCTGACGGAACGCCCGGTGAAAGTGGGGGATTTGGTGAGCATCAGTGGTGTGGAAGGTGATATCCGTCGCATCAACGTGCGTGCGACGGAAATTCAGCTCAGTGATAAATCCACGGTCATTGTCCCGAACTCGCAGCTCATTTCCCAGAACGTGCGTAACGCGACGATGGGTAATGCGCAGGGCGTTGCCACCATCGCGCTGACTTTCCCGCTGGATATCGACCCGGAACAGGTGCGCAATCTGCTTCTGGAAGCGTATTCCTTGCATGACTCCATTCTGGAAACGCCTGCGCCATCGGTCAGTTTTAAAGAGCTGGGGCCAAACGGCATTGTGCTGAGCGTGACCGGGTACGTGAACAGCCCGCGTATGGTCAGCGGAACGCGCAGCGACCTGCTGTATGAAATCCTTAAAATGCTGCGTGCGGCGGGCATTAGCCTGAGCCAGACGCAAACAATGGTGCTGGAGCAGCCGCACAGAATCAAGGCTGAGGATGAAGCCAAAGGTCAGTGATAAACTTGATTGGGGCGGCATATAGCCCACTTTTTATTTTGTTCGTTTTTGCATTTTGCATGGTGTGTATTTTGTACTCAAAAAGGGTTGTGTAATGGAATCTGCTCATCTCGGTTTCCCGACGGAAACCGTTGTTGTCTTTGTGGTGATGGCGGTCGGGGCGATGTTTATCGATCTCTTCATGCACCGTCATGACAAACCTATCTCGCTGAAAAGCGCCGTGATGTGGTCCCTGTTCTGGGTCATGTTAGCGATGGCGTTTGCCGGGTTCCTGTATGTCCATCACGGTGCCGAAATGGCGAGCCTGTTCCTCACCGGCTATGCGCTGGAAGAGGTGCTCTCAGTCGATAACCTGTTCGTGATGATGGCGATTTTCGCCTGGTTCGGCGTGCCGGATAAGTATCGTCATCGCGTGCTCTACTGGGGCGTGCTGGGGGCGATTGTGTTCCGTGGGATTTTCGTGGCGATCGGGACCAGCTTGTTGAGCCTGGGGCCTTACGTGGAAGTGATTTTTGCGCTGGTGGTAGGCTGGACTGCGCTGATGATGCTCCGTCGTAACGAAGAGAGCGACGAGGTGGAAGATTATTCCCACCATCTGGCGTATCGCCTGGTAAAACGCTTTTACCCGGTGTGGCCGAAGATCAGCAGCAACGCCTTTTTGCTGACGCAGAAAGAGGTGGATGCGGAGCTGGAAAAACCGGAAAACCAGGATGTGATGGTAGGGCGCGTCAAAAAAGCGAAGCGCTACGCGACGCCGCTGCTGCTGTGCGTGGCGGTAGTTGAGCTGTCTGACGTGATGTTTGCTTTTGATTCCGTACCCGCGATTATCGCCGTTAGCCGCGAACCGCTGATCATTTACAGCGCGATGATGTTCGCGATCCTTGGCCTGCGTACGCTCTATTTTGTGCTCGAAGCGCTGAAACAGTACCTGGTCCATCTGGAGAAATCCGTGGTGCTGCTACTGTTCTTCGTCGCGTTCAAACTGGGGCTGAATGCGACTGACCACTTCTGGCATCACGGCTACAACATCTCCGCGAACATGAGCCTGTTTGTGGTACTGGGCGTGCTGGCGTTAGGAATTATTGCGAGCGTGGTGTTCCCTGGGAAACGTGCGGCCTGATATGCCCGGCGACGCTTCTCCTGCACGGGCCAACAAGTTTTGTAGGCCGGGTAAGGCGGAGCCGCCACCCGGTAAAAAAGCCGCACGGAATCTGTAGGCCGGGTAAAGCGAAGCCGCCACCCGGCGATACCGACTACTTAATCGGTGAATTACGTCGCGCTCTTGGCGGGTGGAAATGCCGCCAGTGTGGATCTTGCGCCGCCGCCAGCAGCTCATGGTCGCCGCGTGTATCGCCCCAGGCGCGCAGATGGTAATCGTTCAGATCGCCATACACCCGCTCCAGTCTCGCCACCTTCTGCGCACAGCGGCAGTTATGCCCGGTGATATTACCGGTCAATTTGCCATCCACCACTTCCAGCTGCGTGCCAATCAGCTTAATACCGAGCTTGTCGGCCCACGGCTGCAACACCAGCGCAGGCGACGCTGAACAGATCGTCACTTCCGCACCAGAATTCACTTCCGCCGCTACCGCCATCACGCCTGCCGGGCGCATCAACTTCCCCCAGTATTTTTCGCAAAACAGCTCGGCCTGCTGGCGCAGCCAGTGCTCGTCAACGCCGGTCAGGAATGTTCTCACCAGAACTTCTTTCAGTTCATCACGGGTGAGTTTACGGCGCACACAATGGATCGTCGGCAGCGCCATACGCACCAGGCGTCCGGCGAAATAGCGTTTGCCAAAGGCAAAGCGCAGAAAGGGGATAAAGCTGTCGTGATGCGTCAAGGTTCCGTCAAAATCAAAAACGGAAAGCACACGGGATTTTGCCACTGCCTCATCGGCGATCATATTGGTCATAAAGATGTCTTAGCTGAAATACACATTCTGCTCATTAGTTTACCTGCTTTACCTTCACAGTCCCTCAATCGCGTGCTTTTTTTTCGCAAACTGGCGATGGGCTCCAATGTCCTTTTTTGGACCGACAAGTGATTGGCTAAAAACTGAGCTGTCTATATTATCGCCACCTTGAAAGCCAATTCGAGGGAACATTGCCCCCTCACAGGTAAGGAAGAGCTCACTCACTGCTTAGAATTGTTATTTATGCTTAGACTGCTTATTTCAACCCTTTTGTTAAGTTTTGCTTCATTTTCTGCGTTTAGTTTTCAACTGCCAGCATCGATGTTATCTCCTTCTCAGCAGCTTTCGTTACCCCCTGCGAGAGCATCACTGGAGCATCAGGAAAGCGGCCCGCTTCGCGCCCGCATTCTCGATGAATACCAAAAATGGAAAGGGACGCACTATGTGTGGGGGGGGTCTACACATCACGGCGTCGATTGTTCTGCCCTGATGCAACATCTGTTCAGTGACGCTGCTGATTTGTCGCTGCCACGCACCACGGGTGAACAGATCAACCGTGGCGTTCAGGTGGCAGAATATCGCCTGAAAGCTGGCGATTTAATTTTCTTTCAGACCGGTCCAAACCGCCGTCATGTGGGCGTCTATATTGGCGACCATCAGTTTATTCACGCCTCGACCAGCCAGGGTGTGACCGTCTCTACGCTGGCGAATAATTACTGGCATTCGCACTTCATTATCGCCCGCCGGGTGACAGGCACAGATGCCTAAATAATGTCGTCGACCACGCCGCCGTCCACGCGCAATGCCGCACCGGAGGTGGCGGAGGCCTGCACTGAACACACATACACCACCATATTGGCGACCTCTTCCACGGTCGAGGCGCGCTGGATAACCGACGTCGGACGATTGGCCATCACGAACTCTTTCGCCAGCTGTTCGAGCGATTTCCCGGTTTTTTCCATCTCGTCTTTCATCATCGCCGCAAATCCGTCCGACATTGTCGGTCCCGGCAGGACGCTGTTGACGGTCACGCCGCTGCCCGCCACGAATTTGGCCAGACCGCGCGCCAGCGACAGTTGGGCTGTTTTGGTCACGCCGTAGTGGATCATGTCGGCGGGAATATTGCACGCTGACTCAGAAGAGATAAACACCACGCGGCCCCAGCCTTTTTGCACCATGCCAGGCAGCAAGGCGCGCGACAGGCGCACGCCGGACATCACGTTGGTCTGCCAGTAGCGGTTCCAGGTGTCATCGTCGGTGGCGTAAAAATCCTCCGGCCCGTAAACCCCGGCGTTGTTCACCAGGATATCGACATTCGATGCCACTTTTAGCACTGAATCCACGCCCTCGGGCGAGCTGAGATCGGCAATCGTTGCCCGAACCTGCACGCCGGGAACCGCCTGTTGAAGCTGTTGAATGCCGTTATTAACCGACTCGGCGCTGCGCCCGTTGATGATCACTTCCGCACCGCTTTCCGCCAGCCCGCGCGCAATCGCCAACCCAATGCCGCCGGTAGAGGCTGTGACCAGCGCGACTTTCCCCGTCAGATCGATTTTCATGGTCTGTTCCTTATGATGATTAACGTTCAGACCCTAAAGCGTAGCAGGTGGCGGCGACCTCGACGGAACTCGCGCCAGCGAAACGTACATGAATAAAGGCGACAATTAATCCAAATCAAAAGTTCCGCACTCATTGCTTATTTATGACGAGAAAAAGATATTTTCTTGGTTCTGTTAATCATTCGTTTACTATTTTTTAAACTGAAGAGTTGAAATATATCCTTAACATGTCGTGAGCCTCATCACAAATAACCAGCTATGGATAAAAAATCATAATACATTGTAAATAAAATGATTTTTAAGGATTTTAATCCGCGTCATCGGTTTTTGATTATTCATCTCTTAATTCTTTCCTAAGAAAAGAACGGTAGTTTGGCGTTAGTTGATGGTTTGTTGACATAAATGAAGTAGCGACTAAATTTTATTTCGTCTTTATTTAAATAACATCCCGCAAGATTTCACTGAGCCGCCCTTTACGGCAGTAAAGAATTAATATCGCAAGGAAATTAATAATGAGTGATTTTCTGCCTTTTTCACGTCCGTCGATGGGCGCAGAAGAAATCGCCGCCCTGCAGGACGTTCTGGCGTCAGGCTGGATAACCACCGGGCCGAAGAATCAGGCGCTGGAAGAAGCTTTTTGCACCCTGACGGGAAACCGCCATGCGATTGCCGTCAGTTCGGCAACAGGCGGGATGCATGTCACCCTGATGGCGCTGGGTATCGGGCCTGGCGATGAAGTGATCACCCCGTCGATGACCTGGGTGTCGACGCTGAATATGATCGTCTTGCTGGGTGCCACGCCGGTGATGATCGATGTCGATCGCGATACCCTGATGGTCACGCCGGAGGCTGTCGAAGCGGCGATCACGCCGCGCACCAAAGCCATTATTCCGGTGCATTACGCCGGTGCCCCGGCGGATATCGACGCCATTCGCACTATTGGCGAGCGCCACGGCATTCCGGTTATTGAAGACGCCGCCCACGCTGCCGGGACCTACTACAAAGGCCGCCACGTCGGCTGGCAGGGGACGGCGATTTTCTCCTTCCACGCCATCAAAAACATGACCTGCGCCGAAGGCGGGTTAGTGGTGACGGACGATGAACAGCTGGCGCAGCGTATTCGCAGCCTCAAGTTCCACGGTCTCGGCGTCGATGCGTTTGACCGCCAGACGCTCGGTCGCGCACCGCAGGCCGAAGTGATCTCTCCCGGTTTTAAATACAACCTCGCGGATATCAACGCCGCGCTGGCCCTGGTGCAGCTCGGCAAACTCGGCAATGCCAACCGCCGCCGTGCGGAGATTGCCAGCCGCTATCTGCTGGAGCTTGCCGACACACCGTTCATGCCCCTGAATGTTCCCGCCTGGCCGCATCTGCATGCCTGGCATTTGTTCATTATTCGCGTGGATGAAGCGACGTGCGGCTATACCCGCGACGCGCTGATGGAAGCCCTGAAAGCCCAGGGTATCGGCACTGGCCTGCATTTCCGCGCGGCTCACACGCAAAAATATTACCGCGAGCGTTTCCCGGACGTGTCTTTACCGAACACCGAATGGAACAGCGCGCGCATCTGTTCACTCCCTCTTTTCCCGGATATGACTCATGACGACACAACCCGCGTCATTACCGCGCTCCATCAGCTTGCAGGACATGGACGTGTTTAGCGCGCCGCCAGTACAAAAAGTCTCTGTGGTGATCCCCGTGTATAACGAACAGGAGAGCCTGCCAGAGCTGATTCGTCGTACGACTGCCGCCTGTGACAGCATGGGCAAAGCCTATGAAATCTTGCTGGTCGATGACGGCAGCAGCGACGACTCCGCGATGATGCTCACCGAAGCCGCACAGGCCGACGGCAGTCATATCGTGGCGGTGCTGCTGAACCGCAACTACGGGCAGCACTCGGCGATCATGGCCGGTTTCAGCCACGTGACGGGCGATTTGATCATCACCCTCGACGCCGATCTGCAGAACCCGCCGGAGGAGATCCCGCGCCTGGTGGCGACCGCCGACGAAGGCTATGACGTGGTCGGCACCGTGCGCCAGAACCGTCAGGACAGCGTGTTCCGCAAGCTGGCCTCGCGCACCATCAACCGCCTGATCCAGCGTACCACTGGCAAGGCGATGGGCGATTACGGCTGCATGTTGCGCGCCTACCGTCGTCATATTGTCGATGCGATGCTGCACTGCCACGAGCGCAGCACCTTCATTCCAATTCTCGCGAATACCTTTGCGCGCAAAGCCACGGAGATCCCAGTGCAGCACGCCGAGCGCGAGCACGGGGAATCGAAGTACAGCTTTATGCGTCTGATCAATCTGATGTACGACCTGATCACCTGCCTGACCACCACGCCGCTGCGCTTGCTCAGCGTCTTCGGCAGCATCATTGCCCTGATGGGCTTTGCGCTCTCTGTGCTGCTGGTGGTTCTGCGTCTGGCCTATGGTCCGCAATGGGCGGCGGAAGGGGTCTTTATGCTTTTCGCCGTGCTGTTCATGTTTATCGGCGCACAGTTTGTCGGCATGGGGTTACTCGGTGAGTACATCGGCCGTATCTACAACGATGTCCGCGCACGTCCGCGCTACTTTATTCAACGTGTTGTCCGTCAGGAACATAAATCCTCTCAGGAAGGAAATCACCCATGAAAGCCGTTGTTTTTGCCTATCACGATATGGGCTGTACGGGCACGTTAGCCCTTCTGGAAGCGGGCTATGACATCGCTGCCATTTTCACTCACCCGGATACTGCGGGCGAGAACCACTTCTTTAGTTCCGTGGCGCGTATCGCCGCCGAGCGTGAAATCCCGGTGTATGCGCCCGATGACGTGAACCATCCGCTGTGGGTGGACCGCATCCAGAAACTGGCTCCCGATGTGATTTTCTCTTTCTATTACCGCAACTTGCTGTGCGATGAGATCCTCAACGCCGCACCGGGCGGAGCGTTTAATCTTCACGGTTCGCTGCTGCCAAAATATCGCGGTCGTGCGCCGCTGAACTGGGCGCTGGTGAACGGTGAAACGGAAACCGGCGTGACGCTGCACCGCATGGTGAAGAGTGCCGATGCCGGGGCGATTGCCGCCCAGCAGCGCGTCAGTATTGATGCCGATGACACCGCGCTGACCCTGCATCACAAGCTGTGTGCGGCAGCCCAGACGCTGTTGCGCGACGCGCTGCCTGCGCTGCGTCAGGGTACGATTAAAGAAACCGAGCAGAACCACAGCGAAGCCACCTGTTTTGGCCGTCGCACCCCGGAAGACGGGCGTCTGGACTGGACCAAACCGGCGGCGCAGCTGCACAACCTGGTACGTGCAGTGACCGACCCGTGGCCGGGTGCCGTTGCCTATGTCGGGGCGAGCAAATTTATCGTCTGGAAATCCCGCGTGCGCGCGGACATCCCTGCGGCGAAACCGGGCACCGTCATTTCCGCTTCCCCGCTGATTATCGCCTGCGGTGAACAGGCGCTGGAAATTGTCACCGGACAGACGGAAAACGGTGTGTACATGCCGGGCACACAGCTGGCGCAGTCGTTAGGGCTGGTGAATGGCGCACTGGTCACCAGCGCACCGTTTGTTGCCCTGAAACGCCGCACCCGCGTGCTGATCCTCGGTGTGAACGGTTTTATCGGTAACCATTTGACCGAGCGTTTGCTCAAAGACGACAACTACGAAATCTATGGCCTTGATATTGGCTCGGATGCGATCAGCCGTTTCCTCGACTGCCCGCGTTTCCATTTCGTGGAAGGGGATATCAGCATTCATTCCGAGTGGATTGAATACCATATTAAGAAATGCGACGTGGTGTTGCCGCTGGTGGCCATCGCTACGCCTATCGAATACACCCGTAATCCGCTGCGCGTTTTCGAGCTCGATTTTGAAGAGAACCTGAAAATCATCCGCGACTGCGTGAAGTACAACAAGCGCATCATCTTCCCATCCACCTCGGAAGTGTACGGTATGTGCACCGACAAAGTGTTCGACGAAGACACCTCGAACCTGGTCGTCGGGCCTATCAACAAACAGCGCTGGATTTACTCGGTATCGAAACAGCTGCTGGACCGCGTTATCTGGGCATACGGTGAAAAAGAAAATCTGCGCTTCACCCTGTTCCGTCCGTTTAACTGGATGGGACCGCGCCTTGATAACCTCAACGCGGCGCGAATCGGCAGTTCGCGGGCGATCACCCAACTGATCCTCAATCTGGTGGAAGGCTCACCGATTAAGCTGATTGAAGGCGGCAAACAGAAACGCTGCTTTACTGATATCAGCGACGGCATCGAAGCCCTGTTCCGCATCATCGAGAACAAAGACGGGCGCTGCGACGGGGAAATCATCAACATCGGTAACCCGGAAAACGAAGCGAGCATCCGCGAGCTGGCCGAAATGCTGCTTGAAAGCTTCGAGCGCCATCCGCTGCGCGACCGCTTCCCGCCGTTTGCCGGTTTCCGCGAAGTGGAAAGCAGCAGCTATTATGGCAAAGGATATCAGGACGTTGAGCATCGCAAACCGAGCATCCGCAATGCGAAACGCTGCCTGAACTGGGAGCCGACGGTGGATATGGTCCAGACCATCGACGAAACCCTCGATTTCTTCCTGCGTACCGTGGAGCTGACGGAACAGGCATCATGAAAAAAGTCGGTTTACGCATTGATGTCGATACCTTTCGTGGCACCCGCGACGGCGTGCCACGCCTGCTGGAACTGCTGAGCGAGCATCATGTTCGCGCCAGCTTTTTCTTCAGCGTCGGGCCTGACAACATGGGGCGCCATCTGTGGCGCCTGTTTAAACCGACCTTTCTGATGAAAATGCTGCGCTCCCGTGCGGCATCCCTTTACGGCTGGGATATTCTGCTGGCGGGCACCGCCTGGCCCGGCAAGCGCATCGGCGCGGGCAACGAAGAGGTTATCCGCACCGCGGCACTGAGCCATGAAGTCGGGCTGCACGCCTGGGATCATCACGCCTGGCAGGCCTGGAGCGGGGTGTGGAAAATCCCCCGTCTGACCCGCGAAGTCGAACGCGGTCTGATGGAGCTGGAGGCGATCCTCGGCAAACCGGTCCACTGCTCGGCGGTGGCGGGCTGGCGCGCGGATCAGCGCGTCGTTCGCGCCAAAGAGCCGTTTACGTTTCGCTATAACAGCGACTGTCGCGGCAGCGGGCCATTTCTGCCACAGCTCGGCGAATCGCGGTTCGGTACCGTGCAAATCCCGGTCACGCTCCCGACCTGGGATGAAGTGGTCGGGCGGGAAGTGACGGCGGAGAATTTTAACCGCTATATCCTCGACTGTATCCACCGCGATACCGGCACGCCGGTCTACACTATCCACGCCGAAGTGGAGGGGATTGCGTATCAGCAGGACTTCGCGGCGCTGCTGCAACTGGCCGCGCAGGAAGGCATTCAGTTTTGTCCGTTAAGCGAGATGTTGCCCGACGACCTCAGCACGTTACCCGTCGGCAAAATTGTCCGTAATGAAATGGCCGGTCGCGAAGGCTGGCTTGGCTATCAACAAACCGTGAGCCCAGCTCCATGAAATCTGCGCGTTTTAGTGTCGCTCTTTTCGTTCTGTTTGCGCTTTACTATCTGTTGCCCGTTGATATCCGTCTGCTCTGGCAGCCGGATGAAACGCGCTATGCGGAGATCAGCCGTGAAATGCTGGCCACTGGAAACTGGGTGGTGCCGCATTTCCTTGGGCTGCGCTATTTTGAAAAACCAATTGCCGGATACTGGATCAACAGCCTCGGCCAGATGCTGTTTGGCGACTCGAACTTTGCCGTGCGTGCCGGGGCGATTTTTTCCACCGGGCTGACCGCGCTGCTGGTTATCTGTCTGGCCTGGCAAATCTGGCGCGATAAACGCGTGGCGCTGACCTCTGGCGTGATTTTCCTCACCTTGCTGCTGGTCTATGGTGTTGGCACTTACGCCGTGCTGGACCCGATGATCACCCTCTGGCTGGTCGCCGCGATGTGCAGCTTCTGGATTGCCGCGCAGGCGAATACCCGCGCGGGCAAAATCGGCGGCTACTTGTTGCTCGGGCTGGCCTGCGGCATGGGCGTCATGACCAAAGGATTTCTGGCACTGGCAGTGCCGGTCGTCGCCGTACTGCCGTGGGTCATCGTGCAAAAACGCTGGAAAGAGGTGCTGCTGTTCGGCTGGCTGGCGGTGCTGAGCTGCGTGCTGATCGTCCTGCCGTGGGCGCTGGCGATTGCCCATCGCGAGCCGGATTTCTGGCGCTACTTCTTCTGGGTCGAGCATGTCCAGCGTTTTGCCAGCAGCGATGCCCAGCACAAAGCGCCGTTCTGGTACTACATTCCGTTCCTGATGGCGGGAAGTTTACCGTGGCTGGCGCTGCTACCTGGCGCACTGCGGCTCGGCTGGCGCGATACTAAGGACGCGCGCGGTGGGTTCTATTTATTAGGCTGGGTGGTGATGCCGCTGCTGTTTTTCAGCATCGCGAAGGGCAAACTACCCACCTACATTTTGCCGTGCTTTGCACCGCTGGCGATGCTGATGGCGCGCTACGCCTGTTCGCTTGTCGGCAACGGCGTGAAAGTTCTGCGGGCCAACGCGGTAATCAACCTGGCATTTGGCGTGCTGGGCGTCGTCGCGGCGCTGGTTATCTCGCCGTGGGGGCCGACGAAACACCCGGTCTGGACCTCCATCGAGCTCTACAAAGTCTTCTGCGCGGTAGTGGCGTTTCTGGTCTGGGCGCTCGTCGGCTGGTGGACATTACGCCGGGCTGAGCAGCGCTGGTGGCTGGCGGCGATCTGCCCGCTGGGGCTGGGGTTGTTGCTCGGATTCGCCGTGCCCAATCGGGTGGTGGATTCCAAACAGCCGCAGTCGCTGGTGGATACGGTGCGACAGCCGCTCACGGAAAGCACCTTTGTGCTGGCCAATAACGTCGGAATTGCCTCCGGGCTGGCGTGGGACCTGAAACGCAGCGATATCATCATGTTTGGTCAGAGCGGTGAGCTGAAATACGGCCTGGACTATCCTGATGTGAAAGGGCGTTATATCGGCAAAGATGATTTCGCCAGCTGGCTGGCGGACCATCGTGCGCAGGGGAAAATCTCGCTGGTGATTTTACTGTCGAAAAACGATGACCTCGCGCGCGCTGAGTTACCCAAGCCTGACACTCTCATCATCCAGGGACGTCTGGCCTATCTGCAGTATTTGCCACAATGACGGTCTGGATCTGGCTGGGACTGGCAAGCCTACTGAGCTGCGCGGGCCAACTCTGCCAGAAACAGGCCACGCGCCCGGCAAAAAGCGGCGGGCGTGGGAGGCATATCGTATTCTGGCTCGGCCTGGCCCTGCTGGCGCTGGGCGTCGGCATGGTGCTGTGGCTGATGGTGCTTCAGCGCGTGCCGGTGGGGATTGCGTACCCGATGCTGAGCCTGAATTTTGTTTGGGTCACGTTGGCTGCAAAAGCGTTCTGGCATGAGAAGGTCGCGCCTCATCACTGGCTGGGCGTCGGATTGATCATGGCCGGTATTGTGCTGCTGGGAGGTAGCCTGTGAAAGGGATATTCTGGGCGCTATGCAGCGTGGTACTGGTCAGTGGGGCGCAGCTTCTGCTGCGCTCGGCGATGGTCTCTCTCCCGCCGGTCGCTGAACCGCTCTCTTTACTGAGGGCGTTATTCCATTTCGCCACAGGCAGCGGCATGTTGCTTTTGGGGTTGAGCGGTTACATCGCCTCGATGGGCTGCTGGTATCTGGCGCTGCACCGCATGGCGCTGAGCAGGGCCTATGCGCTACTCAGCCTGAGCTACATTCTGGTGTGGATTGCCGCTATCGTGCTACCCGGCTGGAGTGAACGTTTCTCCTGGGCCGGGCTGGCGGGCGTCGGTTTGATTATCGCGGGCGTACTGGTTATTTTTCTGCCAGCAGCGAAAAAGGTGAAATAGACTCAGCGGTGAGTTCAAAAGGGGTTGGCGTACACACCGCCAGGCTCAGGGAGCCGAACTGGATTTGGCTCACCGGATGAGGCTGTTTTGCCGCGCTGTCGACACTGACAATCTGCCAGGCGCTGCCGCCGCGCTGTTTAACAATCGCCTCTTTGCGCGTCCAGATGCGCCAGAACGCCGACAGTTTTTGTTCCGGCGTTTCCTGTTCCAGCTCACGATGCTCGGCGACGCTGAACACGGCGTTAGCCAACGCCTGCCAGTTATCGCGCGGGCGGATCACTTCGATATCGCAACCGACTTCGCCTTCATCACTCAGCAGCAGGGCAATATCATCCCCGCTGTGGCTCAGGTTGAACCACAGCGGACGAGCGTCGACAAACGCCGGTTTACCCTGTTCACCAAAGACGATTTCCGGCAGCGGCGCGGGGGACAATGCGCGAGTGAGCAGCGTCCGGCCCGCGAGCCAACGAGCACGTCGCGCGCCCTGCGGTGCGATGTCTGAAAGCGCTGAAGCATAAGGATCAGCGTTAAGAGTCGAGATTTTTCCCAGTACAAACTGGTACATAGTTACGCCCAGCGTTTGATGATTATCGAGGTATTAATGCCGCCAAAGGCGAAGTTATTGCTTTGCAGATATTCGCAATCAATCCGACGGGCTTCCCCCATAATATAATCTAAAGCGCCACATTGCTCATCCGGTTGTCTTAAATTGAGCGTCGGGGCGAACCAGCCTTCACGCATCATTTGCAGGCTCATCCACGCTTCCAGCGCTCCGCAGGCCCCTAGCGTATGGCCGAAATAGCTCTTTAAAGACGAAATCGGCACGTTGTCGCCATAAATTGCCGCTGTTGCCAGGCTTTCAGCGATATCACCGCGATCCGTTGCCGTGCCGTGCGCCGAAATATAACCCATGTCCGTGGCGCTCAATCCTGCCATGCGCAGTGACTGCTCCATGCAAATCTGCATGGTTTCGCGCTGCGGCTGGGTGATGTGTGCGGCGTCGCAGTTGGTGGCGAAGCCGACAATTTCGCCGTAGATGGTCGCCCCGCGCGCTTTGGCGTGCTCCAGCTCTTCCAGAATCAGCGTGCCCGCGCCTTCGCCAATCACCAGGCCATCGCGCTGGGTATCAAACGGTGACGGAGTGGTTTTCGGCGCATCATTGCGCTGGCTGGTGGCAAACAGGGTATCAAACACTGCCGCTTCGGACGGACACAGCTCTTCCGCACCGCCTGCGACCATCACCGTTTGATAGCCGTGGCGAATGGCTTCCCATGCGTAGCCAATCGCCTGGCTGCCGGAGGTACAGGCGCTGGAGGTCGGGATGACGCGTCCGCGCAGGCCAAAGAACAGGCCGGTATTCACCGCCGTGGTGTGCGGCATCATCTGCACGTAGGTCGTACCGGTGATGTTGTTGGTGTGCTTTTCGGTCAGCATGGTGGCAAATTCGCTCACCGGGCCGGTACTGCCGGTGGACGAACCGTAGGCAATCCCGGTTTCACCGTTGGTCAGCACCGCTTCGCCAATCAGCCCGGCCTGCTCCAGCGCTTTTTCAGTGGCGCGCGTCGACATCAGCGACACGCGGCCCATCGCGCGGATACGCTTGCGGGTGTAATGCTCCGGCAGGGTGAAATCATCAATTGGCGCGCCGAGCAAGGTGTGCAGGCCGTCGTAAATCTGCCACTCCGGCATTTTACGCACCGCGTTAACGCCCGCGAGAAGCCCCGCAGAAACCGACTGCCAGTCCTCGCCAAAGGCGGTGACGCCGCCCATGCCGGTAATAACCACGCGACGTGTCATAGCATTCCTCCATTAATGGAAATGACCTGGCGGGTGACGTAGCCCGCAATATCTGACATCAGGTAACGGGCAAGGCCGGCCACTTCATCGGCCTGGCCCATACGTTTCATTGGGATAATATTCATTGCCTCTTTCAGCGCGGCTTCTTCCATTTCGATCATCCCGGTATCAATCAATCCTGGTGCGATACAGTTGACGGTGATTTTGCGTTTAGCCAGCTCGATCGCCAGCGCTTTGGTTGCGCCGATGATCCCGGCCTTCGCCGCGCTGTAGTTCACCTGTCCACGGTTGCCCATCACGCCTGAAACAGACGACAACGTGATAATTCGCCCGCCTTTACGCAGGCCAATCATCGGCATGATGCACGGGTGAATGACGTTGTAAAAACTGTCGAGATTGGTGTGAATAACGCTGTCCCAGTCATCTTCACTGAGCGCCGGGAATGCGCCATCGCGCGTAATCCCTGCATTGCTGACCACGCCGTACCATGCGCCGTGCGCCTCGATCTCCTGCTCCAGCACCTCGCGACATTGTTCACGGTTGCCGACGTCAAACGAGAGCAAACGGCCCTGACCGCCCGCCTGCTGGATGGCGTCCAGCGTAGCCTGCGCGCCTTCTGCATCGCGGTGGTAATGCACGCCCACGACAAACCCGTCAGCGGCGAGTTGTCGGGCGATGGCACGTCCGATGCCTTTGCTGGCTCCGGTAACCAAAACGGAACGATTCATGTGGAAGATCCCTGATTAAAAAGCGAAGTTAACTCTTCCGCGCTTGGCTGGAAGGTGTTCACGCGGCCTGTCGCCAGCGTTGCGCTATCGGCGGTAATAGCACACTCGAAGCTGCCAAAGCGTTCGTCCTGCATCAGCAGTTTGACGGTTATCGTGAGCGAGGAACCCGCCGGGAATCGCCCTTCAGCGCACACCAGTTCGCGCGCGCCCAGCACCATGCCGAGCGCAATACTGCTTTGCCCCTGCTGGTGGCGATGCCAGCCGGACCATACGCCGACAGTCTGCGCCATCAGCTCAAGGGCGTACCAGCCGGGCAAATCGCCGTCGGCAGTCATAAACGGCGCCAGAACGCCCTGCGGACCCACGGTTACGCGGCAAACGGCGCTCTCATCCGTGACGCTCTCGACCGTTTCCAGCAGCAGCATCGGCGCATCGTGGGGTAAATAATCCACGGGCGATAAATAACTCATGACACTCTCCCCAGCAAAATGCTGGCATTGTTGCCGCCAAACGCGAACGAGTTGGACAATATGACCGGTTTATTGAGTGCGACCGGTTCGTGCAGCACGCCGCACGGCGGCAGCGTGGGATCGGGCGCGTAGCGGGTGAAATCCTGCGCGGGCAGTGGCAGGCAACGGGTCAAGATCAGCCAGCTCAGCGCGGCTTCAGTAATACCCGCCGCGCCCAGCGTGTGGCCGGTCAGATGTTTGGTTGAACTGCACGGAACGGCGTCCCCGAAGAGGTCATGCACCACCTGCGATTCAATCTGATCGTTGAGCGGCGTAGCCGTGCCGTGCAGGTTGATATAGCCGATGTCGTCCGGCTTCAGGTTGGCTTCGTTCAGCGCCTGTTGAATCGCCCGAATCGCCCCTTCACCCTGCGGATGAGGTGCAGAAATATGGTGCGCATCGCTCGATTCGCCGATACCTAGCAGCGCGACGGGCTGCGGCTCGCGGGTCAACACCATCAGCGCTGCGCCTTCACCGATGGTTATTCCGCGACGGTCGCGACCAAACGGCTCGCACAGGGTCGTGGAAAGCGATTCAAGACTGTGGAAACCGTTGACCGGCATCCGGCTGAGCGTGTCGGCTCCGCCAACGATAGCGATATCTGCCAGCCCGGCGTCAATCAGACGGCGGCCGCTGATGATCGCCCGCGCGCTCGATGAGCAGGCGGTTGAAAGCGTAAACGCGGGTCCTTCCAGATTCAGCCAGTTGGCGAGAAAACGCGACGGATCGCCCAGCTCCTGCTGCGGGTACTGCCAGCGGGTGCTTGCTTCGCCGTTCAGCGACAGGCGCACATGCTCATCGCCCTCGTCCAGCCCCGAGGTGCTGGTGCCGAGCACCACCGCCACGCGGTCATGGCCGACGCGGGCAATCGCCTCGTCGACGGCAGGCTGGATCTGCGCCAGCGCCGCCAGCAAAAGCTGGTTATTGCGGGTTCGGTGGGCGGCGAGGTGATCTGGGATGGGCGGCAGCTCGCCTTCAACGCCGCCGAGCACAATGTCCTGATCGCCTTGCAGCCAGCCCGCGCGGCTGTGCATACCCGGCGCGACACCGCGCGTCAGATTTGCGGCAATTTCATCAGCCGAGTTGCCCAGCGCGTTCACCATGCCCACGGCAGAAATGTAGATCATCTTAGTCACCCAGATATTGAATGGTGATGTGGTAGTTAAAAACGTGCTGTTCGATGCTGATCGGCTCGCGTTTGCCTTTGCGCTGCAGATAGACAATC
This sequence comes from Lelliottia jeotgali, assembly GCF_016771845.1. Taxonomy (NCBI): domain Bacteria; kingdom Pseudomonadati; phylum Pseudomonadota; class Gammaproteobacteria; order Enterobacterales; family Enterobacteriaceae; genus Lelliottia; species Lelliottia jeotgali. The sequence goes on along the minus strand of NZ_JAENMQ010000017.1, from coordinate 27,698 downwards.
TCGGTCACCAGCTTACCGCTGGCGTTGCGCAGCTCGCGGCGGTCGCCTTTATCCGTCAGCGTCCAGCCTTTCGGCAATTGCGGCAGCCAGGCGCTGATCGGCCAGTGGCTGAGCATCACGTCGGCCAGCACCTGGCTGGCGGGCGGCAGCTGCGGCACGATAATCGACTGCTCCGTATGAATACCGTTTTTGTCATAGGTGGCGAGGAACAGGCGAATCCCGACGGACGACAAACCGGCGAGCGTAATTTTGTCCGCGTCGGCGTTGAGCATCACCAGCAGGGACTGGGTCTGACCATTGAAGCTGCCCGTCAGCAGTTGCTGGGAATTGACCGCCGGAGAGATCCCCGGCGCAGGCAGCGTCACTTTGGTGCCCGGCTGGAGCCAGGCCTGCGGGCGTGTGCCGTCGCTGTTTTGCGTTGAGTGGCTACAGCCCGTCAGCCACAGGGCCGCCATCAGCGCAATCGCGCGGCAAAAAAGGGTCATCATCGTTTTCTCTCTCTTTTAGCCGGCATCGCCAGCGGAGCCAGCAGGAAGGCGGTGAAAATACCGCTGACCAGCACAATGCCGAAGCTGCTGATCGCCTGCGTGGCGCTAAACACCAGCATGCCGAGGGTCAGCAGCGTGGTGACCATTGCCAGCGTAATTGCCAGCATGGAGGTGAGCGGTGTGCCGCGTGGATTGCTGAAAAACAGGGTGTAGTTAATGCCAATCCCCAACACCAGCACCAGCGCCAACAGCGAGAACAGATTCACCGGATGGCCGGTCGCTGCCAGCGCCGCCAGACCGCAGCCGAGCGACAGCACCGACGGCACCAGGCTTATCAGCCCTTTGCGCCAGCCGAGACGCAGCATCGCGCCGCAGGCGATCACCGCCAGCGCGACAAACAGCAAGCCGGTGAGCACGCTACGATAGAGCGAAAACAGGCTGTCGAAGCTCGCTTTACGATCCACCCACACCACGCCCGGATGTTTAGCCGCCAGCGCACTTAATGCCGCGCTGTTTTTCACGCCGTCGACGGGAACCAGTACGCCGCTTTCGCCGTTGGGCAGCGTTAGCCACAGCAGCCGCCAGCCTTCACTCGCCGGACTTTTCAGCCAGTCGTTGGTGCTAACTGGCATCGCGTTCAGATCGGGCGACACGGTGGTCAGCCCCGCGCTTTGCAGGACGTTCGTCACCGCCGGAGCGGCGTTGTGCAGCAGCGCCAGATCGCTTTTCTGTCGCGCCAGCGAGTTCAGCGGAATAGTGCGAAACGCTTTAATATCACCGGCTTTTTGCGACTCAGCCAGCGCAGGCGTAAAGGCCTCCAGCCGCTCCAGTGTTTGCTGGGCCGTTGCGCCGTGTACCACGAACCATTTCTGATCGACGCTTTGCCCGGTCAGCGCGGTAATGGTTTTTTCCTGCGCCAGAATATCCTTCGGCAGCGCCTGGAGCTGGGCGATATCGTCATCCACGCGCAGATTCGCCATGCCGACCACCGAGACGACCGCTAATACGACGGGCAGCCCGACGGAGACCGCTTTGTTCCGTCGCCACGCGGCAAGCCAGCGCAGCATCAGTACCATTGCCGGGACCGGGCGCACCGGCAAACCGCGGCACAGCAACGGATGCCAGAAAATCACCGTCAGGCACGAAGCGCTCAGCCCCACGGCGGCAAACACCGCCATCTGACGAATGCCGGGGAACGGCGCGAGCATCATGATCAAGTAAGCCGCCACGGTGGTCAGGAGCGCCAGCAGCAGGGCATTTCGCACTTTCGCCAGGCTTTGCCACGGTGATTGATCCGCGCCGTGAACCATGCGCTCGGTCAGGTAATAGAGCGTGTAGTCGGCGGAAATGCCGATGATGCTCATGCTCATCACCAGCGTCATCAGATGCAGCTCGCCAAAAAGGGTCAGCGTCGCAACCGTGCCCGCCAGCGCGCCGATGCCGATGGAGATCAGGCACAGTAGCAGCGGACGCAGGGAGCGGAAGACTGCCACGATCAGCAAAATCACCCCGAGGATCGTGGCGATACCGAGGGTGGAGATATCCTGTTTCGCCTGCTGGCTGGCGTAGTCGCTGTAAAATACCGTCCCGCGCGACAGCAACTGCGCCTGCGGGAAATGGGCTTTCAGCTGGCTTTCAAGGCCGTGCAGCGTTGTCACCAGACGGTGCGTTTGCTGCATATCGAAGGATTCGCCCGCCAGCTCGCCGTGCAGCAGATACCAGTAATTTCCGGCATCGTCTTTGGTCACCAGCCAGCCGTCCATCAGCCGCAGCTTCTGACTGTTTTGCGCCAGCGCCAGTTGCGAACCGCGCATCAGCATTAGCGGGTCGTTTTGCAGCTCTTTACCGCTGACGCCAGAAAACGCCGAGTACAGCTGAGATAAAATCCACTGGGCCTGCGCTTCGCCGCCGTTTTGCAGGCGCGCGCGGGTTGCGGTGTCGATCAAGCCGTTGCGGTGCTGCCAGAAAAATTCGCCCCAGGCTTTTTGGCTGTTGGCGTCCATCGGGCCTTTTACCTCGTTGAGGGAACCCGATTTTTGCAGCAACGAGAGCCACTCCTGCGCCACGCGCGGATTCGGTTCTTTTCCTGGGCTGACCAGCCACACCAGTTGGCGATCCAGACGCTGCATAAACCCGTCGTTGAGCGCGGGCGGAATTGCGCCGAGTGTCTGTTTTGGCAGCATCGCCAGCACGCTGCTGTTAAGCCGCGCGCCGGGTAACAGCGACAGCAGCACGCCCAGCAGCGCCAGGCATAACACTCCCCACAGCAGCGCCGGGCGCAGTGATTTACGGTGCGGCAAAGCGTTGGCGTTCGTCATGAGTCAGGCTGGCGGGCGTCAGTTGATGGCGGGAAAGGGCGATATCCGTGCGGTCGCCCTGTTTGTCGTTGAGCTGGATCGACTCCAGATAGGTCGCACCGCCCAGATTCATGGTGGCGAAAATTTTGTCCAGCGGCGTGGTGATGGGCGTCAGCACCAGCGACCAGCGGCCCGCGCCGAGGTCTTTAAAATCAATGCGGAAGTTCTCTTCCAGCACGCTGCGATCGGCCTGGAACAGGGCACGCAGCAGATGGTTAAACTGGAACATCTGCGGGTTATTGTCGGCGGTGATGGTTTGCGGCGGCTGGCCGTTGATCGCCTGCACCATACGTTTGTCGTCCAGCAGCAGAGTCATCGGGAACGGCGCTTTCTGATCCCAGAGCAAACCGTCGTCGCGGGCGATCAGCATTTCGCCCTGCGAACGCAGCGGCTGCGGGAGATCTTTGATGGTACGGGTCTGCTCGAAGTGCGCGCGCACCACAGGCTGCTCGGTAAAGCGCTGCTGCAGTTCATCCAGCGTGACCGCGCCGACCCACGGGCTGACCAGCAGGGCCAGCAGTAACCACCCTTTCATGGTGTAACTCCCATACGTTCAAATAAAATCGCCGGACTGACGAAACACATTTCGTGGCTGCTCTCTTCGACGGCCACCTGGATGGTGTACCCGGTGGTGGTGCGCTTCCCGGTTTCGGCGTCGAAAATCTGATAGGCGATGCGCAGACGGTTTTCAAACTCTTCGATCTGCGCCCGCACGCGGATGCGCTGTTCGAATTTCACCGCGTCGCGGTATTTCACCCGCGTATCGACCACTGGCCAGACGTAACCGGACGCCTTCATCTGGCGATAGCCATAATCAAACTGGTTGAGCAGCGCCTCGCGGGCGATCTCAAAGTAGCGGAAATAGTTGCCGTGCCAGACTACGCCCATCATATCCACGTCGTGGAAGGGGACGGTCAGCTCGACGTCGGTCGTAAAACGGGGATCGGTCAGCACCCTTTACTCCTTCTCTTTGGCATCCGGCAGATGCCAGAAATCGAAAAAATTAAACCAGTCGAGCGGCGACATCAGCGCGTAGTGCTCGAGGCGTTGGGCATAGCGATCAACGGTTAGCTGGAGCGCCTGCTGGCGCTCACCGCGCGGCAGAAGCAGCGGGTCGGCAAAGGATTCGCAGTGAATATGCAGTTTGTCCTGCTGGCGCAGTGCGAAAATCAGTACTACCGGGCAGCGCAAAATGGAGGCGAGAATAAACGTTCCCTGCGGGAACGGCGCGGGCTGACCCAGAAACTGACTCCAGATAACCCGCCATTCGCCGCCGCGCTGCGGAGTGACGGCGATACGATCGCCGACGATCGCCACCCATTCGCCGCGATCGAGCTTCTCTTTCAGGGCGATAGCGGTATCCGGCCCGATATCGGTAACGGGCATCAGGTTCAACCCGGCCTGTGGGGCCATCTCCTGCATAATCTGCTTAAAGCGCTGGGCGTTATCGCTAAACACCAGCGCGTTGATGGTCTTGCTGCCTTCGATTTGCGCCAGTGCACGGCAGGCTTCTACGTCACCGAGGTGCGAAGCCAGCAGCAGTTTGCCCTGTTGCGAATCAACGTTCAGCGCCTCTTGCGCGCCGGGCGCAAATAACACATCCCGGTTCATCTTTAGTTCACCGCGCCAGCCCGCGACTTTATCCAGCATCGAATAGCCGAAACGCATGAAGTGGAAAAAGCTGTTAAAGCGCGGCGGCAGCGGGCGCTGTTGCGCCTTAAACTCGTCAGCCACCCGTGCCAGCCATTGCTGAGACGCCTGTCGCGCCGGGCGGGCGGTGAGCCAGTACGCACCGATCACCGGCCACAGCAGCAGGCTAAACGCGCGACGTCCGAACAGCTGCCAGACGCGCAGCATCAGGCGCATACCCCACAGCCCTTTCACTTCCTGCTGCTCGGCCCAGTGCTGAGGGCGACGGCGCATCAGAAGCGCTGGAATGCGCGGTAACATGCCGAAGAACAGGCGGGTGTGCATCAGGGAGATGCGCACGTTGTCTTTCAGAGCATCGAAATGCGACAGGCCGTCGTGGGGATAGGTCACCCGCGTCGGCACAAAATAGCTGGTGTGGCCCTGCCAGTAGAGGCGGACCATCACTTCCGTATCAAAATCCATCCGCTTGCCGAGCGTGGCGTGTTCCGCCAGTTTCAGCGTGGGGACAATGGGATAAACGCGAAAGCCGCACATGCTGTCTTTAAGCTGCAGCGACAGGGTTTCGATCCACACCCAGACGTGGGTTATCCAGCGGCCATACAGACGCGAGCGCGGGATCGAATCGTCATAAATCGGCTGGCCGGAAATGAGCGCGTCCGGGTGGCGTTCCGCCAGGGCTAACAGCTGCGGGATATCTTCAATAGCGTGCTGGCCGTCGGCGTCCACCTGCACTGCATGAGTAAACCCCGCGCGGGCGGATTCTTCCAGCCCACGAATGACCGCCGTGCCTTTCCCGGCATTGTCGGCCAGTCGGATCAGCGTCACCTGCGGATGTTCTGCTGCCAGGCGTTCCAGCTCCAGCCGGGTTCTCTCTTCGCTACCGTCATCGACGATCAGGCACGGCAAACCGCACGATTGCAGGCGAGACAGCACGCTCGCCATCATCGCCCCGTGGTTGTAGCAGGGGATCAGCACGCAGGGGCGGAATGTCAGCGACATAACCGAATCTTCCCGCTGCTGGCGGTATGGCGCACATCGCCGTCGTGACGCTGATAGCTAAAGGTGAGGATCTGACGTTCGGCGTTCCAACTTAGCGTCAGGGTCACGGTGGTGTCCGGCAGCAGCGGTGCCTGGAACTTCACGTTCTGAATACTGTGAAAACGATATTCCGGTGCCAGCAGCGTAGTGGCGTAGTGCATCACCCAGTCGAGCTGTGCCACGCCCGGCAGCAGCGGCTGCACGGCAAAATGTCCCTGGAACCAGAACAACGCAGGGTCGAGATGCAGGACAATCTCCAGATCCTGTGGCTGCGGCTGGTGGCGCTCGATTTCATGGATTTTCATGAAATAACTCCTGTAACTGCGCATAGACACGCTTGTTCATACTGTTGACGGGCATCTCATCAATGATCCGCCAGTAGCGCGGTACGGCGACCGGTTCAAGCCACGGCAGCAGGGCACGCCGCCAGGCAAATTCCTGCGCTTTATTGCCGTGCTGGTGCAGACGATGACGTGCGTCGTCATTCAGCACCAACAGCACGCCGATTCCCTGTCGCCCGCCGCGCGTGACGGGCAGGGCCGCGACTTCGCGAATGCCGTCCAGTTCCAGCAGGCGTTGCTCAATTTCGTTCAGCGACACGCGCTTCTCTTCGATTTTAACCACCCGTCCACGGCGTCCGGCGATGCTAAACATCCCGCTGTCGTCGAAGTGCAGAATATCGTCGAGCGGTAATCCGTTCGCCTGGTGAATCAACGGAGAAGTCACATGGCAGATTTCGCCTTCGTGGCGGAAATGCACGCCGGGGAACGGGAGCCACGGAATCGACTCCTCCTGACGATGGCGCCAGGCGAGAATGCCCGTTTCGGTACTGCCGTAAATTTCATCTGGCCAGACGTTCATCCAGCGATGCGTGGCGGTGACTTCATCCCACGGCAGCATACCGCCAGCCGAGAGCAACATGTCCACGGGCGGCGGCGCAAGCTGAGTATCGAGCCGCTTCAGAAACGCCGGGCTGCTGATAAAGGCGTAACGCCGATTGTGCGGCAATGCCGCCAGCTGTTCGGCGTAATAGAGCATCGCGGCGTGCAGCGGTAAACCCAGCGACAGGGGTAAGAAAATGCGGAACGTCAGGCCGTACAAATGTTGCGGCACCACGGAGGCGACAATACTGCATCCCGCCAGACGTTCACCAAAGCGGTTAGCCAGCAGCGTGGCTTCGCAATCGAGGCGGGCGATGGGCTTTATAATCCGTCGCGGTGCACCGGTCGAACCGGAGGTGAACAGCTCGACAAAGGCTGATTCAGCCACCAGCGGCAGCGGCGTGAAGGACTCACACGTACGACGGGCGGAGTTCACCACCATCAGGCGGCCCGGATAGTTCAGCGTTTGGTCACTGAGCACGCCGCTGAACAGCGCCTGTTGTTCTTCAAGTAGCGAGACGCGGCTGTGTCCGGGGATGACAGGCGTTTTTCCCGCATGGAGAGCGGAGAGCAGGGCGACGATAAACAGGTAGCTGTTTTCAAAACACAGCGCCCAGCGCTCGCCTTCCTGTTGGCTGAGCATGTGCGTCAGGGATGAAACATCGTGACGAAGCTGCCCGAGCGTCCAGGTGTGATCGTCAAGCCAGGCAATCGGCGTATCATCCGGGCGCGGCGCATTCAGCCACTCGCCCAGAGGCAGGGGTTTATTCATGGGCTTCACTTTTTTTAATCACCCGTTGGCGCACCAGCCACTCCGTCGCCATCAGCGTTCCCATCAGGATGTAAGCGATCATGCCGTTCCACAGCGTCCAGAGCTGCATGTCACCGTTGATGACGGTAAACAGCGCAATCGAACCATTGACGATGAAAAAGCCGCACCACACGCGCGTCACAGTGCGGGTGTAGCGAACACCTTCCGGGGGCAAATGGGGATCGCGTATTCTTGCCAGCCGTTCGACCAGCGGCATTTTGGTCCACAGAGAGCCGCCAAAAACAGCCAGCATCACCAGATTGACCACCACCGGATAGAGCAGCAGCCACTGGTGCGCTTTCAGCACGTAGCTCGCTGTGCACAGCGCGATACCCGCCAGCGCGACGGTTTGCACGACAAAGCGCATGGGCCCGGCAGCGTGCCGCGCCTGGCGCAGACGAAACACCAGCAGCAGCGCCATCAGCGGCAGCAGCCAGTGCAGGCTGTTATGCGTCAGCCCAAAGCCAATCAGAAATGGCCAGGCGAGCAGCATCAACCCCGTCAGCAGTGGGATCGCCGGAAAAGATCGTCCGCCACGCACGGCGTCTTACTCTTCGCGCAGAAGCTGTTCCACAGCGTCTACCACGTCCTGAACGGTGCGCACCGCTTTGAAGGTTTCAGGTTTGATTTTTTTGCCTGTTTTCTTCTGCAGGTGAACAATCATGTCGACGGCGTCGATACTGTCCAGCTCAAGGTCTTCGTACAGGCGAGCCTCGGGGGAAATATCTTCCGGGTCGATTTCAAACAGTTTGGTCAGGAGTCCGCAGACTTCCTGGTAAATGGCGTTTTGTTCTGTCATAGCAAATTCGTTCTCAGGCGCGTTGGGCATGGATAAATGATGCCAGCGTGGCGACGGAATAGAAGTGCTGACGCATCTCTTCGCTTTCCGCGGATAGCACAACGCCGTACTGGTTTTTCACGGCCAGCCCCAGTTCCAGCGCGTCGATGGAATCGAGGCCCAGACCATCACCGAACAGCGCGGCGTCGGTGTCGATATCGTCGGCGGTAAGTTCGTCCAGATTCAGCGTAGAGATAATAAGATTTTTAATTTCAAGATAAAGCGCTTGCATCATTAATTCCTGACAAAGATTGAAGACCTGAAGTTAAGCGATGCTGCAGATGCCGGTTCAGCTGGCGTGCTGCCAGGGCCGGTTCTTGTTCTGTCGCATCGTAAAAATCGTGAATATTGACCCGCTCGCGGACGTCGACCGTGAAGAACGGTTTGCGTGGGGGGACGTCGTACCAGCGGCTTTTTTTATCGAGCAGATGTTCGCTGCAGTGGATCACCACGACCCGCAGATCGCTGTTGCAGCGCACGGCGATATTGGCCGCACCGCGTTGCAACGTCATGGCTTCCCCGACGCGCGTGCGCGTACCCTCGGGGAAAATCAGTAAGGTGTCGCCCTGGGCAAGCCGTTGCTGGCTGGCCGCTAAGAGGGTGTCGGCTTCGCTGTTGATCAGATAATCCGCCGCGCGAATCACGCCGCTGACGAAGGGATTGCGCAGCAGGGCGCTTTTTACCAGGCAATCCGTTTCGGGCATGACCGAGGCGAGAATAACGTAGTCGATCAGCGTCGGATGATTGGCGATCACCAGGCAGCCGCGTTCACTGCGTAAAGCGTTGAGATTATCAATGCGATAATCCAGCACACCCGTCAGGCGCATCACATTCATGAAGAAACGAAAGCTGGCGGAAATACTGCGCCGCGCCAGGCGGCGGCGTTTGGCGCGATCGCGTTGAACAATCAGCAGCAGATTGAACCAGACCAGCGACAGCAGCAGCCCGCCCACGCCAAACAGCGCGAAGCAAAATCCGGTCATGACCAGACGCCATATCCGATTAATACTGCTGGCTAACGCGTTCATGCGCGGGACCACTGCCACAGCAGGCGTTCACCGGACACCACAAACTGCGGCTCGTCGCGCAGATAATGTTGCAGGAACATCAGGCTTTGCGGCAGTGGCGGTTCTTCGCCGTCGCTGCCAGAACGGGTTTCACAACGCAGTGCGTCCCCGGCTTCGATAACGACAGCCAGCGCGTATGGCCAGGTCGGCATCTGCGAGGGTAAATGGGGGTGGTAAAACGCCGGGAGAGACCCATCGAAATCGACCAGCAGCACGCGGGAATAGCCTGCCTGAAGCAAACACAGGACTTCGCACAGGCCCTGCTGGAAGGTATCCAGCCCAGCGGAAAGGGACGAGGAGACAATCGGCTGACGCGCGGCGATGGTGAGATTTCCGACCGCTGAATTGTGCACTGACATGGCAAAATCGGTCGGCGAAACGGCCTGATCGGTCGCCAGCGCGTGCAGAATGCGGTAGTTGCGTTCTAATTCACCGTGACGGCTGGTGTAAACCACCGCGTCGATAGCGTGTTTTCGCAGCATGACCAGGCCGCAGTCGACGGCCAGTTTGCTGCCAGAGTTGAGGCGACGCGCAGTCATCATCGGTAAATCGGTAAGTTTTGCCAGCGGCGCAGTGGGGTCAATCGCGAGCGAATCGCGTGACCACGCCTGCCATTGTTCGGCATCACTGAGACCCGGCGCTCTGGCCTGCCAGTCGATAATGTTAAGTGCAAATTTCATCTACGCGCGTCCGCGATCTATCGTCATCAAATAACGGCGTTAACCGTCAGATATTTCAAAGCGTTTATTGTTCGTTTTTCTGACAAATCAGTAAGGTATGACCCAAACCAAGATTATCCAGTCGTTGCTCTATGTGGAAACCGGCCTGCTCCAGGTAGTGATAAAACTTCTCGACGCTATAAAAGCGGCTGTTGCCATTCGCCATACAGGTGAAATAGAGCGAGGTCGCATTCAGGCTAAATGAAGCGGCTTCGAATTTCTGGGCATCCCAGAACAGTTCCATAATGCACAACCGCGCGCCTGGCTTCATGACCTGAGCGACTTTACTCAGCATCGTGACAATCTGATCGGGAGAGAAACAGTCGAGGAACTGACTCATCCACCACACATCGGCTTCGCCCGGCAGCGCCGCGTTGCTAAGCATATCGACAGCATGGAACCCAATGCGATGAGATAATCCTGCATTTGCGATATTTTCCTGCGCCAACGCTATTTGCTGCGGGAGGTCGAGGAGTGTAACGGCAACATTTTCATCATACCGGCAACAGCGTAAAGCCCATTTACCTGTATTTCCGCCGACATCGTACAATTTTGTCGGCTTGCTTGCGAATATATATGGCAATGCGGCATCAAAAGCGGCGTCAGAATAGTAATGATCAAATGCGAACCAACTCTCTTTCGCCTGTGCGGGTAATTGCGACAATGCCGGATAAATGGTCGGCCATTCGCCAAATACGGATAATCCCGCAGGCTTTTGTTCTTTAAGCGAATCAGAGAGGTGAAATAATCCTTGATAACAAACGTCCTGAGTAAAATCCATATTTACCCGGGTCATGGTGTCATGCAGAAGAAAATGTCCCACTTTCGCGAGGTAGTACACCCCCTCTTTATGGGTAACGATCCGCCCGCTTAATCCCATATCTAACAGAACGCTCACCGCGTATTCATTCAGGGTGCTGTGCTCGACAATTTCATCAAGATCTGCGCCCCGTTTTCCCTGTTTATCCAGCCAGGCTAAAACGCCTGAGTTACGCAGACAAAGCGCCGTTTGAAACAGCATGGGAGCAAAAGCGATACGCTGCGCTTCAGTGATAGCATCCAGAGCGCTGAGGGAGTCCGTTTCGTACATTAAGGCGTAACCTTTCACTGGTCAGAAGATTCATTATCGGGCCGAGGGTGGCCCGACTTTAATAAAATTTACTGCGCGGCGATCTGGGCGAGATTCAGCTGAATATCGTGGTCTAAATTGTGAACCCAACGGTTGTAATTCTTATGAATCTTCCCGTCGCTGGCTTTCAGGTTAAGGCTGCTTTCGTAATTAATAGAATAGCTTGTCGCTGTATATGGGATGCGAACTTCTGCGCTGTGATCGCGTGCCTGCAGGCGGCCTTTGATCACACCAGGGCTGACTTCCGACATAATCCAGTCACGCTGAAGACCGGCTTTCAGAATCGCTGATTTCACCTGTTCTGCAGAATGACCGGCACTGACAGTAGAATGAACCTGATCAACCGGGGCAGTACGCGCACAGCCTGCCAGCGCGCCCATAATGGCAAAAGCCGCACACCATTTTACAATCTTCTTCATCAACAACTCCGTATCAATAATAGTGATTATGTCCGCGATATTCCCGTAATATAATTCTTAAAGCAAATTCAGGCTATTACGATAAATATCATTTTTGCATTATTTATTTTTGACATTGCCAATTTAACTTTAATTAACTCAACAGCAATGTAGACAACATTTCTGTTATCGGCTTGTTCTAAGAAGTTTTTACTTAAAAATAACAACAGTGCCGATTTTATAAAATCGGCACATAGTCTATAGACCTGAGAAATGACGTAAACCTACCCCGGTTGGTAGGTTTACGCTGAAGGGATTATCCAGGAAGTCGGCTTTTTGGTCGCCCTGGTCCAAGAAGAATCGCCAGTTTTCCACCGCCTTTGGTGGTTTCCATCCATATTTTACACACGCTGGTGAGCGGGACTGAAAGCAGCATTCCGACCGGTCCTAGCAGCCATCCCCATATTAATAATGACAAGAAGACGACCAGCGTCGACATTCCCAGACGATGGCCCATCATGCGCGGTTCGACGATATTTCCCAGCACCATATGCACGACCAAAAATAGTGCGCCCACCAGCATACATTCGTAAAAGCCGTTGAACAGGAACGCCTGGATCATCGGTGGTACGGCAGAGAGAACGGCCCCAATATTAGGGACATAGTTCAGCAGAAACGCCAGCACGCCCCACATTAATGCGAATTGAATGCCTAACAGTTCAAGCCCCAGCCAGACAATCGCCCCGGTCCATAGGCTGAGTAGCGTTTTTAGCGCCAGATAGTGAGAAACCCCCTTCAGCGCGCGGTGCAGACCGGCAATGTGGATCTGCGGATTGTTCAGCGCGAAGCGCAGTTTGTACGGCACGTGGCGCACTTCGAACAGCATGAATACCACCGTCATCACCAGCAGTAAAATACTGGCCATCGCGCCGGAAAGCCCGGTCATCAAAGTGGTGGCGAAGGTCATCACCTTTTCGGAATCCATGCGCTGTAGCATTCGCTCCGGAGAGATATGCAGATTGAGGAACGGCAGCATATGCTGGAGCTCGACAATTTTACGCGTCAGCTCTTTGTTGTACTTCGGCAGCATGGTCGAGAATTCACTCAGTGAAGCGGCCAGCACGCCGAATAGCGCGGTCAGTACGATCAGCATCACGAAAACGACGATGGTGATGGCCACCGGACGGCTCACGCCGCGGCGGATAAACCAAGTCACCAGCGGGTTGAGAACAATGGCAAAAAACACCGCCAGCAGAAGCTGAACGATAATATCTGCCGCAGCATGAATGCCGGCGAGGATTACGACCAGGCAGGCGAGTTTTAATAAAATATGCAGGCCCGTCTTATCGGGCTGGAGGGTCGTCATGCTGATTCCTTTTGTTGTATGCCCGTTAAGTGTAGTGCCTGGGGACCGCTTCGTTTGACGCCGTTAATCTGAAAGTCGCTGCTGCTTTTCGTGGCATGACGTGGTAATAGTGAAACACTGTTGCAAAAAACCAGGTAAATCTTCATGCCCGTACCCGCCGCCGAACCGGCGCTGAGCGGATTGCGCCTCAATCTGCGTATTGTTTCTGTCGTCATGTTTAACTTCGCCAGCTATCTCACCATTGGTCTGCCGCTGGCGGTACTGCCGGGCTACGTCCATGACGTGATGGGGTTTAGCGCCTTTTGGGCGGGGCTGGTGATTAGCCTGCAATATTTCGCCACGCTGATGAGTCGCCCGCAGTCGGGGCGCTATGCGGATCTGTTTGGGCCAAAAAGCATTGTCGTGGTGGGATTATGCGGCTGTTTCCTGAGCGGTCTCAGCTATTTTCTGGCAGCGACCACCAGCGGCTGGCCGCTGTTGAGCCTGGCATTGCTGTGCCTTGGGCGCGTGATTTTGGGTATCGGGCAAAGCCTCGCCGGAACCGGCTCGACGCTATGGGGCGTGGGCGTGGTCGGAAATGCACATATTGGGCGCGTGATTTCGTGGAACGGGATTGTCACCTACGGCGCGATGGCGCTCGGTGCGCCGCTGGGCGTAGTGTGTTACGCGTGGGGCGGTCTGCAAGGTCTGGCGATAACCATTATGGTAGTGGCGCTGATGGCGATTTTACTCGCGCTCCCACGACCGAAAGTGAAAGCCAGCAAAGGCAAGCCGCTGCCGTTTCGCGCGGTGCTGGGGCGCGTCTGGCCCTACGGCATGGCGCTGGCGCTGGCGTCCGCTGGTTTTGGCGTAATCGCCACCTTTATCACCCTGTTTTATGACGCCAAAGGCTGGGACGGCGCGGCGTTCGCTTTGACGCTGTTTAGCTGTGCGTTCGTGGGCGCGCGCCTGCTGTTTCCGAACGGCATCAACCGCCTCGGCGGGTTGAACGTGGCGATGATTTGTTTTGGTGTGGAGATTGTCGGCCTGCTGTTGACTGGAATCGCCAGCGAGCCGTGGGTGGCGAAAATCGGCGTATTCCTCGCGGGCGCAGGCTTCTCGTTGGTCTTCCCGGCGCTGGGCGTGGTGGCGGTGAAAGCGGTGCCGCAGCAAAACCAAGGCTCGGCGCTGGCGACGTATACGGTGTTTATGGATATGTCACTGGGGATTACCGGGCCGCTGGCCGGGCTGCTGATGGCGTATGCGGGCGTGCCGGTGATTTATCTGGCGGCGGCGGGGCTGGTGTCGGTGGCATTGTTGCTCACCTGGCGCTTAAAAAAACGGCCCCCGGCGCAAGCGACGGAGGCCGTTGAATCGTGATGATAATTACTGGATCACGATGGTATTGATAATGTTTTCCGCTGCGGTCTGCGCTTTCTGCTGATCGTCCGCTGGCAGGGTAATTTGCAGGGTCAGCAGTTTGCCGTCGACTTTACCGAGCACCACGGAGGAGTAGGCGGTCTGGCCTTTGGCAGAGATAATGCTGTCCAGCTGTTGCAGGGTGTGGCCTTTCAGTTCGATGGACTTGTTGGTCACTACCTGCAGCTGCGGATCGCGGCTACGCTGTTGATCTTCCAGGCGCTTGGTCAGCACCGCCAGATCTTCGTTAGCGTCGTCACCGACAATCACGATCACTGCTTTCTGCCCGGTGGCATCGGAATAGACGTGCATGTTGTTCGCCTGCGTACCCAGCTTGCCGCTCTGGTCGGTCATATCCGCCGGCAGAGAGAAACTGAGTTTGCCATCCATCAGACTCACCGGCTGACCGGTAGCATTGCTTTCAGCGGAAGCGCCCTGAGCAGGGGTTTTCGTATCGCTGTTATCACAGGCTGCAAGACCCACGACCAGCAGGCCAATCCCGACATATTTAACCAGATTGCGCATTAACATCTTCCTTTCGATAAACGGCCATAACGGCTCATTCATCCATCTTATCACAACTGATAAAGCGAACCTTTAACCGGCCTGCAATGCCGAGATTTCAGATTTATCCGCCAGCCTTTTCATCAGCATATTCAGCAGCACGCCGTACATCGGCAGGAAGAACACAATGCTGATCAGCACTTTGAAGCAGTAATCCACCAGCGCGATTTCCATCCAGTGGGCGGCCATAAAGGCATCCGGGCTGCGCCAGAAAGCGATGAAGAAGAAGGCCAGCGTGTCGCTGACGTTACCGAACAGCGTGGACGCCGTCGGTGCCATCCACCAGCGGTGATTCTGTCTAAGGCGGTTAAACACATGAACGTCGAGGATCTGTCCCAGCGCGTACGCCATAAAGCTGGCGGCAGCGATTCGAGCGACAAACAGATTGAAGTGCGTCAGCGCCTCAAAGCCCTGCCAGCTTCCCATGTAGAACAGGGAAGAGATGACGTACGAGATGAACAGCGCAGGCAGCATCACCGCAAAGATAATGCGTCGGGCCAGCGGCGCGCCAAAGATACGCACGGTTAAATCGGTCGCGAGGAAGATAAACGGGAAGCTGAATGCGCCCCAGGTGGTGTGGAAACCAAAAATAGAGATCGGCAGCTGCACCAGATAGTTACTGGAAGTGATCACCAGTAGATGGAATAGCGATAGCCAGAACAACGCTTTTACGCGCTGCGATTGAGAGAACTGCGTCATATTGTGACCTTTTTGATGGATATTTGGGGTGAGGGAACCCAATAAAAACGGTCGCATCATACTGCGTTCAACGTTCTTTGCAATGGCTAATTTTCGCGCAATCGTTAACCTGGTTTGCTTTGGGCAAAACGCGGCGTAAACTACAGCCGTTTTTTGATGTGAATGAGACGATGATGACCGACCTGTTTGCCAGCCCAGACCATACCCTTGATGCGCAGGGCCTCCGCTGCCCGGAGCCGGTGATGATGGTGCGCAAAACCGTGCGCACGATGCAAAGTGGTGAGACGCTGCTGATCATTGCTGACGATCCTGCCACCACCCGCGATATCCCGGGTTTTTGTACCTTTATGGAACATGAGCTGGTGGCTCAAGCCACGGAATCCCTTCCGTATCGGTATCTGGTGCGCAAAGGGTAGTTGCTTTTCGCCGGGTAGACCCGGCTTACAACATCATCGCTTTTTGCCCGGCGGCGCTTCGCTTGCACGGGCCTACGAAATCATCGCTTCGTTATTTGCACAAATTCGTAGGCCGGGTAAGGCGAAGCCGCCACCCGGCGTTTATGACCTCCGACGCAACAACCGCAGCGCGTTCGCGGTCACCAGCACCGTCGCACCCGTATCCGCCAGCACCGCCAGCCACAGGCCCGTTATGCCTAATAGCGTGGTGACCAGGAAAATCCCCTTCAGCCCCAGCGCAATCGTGATGTTCTGACGAATATTGGCCCGCGTCGCACGTGCCAGCGAAATCATCTGCGCCAGACCGGTCAGGCGGTTATGCGTCAGCGCCGCATCGGCGGTTTCGAGCGCCACGTCGGTGCCGCTACCCATCGCAATCCCAATCGTGGCGGCTTTCATCGCCGGGGCGTCGTTAATCCCGTCGCCGACCATCGCCAGCGGCGTCTGAGCATTGAGCGCAGTGACTGCCTGCACTTTGTCTGCCGGTAATAATCCCGCTCTGAATTCCAGATCTAACTCTTTGGCGATGGCCGCCGCCGCGCGTGGGTTATCTCCGGTCAGAATCACACCCTGAATCCCCAACCGATGCAGCGCCGCAACCGCCTCTTTGGCGTCGTCGCGCAAAGTATCGCGCAGAGCCAATACGCCTTTTGCCACACCGTTGACGACGATGATGACCACCGTTTGCCCGGCCTGTTCCCGCTCGCGGATTTGCGGGCTGAACTCGTCAGCCGGGAATTTATCAGCGGCGCAAATCAGCACCTTGCTGCCCTCAACGATGGCTTCGATACCCGATCCCATCAGCGCCCGCTGCGCGCTGGCGGCGGGAATGGTCAGCCCACGCGACTGCGCTTCACGCACAATTGCCTGCGCCAACGGGTGAGTGGAACCCTGCTCGACGGCGGCGGCCAGCGCCAGCAATGCGTCATCGGCGGGATACATCCCCGTCACCTGCGGTTTGCCGACCGTCAGCGTGCCGGTCTTATCGAACGCAATCTGCTGAATCTGGCTTAATTGCTCCAGCGCCGCACCGCCTTTAATCAACGCCCCCTGTCGTGCGGCTGCCGCAAGGCCAGACGTAATGGCCGCAGGCGTAGAAATCACCAGTGCGCATGGACAACCGATTAACAGCAGCGTCAGCCCCTTGTAGATCCACGCCTCCCACGGCGCGCTGAACAACAGCGGCGGAACAATGGCCACCAGCAGGGCAATCAGCATAATGACCGGCGTGTAGATGCGGCTGAAGCGGTCGATAAAACGCTCGACGGGCGCGCGGCGCTCTTCGGCTTCTTCAATCAGCCTCAGGATGCGGTCAATGGCGCTGTCGCCGGGTTCGGAAAGCACCGTGAGCTGCACCAGACGATCCACGCTGGTCGCGCCTGCCGGGACTTTCTCGCCGGTTTCGCGCTCAACGGGGATCGACTCACCGGTGAGGGCGCTTTCATCGAAGCTGGCCATCGCGGTGAGAAGCGTCCCGTCTGCAGGCAAACGCCCGCCGGCGGCCACTTCCATCACATCGCCCGGACGCAGCGCCGTGATAGCGACTGTCTGGCGCTCGCCATTCACCACCACCGTCGCCGTCTCCGGTTTCAGCGCCATCAACGCGCTAACGCCTTTACGTGCACGACTTGCCGCCCAACCTTCAAGCCGTTCACCGATGAGGAAAAGCAGCAGAACCATCGCTGCTTCTGCCGTCGCGCCGATAAACAGCGCGCCGATAGCCGCGACGCTCATCAGGGTTTCAATCGCGAACCAGCTGCCGCTTTTCATCAGGCGCAGCGACTGACGCGCAATCGGGAACAGGCCAACCAGGGTGGTGGCGATGAACGCCAGATTACCGAACGGATGGTTAAACTGCTCCAGCATCCAGCTGAGCGCCATCATGATAATCAGGGTGATGAGCGGCAGGTTTTCCCGCAGGGGAGAGGTTTTTTCGGCAGGTTGTTGCTCGTTGCGCAGGGAGTAACCGGCTTTGGTGACCGCCGCCTCAACCTGTTTGCTGACATCCGTATCGGCGCTGACCAGCAGCTTTTCGGTGGCGAACAGGACCTGAACGTGGCTGACGCCCGGCACCTGTTTTACCGCGTTCTCGACTTTGCGGGCGCAGGCGGCGCAGTCCATCCCGTTGACTACCCAGGTGTAGCGCTCGCCGGTTTCAGGCAGCGCAGATGCCGTTTGGGTTTCACATCCGCTGTCGCAGCAGCAGTCGTCTTTAGCGGGAACAGGGCTGAGTTTCAGTGCCGAGAATTGCGGCACTTTTTTCGGTGTTTCTGGAGTCGACATGGCACTCTCCGGTAATGATAATTTTCTCATTAACCGCAGCATACACTCTGGAGTCGACTCCAGAGTCAAGCACTATTAAATATACAGCGAACGCACAATCAGGAAATGCCCGGCGAAGTAGCAGGCGGCGGCAATCGCATTATCCGCACGGAAGCGACGGCGGTAGTGACTCCCGAGCCAGACGATGTTGCCAATTAACAACAGCGCAGCACCGAAGAACGCCGACATGGCAGGTGATGTTGGGCGGAAGAACCACAGTTCACCCGCCAGCCAGACCATCACCAGCGTCATGGCGATAAAGGTACAGACCGGCCAGCGCATCTCTTCCAGGCGTGTCCAGATGACGGCCACCAACAGCGCTCCAATGACCAGCAGCACCAGCGGCAGCGGCCAGAACAGGGAGAGTGTCATCTGACTGGCGAAGTAAATGGTATAGAGCAGATGCGAGAGGAAAAATGCCCCAATGGCGTAGAGCAGACGCTGGCGCGGCAGCAGCGTGAGCGCGTCACCAATCAACGAGGCGCAAAGGCCCGCGAGCACCAGATAGCTGACGGCGTTAAACATCGGTGCCTGCCAGGCGAGCAACAGCAGGAGCAGCAGTGTGACCGGTTTAAACAACCAGCGCTGCCACGTAGGCCCGCGATACGACGCATCGACATAAAGCCATGCGGAAAAACAGACAGCGATAAATGACCAAAGCATATTAACTCCCTGTATCTGTTATTTTTGAAGAAAGATTCTCTGATTCAGTGTAGTGACGCGGGCAGGCGTTTGGCAATGCCGGATCGGACGCGGTATCCTGATTTCCGCATAATCTGATGGGATTCAACAATGAGCAAAATGCCGCTTTTCTTCGTGGTTGTCGTGGCGATTATCGTCATCGCCGCCTCATTTCGTTTTGTGCAGCAGCGTCGTGAAAAGGCTGATAATGACGCCGCGCCGATGCTGCAAAAGCAGGTGGTGGTGAGCAATAAGCGCGAAAAACCCCTCAACGAGCGCCGTTCACGCCAGCAGCAGGTGACGCCCGCGGGCGCGTTGATGCGCTATGAAGCGAGCTTTAAGCCACAAAGCGGCGGGCTGGAGATGACGTTTCGCCTCGATGAGAAGCAGTATCATCAGTTGACGGTGGGGGAACGCGGGACGTTGAGTTACAAGGGATCGCGGTTTGAAGGGTTTGTTGCGGAGCCGTGATTTGCCGGGCGGCGCTTCGCTTGCATTGGCTTACAGGTTTCGTAGGCCCGGTAAGCGCAGCGCCACCGGGCAAAAAAACGCACCTTATTTCTTCGCCTGCGCCTTAAATTTGTTCATCCACACCAGCAGCTCAAACACGCCAAAAATAAACACCCGCAGCTGCTGCCAGCCGGTCATCGGCGGCCCGTTTTTCGGCATACCGTTTTTCAGCATCACCATCTGCAACGCATGCATAAAGGCGGTGAAAATCAGCGCCACGTTAACGAAAATATTCATTGGGCGTGGGAACGGATGGACCAGGTTGAGGATCAGAAACGCCCAGACGCCCAGCATCAGCAAACGGCCAAAATTAATCAGTACTGGCATCAGGTTCTCCTTGTACTTCACGGTGATATAAACGATAAGCCACCTGGCCTGCGACCTGTTCGCGGTGCAGATCCCAATGAACGGGCACCGGCGGCAGGCCATTTTCCACTTCACTTTCAACGTAGATCAGCGCGTCATCCGCCAGCCAGCCGTTGTTTTCCAGCAGCGTGAGCGTCTCTTCCAGCAGCCCTTTACGGAACGGTGGGTCGATAAACACCACGTCGTGCGGTGTGCCTTGTTGCGCGAGAAACGCCAGCGCGTTGGTGTTCACCACTTTGGCGTTGGTCGCTTTCAGTGTGGCCAGATTTTGCTGTAACTGCTTGGAAACGCTGCGATCCATCTCCAGCAACGTGGCGCTGGCGGCGTAACGTGACAGGGCTTCCAGGCCCAGTGCGCCGCTGCCAGCGAAGCAATCCAGACAGCGAGCGTCAACCATCGACGGTGCCAGCCAGTTAAACAACGTCTCTCGGACGCGATCGGTGGTCGGGCGCAGGCCAGGGCTGTCGGGGACGGGCAGTTTGCGGCCTCGCCACTGGCCGCCGATAATACGAATTTGTCCGGCCGGGCGGTTCGTTTTCTTCATTTCAGGAAAGCTCTGCTAACAATTGGCCTGCGATTCCAGGCGGTGATGTTAATTAGGTAAAGTGTTAGACTATTTCATCATTTTTATAGCTTCCATGTATATAGCACCGCGAGGAGTGTCGTCGCAGATGGCAAAACAAAAAAAACGTGGCTTCTTTTCCTGGCTGGGCTTCGGCGAAAAAGAGCAAGACACAGAACAAAAAATCGAAGAGCAGCAGGCAGTTGAAGAACAGTCGCAGCCTGAAACCCCTGTCGAAACCGCCGCGGTAATCGAAGCGGAAGAGCACGCGCACAGCAAAGAAGAGACCGAAGCCTTTGCTGAAGAAGTGGTCGACGTCACCGAACAGATTCAGGAAAGCGAAAAACCAGAGCCGGTTGTGGTTCATCAGGCGGTCGAAGAGATTGTTGAGCCTGTGGTCGAAGAAGCGCCGCAGGCGGTGATTGAGCACGAAGAACTTCCGCTGCCGGAAGAGGTAAAAGCGGAAGAGATCGCGCCAGAAGAGTGGCAGGCGGAAGCGGAAACCGTCGAAATCGTGGAAGCCGTTGAAGAAGAAGCGCAAAACGAGCCAGAAATCACTGACGAAGAACTTGAAGCCCAGGCGCTGGCTGCCGTTGCCGCAGAAGAAGCGGTGATTGTCGTTCCGGTCGAAGAGCGGGAAGAAGAAGCACCGGCAGAAGAGATCGTTCAGGAGCAGGAAAAACCGACCAAAGAAGGTTTCTTCGCGCGTCTGAAACGCAGCCTGTTCAGAACCAAAGAAAACCTCGGTTCCGGATTTATCAGTCTGTTCCGCGGCAAAAAAATCGACGATGATCTGTTTGAAGAGCTGGAAGAACAGCTTCTGATTGCGGACGTTGGCGTGGAAACCACGCGTAAAATCATCGCTAAACTGACCGAAACCGCCAGCCGTAAACAGCTGCGCGATGCCGAGGCGTTGTACGGTCTGCTGAAAGATGAGATGGGCGAAATTCTCGCAAAAGTTGACGAACCGCTTAATATTGAAGGCAAAACGCCCTTTGTTATTCTGATGGTCGGCGTCAACGGCGTGGGTAAAACCACTACCATCGGTAAACTGGCGCGTCAGTTCGAGCAGCAGGGCAAAACCGTGATGCTGGCGGCAGGCGATACCTTCCGTGCCGCCGCCGTTGAGCAGCTGCAGGTCTGGGGCCAGCGCAACAACATTCCGGTGATTGCCCAGCACACCGGCGCGGATTCCGCGTCCGTGATCTTTGATGCCATTCAGGCGGCGAAGGCGCGAAATGTCGATGTGCTGATTGCTGATACCGCAGGGCGTCTGCAGAATAAATCGCACCTGATGGAAGAGCTGAAGAAAATCGTTCGCGTCATGAAGAAGCTGGACGAAGACGCGCCGCATGAGATCATGCTGACCATCGATGCCAGCACCGGACAGAACGCCATCAGCCAGGCGAAACTGTTTGATGAAGCGGTCGGGCTGACCGGGATTACGCTGACCAAACTGGACGGCACCGCCAAGGGTGGGGTGATCTTCTCCGTGGCGGATCAGTTCGGCATCCCAATCCGCTATATCGGTGTCGGCGAACGTATCGAGGATTTGCGTCCGTTTAAATCGGACGACTTTATTGAGGCACTATTTGCCCGAGAGGACTAACAATGATTCGCTTTGAACACGTCAGCAAGGCCTATCTCGGTGGGAGACAAGCGCTGCAGGGAGTCACATTCCACCTGCAGCCGGGCGAGATGGCATTTCTGACCGGCCACTCCGGCGCGGGGAAAAGTACCCTGCTCAAGCTTATCTGTGGGATCGAGCGGCCAAGCGCCGGGAACATCTTTTTTGGCGGCCACGATATCAGCCGTCTAAAAAACCGTGAGGTGCCGTTTCTGCGTCGCCAGATCGGTATGATTTTCCAGGATCACCACCTGCTGATGGATCGCACCGTCTTTGATAACGTAGCAATCCCGCTGATCATTGCAGGTGCTAGCTATGATGATATCCGCCGTCGCGTGTCGGCGGCGCTCGACAAAGTCGGCCTGCTGGACAAAGCGAAGAACTTCCCGATTCAGCTTTCCGGTGGTGAACAGCAGCGCGTGGGCATCGCTCGCGCGGTGGTGAATAAACCCGCCGTTCTGCTGGCGGATGAACCGACCGGTAACCTGGACGATGCGCTGTCTGAAGGCATTCTGCGTCTGTTTGAGGAATTTAACCGCGTGGGAGTCACAGTCCTGATGGCGACGCACGATATCGGGCTGATTTCCCGTCGTTCGTACCGCATGTTGACCCTGAGCGACGGTCATTTGCACGGAGGCCACGTTGAATAAGCGCGACGCAATTAACCAGATTCGGCAGTTCGGCAATCGATTCGACCGTTTCCGCAAGCCTCAGGGCGGCGGAGACGGCAACCGTAACGCGCCAAAACGCGCCAAAGCGGCACCGAAACCGAACTCCCGTAAGACCAATGTCTTTAACGAACAGGTGCGCTACGCCTTCCACGGCGCGGTGCAGGATCTGAAAAGCAAACCACTGGCGACGTTCCTGACGGTGATGGTGATCGCCATCTCCCTGACGCTGCCAAGTGTCTGCTATATGGTCTACAAAAACGTCAACCAGGCGGCTTCGCAATACTATCCGTCACCGCAGATTACGGTGTATCTGGATAAAGCGCTGGACGATAACGCCGCCGCGCAGGTGGTGGGACAGCTTCAGTCGGAGCAGGGTGTCGAGAAGGTGAACTACCTGTCGCGCGACGAAGCGCTGGGCGAGTTCCGCAACTGGTCAGGTTTCGGTGGCGCGCTGGATATGCTCGAAGAGAACCCGCTGCCCGCCGTGGCGGTGGTGATCCCGAAGCTGGATTTCCAGGGGACTGATTCACTCAACACCCTGCGCGATCGCATCACCCGCATCAATGGGATTGATGAAGTGCGGATGGACGACAGCTGGTTTGCTCGTCTCGCCTCCCTGACCGGGCTGGTGGGGCGCGTGGCGGCGATGATCGGCGTGCTGATGGTGGCGGCGGTGTTCCTCGTCATCGGTAACAGCGTGCGTCTGAGTATCTTCTCCCGTCGCGATAGCATTAACGTGCAGAAACTGATTGGTGCGACGGATGGATTCATCCTGCGCCCGTTCCTGTACGGCGGCGCACTGCTCGGTTTTTCCGGCGCATTTCTTTCACTGATTTTGTCAGAAATTTTGGTGATGCGGCTCTCGTCTGCCGTCACTGAAGTGGCGCAGGTTTTCGGAACCAAGTTTGATATCAGTGGGTTAGGATTCGATGAGTGCCTGCTGCTACTGCTGGTGTGTTCGATGATCGGGTGGGTAGCCGCCTGGCTGGCGACCGTACAACATTTACGTCACTTTACCCCGCAATAAAAAATCTCTGGTATAATCTTTCCCTGCACTGAGTACTTCACTCTGCAGGGAAAGAGTCCCTGTTGACTCTCCCCCGCAATCGCTTATCGCTGTCACAATTTGTGCGTAATTTATTCACAGCGTTACATGGAACTTGTGGATAAAATCACGGTCTGATAAAAATGTGAATGTTAGTCTCACTGCTCAAATGCTTTGGCATGCTTGTTGCCTGATGGGGACAAACCACCGCCAGAAGACACTATATTGAGAGGAATGAATGACCAAAGAAATGCAAACTTTAGCTTTAGCCCCTGTTGGTAACCTGGAATCTTATATCCGGGCTGCGAACACCTGGCCGATGTTGACGGCTGAGGAAGAAAAGGAGCTTGCTGAAAAGCTGCATTACCAGGGCGATCTGGAAGCAGCTAAGACGCTGATCCTGTCTCACCTGCGCTTTGTTGTTCACGTTGCTCGTAATTACTCGGGCTACGGCCTGCCGCAAGCGGATTTGATTCAGGAAGGCAACATCGGTCTGATGAAGGCTGTACGTCGCTTCAACCCGGAAGTGGGTGTGCGCCTGGTCTCCTTCGCCGTGCACTGGATTAAAGCTGAAATTCACGAATACGTCCTGCGTAACTGGCGTATTGTGAAAGTCGCGACGACTAAAGCGCAGCGCAAACTGTTCTTCAACCTGCGTAAAGCCAAGCAGCGTCTGGGCTGGTTCAACCAGGAAGAAGTGGAAATGGTCGCGCGTGAGCTGGGCGTTTC
The DNA here is from genome assembly GCF_016771845.1 of Lelliottia jeotgali. Classification (NCBI taxonomy): domain Bacteria; kingdom Pseudomonadati; phylum Pseudomonadota; class Gammaproteobacteria; order Enterobacterales; family Enterobacteriaceae; genus Lelliottia; species Lelliottia jeotgali. The sequence goes on along the minus strand of NZ_JAENMQ010000017.1, from coordinate 3,327 downwards.
CAGTAAAGACGTGCGTGAGATGGAATCCCGTATGGCCGCCCAGGACATGACATTCGATATGTCTTCTGACGACGATGCGCAGGATAGCCAGCCGATGGCACCGGTTCTGTATCTGCAGGATAAAACCTCTAACTTTGCCGATGGCATCGAAGAGGATAACTGGGAAGATCAGGCTGCGAACAAACTCACCCACGCGATGGAAGGTCTCGACGAGCGTAGCCAGGCGATTATCCGCGCCCGCTGGCTGGACGAAGACAACAAGTCCACGCTGCAGGAACTGGCCGACCGCTACGGCGTCTCCGCTGAGCGTGTGCGTCAGCTTGAAAAGAACGCCATGAAAAAACTTCGCGCCGCTATCGAAGCGTAATTCCCGCGAAGTACCCCGATAACCCCTGGATGAAAATCTGGGGGTTTTGTTTTTTATAGACCCTATGAAGTTGTAGGCCGGATAAGGCTCCGCCGCCATCCGGCAAAGACCGGATACAGATGCTCGATGGCGCTTCGCTTATCGGGCCTACGGTGAGGACTTTTTTCATCACCCGCTCTGGCGAATTCTTCCCCCCTGGCAAACACTTACAGATGCGCTACGCATGCGAATCTTTCAGGGGGACAGGGTGAAAAATAACGAGTTAAATGAACGGCGTGTGCAGGCCACGCCGCGCGGCATCGGGGTGATGTGCGGTTTTTACGCCGATAAAGCGGAAAACGCCACGCTGTGGGATGTCGAGGGCAACGAGGTGATCGACTTCGCGGCCGGGATTGCGGTGCTCAACACCGGTCATCGCCATCCCAAAGTGATCGCCGCCATCGAAAAACAGCTCCAGTCGTTTACCCACACGGCGTACCAGATTGTGCCGTACGAAGGCTACATCGCCCTCGCGGAGCGTATTAACGCCCGCGTGCCGATTGAGGGGCCCGCCAAAACGGCCTTCTTCTCGACGGGCGCAGAAGCCGTCGAAAACGCGGTCAAAATCGCCCGCGCTTACACCAAACGCCCAGGTCTCATCACCTTCGGTGGCGCTTTCCACGGGCGCACCTTTATGACGATGGCGCTGACCGGCAAAGTGGCACCGTACAAACTCGGCTTCGGTCCATTCCCCGGCTCGGTCTATCACGCCCAGTATCCCAATACGTTACACGGCGTGAGTTCTCAGGACGCGCTGAAAAGCCTCGAACGTATCTTTAAAGCCGATATCGCCCCGGACCAGGTGGCGGCGATCATCCTTGAGCCGGTTCAGGGCGAAGGCGGATTTAACGTCGCACCGCCTGATTTTATGCAAGGCCTGCGTGCGCTGTGCGATACCCACGGTATCTTGCTTATCGCTGATGAAGTACAGACCGGTTTTGCCCGTACCGGCAAGCTATTCTCGATGGAACACCACTGCGTTAAACCCGATCTGATCACTATGGCGAAAAGCCTGGCGGGCGGGATGCCGCTGTCGGCGGTGTCTGGACGTGCTGAAGTCATGGATGCCCCTGCACCTGGCGGGCTCGGTGGCACCTACGCCGGTAACCCATTGGCGATTGCGGCGGCGCTGGCGGTGCTGGAAGTGATCGACGAAGAAGATCTCTGCACCCGCGCATCGCATCTGGGCCATCATTTGGTGGAAGTATTGAGCAAAGCCCAGGCCGCCTGCCCGTTTATCGCTGATATCCGTGCGCAAGGCTCAATGGTCGCAGTGGAATTCAACGATCCCGAAACCGGACAACCCTCAGCAGAATTTACCCGACTGGTGCAGGAACGCGCGCTCGAAGATGGGCTGTTGCTGCTCAGCTGTGGCGTCTACGGCAACGTGATCCGTTTCCTCTATCCGCTCACCATCCCCGAAGCGCAGTTCCGTAAAGCGCTGGATATCATCTCTGCGGCGCTGACTCGATAAAGCCAAAGCCCGGTCGCAAATGTGTGCCGGGCTAGCATATATACATTTCAAATTAGCTATTCCAAAATCATAAAAATGGGGTATGTTTTAGCAGAGTGTGCTGAAAATGCGCGGGCAGCAGACCTATAATTGAAATAAAGCGCTACACAACAACATCACAACAATCGTTATAACCATAATAATGGGGAATCTCAGGATGAATATGAAGGGTAAAGCGTTACTGGCAGGATGTATCGCGTTGGCATTCAGCACTATGGCTCAGGCAGATATTAAAGTGGCTGTTGTCGGTGCGATGTCCGGCCCGGTAGCGCAATACGGCGACCAGGAATTTACCGGTGCAGAACAAGCGGTTGCAGACATTAATGCCAAGGGCGGGATCAAAGGCGAAAAACTGCAGATCGTAAAATATGATGATGCCTGTGACCCGAAACAAGCGGTCGCGGTGGCGAACAAAGTGGTGAACGACGGGATCAAATACGTTATCGGTCACCTGTGCTCCTCTTCCACCCAGCCAGCGTCTGATATCTATGAAGACGAAGGCATTCTGATGATCACCCCGGCGGCGACGGCGCCAGAGCTGACCGCACGCGGTTATAAACTGATTCTGCGCACCACCGGTCTGGACTCTGATCAGGGCCCAACTGCCGCGAAATACATTCTTGAGAAGGTGAAACCGCAGCGCATCGCGATTGTTCACGACAAACAGCAGTACGGCGAAGGCCTGGCGCGCTCCGTGCAGGACAGCCTGAAAAAAGCCAATGCCAAAGTGGTGTTCTTCGACGGGATCACCGCCGGTGAGAAAGACTTCTCTACCCTGGTGGCGCGTCTGAAGAAAGAGAACATCGACTTCGTGTACTACGGCGGTTATCACCCGGAAATGGGTCAGATCCTGCGCCAGGCGCGCGCAGCCGGTCTGAAAACCCAGTTCATGGGTCCAGAGGGCGTGGCGAACGTTTCTCTGTCTAACATCGCGGGCGAATCCGCTGAAGGGATGCTGGTCACTAAGCCGAAGAACTACGATCAGGTTCCGGCGAACAAACCGATTGTGGACGCGATCAAAGCCAAGAAACAAGATCCTAGCGGCGCGTTCGTGTGGACCACCTACGCCGCGCTGCAATCTCTGCAGGCGGGCCTTAATCAGTCAGCCGATCCGGCTGAAATCGCGACCTGGCTGAAAGCCAACTCCGTGGAAACCGTAATGGGGCCCCTGTCCTGGGATGAGAAGGGCGATCTGAAGGGCTTTGAGTTCGGTGTCTTCACCTGGCATGCGGATGGTTCTGCGACCGACGCGAAATAATATCAATAACCCTCTCCCTCTATGGGTGTGCGGTCCGGGGACATCATGAACACTTGTTCGGGGACATGGTAGACACTTACAACTAAGGCATACGAACCCGTTTTTGGAGTCGCTTATGCCCTGGGATGCGAGAGATACCATGTCATTACG